>JANQPN010000030.1 GCA_028289455.1 Wenzhouxiangellaceae bacterium
TCCGATGTATTTTGCAGATCATGTATCAACCTCGACTGTCCGTATCTGGTCATGGTCAACCGGTCAAACATCACCGACGTCTGTAGATCGCTCAGTGGCATCCTGGACCAATAACAGTCGGGTATGCACCGACCCAGGCGGTTTTAACCCATGTGACTTCGTCGACAGCCGCATTCTGGCTGGCTATGCAGCTGATGGGGTGGTTGGGTTTATGTGGGTGCCTTCTCAGGACGGGACCTTTAGTTTCCCGTATACACGCGTATCACGATTTGATGCCACCAGTAACCTGAGTCATATCGATGATCAGGATATTTTCAGTAATAATTTTGCTTATATTTATCCGTCGGCTGCAGCCAGCGGCAACGGTGATGTAGGCGGAACAATATTTGCCGCCGGTGGTAATCAGGCGCTTGAATGTCTGGCATTTGTTTCTGATGACAGCAACAGCAATGTATTTGCGCCTTTGGATTATGTGTCGGTTATCCAGGGAGTAAACGGCCCCAATAATGACCGTACCGGTGACTACCTGACCACACGTGAATTCCCGAGTGATCCTGACCAGTGGGTTGGTACCTGCTTTGCATTCAGCAGTCCCACACAGCCCGATTCCCGGTTTGTTCAGTTTGAGCGTGATGCGGGCGGGCCGGTCAATCAGCCGCCTAACGCAAGCTTTACGTTCAACTGTACTGATCTGTCCTGCAGTTTTGACGGAAGCGGCAGCTCGGACAGTGACGGCACAATTGTCAACTATGCCTGGACTTTTGGCGACAGCAACAACGGCAGTGGTGTAACCACAAATCATACCTACGCCAACGCGGGCACTTTCAACGTTACCCTAACCGTGACCGATGATGATGGTGCTACTGATAACCAGACTCAACCGGTAACCGTTACTGCTCCGCCAACCGGTAATTGTCCGGCAGGTTCGATTGATTTCAATAACTTCTCCACTACCGCATTTGCCACTCAGGATGGTACGGGAAGTGTCAATATTCTGGATGGTGGTGAAACCCTGCAGTTGATCGGCAACCGCTGGAGAGCATCTACCCAGACTTACAATCTGACGGCGAATACGGTGGTTGAGTTTGAGTTCTCCAGCGACTCTCAGGGTGAGATCCATGGGATAGGTATGGATGAAGACAACAACCTGACGCAGAATCGTATCTTCAGGGTGTTCGGTACTCAGAATTATGGCAATGTGGTCAATCCCCAATATACCGGCGGCGGTTCGTTCCAGACCTACAGTATTCCTGTTGGCCAGAACTTTACCGGTAGCGGTTTCCGGCTGATTTTTGTCAATGACAAGGACAGCGGAACGCCAAACAATGAAAGTAAATTCCGTTGTGTACGCGTGTTTGAAGATACTCCAACTGGTGGACAGTGCAGTGTTGAAGTCGACTTTGAAAGCGGCGCGGCCGGCTGGAGCAATGGAGCAGCATCGACCTGTTCAACCGGTACTTATGTGCTGGGCACACCAACTCAGGAAAGCGCTGGTGGAATCATCACGCAGGTGGGTGGTGACAACACTACCGGCTCAGGTTCGGCAGTATTCAGTGCTACTAACACCACCGCGGGCAATGCCGATATCGATGGCGGTAACTGTGTGTTGCTGTCGCCGGTTTGGACGGTGAATGATGCTTCGACCCTGGAAGCTTTTTATTTCCACGGTCAGCGGGACAGCAATGATGATCCGGGTGATGATTTCTTCCTGCTGGAAGTTTCCACCAATGGTGGTTCCAGCTTCACACCGTTTGTCAGCATAGGTGATACCCGTACACCTGCAGCATGGACGCAGGCAACCACGCAGGTACCGGCAGGTTCGCAGGTTCAATTGCGGATGCAGGCTTCTGATGGTGCCGGTCCTGGCGATATCATTGAAGCCGGACTTGATGATGTCAGTATCTGTCCGAATTAAATCCTGACTGATACTTATAATTATGCAAGCGCCAGGCATTGCCTGGCGCTTTTCTTATCAGGACTCAATGAATTTAGTGAGCAATATGATTCCGGATAAGGTCGAAATGAGAGCAGCAGGCAACTTCACTCTAACCAACTTGAATCTGGCAGCTGGGGAAATTACGTGTCGATAACAATCAGCCACAAAAAATCAATCGGTATATTGATCGGGCTTGTCTATACTTAGCGGATCAACAACAGTTTATGGTTTGTCCGGTTCATTGATTTCAGCAATTCCAAAATGGTTAATGATATGCAGTTTGCTGTATTCCTCAGCAGCACTGGCAGCAGGCGTTGTTATCGAGATAAGCGGTGTTGAAAGCAAGTTGCGTGACAATGTATCCAGCTCTCCGGCATTGCTGGGTCTGCAGGCCAGTGATCAGGTATCTGCCTGGCGCCTGCGGTCAATTCAACAGGATATTCGCGAACAGGCCGCAGATGCGCTAAAGCCATACGGCTATTACCAGCCTCAGATCGATGTGGTGATTAATGAGCCGGCGGACATAGATGATGATTGGCAATTACTGGTTCAGATAGACGCCGGCCCGGCCGTGCTTGTGCGGGATGCCGATATCATTTTGAGCGGCCCGGGTGAACAACAATCTGTACTGCAAAACTGGGTGGAAGACTGGCCATTGCCAGCCGGTGCTGTGTTGCTGCAAACCGACTACGAACAGGCCAAGGCTGTATTGCCTCGTTTGGCAAGGGCGCTTGGATATGTGAACGGAAGGTATCTCAGCAGTGAGATCCGCATTGACGCCACGACTAATCAGGCCGATATCCGGCTGCATTATGACACCGGCGAAAGAGCGGTTTTTGGTGAGATTACCTATGCTGAAATACCATTACAGCCAAAAGTGCTGGACCGGTATCCTCAATTTCAGCCGGGTGAGCCTTATCGGGCAGCACTGGTGGATCAATTGCGCAGCGATCTGGCCGCCAGCGGTTATTTCAGCACAGTGGATATTACCGAGAGAGTTGATGCCGGAGTTACCCCGCCGGTTATCAATCTGGTCGCAGATCTGAAGATGCGCAAACCCAATACCTATAATGTCGGCCTGGGTTTTGGCACAGATACCGGGCCACGGTTTCAGTCCGGTTGGGACATACACCGTTTGAACACGCATGGCGACAGCCTGTCTTTCGGTTTTGGCGCACAACAGACCAATCAGGAGTTTTTCCTGCGTTCGGATTATCTGCGGCCACGGGGGAACAATCCGGGAGATTATTACTTTGCCTCTGCCAGTCTGCAGCGCCAGGATGATGACTTTGAGTTTGAAGACACCGATAGCGGTGATGATATTTTTCCTGCGCTTAACGGCAATCGAATCAGCCTGCTGGGTACCGTTGGGCTGATCAATCAGTCGCAAATCAAACGGCGCACAGATGTGCAGGGGTGGATGTTTGAACGGCGTTATTTTGTCAGTTTTCTGAATGAAGATTATGATGCCTTGAGCAATCAGCTGTTGCCGGAAGAGCAGTTACTGCTGGACGAAAATACCGGTCTGGCACCGCTGCTGCAAACCAATCAGCAGGTTATGACGGCCGGGGTATCGTTTGATCTGCAAAGAATCCGGGGCAAGGGTTTTGGTATTCGTGGTACCCGTGCTCATTTGCGCATACTTGGTGCACTTGAAGGGGTTGGTTCAGATACCAGTTTTATCCAGGGTTATTTAGGTGCCAACCATCAGTTGCTGCTGGGTGAACGTTCCAAAATCTTGTTGTCTGCAGAGTTGGGTTATACCGAAGCGACCACTACCAATTTGGAATTGATGCTGGGAGACCAGGCTTTGGATTTCTCACTGACCAGCCTGCCGGAACGCTACCGGTTTCAGGCCGGAGGAGACCGCAGCGTACGCGGTTATGGCTTCGAAAGCCTCAGCGATAACCGCAACGGTTCGAATCACTTACTGACTGCCAAGGCAGAATACGAATACCGGGTCGGGGAGAACTGGTCGCTGGCGGCCTTTACCGATGCAGGCAATGCATTTAATGATTTCGGCAACCCCAATCTCCGTCTGGGGGTTGGTGTGGGTGTCCGGTTTTACACGCTGGTAGGTCCGATCCGTCTGGATATTGCCAGTGCTCTGAATGACAACGGCAGTCCGATTCGCTTGCATCTGACCATTGGCTCGCCGATATTCACCTTTGGTTCGCTGCCGTTTTTGGGAGGGCCGTGATTTATGCTTTGGATGAAGCGCTTTATTTACAGTTTTGTGGGTTTGCTGGTGCTGCTTGCAGTGCTGGTACTGGTACTGCGCTGGTGGATTCTTGGCACTGAATCGGGTACCCGTTTTGCATTGCGGCAGTTGCCGGCTGCAGAACTTGATATTGGAACACAGCGAGGCACTTTGGGCAGTGGGTTGACGCTGGGTAATCTCAGATATCAGACAGCGGGCGTGCTGGCAGATATACAACAGGTACAGCTGACCATTGATCTGGACCTGCTGCCATGGCCCAGCCTGTATATCAGGCGGTTGCATATCAGCGATGTTGCTGTGCAGTTGAGTGAATCGGGTGATCAGCCTGCAACCGGCCGGTCAAAAAATATCCCAGAGTTAGCCAGTCCGATAGCTATACAGCTTGAAAATCTTTGGATCGAACGATTGTCGGTTATATCCGAAGGTCAGGCACAACCTGTTCAAATTGACAGTCTGCAGGCGCGGCTTAGCTATTATGAGGTGCTGGATCTACAGCAGTTGATGGTGAACTCCGGTGGTTTCAGTGCGAATACCAGTGGAACAGTGGAACTTAAGCAGCCATTTCAGCATGGGCTGACAGTCTCGTTAAGCCATCAGGACACCGAAAGGTTGCCTGAGCTGCGTGGTTTATCAGCAGATTTGCATAGCCGTGGCTCCCTGCAGCAATTAAACCTGCGAGCTGAAACCAGCGGTCCAATAGCGGTAGGTTTAGAAGGCAGTGTGCAAAACCTGCCTGATGAACCGGTTTGGCAATTGTCGCTGCAGAATCTGCAGAATGATATTTCATGGCCACCACAAGGCAGTACTGCCAGCCTGGTCATTGATAGTTTTCAGCTCACCAGCGATGGCAGCTTTGATGACCATCAGTCTGAGTTGAATGCCAGCATCAGCTACCCGGAGGTGATTCAGGGTAGGTGGGAGGTGGCACTGGCCGGCGATACGGATCAATTGATTGTTGAGCGGTTGTCAGGCCCGATTTTGCAGGGGCGTGTAACCGGTTCTGGTGAATATGCGCTGAGTTCGGAAATTGCAAATGCGGAAGTCCGGCTGCAGCTGCAGGATATCAAACCCGATATCGAGCAACCGGAACTGGCTGATCTGCCGGGCATTTCAGGAACAGTGCAGGCGAGTCTGAGTGACACTTTGCTGAGCCTGGACCAGTTTAACCTGCGGGTGCCGGAGACTGATTGGCGGATCAGCGGCAATGCAGATTACATCTTGGACGACCGCCAGTTGGATATGTCGGTTAACTGGCAACAACTCAGCTGGCCCCCGCAAAGCGGCAGCAGCGCACAGTACATCAGCCGTCAGGGACAACTTCAGGCCAGCGGCATACTGGAAGATATGACGGTAAATCTGAACACGGATATCGATGGAGAAGCAGTTCCCGGCGCATCAATAATGTTGAATGGCCATTTGGCTGATAATGTATTTTCTTTACGGGAATTGCTGATGCAAACGCTGGACGGGCAGCTGAATATCGACGGCGAAGTCGACTGGACTGCTGGATTGCGATGGAATATCGACATCAGTGCTGAGCAAATCAACCCAGGTATGCATTGGCCGGACTTTCCCGGCGCTATTAATCTGCAGGCTGACAGCCAGGGAACACAGTCGGCAGAGCAGATAGATGCAGTACTCAACATTCAGAAGCTGAATGGAACTCTGCGCGAACAACCTGTCAGCGGCAGTGGCCAGGTGAAGTATCTTAACGGCAGCATCCAGACTGATGGTCTGCAGTTGCAATCAGGTGACGCACAACTGAATCTCCAGGGCAACGAGCAGGCATTGCAGGCACAAATCGATATTCCCAGACTGGAAGCGTTACTGCCTGGGGCAGCCGGGTCTATGCTGGTCAACATCAATGGTGAGTCGGCAGATGACGGGGTAATGACTTTGAATAATATGCTGCTGAAGACAAACCTGGATGCGGAAGAATTATCCTGGTCGGGGCTGCGCGCGCAAACGTTGAGCCTTGACGGAAACATATCAAGTGATGTCAGCAATTTGCTTGCCGAGCTGAGCCTGGTTGTAAGCAATCTGCGAATACCTGATCAGGCACCGGTGTCATCAATTAATGTGGAATTGACTGCAGATGACGACCAACAGCAGCTACAGCTTCAGGCTATCCATCCTGATGCCAGCCTTGATCTGTTGATGGCAGGACAATGGGATCAATGGCCGTTACCGAATTTCTGGAATGGGCACGTGCGCCATCTGACAGTGGAAAACGAACTTGCCGGGCAATGGTCACTCGGGCAGCAGGCTGCGCTCAACGTTGACGCAGACAGTGTAGTTCTGCAGCCGTTATGCCTGCAGGGGCCAGCGGATCAAAGCAGCCAAAATCCAGGCATATGTATTGAATATCAGCGACAGGTTTCCAGTCAGGTAGCAGTTGACCTGCAGGATTTACCGTTGTCGATGGCCGAGGCCTGGTTGAGCACAGGTTTGCGCAGTAACCATTTGCTTTCCGGGAAACTGCTGGCCGGCTGGCAGGATCGAATTACGCAGCTGGAAGGTGATATGCGGCTAAGCCCCGGTGAAATTCATTTTCTGGATAGCAATTCACCGCCGCTGCAGGTCAATGGGGGCAATTTAAGCTTGTCGCTGAATAACAATCAGCAGCTTTCCACCCGGATGCAATTGACCATTGAAGATACCAATGCCATTGAAACTGACATGCTGATAGGGCCGTTAAACAGTGATCAGCGAGAGCTTGACGGTACCGTTAAGCTGTCTATGCCAAATCTGGAGTGGCTGCAGAAACCGGTACCCGGTCTGGATCGCATCGCCGGTGAATTGGAGATGCTGGCAACTTTCAGCGGTCCCTTAAGGCAACCATTGATAGCGATGGATATCAATCTGCAAGATGGTGAAGTCGATTATCAGCCACTCGGAATGCAGTTGAATAATCTGCAGTTGACCGGGAACAGCATGCCGGGAGAAGTGTTGCAGCTGAACGGTGGCTTTTCAGCCGGAGATGGTAACGCCGTACTCAGCGGTAGCCTGGTTCCCAATACACGTACCGCACAGTTGAGTATTGCTGGAGAAGAGCTGCAGATATTCAACAGTGAGGCCATTAAAGTAAGGTTGAGCCCGGAGCTGCAGTTAGCTGCATCGCCGCAGGGTTATCAGATTAATGGCGAATTAAGGATTCCTGAAGCCAGGATCAAGCCGCCACGAGGCAGTGCCAGCAGAGTCACTGAATCTGAAGATGTGGTACTGGTTGGTGTTACCGAACAGCATCAGGTTGAAGCGGAGTCTGTACCCATAGCCGGACAGCTAAAAGTTGTTTTTGGAGAAGAGGTTGCCATTGATGCCGATATCTTGGAAACACATCTGGCTGGAGTGCTTGATCTGACATGGGATAATCAGGTGGTTCCTCTGGTGAATGGCGAGATTGCCCTGCAGGACGGCAGAGTGCAGTTTTTTGGTCAGAATCTAACCCTGGAAAACAGCCGGGTTGTTTATAACGATGCACCGGCAGATAACCCGCGACTGGATATTCGTGCTGCACGCAGAATTTTTGCTGATCCGCAGGTAGAGGAAGCAGGCGTGGCTGTATCCGGAGTAGCGCAACAGCCGGTTATCCGAGTTTATACCAGCCCTGCCACCAATGAAGAAAGTGCGCTTGCCTATATCGCTACCGGCAGTAACTTTGATCATGCCAACGGCCAGGGTGCTTTGAACCTGGGGGTTTATTTATTTCCAAAGCTGTTTGTCAGTTACGGCTTAGGACTTTTTGATAACGGCAATACCGCCAATGCCCGTTATGAGTTTTCCGAAAACTGGAATGTCAGTCTGCAATCGGGCTCACGTGATACCGGCGTTGATCTGAACTGGCGCAAAGACGGTTAACCTGGACGGGCTATTATGCCGCTGGTCTCGGCCAACCGGATCTATGCCATAATCGGCCGCAAACAATAAACCATTCTGAGGGCTTAAATGATGATCACCACTTGTTTGCGCAATCTTGCGATCAAGGTTGCCGTATTGCTGTTTTCAGGTTTTTCATATGGGCTGCTGGTGGCTGATGACGGACAGCAGGAAGCTGAAGCCAATCTTGAATATCGCTTAATCGGCCCCGCTGCCAGTGGACGGGTATCCCGTGTTACAGGCATACCCGGTGATCCATTGACCTACTATGCAGCGTTGGCCTCTGGCGGCGTGTGGAAGTCGGTCAACGGTGGTTTGCAATGGGCTCCGATTTTTGATGATCAATCCATTTCATCCACGGGTTCCATTGCAGTGTCTGAGTCCAATGCCAACGTGGTGTATGTCGGTTCCGGTGAAGCCAATATCCGTGGCAATGTTGGTGAAGGTAACGGTATTTACAAATCGACTGATGGGGGAGAGAAGTGGTCGCATGTGTGGCAGGCTGAAGGTCAGATAGGCACACTGGCCATTCATCCAAAGAAGGAGAACACTGTATTTGCAGCGGTATTGGGAAGCCCATTCGGACCCGGATCAGAGCGAGGCATATACCGGACCACTGACGGGGGTGACACCTGGGAACAGGTTCTGTTTGTAGATGACCAGACCGGTGCGTCGGATGTGGCGATAAATCCGGAAAATCCCAGGATTGTATACGCTGGGATGTGGCAGACGCGGCGGTCTCCATGGAATATGCAAAGCGGCGGACCGGGCAGTGGGTTGTATGTTTCCAGGGACGCAGGAGAAACCTGGCAGCGGCTGGAAAAAAACGGTTTGCCGGAAGGCATCTGGGGCAGGGTCGGCGTGCGCGTTGCGCCAACACAACCAGACCGTGTGTACGCATTAATCGAGGCAGAACAGGGCGGCTTATTCCGTTCCGATGATAATGGGGCAAGCTGGAAGCAGGTCAGCAACTCACCGGGATTAACCCAACGAGCCTGGTATTACTCAACGTTGACTGTTGACCCAAGCGATGCCGATACCGTGTGGTTCCCGCAGGTCAGAATGCTGAAGACCATAGATGGTGGAGAAAATATCCGTTCAGTAAAAGGGGGTGGCTGGGATTATCACGACATCTGGATTGATCCGCAAAACCCGAAACGAATGCTGGTGGGCAGTGATGCCGGGGTCTCACTGAGTTTGGACGGGGGAAGCAGCTGGACGCGGCCACCGCTGCCGACTGCTCAGTTTTACAGAATTTCCACTGATACCAGTATGCCATACAGAGTGCTGGGCAGCATTCAGGACTGGGGCACTATGGCCGGGCCAAGCAACAGCCTGCATTCAGGAGGTATTCTGTTTTGGGATTGGCATCCGGTTGGTGGAGGCGAAGCCGGATTTGTAGTAGCGGACCCGGAGGACCCTCAGATAGTCTACGCGGGTGAATATCTTGGCTACTTTTCGCGCTATGACGAACGTACCGGCGCTGCCCCGCATGTTGGGATTTATCCGGACAATGGGTCAGGCCATGGTGCTGAAGACCTGCGTCATCGCTTTCAATGGACTGCGCCGATATTAATTTCACCGCATGATTCCAAGGTGATCTATCACGCCAGTCAAACCCTGCAAAGAACACGTGACGGTGGCCAGAGCTGGGAAATTATCAGTCCGGATCTAACCCGTAACGACGTCAGTAAACAGGGCTGGTCCGGTGGTCCGATAACCGGTGATAACACCGGTGTTGAATTTTACAGCACCATTTTTGCCGTAGCTGAATCACCGGTGGAGGCCGGCGTAATCTGGGTTGGCAGTGATGACGGCCTGGTGCATATTTCACGTGATGATGGTGAGAACTGGGAGGAAGTGACACCCCGAGGGTTGCCCGATTGGGCCACCGTAAATGGAATTGAGGCATCGAGGTTTGATGCAGGAACGGCCTATCTGGTAGCGGATGCCCACCGGTTGGATGACGAATCTCCCTACTTATGGAAAACCACTGATTATGGGAACCGCTGGGAAAGTCTGACTGACGGGCTGGATGATGAAATTTACCTGCATGTTATCCGTGAAGATGCCATTCAGCCCGGAACTTTATATTTGGGCACCGAGCGGGAAGTGATGATATCCCGGAATGCGGGCGATAGCTGGGATTCACTACAGCTGAATATGCCGACTGTGGCGATTGCCGATCTGGCTGTTACTGAAAATGATCTGGTGGTAGGCACCATCGGCCGGTCAGCATGGATTCTGGATGATCTCAATCCCATACGTCAGATGAGTGCTGATATTAAAGCACAGCCGGCACATCTGTTCCCCCCTGTACCGGCAGTTCGCTGGGTCTATACCCGTGCACCCAATGAATACACCGAAGGGGCTGCCAGTAATCCGCCGCGAGGCGCCAGTATTACCTATTATCTGGCTGAAGTGTCGGATTCAGAGGTGACGCTGGAAATACTGGACGCTGAGGGTAACCTGGTCCGCAACCTGACCAGTAAGCTGAAACCACCCTATACGGAGCCGGAGCATCCCGATTGGAGTCCGGGCAGCAAAAATAAAGCCGAGTTAAAAACCACATCCGGTATGAACAGGGTCAGCTGGGATTTGCACTACAACGGCCCGGACAGGATTCCCGGTGCACGCACGGATGTTGGTGATATATCCACCGGCCCGCAGGCCGCACCGGGGGAATATCGTTTACGGTTAAACGCAGTGGGCCAGGTATATGAGCAACCTTTGACGCTACTGCCTGATCCTCGTGTGCAAACAAGTCCTGCAAATTTACAACAGCAAGTCGAATTTCAGCTGCGAGTGCGCGACAAAATTTCCATGATTGCCGGATATGTGCGGCAGCTGAGTGACATCAAGGCTCAGCTTAAGCGGCATCATTCGCGCTATCCGGAAAATCAAGAAGCCGATGAGCTGAAGACGCTGGGCGAGGAGATTTTGGATCAAATCAATCAGATTGAGCACGCCTTGTACAGCCCTGATGCCCAGGTTGATTACGATATTCTGGCCGGTCGTGATGGCGGCGCTAAACTGTTGTCGCGTTTTGGCTGGTTGTACTACACCGGTTTTGATCACGATGGTCCGCCGACACAGGGAATGCGTGAGGTGGAAGAGGAGTTAACCCGCGAGCTCGTCGAACAACAAGCATTGATTCAACAGTTGGTCACTGAGAAGCTTGTACGACTGAACAGTCTGGCTGCGCAGGAGGGTAAATCTTATATCGACATTCGATCGAGGCAATGAATCAGCGATAGGTTAACTGGACCAGTTCCGCTGCATTTCCAGGTAAGCAAACGATGCTGTCCAGGTGATCAGCACAAAGCCGGTCAATGCTTCCAGGCCGGCCATCAGACGCAGCGGTCCGATGGGAACGATATCGCCGTAACCAAGTGTGGAAAATGTGGCTGCGGCAAAGTACACGCACTCCAGCAGGTGTGTGTGTGCATCACCGGATAAGGCGCCCAGCTCCGGGTAACGTGTTGCGATCCAGTAAGCGCCCCCGAATATCCAGATTTCCACAACATGTGCCAGCAGTGCGATAACAATGATGATTAATACCCGTCTGCGCGGGACAATCGACATCTTGGGCAGCCGCTGACTCAACCAGTTCAGACAGCTGAAATGAATCAGAACAGTCAATGAAACAGTCACCAGCGTCAGGCCCAGCATGATCCACTGGGCTGATGATTGCACTGCTTCGGAAACGGTTAAATCCATAACTTCCAAATATTTAATGCTGACACTTCGGACAATAATAACTGTTTCGCTGTCCGATCACTTTGCTGCGTATTATCCCGTCACAGCGTTTGCAGTGTCTGCCTTCACGGTCATAGACCATTAATTGCTGTTTAAAATAACCCGGTTCGCCCTGTCCGCCGACAAAGTCACGTAAAGTGGTACCGCCTTGCGTGATGGAACGCTGCAGGACCTCAACCACTTTTTCAGCCAGAACTGCATAGCGCTGCAGACTGATTCTGCCGGCAGCGCGCAATGGGTGGATACCAGCCATAAACAATGCTTCCGAGGCGTAAATATTGCCCACACCCACAACGATCCGGTTGTTCATGAGAAAAGATTTAACCGCTACATTCCGGTTTCTGCTGTTGCTCCATAACCACTCGCCGCTAAAACCCTCTCCTAATGGCTCAGGTCCAAGATTGGACAGCAACTTATGCTGCTCCGGGTCATCGCCCGCTTGCCACAACATAAAGCCAAAACGCCGGGGGTCATGAAACCGGATTATGTTGCCCGAATCCAACAACCAGTCGACATGATCGTGTTTACGCACAGCGGCATCTGCCGATAATTCAACACGCATGGAACCGGACATTCCCAAGTGTGTGATTATGTGACCATCCGGCAACTGCAACAGCAAATACTTGGCCCGTCTTTGCAAGGCTATTACCGGCTGGTTACGCATCGCGGTCACCACATCGGGAATCGGCCAGCGTAGGTTTTTCCTGCGAGCCAGCACTTGTCGCAACACCCTGTTTTCCAGATATGGCCACAAGCCCCGGCGGGTGGTTTCAACTTCAGGTAATTCAGGCATTCGGGTATTGTCTATCAGAAACCGTGTTCAACAAAGCCCCGCAGAGTGTGATCACTGATAGACTAGCGCGCATGTCTAATTTTCCCGATCAATCTGCTGTTGAAAAACTGCCTCTAGTGGGCGTGGATACCGGCGGAACATTTACAGATTTTGTCTATCTCGATTCGCTCGGTGAGCTGCATACACTAAAGGTTCTGTCCACCCCTGATGATCCCGGGAGAGCGATTGTTTCAGGATTGCAGCAACTGGGTTTAAACGAAAGCGGTTGCCGGCTGGTGCATGGAACCACTGTAGGCACTAATGCGGTACTGGAAGGCCGCGGAGCAGAAGTTGCCTTTGTCACGAACCAGGGGTTTGCCGATTTGCTCACGCTGGGCCGTCAAAATCGACCGGAAATTTACAATTTAAGCCCAAAGCCGGAAGCACCGCCGGTACCCAGGGAGATGTGCGTTGAAGTACCGGTCCGGCTGGCTGCAGACGGTTCTCAGCTGGTGGAATTGGATCAGCCGAAAATTGATGATTTTGTAGAACAGATAAGGCAATTGCAACCTGAAGCAGTAGCGATCTGCTTATTGTTTTCCTGGTTGGATTCCAGCCAGGAACAACAGCTGACCAGCGCATTGCCGGAGCAGTTGTTCGTAAGCTATTCCGCCGATATTTTGCCGGCTATCGGTGAGTATGAACGCGGCATTACAACCTGGCTGAATGCCCGTATTGGTGGAATGCTGCAAAGCTATCTGAAAAATCTGCAGCAGCAGTTGCCACAAGCTCAGATTGCGGTGATGCAAAGCTCCGGGCATACCATTGCAGCTGCTCAGGCCGGTGAGCAGGCTGTTCGCTTGCTGCTGTCCGGACCAGCCGGAGGATTGGCGGCAGTAGCCGGTATTGGGCGGTTAACCGGTGAACAGCGGCTATTAAGTTTTGATATGGGCGGAACATCAACCGATGTGGCGCTGGTTGAAAAACAGCCGGTGTTAACCAGCCAGGGCAGGATTGGCCGGTGGCCGGTAGCAGTGCCAATGGTAGATATGCACACCATTGGTGCCGGCGGAGGATCGATAGCCTGGCTGGATTCTGCCGGTGGTCTGCAGGTAGGGCCGCAATCGGCAGGAGCGGACCCGGGGCCGGCCTGCTACGCACAGGGCGGTGAATTGCCAACAGTTACCGATGCGCATGCCGTACTTGGGCATATTCCTGATAGCGCCAGACTGGCGGGCAGGCTGCGGCTGGATAAAGATGCTGCACGGCGTTCGTTTACGGATATTGCCGACAGGCTGGAAATAACGGTTGAACAGGCGGCCCGGGGCGTTTTAGACATCGCCAATGAACACATGGCCAGGGCATTGCGGGTTATGTCTGCTGAACGTGGCCATGATCCATCCGGACTGACGTTGATCAGTTTCGGCGGTGCCGGCGGGTTGCATGTGTGTGCGCTGGCGGAACGGCTGGGTATGACATGCGCACTGGTGCCGGTCCATGGGGGCGTATTATCTGCCCTTGGAATGTTGCTGGCAGCGCCCGGCAGGGAACTGACACAAAGCCGGTTGCAACTGCTGCATGAGGTTGAGATATCGGGAATTAACGACGGTTTTGAACAACTGATGGAAACGGCCTGTGGGCAGTTGAGCGAGGAAGGTGTTGATCCGTCGCAGATTATTATCCATCGGCAGCTGGATTGCCGTTATCACGGTCAGAACCACAGTATCACGGTTGATTGGAAAAGCACTGACGATGATCCGGTAGGGCTGGCCAGTGAGCAATTTGAGCGGCGTCATGCAAGACAAAATGGTCACCGGCTCGAGCAATCGGTTGAGCTGGTTAATATCCGGATTACCGTTACCGGCAGGCCACCTATGCGGGATCTGCCAGTTGTCAGCTCAACAGCAGCCTTAACCCGTGAGGTCCAGCAGGTATATGGAGTCGATGATCCGGTAACTGTCATTCAGCGGAATCAGGTACCTGCAGAAAATCATCAGAGTGGTCCTGCGGTTATCGTCGATCAACTGGCTACAATCTGGCTGGCCTCAGGTTGGCAGGCAGCTGCGGATCATTACGGTAATTTGCTGTTGAGGAAAATGCCGTCATAAAAAAACCGCCTGGAAGGCGGTTTCTTAAAAATCAGACCGGAAAGCCGTTACTTGATTTTGGCTTCCTTGTAGATGACGTGTTTACGCACAACCGGATCGTACTTTTTCATTTCCATTTTTTCCGGTGTGTTTTTCTTGTTTTTGTCGGTGGTGTAGAAATGACCGGTGCCGGCGCTTGACGTCAAGCGGATTTTATCGCGTGCAGACTTAGCCATGGTGTACTCCTTAAACCTTTTCGCCGCGTGCGCGCATATCACTCAGCACAGCATCAATACCGCGCTTGTCGATTATCCGCAGACCTTTGGTAGATACACGCAGCTTAACCCAACGGTTTTCGCTGGCTACCCAAAAGCGATGTGAATGCAGATTTGGTAAAAACCGGCGTCGCGTCTTGATATTAGAATGCGATACGTGATTACCAACTGCAGGCCGCTTGCCAGTCACTTGACAGACTCGAGACATGATTGAATCCCATCAGTAATTCAGTGAAATAGCCGCACATAATGCCTGATCCGTCAGTGTAAATCAACACCAATGATGCTTAAACTTACAACAACAATGTAAGGCCATTCATGCAGTCAGTAGAGCTGTCCTGTGCCCGGCTAATTGATGGGCTGTAAATTGACCTTAAACCATGCCCAGTTCAGCCATGGAAACCGGTTCAGCATCGCCGATAATGAAATGATCAAGCATGCGGATGTCCAGCAGCGCCAGGGCTTTTTTCAACCGTCGGGTGATCGTAACATCTGCATTACTGGGTTCAGCAATGCCCGATGGATGATTGTGCGCAGCAATCACCGCAGCGGCATTATGGGATAACGCACGTTCTACCACAATTCTGGGATATACAGCGGCAGCGTCAATTGTACCTTTGAACAGTATTTCCCATTTGAGTACCCGGTGACGGTTATCCAGAAACAGGCAACCGAACTGTTCGTTGCGCTGATCGCGTAATACATGCTGCAGAAAATTGCGGGTATGCTCAACGCTGGTCAGTTCTTCACCTTTTTTGAGCTGTTCGCCGATATGTCTGCGGGCAATTTCCAGCACAGCCTGCAGTTGAACATATTTGGCAGGACCAAGACCGGCCTGTCCACAGAAGTGATTTTTGTCCGCTGTCAGCAGCTGTCGCAGACCGCCGAAGTTCTGTAACAGCTCCCTGGCTAGTTCCACGGCGGATTTGCCGGGTAACCCGATACGCAGGAAAATGGCCAGTAACTCGGCATCGCTGAGCATTTCGGCGCCGTGTGTAAGCAGCTTTTCGCGGGGTCTTTCGGCCATCGGCCAGTCTGTTATTGCCATTGTTCATTGCCTTGTGTAGTAAGGTTATGCTGTCAGGGGGGTGAAATAAATGTCAGCATACGCATATAAAAGATTGCGAGATGTATGAACAAACCGCACAATTTTGTAAGTAAAGAGATTTTTGATGAACACAGCACCCGGTCAAAATTTGCATCAGCGCCGAATCCTATTGGGGGTCAGTGGAGGAATAGCTGCATATAAGGCTGCAGAATTAACCCGACTGCTGATTAAAGCCGGTGCTGATGTGCAGGTGGTCATGACAGCCGGTGCTGAAGCTTTTATTACACCGTTAACGCTGCAGGCTCTGTCGGGGAAAGCAGTGCGCAGCAGTTTATTTGACCTGCAGGCGGAACAGGCTATGAGCCATATTGAGCTGGCGCGCTGGGCTGAGCTTGTGCTGATTGCACCGGCCAGTGCGGACATCATGGCAAGGCTGGCTAATGGCCTGGCTGATGACCTGCTGGCAACCCTGTGTCTGGCAACAGCTGCTCCATTGCTGCTGGCGCCGGCCATGAATCAGCAAATGTGGCAGCATCCAGCTACCCGGCACAATACCGATATTCTGGTGGAGCGCGGGGTGGGTATGCTTGGTCCGGACAGTGGTGATCAGGCTTGCGGTGAACATGGCCCCGGTAGAATGCTGGAGCCTGAGGAGATTGTTGAACGGCTGCAGGTGCATTTCAACAATCAGCAAAAGACGGTGTTGAATACATGAGCGCAGTATTACAGGGAAAAACGGTTGTCATTACAGCTGGCCCTACCTATGAAGATCTGGACCCGGTAAGGTTTCTGGGGAATCGCAGTTCTGGTCGGATGGGCTTTGCAGTAGCCCAGGCGGCCGCGGATGCCGGGGCTGATACTGTTCTGGTGGCCGGTCCCTGTCAGCAGGAGTGTCCTACTGTTACCAAGCGAATTGATGTGCGCAGCGCGTTGCAGATGCGAGATCAGGTCATGCAGCATATAGAGGGTTGTGAC
>JANQPN010000064.1 GCA_028289455.1 Wenzhouxiangellaceae bacterium
CCGGGTGTTGTGCGATCCTCAACCGGAAAATTAATGCTATACCAGCCGGCAACCTGCCCAGCAACCACCCCAGCATACCTACCATACCGATATGCATTCCTGAAATTGCCAGCAGATGGCCGGTACCGGTAGCCAGCAGCATATCCTTCTGCTCTGCAGACAGGCTGCCACGCTCGCCGGTCACCAGTGCACTGATGGTGGCTGCAGAACTTACCGGCAATGTCTGCCTGACCCAATCACTAATGGATGTCCGCAATTGTCCGATCGAATCCCGTGCGGGGGTCAGTTGCGTTGCCGTTTTCACCGATAACGTTCCGCTGACGCGCATTGACAACATCCAGCGGGCAGCATCAAATCCCTGCGGATTAACAGCTCCGTAGACTGGCCTTATTTTTCCATCAAACTGCCATTGTTCACCCGGCAATACACTATGCTCGGGCCGGTACCAGTTCACTCTTAATCGCTTATCTGCCAACCAGTCAGGTTGATCTGCAAGCACTATGAACTGTTGTAATCCAGCGGATTGTCTGGGCAGTCCAACGACCTGCCCTGACACTGTTGTCGAGCCGTTGATGAGATTCTGCGGAATCACTGCAAATACCTGATGAGCCTGCCAACAAGCCCAACCCGCAGCCAACAACAGAACGGCTGCAGGCCGGCTGTACCTGTGAGACAAACCAGCCAACCCGCTGATCATCAAAATAACGCAGGTCCGACGGTCGGGAAGCATCGGAATCCAGGCTAAAATGCTTAACCCGAAACATGCCGCAACTATCAACCCGCCAGGACCGAGAACAGACTGAAGCATGCGTGTTGCGGAAATCATCCGCACACTTTGCTATGAAAACATTTATTCAGGCAGCAGTATTTTCAGTGCTGCCCTGTCAGAAAACACCTATATCGCAGCTTATACCTTCAAGTGCCCACCGGTCAGCTCCAGCAGCCGGTCAGCCTTTTGCGCCAGCCGCATATCATGGGTAACCAGAATCAGCGCGGTATTGTGCTGTCGGTTTAAATCGATCAGCAGATCAAAAACCCTGGCGGCCGTTGCCTCATCCAGATTGCCGGTGGGCTCATCGGCGAGAATACAGTCGGGTTGTGTCACCATGGCCCGCGCCACAGCTGCACGCTGACGCTCACCACCGGAAAGCTCACCGGGTTTGTGCGTGAGCCGCTCACCCAGACCAACTTCATTCAGTAATTCTGCAGCCACAGATTTTGCCTTGGCCGGGTCATCACCTCTGATCAATAAAGGCATGGCAACGTTTTCCAGTGCCGAAAACTCCGGTAACAGATGAT
>JANQPN010000016.1 GCA_028289455.1 Wenzhouxiangellaceae bacterium
TAGGATTCGGGCTTTCATAATCAACTCCTTATCTATTCAAGGTGGAGCCAGTGTATAAAAGCACCTATGAACTTCGACTTAATTGTTTCTGAATCAATAATTAATGGAACTGATGACCGTAATTTGCTCAATTACCAGCGGTAACCTTAGGGAAACACCACCCGTCCGCCGCTGGCCGAAGCAAACAACACCAGCACCGGACCATGGATCTGATCTGCATGCTCTGGAAACAGCCTTTCCAGGCCCTGTTCAACAAACTGGCTGACCACAGGCCCGATGCGATTATTTTCATCCGGCTCCGCGAAAGCGTATTTGGCACCATCATAGGGTTGATCCAACACCGGCACCTTGACCAGATTGGTTCTAAGCTGTTCAGCCTGCAACAATCTGCCCTGTACATCAAACCATCGAATTTCACCTTCTATATAGGTATTGCCGCCACTTATCCTGGGCAACGGGTAATTGGAAACGCGGATACGACTGACACTGATGGTTACACTGCCCTCGATTTCGGTATCAGCCAGTCTGGACAGGTTGTCTTCTACCAGCTTTTGCAGCAGGTTTTCTACCGTGTATTGATTAATGTCACCAATCAACCGCTCTCCAGCCCATTTAGTTCCCTGCAGGCGTTCCCGGTTGAAAGTAAAAATGGAATTGAAGCGCCCCTGTGCATTGGTATGGAGTTGTCTGAAATTGTCTTCCCGTTGTTGTTCAGTAGCATTAATCCGAGGTAGATAGCGTTCAACTGCAGGGTCGAAGTCCACCTTTACCTGCAGCGCTCCGGCAACCGCTGAAAAGCTGAGCGCAAAACACAATGTCAAATGCTCAGCAAACTTCAAAATCCGAGTATCCATTTGTCGCCACCTCGTTTAATCCATTACACCTGATCTGACTGGCTGCTCCCCGAAATATTCAGTTTTTAGTTTTAGTATTAATAAGATCAGCGAATGCGCTTAACCTTTCCGGATAATCCCCGCCGACTCTGATTCCGCACCACCATCTTATAGCCACCAAGAAAACCACGCTTCACAGTTGCTTCGACCGGGTCCTGAGGGATGCTGAGACTTGAAGCATCCAATGTCTGCCAGATCTGGCCATTTTCCAGCAGAATCACGTAATCGCCATCATTATTGCGCCAGAAGCGTCGAATCCCCGAGCTGATCTTACGAAGCTGCCGGGCTTTTTCAGGTTCAGCCGGTGACTCGGGACGAGCTTCTCTGGCCAGTTTCCGCGGCGGTGGAGGCGGTGGCGGATTACCGAACAGGTCTTCCGGCGTTGCCTGCTCAACAGCAGGGGGAACCGGAGCGCTTTGTGAAGTATCGCCTACCGCAAGATCCGACTCACTGCCGGCAGACGGATTACCGGCCTGCCCTGATCTTTGTTTAAGAATTTCAACAATGGTATTGAAACACTTCAATCGGTCTTCTGGTTCTTTGATTTTGTCACAGGCAAGCACCGACTCCAGATCACTGCCCTGGGCCTGCGCAGAGTTATATCCATTTACCCAGACCAAAGCGCAGAACATTATGAAAAATACATACCTGTATATAGAAAAACTCATCAGCCGCATGATGTCACCCGATTCAAGTTATTTGAAAATCCAGCAGCAAAGCAAAGCGATCTCATGCCGCTATTGCGGATGTGATATCGACAGTTAATTTGCTGCATATGTTTAACACTCCAAAGCGTTGTCACAATTCCCGGATCTGTTTATTAACCAATACACTCAGCCGGTTAGGCCCTTATTCCGGTTTACTAAAAAAGCCCCGGCGGCTAAGCCGGGGCAATTTGTGGTTGGCTAAGTTTGTTTTCTAATCAGAACGTCATCCTCAGATTAAACAGATATTGACGTCCGAGGATTTCAGACAAAGTGGTGATATTGCCCGACGCCCGGTCAAGCAGACTGCCACGCCGATTGGCAATATTGTTAACCGTGAAGCGCGCTGTCACCCCGTCAAGAACTTCGTAGAAAACGCTGGCATTGTGCAACCAACGGTCTCCAACATCTGTAATCGGTTGACCTTCGAATTCAAACTCCTCATCACCGTTCGGGTCCAGCAGAATCCGGCTCTGCCAGATTGTCCGCCAGAAAAAGCCCAGACGCCCGAGTGAATAATTGGTATCGAATGTCAGTGACCATTCCGGGTTATTGAATCCACCGACTACTTCATCCTGGTCAATACCGGTAATACTCAAATCATTTTGAATACGGCGAATACCATTCACCCGCCAATTGACACTGCCGTAGTCATCAGACAGGTTAAACAGGTCTGATATGGTGGTGTCATAACGGACGTCAAACAGCACTGCCTGCAGTTCCGATGTGGCTGCATTGTCAGTACCACTGGTGAAGTCAACCACCTGGAAGTTTTCATCACGGGTGAAGTTATTACAGAACGGTACGTTCGGGAAGTCGGTCGAATCGAAACAGGCGACCAGGTTGTCTTCCACATCTAAAGATTCGATCCGGTCATCAATGCTGACATTGATATAGTCAACCGAGAATATCAATCCGCGCAGATAACTCGGTACCCACGCCAAGCCAACTGTCCACGAACGGGCAATTTCGTTTCTCAGATTTGGGTTGCCGCCGTTGGTACCCAACGCGGTGGCGTCAGCAATATTGGAAGTAAAGCCGGGGTTGCCATCGGCATCGAACGGCACACCAGCCGCCACACAGTTGGCTTCACGCAGACCCACACCGTTAACCAGTATCGGATCACCATTGGCATCCAGAACCTCGTCATTGATGAAATCGCTGTCACAGGGATCATCGGCAGTCTGGAAAGACTGTGAAATCGGCGCAAACAGCTCAACGATCGAAGGCGCACGGATAGACTGGGTAAAGTTACCGGCAAAGCGGAAATCACCAACTGTAGTAAAGCGGCCACCCACCGTATATGTGGTATCGCTGCCGGCCAGTGAATTATCCACAATACGCCCTTTACCTTCGATTGACAGTGTATTGATGAGCGGAATGTTCATGCTTTCATCCAACACCGGAATGTACACTTCACCGAAGAACTCCTCGGTATTGAACTGACCGGCAGTATCCAGAATGGGGGCAGAGCGTCCCAGACCGAGCTCAGCAAATCCACCAGCGTCAAAAGTACCGCTTTCTTCCCGGTGCTGGAAACCAAGACCCAGACCAACAGGACCGGCTGGCAACTCGAACAGGTCCGTCGCAATCGTACCCTGGATAACTTCCTGTTCCAGTTCGCTGCGGAAAACCTGCTGGCCCTGGATAAAGGCAATCGCCTCAGGGGTCGAGGTGTTGTTACCGAACAGGCTTAATGGGACACAACCGGTCACGAAGGGAAACTCACCATCAACAACACCACTGCCGGAGGCCGGTTGCAGTGTGCCGTTGGCCACATCCAGTTCTGCCTGACAGACTACGTCGCCAACCTGCAGCGGGTCACTCAATGTGGCCACCACTGTCTGACCATTGCGCACCGCTGAAATACCCAGTAGATCATTCAGCGGATCATCAAATGCATCCAGAATATCCTGGGTTATTGCCGTGGCATCCAGTGCATTAAAGAAACGCTGGTCAATGATGTCACTACCGCTGGAAGAAATATCGCTCTGCCCGAAGTTGGCATACACTTCCCAGTTGAAGAACCGGTCTAAAGCGGTAAAGCCGCCTTCCAGACCGGCAACAATACGCAAGGTGTCGTTTTCACTGAAGTCCGGACCATCATTCAGCAGATCCTGATTACTCCTGTTCAAACCGAAAGTATCCAGACCCAGATCAGCCAGTGTCTGTCTCGCCTGAGCGTTCAGCAGAGGATGATCCGCAGAGAATGTCAGCGGGCCGCTGTCATCGCCGAATATAGCTGTATTGAATGCCGCCTGATTGGCCAGTTCTTCCGCTTCCGAGCTGAATGCATTGAATTCAACAAATGCGGTGACATTGTCGGTAATGTCGTAATGACCAATACCGGTAAATGTCAGACGCTTCAGCGGCGACTGACGCTGGCCAACGCGCTCGAAGAAATCATCGCCGCAGGTACCGCCTGATTCATTCGGTGTCGGCACCAGCTCAACTGAAGAAACGATACTTTCAGGGTCGACCGTCCCCGGATCACAGGTAATGATATTACCTTCGGAATTAAAACGGTAAAACTCATCGTTAATCGATCCCAGACCCAACGCCGGAATGAACAACCCACCAGGCGAGATGTTACCGTCAAAGGAAAGAATATTGATATCGCGATCAAAAAATATGCGGTTAATACCATCTTCCGCACGGAATACCGGGTCATCAAATACAAACAACGGGCGGGCAAAGTTATCCAGGCCATCCTGCTGATTGTATTCCACCGCAATCGCTACATTACCGCGACGATCGGAAAAGTTGGCACCCCAGGCACCGGATACGGAGACATTCTCAGGATCACCGCCAATGTCATACAGCCCGTACTGAACGCCCAATTCGAGTCCTTCGAAGTCACGCTTATACTTTACGTTAATGGTGCCGGCCAGTGCATCCGTGCCATAAGTCGGCGCACCGCCGATGCCTATGGTTTCAATAGAATCCACCAGAGCAACCGGCAACGCATTGAAGTCGACCTGCAGACCACCGTCTTCACCAAAAATGGTTGGCGCGTTGCTGCTGACAAAACGTCTGCCGTTGACCACTGTCAGCGTCCGCTGTGAGCCCAGACCCAGAAAGTTGACGAAACTCTGACCAACAGAAAACCCATTCTGTCCGCCCTGGGGCGTTGCCGCCGGCGCACCGAATGCAGCTGTTTCATTCAGGATGGTGGCAATGTTATTGATGCCGCGGTTGCGCAACAGCTCTGCATCTATTATCACAGATGGTTCAAGCGTGTCTGCATTGGTTCGCTGCAACAGCGAACCGGTTACCGCTAACCGCTCAAGATCTGCGGAATCTTCGGTGCCTTCATCCTCGTCTGTCGATTGTCCTACAGCATCTTCACTGGACTGTTCGTCCGTTTGATCTGCGGCTCCCTCCCCCTCCTGAGCATAGATTTTCTCGGGCAATAGAAAGCCGCATGCAATGGCCATGGAAAGCCATAATGCACTCCTCTTAATCATAGGTGGTTCCTCCTACGGTGTTTTGTGGTTTCATTAACATACAACTTATGTATAGCCCTCGTCTACTACTAATTAACTAAACATTTACATTGACTTTTCGTACTAAATAAGGTGTAGATTTGGCTGGCAGGAGCCCGAATTAAGCTGCTTCACGCTTAACAGGCGCAGGAAACCTCGCAGGAGAAATGCCTGAATTTCAAGGCTGGTAGAGAGTTGAATCAGGTGATTACTGGCAGATTTCCAGAATCACATTACGAAGAATTATCTTTAATAATCAATATATTATCAGCAGCGGCGTTATTGAGAGAAGGTTAACAGCCTACATGCCGCTGCCGTGCCCTCTGGCCATACCAACCAGTACTTTTCTGTTGCCGGAAAACGGTTTCCGTCCATGCGTGTACAACATATTATCGAGCAGCAGCAGGTCATGCATTTCCCAGCTGAAAGTAAATTGCACCTTTTCATACACCTGACGGATATGTGCCAGCGCTTCCGGATCCAGAGGTGACCCATCGCCAAAATAGCTGTTACGCGGCAGGCTTTCCTCACCCACTACCGCCAGCAGACTGTCTTTCAGCTCCTGATCCAGATTGCTGACATGAAATAAATGCGCCTGATTGAACCATACCGGTTCATCGGTGACTGGATGTCGCTCCACCGCATTGTTGACCTGTCTGGTGCGCAGGCCATTATTCGGCAGCCACTCAAATTTAATATGATTGGCTTTGCAATACGCTTCGACTACATCCTTGTCTTCAGTCTGAAACACCTCACTCCATGGCAGATCGAGCTCACCATAATTGCGTACATACATAACCTTTCTGTCCTCAAATTCTTTCCTGATCTGAGGGTCAACAGCCTCGTAAACTCTACGACTGTCAGCCAATGGTGTTTCACCTCCCTGAGAGGACGGCAGAATGCAGAGGAAACCAATTCTCAATGGCCAGTTATTCGAATAACCCTGCTCGTTATGCTGTGGAATGGTCTCTCCAGAATGATATTCAGTCGCAGTATAGATATTGGCTTTTAATTCAGTTCTGGGTGTTGAACGATAGGTATAGTTGATCAATTCCTCGCCAAATACAGCCGTTAGAATATTGCTGAATTGTTTGCTGCTCATTACTTTCAAACCGCGTACCAGCAATGCGCCGTTGGCCTGTGTTAAGTTTTCCAGAAAGCCGGCATTTTGAGCAGTCCACTCGGTGAGTTTCAAGCCCCCGGTGCTGACATTTAATAATATTTTATTACCGCTAATTGCCTGTAGATCGGAGACTTGTATGTCCTTTAGTCCAGCCATGACCATTCCTTTTGTCATTTGTTAAATACCATATTAAATATGGCGAATTAAATTGAATATAAAGCTGATATTTTCAACGCTAAAAAACCGGGCCCTTATGCTGATTAATTACCGCAATACCACAGAATAAATACTACCCTGCTGCTTATCGGCTATGTGGAAAACAGATTGCAATCTGACATGTAGATTATAACCGGTTGTGTTGCTTAAATCAGCACCCTACAACAACTTTCCTGCTCTCATCCAGATCTGTACATTTTGCAACACTTCATCCCCTAAGCGTTATTCAACTTGCTGTTTTTAAAATTAAATATTTCTAACAATAATAATCAAAACCATTCTTTCGAACCGTCAGACTCAACTTATAGCCCGTGTCTCAGTCAATTGACGCGGACACAGCATATACACATACGACCAATGTCGTATGATTGCCTGTTGATTGTAAAAATCCTTCCTCTTATCGGTATTATGAGCGCCCGATAAAACACTAATGTAACAATTCATTAACACCGGCTTAACTCGTACAGGACCAGGCGCAATATTAGCCTCATATTTACCCTAAATAATAACTCTGAAATCTATGAATCCTATAGTGGATTATGGTAAAATTGACACTTAAAAGTGGGCTATAGCATGGAAGTTATAAGAAAACAGCATGGAGCATTATTTTAACGCTTTTCACAGCGCTCGTATTTGAGCAAAAACTTCATATAGCTTTCTCCAAATCAGCATTTTGCTGTACATAGTGGCGCGCTATAGCGCTTCTATATAAGTTAATTCTGGAGATTACAATAATGACAAAGGGAGTTGATCAGGAAGCAACTGCCAAAAGCGTGAAGTACCCCGAAAAGGAAAGCCCTTTTTTTATAAAAGAGCTGATAAATATTCCAGAGCTTCGCGCAGCAAAGAAAAAATTCTGCGGACCCAATCTGTTGGATACCGTCGGTGTTAATCTGTTGTGCTGGCTTCAGCTGACAGCACTTGCCGCCACTGCGTTATTGGCTGCCCAGCAATCCAGCCTCACATTGAAAATTTTGCTGTATATCTATGTTCTGGTTTTTTCAGCCCGGGCACTTAGAGGGCTTGAAGGCATGTTTCATGAAGGCGGCCATCGTCTGATTCATAAATCCGAACGCATTAATGACATTTTGACCAATTTTTTTGGAGGCGCTTTATTCGGCAGGTCGATACAGGCTTACCGCAAACCACATTGGGAACACCACCGCTACCTGGCCAATGAAACGGAAGATGACCGGGTTAACTACAACAGACGAAATTATGCTGAACTTGATCGAAACAGCTGGATTAAATACGGCCTGGGCATCCTAAAGCGCTATCCATGTTTTTACCGGGATTGGTTTAAACATGTAAGCGGCAGTAGATTTCACATTTTTATGATGCTTACCTGGCACACAGCTGCGCTCTTAATTCTTGTATTGTTGCTGGGCCGGGGTAATGCATTATTCGTCATGTTGCTGAACATCTGGTTACCGATGTTTCTGATACTGCCGGCCTTCAGAATGATCGGCGAAGCGGAAGAACATCCTTATGAAAAAATCCCAACCTCAGTGGTTGGTCCTAAAGTCACTTTTGATGCTACACTCAATAATGTGGGCTTGATGCAGCAAGTGTTTATCCACCCTTTTGGAGATTGCTGGCATATTATTCACCATCTGATACCCACCTGCCGTCAGATACGGCAAAGAACAATCCACCGTCTGCTAATGGAAAATAGCACAGCGTACAGACAATCCATACTTACCCGAGCTCGAATTTTGCAGGAAGAACAAAGATATGCCGAATAAACTGGTTATTGCCGACTCTGTAAAGCAATTATTTCCCAACCTGCAAATAGCAGTTATCAGCGGGACACTCCCGGAAGCACCACAAGACAGCCCACCATTGCGTACTGCAATCGCCCAGTTACGAGAGTCAGCACTGGAAACCCTGGAAACAGAGTCCGGCCGTTATGAATTTCTGAGCCAGCATCCACATGTGGCAGCCTGGCGAGCAGCATATTCCAGGTTTGGTGTTAAGGCCAAGCGTCATCCACCTACTCATGAAGCATTGGCGAAACGTTTACTAAAAACCGGAGAGTGGCCGGACATCAATCCGATCACCGATATTTATCTCGCCAATCAGGTTGAATGGCTATTACCGCATGGTGGATATGATACAAATTATCTGTCTGGTTCCATAACTCTGCAAACCGCTCAGGCTGGACTTGAATTCACCCCTCTGGGCAGTGATCAGTCCGAGCCGGTTCCGGAAGGTGAAATTATTTATACCGATGACTCCAGGGTATTAACCAGACGCTGGAATTACCGGGATTGTGATATTACCCGCCTGCGTAATGACAGCACCCAATTCTGGCTTGCCATTGAATCGCCGGACTCGGACATCATTGAAGAAGCCCAATTAACCGGTGCCGCTTCCGGATTATGCGATAAGCTGGCAACATTACTGAATGCGACGGTTGAGAGTCAGCTGGTATCCACCAGCTGACTCGCTCAAATTTTCCTGATCAGGCAGCCAGCAAGACACTGGCAATTTCGTCTACGCTGTTGAAAAACGAATCGATATTATCCCGGCTGGTATAAAAGTAGGCAGATGCCCGCAATACCTGGCCTTTACTCATTTCGTCAATATAGGGTTGCGCACACAAATGGCCTGTACGGCACATAATTCCATATGAGTCACTTAATATTCTGGCAAAATCATCCAGATTGTCTGTTCCTGGAAAACTCAGACTGATAACGCCACCTCTATCAAGATTCGGATCAGGATTGACCGGTTTAAGATAGTCACGTTCCATGGCTTTTGCTAGCATGTACTCACCCATTTCAGTATCATCCTGCTGCAGCTCATCGAAGCCGATCTGATTTAGATAATCAATCGCCGCCGACAGGCCGTATGCCCCTGCAATATGCGGTGTTCCGGCTTCAAACCGATGCGGGATTTTTCTTAACCGATAACTGCCCAGCTCAACCCAGTCGACCATGCCACCGCCGAGATTACCGGGCTTTAACTGCTCCAGATATTCCTTTTTACCAAACAGCACACCCATACCGGTTGGGCCCAGCATTTTGTGTGCGGAAAAAGCCATAAAATCAATATCCAGTTCAGACACATTGACACGTCTGTGTGGAACAGCCTGGGCAGCATCCACCACGACCATGGCACCATAATGTTTGGCCAGATCAATTGCTGCTTTCAAGGGGATATATACACCGGTTACATTGGAGCAATAATTAATCGCAACAACTTTCGGCTGCAGCTGCAGCAACTTCCGGTAATGATCCCAGTCAATACTGCCGTTTTCCATAAACTGTACGAAATGAATATTCGCCCTGGAAAACCAAGGCAGCATATTGGAATGATGAGCATCTGAAAAAACGATAACATCGTCACTCGGTTCCAATTCAATTCCATTGGCTACCAGGTTGATTGCTTCTGTGGTATTACGCAGAAATACCACTTCATTACCCGAGCAGCCGATCAGCTCTGCAACTTTATAACGGGCATGCTCATACCGGTTGGATACTTCTTCAATCGCATAATGCTTGCCCCGATGAATATTGGTTGAAACGCCAAGATAATACTCGTTCATAGCATCGACCATGGCCCTGGGTTTGAGCGTTGTTGCTGCATTATCCAGATAGATGACAGGCGAGCCGTCCAGTTCCTTGGACAGTCCTGGAATATCATTTTTGAATTTATCTTTGTACTCTTCACTAAGCAATTTCATTTGCTTCTCCAAAAAAAGCGGGGGTAGTTACATCTGATTTGGTCGCATGGAATTTTCCGGAACGTTCAGTAGCAATGTAGTTCAGCTTTTCAACTTTTACGGTAATGCCATTTGACAGAAAATCTTCCAGTCTGGCTGCCAGCTGATCACCGGCTTCCGGTTCAAATTCAACATTAACCATGAGTTTTAAAACAATTGAATTTTCATCAATCTGGTGACATTGATATTGATCCAGCCATTGCGGGGAACCGATAAGCTGATCAATATCGTAGGGTGATGCCAGATAGCGGTTTTTATGTTTGATAAAGTTCATCATCCTGCCCTGCATCTCGGCAACCGGCATGCGGTTGCCGCAGGGACATTGTTTATCAAGCAGCCGCACGGCATCGCCGGTTTTGTAACGGATATGCGGTAATGCGCCATTATCCAGGCTGGTTATATACAGCTCACCGGTTTGACCGGGTTCCGCATAATGCCCGTCACGAATAACCTCCAGGAAAAATGAGTCGGTATTTAAATGCAAATGGCCTTGCGGGCATTCCAGCCCCAGCCAACCCATTTCAGAAGAAGCCAGCAATTCGATCAGTGCATGCCTGCCACCAAACGCTTCGTTTATCTGATTCCTCGCGCACAGTGTCGGCCCGGTATAGGTGGCCATTACCGGCGCTTCAGGTAATTGGATGCCGCGGGCTTTTGCCTGACGAACCAGAAAGGCGAAATGCGTTGGATCTATGTAATACAAATCAGGCTTATATTCGCATATTTCTTCGAGCGCTCTGTCTATCAACTCTTCAGAAGTGGTCAATAGATCATGATAAACCGGCAGCACCAGCGTTCCGTCCAGCAGCAACCTGTCTTCCATAGTGCTATTGGGGTTGGCACACTCAACATCCGAACAGTTGGGCGCAGCATACCGGCAGGTTTTTTTGGCATAGTTGGACATGACTTTGTCTATTGCCGGATTGATCCTGGCGCATTTAACTGCACGATTTAATAACAGCATCCCCACTTCAACCGTAACCAGTCTTTCACCGGTTGTTCCGGAACTTTGGCTGCGAGTCAGTCGACGGTCATTGGGTTTATATCCCTGTGCAAGCACACCCAATGGGAAATTTTTTCTGTAATGTTGTTTTTCTGTAAACGGCAGCTTGATAATATCCGAGATAGCACGCACAGCACTCGGGTGTGCGCCTGCGCTATCCAGATGCTTTTTAAAAAACGGGACTTTCTCATAACTGTAATTCAATTCTTTTTTGAATTTTTCAAACCCGGCCTGATAATAGCTTTCCATAATTTCCTCTTTAAGCCTTCCATGTCATGGAAACTTTCTAATTAATAAATTCTTTAATTTTCCCAATAATTTTGTGCGCAGATTCGCCATTAAGCATTGAAAAATGGCTACCTTTTATTTCATCCATATATAATCCTGATGATTTCAATTTATTCAACGAGATTAAATACTGACTGTCACTAAAAGACTGCCTGGATTCTTCCGCACACAGGAACAAAATTTTTCCATTAAATTTGTTTGCCGGCACATAGTCATCCGACATGGTTTTCTGCAGGGAATAAACCTGAGCCACCCTGCTTATATACTGCTCCAACTCCTGTTCTGTCAGCACCCCTTTTTCTCCCCACAGTTCAGGGCTGTTCTGCTCCAGCTGATGCATTATCTGCTGGACATCCGGTGTTTTATCCAGTACTGCGGAGTCTTTAGCCGAAAGCAAACCGGGGAACAGCACGCTATCCAATAAAATAACGTCTGCTTCATGACCCATTTCCTGCAGCTTGACTGCCAGATCATATGCCACACAACCGCCAAATGAATGCCCGGCCAGGTAGTAGGGACCTTCCTGCTGGTCGGCCAATAATTCATTTAAAAAGGCGTCAACGATTTCATTAATACTGGAATGTGGCTGACTGCCGTCGGCAACCCCCTTATGCTCAAATGCCTTAATATTGATAGATCCCTGCGCGGCTTTTGCCAGTTGAATAAACGAGGTACTGAGACCGCCAACGCCTGGTACGCAATAAACAGTATTCAGGTTCGGATTAATATCAAATAATGTAGTCAACAGCCCCGAAGCTGAAGCATCATCAAATTTATTATGCTGAATCTGCCAGGCCAGCTGCCGAATCCGCGGGTATTCAAATACACTCTTAACCTGAATCTTGATATCCAATTTCCGGCGCAGGCTGTCAACCAGCTTGATCGTCAGCAGAGAATGGCCGCCCAGTTCAAAAAAGTCATCATCAATGCCCACCTGATCAAGCTGCAATAATTCCTGGAAGAGTTCGGCCAGCTGCTGCTCAATTGCATTACGCGGAGCGACATACTGTTCCCGATACTGCTCCCACTCCGGTAACGGCAGCCTGTCCCGGTCCACCTTCCCATTCGCCGTCAACGGGAATGTCTCCAACAC
>JANQPN010000017.1 GCA_028289455.1 Wenzhouxiangellaceae bacterium
GTGTTGGAGACATTCCCGTTGACGGCGAATGGGAAGGTGGACCGGGACAGGCTGCCGTTACCGGAGTGGGAGCAGTATCGGGAACAGTATGTCGCTCCGAGAGATGATGCTGAACGAGCGCTGGCAGGGATTTATGAACAGCTGTTGGGCGTGCAGCGTGTAGGGATTGAGGACGACTTTTTTGAATTGGGTGGCCATTCGTTGCTGGCGACGCGTCTGATCAGCCGAATACGCGGCGAATTGGGAGTTGAATTGCCGCTGAAGCTGATTTTTGAGCAGCCCAGTGTGAAGTTGCTGGCGGCAGCCGCTCAGGGATACCAGCATGCTGCAGTGGTGCCGAGTATCACAGGTGCAAGCACTGAAGGAGATATCCCGGTTTCCTATGCACAACAACGGTTATGGTTTATCGATCAGCTGGAAGGAGGCAGTTGCCAATATAACGTGCCAATCCATTTCAGATTGACTGGCGAGTTAAATCAACCGGCATTCAGCCGGGCATTAGCAGCCATTATTGATCGGCATAGTGTGCTGAAAACCAACTTCATTGAAAAGCAGGGTACTGTTTATCAGGTCGTTCAGGACCAGCCGAAACCGCATATCGACATTCATGATTTGACTGAGCTCAGCAGCCATGATCAGCAAAATCAGGTGCAGCAGCTGGCCGCAGAAAATGCCGGCACGAGTTTTGATCTGGCAAGGGATTTGATGCTGCGAACCCAGCTAATCAAGCTCTCCAAGACTGAGCATATTGTTTTATTTACCGTACATCACATTGCTTTTGACGGATGGTCAACGACCATTTTATTCACAGAGCTTAATCAGCTTTATGACAGCTTCAGCCGAAACCCGGAGGATTCACTGCAGCCGTTAACTGTGCAATATGCAGATTATGCCCAGTGGCAACACAGCTGGTTGCAGGGGGAGGTGCTGACTGCACAGTTGGATTATTGGAAAAAACAACTTTCGGATATTCCGCAGGTACACAGTATTCCGCTGGATAAACCCAGGTCCAACCAGCAGAGTTTTGCTGGAAAGATATATCGCAGGATCATTGACGAAACTTTGACCCAGCAGATCACGAATCTTGCCAAACAGAACAATGCAACCCTGTTCATGGTTCTGGAAACAGCATTTGCATTGTTATTGAGCCGTTACAGCCATCAACGGGATATTGTAATTGGCGTACCAACAGCCGGCAGAACACACCAGGATGTTGAGCCGTTAATCGGCAACTTTGTCAATACCCTGGTTTTGCGCAATGAAATTTCAGCAGGCAACAGTTTTACCGACCTGCTGAGTCGTAATCAGCAAATGATACTGGAGGCGTTTGAGAACCAGCATATACCTTTTGAAATGCTGGTTGATCAATTAAAAGTGGAACGCGACCTGGCGTGCAATCCACTTTGCCAGGTCAAATTTGTGCTGCAGAATTATGAGCAAAAAGCAGCGGAGTTGAATGATTTATCAATATCAATTATTCCGCAAGAAACCAATTTTGCTCATTTTGATTTGGACTTGACCGTAGTTGCTGCCAACAACGTGCTGCAATTAAGCTGGAATTACAAGTCGGATCTGTTTGAGCCGGCCAGCATAGAAGCAATGGCGGATAATTTTGCTGCATTGCTTAATGGCATTGTAGCTGCACCCGATCAACTGGTTGAACGATTGCCCGTAATCAGTGCGGACAACAGACAGCAATTGTTGGACATGGGCACCGGCCTGCCGGATGATTCCCGCCGGGATCGGTGTATTCAGGATGTAATTGCGCGACAGGCTGCGGACACACCGCAACAGATTGCTGTCAAGGACGGTGATCTGACAGTTACCTATGCAACCCTGAATGATGCCGCCAATCGGCTTGCCTGTTACCTTGAAGAACAGGGTATCGGCGTCGGCGACAAAGTGGGCATTTACGTCGAACGTACTGCCGAGCTGATGATCGGGCTGCTGGGAATTCTGAAATCGGGTGCAGCTTATGTGCCGTTTGAACCGGCCAACACCGCTGAGCGTCTGGCGCATATCATCGAGAATGCGGCTATCGATACGGTGCTTATTACTTCTGCTCTGCTGGAAAACATTCCGTTGGCACAGGTGGATATTCTACTGCTGGATGAATGTGCAACTGATGATGAGTGGCTGGAAGAATATGCCGGTGATGAATGCAGCTTTACAGCACCTGAGATGCAAGAGCATGTTGCTTATGCGATTTACACTTCCGGTTCCACCGGCACACCGAAAGGGGTGGAGATTTCACATAAAAACTTAAGCGATTATTGCGCCTTTGCGCTCAGCAGCTACTATCACAACAGCCTTGCCGGCTCGCTGGTTATTACTTCACATGGCTTTGATATTACGGTTCCAAGCCTTTACCTGCCGTTGCTGTGCGGTGATTGTGTTGAATTGCTGCCCTGGGGCAATGAACTGGAAAGTCTGGCCCGTTCATTAGAGCAGCCGGAAGCAGCAGATTACCTGTTGCGTCTGACACCGGTCCATGTCAGTGGGCTGCTGGCACTGATGCCTGATCAGCTGGAGCTGCCGGCCGCGCATGTATTTGTGATAGGTGGAGCACAACTTACCTATGACTTAGTGCATCGGCTGAGGCAGCTGTTTCCCAATGCCCGGTTGTATAACCACTATGGTCCGACTGAAGCAACAGTCGGCTGTTGTATCAATGAACTGTCCGTCAGTACTGAACTACAGCAAGGTCCGGTACCTATCGGCGTACCAATGAGCAATACCTGCTTATACATCTTGGATGGTCACGGTCAGCTGGTTCCGCGCGGCGTAATCGGAGAATTGCATATAGGCGGTCACGGCGTAAGCCTGGGATATGTCAATGATCCTGCTCTGACTGAAACCAGTTTTGTTATCAATGAATTTGATCATAATGCCGGTCAGCACATCTATCGAACCGGAGATTCGGTCCGCTGGCTTGCAGATGGCCGCCTGGAATTTATCGGCCGGGCCGATGATCAGGTGAAAATCAGAGGATTCCGCATAGAACCGGGAGAAATAGAAAGTCGGCTGTCGGCTCAGGATGAAATCCACACTGCTGCCGTCATCGCAGTTGAACAGGATGCAGGGGAACAACAACTGGCGGCCTATGTGGTTCCGGTTGCGCTGGAAGCGGCAGGTGTTGATCAGCTGGATGAGCAGGCTCGCAATGCATTGATCAGCGGGTATAAAGAAAAGCTCAGTGTCAGCCTGCCTGAGTATATGCTGCCGGCGCTGTTTGTTCTGATGGATAAAATGCCTCTGACGGCCAGCGGAAAAATTAACAAAAAGGCATTGCCTCTGCCTGATGCAAATGCTCTCGTAAGAGCAAAATATGTACAGCCTGCGAACCCAACTGAAGAACAGTTGTGTCGCATTTGGCAGGAGTTGCTGGGTATTAAGCAGGTTGGTGTGGAAGATAACTTTTTTGAGTTGGGCGGACACTCATTACTGGCAACCAGACTGATCAGCAGAATTCGCCAGGAGTTGGAGCTTGAACTGCCGCTGCGGGCCTTATTTGCACATCCTACCGTTCGGGCTCTGGCCGCAGAGCTTACCGAGCATCAACAGGAATTGTTGTTGCCGCCGATCAACAAAGCCGATCGCGATGGTGATTTACCCGTTTCCTACGCGCAGCAGCGTCTATGGTTCATCGATCAGTTGGATGGTGGCAGCAGTGAATACAATATGCCCATCCATTTCCGTTTGAACGGGCAGTTGAACGTGACGGCAATCGAGCGGGCTATTGCCGGAATTGTCGATCGGCATGCCGTGCTGCGTACCAACTTTTATGAAAAAGACGGCGAGATCTATCAGCAGATCAGACACAATGCCCGATTCAGGTTGCAGCAGGTGGATCTGACAGCCGAGGCCGATCAGGAAGCTGAAGTCCGGCGGCTGGCTCAGGCCGATGCCCAACAGCCTTTTAACCTGCGAAAAGAACTGCTGCTGCGTGCCAGTCTCCTGAATCTGTCGGAGCAGCAACACGTGATGCTTCTTAATTTGCATCATATCGCTTCAGATGGCTGGTCAATTGGCCGCCTTATGGTCGAACTGAATGCGCTGTATTCGGCTTATGATAAAGGTCAGTCGAATCCGCTGGCTCCGTTGCCTGTCCAATATTGTGATTATGCGCAATGGCAGCGGGACTGGCTGCAGGGCCGGGTCCTGGATGATCAGCTGCAGTACTGGCAGCAACAGCTCATGGGAATTCCTCAGGTGCACGCCGTGCCCTTGGATAAACCACGGCCGGCCCAGCAGCAATTCCACGGAAAGGCGCATTATCAGGTTGTTGATAAGCCGTTGACTCAACAGCTGCAGCGATTATGCCGTACCCGGGAAGTAACTTTATTCATGCTGATGCAAACGGCATTTGCAGTATTGTTGAGCCGTTACAGCAATGAAATGGATATTGTCATGGGTACTCCGGTTGCCGGACGCACCCATGCCGATACAGAAAACCTGATCGGATTTTTCGTGAATACGCTGGTATTGCGCACCCGGCTGGACGGGAATCCGGATTTTCTGCAGGCGCTGGCCGACAACAGCCAAACCATTCTGGATGCCTTTACTCATCAGCACATTCCGTTTGAAACCCTTGTTGAGGTATTACAGCCGGAACGTAATATGCGTCACAGTCCGGTATTCCAGGTTTTATTTACCGTTCAGAACAACCAGCAAAACGAGTTAAGCCTGCCGGGATTAACACTGGAGCCACTGAATCAGCGCCACAATATTATTAAATTCGACCTGGAGCTGGGTGTCAGCGAATCCGATGATCGCCTGATTGTCAGCTGGAATTACGATACTGCTCTGTTCAACGACGAAACCATCAAGAGGATGGCCGATAACTTTGGCAGGTTGCTGCACAGTATTGCGGACAATCCTGAGCAGCAGGTCCAGGCATTACCGATGCTTGCTGATGATCAACGGGAACAGGTATTGAATGCCTGGAACAGCAGCCGGCCGAAGTATCCAAAAGATCAATGCGTGCACCAGATGTTTGCAGCCACGGCAGCGCGTGTGCCCAATGCAACAGCGGTTTATTGTGATGGCCGGCGACTGAGTTACCGGGAGCTTGAACAGCACGCCAATCGTCTGGCGCATTACCTGGTTGAACATAAGATCAGGCCAAACGTTATGGTTGGTCTGGTCATTGAGCGATCCGTGGAAATGATTGTCGGTATGCTGGGCATTCTGAAAGCCGGCGGCGTCTATGTGCCGCTGGATCCGGAAACACCGGATGAAAGGCTGCAGCATATGGTTGCCGAATGCGGGCTGGAGTTGATTTTGACATCGTCCACGCTGGCTGAGAAATGTGCACAAGACGGTACATACACAGTACGTCTGGATGATCCTGCTGAATTCGAAAATTATCCGGAGACTGCTCCAGAGAATGTTGAAGTAACACCGGAAGACCTGGTCTATGTGACCTATACATCCGGTTCCACCGGACTGCCTAAGGGTGTGCCGATATACCATTCGGATTTCAGTTTCCATTGTCAGAATATCAAGGACTTTGTCAGCCTGACCGCTGAAGACAGGACCATACAGTTCGCTTCAATATCTGTTGATATTTCGCAGGAGCAGGTCTTCATAGCCCTGATTACCGGTGCTGCTCTGTATGTGCGCGGGAATACCATCTGGTCGGCCGATGAATGCTTTACTTACCTGGATGAGCATGACATCAGCGTGGCGGATCTGCCGCCCAGCTATATTCAGATGCTGGTGGATGCCGATCAGCAGAATATCAGGTTCGGACAGTTGTCTGATCTGAGGCTGATCATATCCGGCGGAGAGGCATTTCCTTACCGGGTACTGGAGCACTGGCAGCAGTTTGGTTTGTTTGAGCAATGCCAGCTGATGAATGTATACGGGCCTTCTGAGGTGACCATCACCGCCACTATTCAAAGGTTGTCGGCAGATGATCTGTCACAACCCTCGATTCCGATTGGTGAAGTGTTGAATGGCAGGCGGATGTATGTGCTTGATGACGCCATGCAGCCGGTGCCGGTCGGCGTGGCGGGTGAGCTGTATATAGGCGGCGAAGGTGTTACCACGGGATATATCAACCGTCCGGAACAAACCAGCAAGCGGTTTATCGAGAGTCCATTTGTGGCCGGTGACCGCCTGTATCGAACCGGTGACGTGGTCCGCTGGCTGCCTGACGGTAAGCTGGCTTTCGTCGGCCGGCTTGATAACCAGGTGAAAATCCGGGGCTTCCGGGTTGAATTGAGTGAGATCGAAAGCCGGCTGTCGGTGTGTCCGGGAGTGCTTCACGCTGCCGTGGTAGCCAGGTCCAGCCAGCACAACAATGCAATCGATAAACAGCTGGTTGCCTATGTGGTGCCGGAGCAACATCCTGACCAGCTGCCGGCTGATCAGCAGCAGCCGGCAAGAAGTGCCATGATGAGCAGTTATCGGGCCGAGCTGAAGTTACGCCTGCCTGATTACATGGTGCCGTCAATATTTGTACTGCTGGAAAGCATGCCGTTATTGCGCAATGGCAAAATTGATTATGAATCACTGCCGGCGCCTGATGAGCAGGCGGTTATCAGAAGAGCGTATCAGGCGCCACAGAATGATACCCAGAGGGCATTGTGTGAAATCTGGCAGCAACTGTTGCAGCTGGAACAGGTCGGGATAGAAGACAACTTCTTTGAACTGGGTGGTCATTCACTGCTGGCAACCCGTATGGTCAGCCGTATCAGACAGTTGCTGGGTATCGAATTACCGGTTCGACTTATATTTGAGCGCACCAGCTTAAAAGAACTGGCGGCGGCACTCGATCAGCACCAGCAGGCTGCGAGGATGCCGGCTATTGTCAAAGCTGATCATGAAGCTGATTTGCAGGTTTCTTATGCACAGCAGCGGTTGTGGTTTATCGATCGTCTGGAAAGCGGCAGCAGTCAATACAATATGCCTGCTCACTTCCGGCTTAAAGGCACATTGAATGCAGCTGCTTTTCGACATGCACTGCAAAGCATTATTGACCGGCATCAAAATTTGCGGACAAACTTTGTCGAAAGACAAGGGGAGGTTTATCAGCTTATTCAAAAGGACGCGAAACTGGCGTTGCCTGTTACCGATTTATCTTCACTCGATCGTGCGGAACAAAACGCCGAAGTACGTCGCCTGATTGCACAAGATAGCCGACAGTCGTTTGATTTGAGTCAAGATATGCTGATCCGGGCCCGGCTTATTACGCTTTCAGCCGATGAGCATATTGTGCTGCTGACCATGCATCATATAGTTTCTGACGGCTGGTCGATGGGGGTTTTGTTTAATGAGTTTAACGTCGTATATAACGCCTACTGCTCGGGCGAGCTTGACCCGCTGCCACCACTGGACATCCAATATGCTGATTATGCCCAATGGCAACGCGGCTGGCTGCAGGGGCAGGTGCTGCAGCAGCAGCTTGGATACTGGCAGGATCAGCTAAGGGATGTTCCGCAGGTACATAATTTACCACTGGATAAACAGCGGCCGGTTAAGCAGACTTTTAACGGCAATATCCATCAACAGGTCATTGATCAGCAGTTGCATGCAGCTATAGCTGAGTGCTGCGCGCGACATGATGTCACGCTGTTTATGCTTTTACAGACAGCTTTTACAGTTTTGCTTGCACGTTACAGCAACACAAACGATTTAGTCATGGGTACACCTATCGGGGGCCGCAACCATACCGAAACAGAATCATTGATTGGCTTTTTCGTCAATACTTTAATTCTCCGTACCCGAATTAACGGCAATCCCGGATTTGATCAGCTGTTATCGGATAACAAGCAAAACATTCTGGATGCTTATACCCATCAGCACATTCCTTTCGAAATGCTGGTTGAATCAATTCAGCCCGAACGCAGTCTGCAGCATAGTCCGATGTTCCAGATTTTATTTACTGTGCAAAACAAGCAGCAGGGCAGCCTGGAATTACCTGACCTGGAACTGAAACCAGTCAGCGGAGCGGGTGGTGTTGTCAGGTTCGACCTGGAATTGACAGTCATCGAAAATGAAGCCGGTCTGGCGCTTGTATGGAACTACAACACTGATTTGTTTAATCCGGAAACAGTCAGGCACTGGTCAGACAGCTTTGCAGTATTGTTGACTGATATTACCGGGAATATGGAGCGGCCGATTGGTCATTTGGAATTGCTTGCTGATAATCAGCAGCAAATGCTGACTCATTGGAATGCGACAACGAGTGAACAGCCGGATGAAGTCAGTGTAGCTGCGCTGTTTGAGCGGCAGGCAGCGGTCAGTGCTGACGCGACAGCGGTGGTAATGGATGAGGTCAGCC
>JANQPN010000034.1 GCA_028289455.1 Wenzhouxiangellaceae bacterium
AAAGTGAGCCCGGGGGCACCAGCAGTGAGAGGATGATAGATGTTGGGAATCGGCTGCACCGTGCCGTCCGGGTCACCCAAATCCCATGCCAGAGCATCAAGATTGCCGAAAATGTGACATGTTGCACAAGAATCGTTTCCCCGGCTGGAGGTTAGCTCTGCGTCGTATAAAAACGGCCGGCCTTCCAGGATGTATTCAGGCTCAGGATTGAACAATGCCAGTTTCTGGATTTCATTGCGCTGTGCCAAATCTATTACGTTGACGGCATTATCAAAACGGGTCAAAACATACAATCGGTTGCGCGCTTCATCCAATACCAGTCCGGACGGCCCGCCACCGGAAAGCCTTATTTGTTCATTTACATCAGGTATGAAGCTGTTGGTTGTCAGTTCTTCAGTGTTGTAAACGCCAATTTTTTGGGATCCAAAAGCAGCGACATACAACTGTTCACCATCATTTGAAACCACCATATCCAGTGGCGTTGACAGGCTGGTCGCACGTTCCTGTTCAGTACCGAAGGTTCGACTGAAATCCAGGTGTTTATTCAAAAATCTCGGTATAACCTGACCATCACGTATCACGGTGATACGGTTATCAGCGAGATGCCCGCGAACCGTGGTGGAAGCACGGGTAGCCATACCAGCGAAGCGCACCATGTTGCGGGCATCGGTATTACTCACATAGATATCCCCGTTAACCGGGTTAACCACCATATTAAACAGGGTTGTACCGACCCGACTGAACACACTGCTCTGAGTTGGGGGGCTGGCATCGGCATTAATTGCAAATACATCCTGATCGGGCAATGAAAAACCTACCCGCAAATTATGATTCTGGCCGGTTTCATCCCGCCAGTTGAGACCATCAAATTGCACGATCAGCCCGGTATCCGGCTGCAGCACCCCATCAGCTGATGTTGTCGGGCCGGGTTTGGCAAAGTTTGCCGGAGCCAGTGTAGTGGTGCGATTGCCGGAGCGGAACACCGCTGCATATACTGTCGCGCCATCCGGACTGACCGCCAGTGCTCGCGGTGTATCACCAAATAAATTCAAAATGGTTTCCGGCTGCCCACCAGCCATTTCGCCAGGATTTAAGCTATCAAAAACCCATACATCAGCGCGCGGCACGCCAGGTACTGTGGATTGAGGATCATTTGGATTGTGCTGACCACGATGAGCTGTGGTAATAAATGCCCGCTGCTGCTGGCTGCCCCCAAATACAATGTCACGAGGCTCATCACCAACCCACAATGTCCGCGTTACGTGTGGTGATAAAGATGTCACATCAACAATACTGATGGAATCAGATAAATGATTGACTACCCAGACATCATTATTGGGCGCAACGGCAACCGCAACCGGCTCAACACCCACCGGGACTGAATGCTGATGCACCAGCCCGACATCGGTTATCGCAAAAATCTCCAGTTTTCCGTCTGGGATGTTTGCCGCAAACAGTTTTTGCTGATCGTGCGATATCGCTAATGGCCTGACCGGCCCGCTTTCAAACAACACATAATCCCTCGCACCGAAAGCATCGTCGGAAGCCGGCGATAGCGTATTCAATACCGGCCCGGGAGGAATCTGTTGCAATTGAGGATGCTGGGCAAACCCTGCCAGCGGCACAGACAGCAACACCGATCCTATTACACCCCAGCCGATTATGGCCATTGTTTTAGCTTTTGAAAACCGGTTCCGGCAACCCCCATCACGTTTGCCTTGGTCTTTATGCAGATTTATGTTTTGCGAGTGCACAGTGAACTCCCAAAGTGTTACGTTTATATTCGTATCAACTATAGCATGCAGGATATTCCTCATTGATTTAAAAACTTTGAATTTCAACAATTTGACCGCTTCAATAAAACCAACTGCCGATTAGCCATCAGACAGCCACTTTGCAGCTACAGCAAACCGTGTGATGATGTTTGCCCTATAATCGAGGCATCTATTTTTCAGGTTAGGTTGAATGCATCACAACAATTCCATTCCAGTTATTCCGGTTGCCGGCAAAAGCGCAGCCCGGCAAGCCGCTCAATCCCTGGGAGAGTCCGCCGTACGCTGGCTGCAGCAAAACAAATTCAATGCAAAGGCTTTTGCGCATTGCATAATCCCCGATAGCAACGGTAATGTTTCCGCCGTCCTGGCCGGCATCAACCCGGAGTCACCTATACAGGCTGTCGCAGCGCTGCCGAAAAAGCTGCCGGCTGGAGATTATTATCTGCAATGCGATAAGGATCAGCACTGGCAGCAGCAGGCCTATATGGGCTGGCAACTGGCCAGCTACAAATTCGACCGCTATCTGGATAAAGCATCAGCTTGGCCCCGCCTGATCAAACCGGAATCCGCCGATGAAACGATTGACCAGCAGATTGCTGCCACCCATCTGGTCCGTGATCTGATTAATACGCCTACCGAAGATATGGGCCCGGACCATCTGCAGGATGCAACCCGGCAAATCGCGGAAAAATTCAACGCTGAATTCTCGGTCATTATCGGTGATGAACTGGAATCTGATTTTCCGGCGATTCATGCCGTCGGCCGTGCCAGCCATCGTGCGCCCAGGTTATTGAGACTGTCCTGGGGCGACAAAGATCACCCGAGAATTGCATTAATCGGCAAAGGCGTGTGCTTTGATACCGGTGGACTGGATCTGAAGTCCTCTGTCGGGATGCGCAAAATGAAAAAAGACATGGGCGGCGCCGCCCATGCGCTGGCATTGGCGCAACTGGTCATGGCCAGTAATCTGCCGGTTCAGGTCGAATTATATTTGCCCACAGTGGAAAATGCCGTCGATGCCAATGCCTATCGCCCGGGTGATGTAGTCACCACCCGTCAGGGATTAAGTGTGGAGATTGGCAACACCGATGCCGAAGGCCGGGTAATTCTTGCTGATGCACTGACACTGGCCTGCGAACATCAACCGGAGCTAATGATCGACTTCGCCACACTCACCGGTGCTGCCCGGGTTGCACTGGGCACCGATCTACCGGCTTTGTTCAGCAATGATGCTGATCTGCGCCGTGATCTGCACATCTGTGGTGACCAGATAGAAGATCCGATGTGGCCATTACCGTTATATCAGCCCTATATGCGGCTGATTGAAAGTGATATTGCCGATATCTGCAACAATGCCAGCAGTTCATTCGGTGGTTGCATTACTGCAGCACTGTTCCTGCAGCAGTTCACTGATAAGAATATTCCCTGGTGTCATCTGGATACCTACGGCTGGAATGACTCCAAACGGCCTGGTCGCCCGCCGGGCGGTGAAGCTATGGGCTTGCGCGCTGCATTTCGGATGCTGCAAAACCGCTATGGGAGTTAACCGTAATGAATATAACGATAACCCTTGAAAGCAATTAAGAATGATAGTGGTATTGACAATCATTCGCATTTGGGTATCATGCAGGTATGTATATATGTGTCTGCAATGCAGTGACCGAGCGCCAAATCCGCGCATTAGCGGAACAGGGTGTGCGCACTGTTGATGAAATGGGCTTGATCAACGGCTGCTCCACGACTTGTGGCGGCTGCCTCGAAGATGCAGAACAAATCCTGAAAACCAGCCAGCCAACACGTAAAAAACTCAGCTTTGATGTGAGTGTGGTAAACGGCATCAACCAACCTGCCTGAAGCTTTTTTCTCCAGCCAATCCAGCTCAGTTTTGCAGTAGCTCGCAGACACGAGTTATTCGCATTCATTAACGGTTTTCATTCAAACATCGCTTCTCAAGGCAGCGTATCCTGTGCCTATCTGGCATTAATACTGGAGTACATGTACTTATGAAAGGTAACAGTCAAGTTATCGACTTTCTGAATAAGGCGCTGCGTAATGAGCTGACCGCCATCAATCAATATTTCCTGCATTCGCGCATGCTGCAGGATTGGGGACTGCAGCGTCTGGCGGAAAAAGAATACGAAGAATCCATTGATGAAATGAAACACGCTGACAGTCTGACTCAGCGAATTCTGTTCCTTGAGGGTCTGCCGAATATGCAGGACCTGGGACGCTTACGGATTGGCGAACACCCTAAAGAAATGCTGGAGTCGGATCTGGCACTGGAAATGGAAGCATTGCCATTGCTGCGCGAAGCCATTGACTGCTGTGAAGCAGAAAAGGATTTCATCAGCCGTGATCTGTTTAAAGAGATTTTGGATTCTGAAGAAGAGCACGTCGACTGGCTGGAGACCCAGCTGGATTTGATCAACCGGGTTGGCGAACAGAATTATCTGCAATCTCAAATGCAGGATTAATCCACATACCTGAATCTTTTGTTGCGCCGGATTATTATCCGGCGTTATTCATTTCCCAAGCCTGCCAGTTTCTTAATCAAAAACCTTTTTACTGCAGCATTGCCGGCCAGTTGTAATGCCTGCTGCAGGTATTCTCGCTGCTCGCTGACCAGCCCCCGCTGCCCGGCAATAGCTGCCCGGGTGACATAATAGGGATAATAGTTTTCCAGAGCTGCAGCAGTACCCAATTCATCCAATGCCAGCTGCGCGGCCTCAGGACCCTCGGCGTGCAGCATCGCGGCAACACGGTTAACCGCAGTTACAACCGAGCCATCCTGGCGGTAAAGATGGTTATAACAATCCAGGATTCTAGGCCAGTCGGTTGCGTGGTAGGAAGGTGCCAGCGTATGACAGGCACTGATTTCTGCCTGCAGGTGATAGCTGCTCAGCTCTGAGCCCGCTGCTGCCCTGCGCATGTGCCGGACACCTTGTTGAATCATTTTTACATCCCATGCAGTACGGTCCTGGTCAGCCAGCAGAATGAGATCGCCGGTACCATCCATCCGAGTGGTCAATCTGGCCGATTGAAGGTACAGCAAGGCCATCAATGCATGGGCCTGGGGAGATTCCAGCTCATCCTGCAGCACCACGCACTGGCATAAGCGCAGCGCCTCAGCACATAAATCATGCCGGATAAGCTGATTGCCTGCAGAAGCACCGTAGCCTTCATTAAACAACAGGTAGATCACCTTCAGAACAGACTCCAGCCTCTCCGGCAGCTGCTCTCTGCCGGGCAGTTCCAGCTGAATGTCATGTTGTCTTATCTGACGCTTTGCCCTCACCAGCCGTTGGGCAATGGTGGCTTTGCGGGTAAGAAAGGCACTGGCAATTTCGTCTACGCTGAACCCGCATACCGATTTTAAGGTTAAGGCAATATGCGCATGCCCGCTGATGGCAGGATGGCAACAGGCAAACACCATATGCAGCTGCTCATCAGTTACTTCACTGATAGCGTCGGTATCCTGACGGTTGCTGATCGTGTTGAGATGTTGCTCAACCAGAACCTGTTTGTCAGACCAGGATTTATCCCGCCGGATAATGTCTATTGCACGGTTCTTTGCCACCCGGATCAACCATGCAGACGGGTTGTCCGGCATACCGTTGTACGGCCAGGTCTTTAATGCCTTCAATAAAGCATCCTGGATAACATCTTCAATCATATCCAGCTGTTCAAAGCCTAAAACCCGGGCCAGGCTGGCAGTCATCTGCCCTGCCTGGCGCCGGAACAAGTGCTCTACCAGCTGGACTGAATCAGTCATGAATCTCGTCGATCTCGCGTAATTCAATTCGGCCGCCGTATTTCAGATGAGGGCACTCGCTGCTGATCTGCACCGCTGCTGCATAATCATCTGCTTCAATCATGAAATAGCCGCCCAATACTTCTTTGGCTTCGCTGTATGGCCCGTCAACAACCTGAAGCCGGCCGTCGGCCGAAGTCAGATGCCGACCGCCTTCATCCTTAAGCTTTTCACCGCCGACAAGCAGACTCCGCTCGATAAGATTTTCCCGCCATGCTGTGTATTCAGCAATAACCCCTTGAATCTGCTCTGCTGATATCTCACTGAAATCTGTCGGTTGCTCGTGCAGTAATAATAAAAATTTAGCCATGGTTTTCTCCTGTTGGTTGAATATCCAGCCTGCAAAATGACTGAATTCATCAACTAAACGAATCGGCTCCATATAAATCGACATTCTGAATAAATAAATTCCGGTATTGCTGTCAGCAAGCTTGATAGCTGACAGCTTGACCATCATCATATGCATATGTACAGCCATGCCAGCCAACCAGTTAAGTTTGAACGCGACTGTAATGTCATCATGATCCCATCCGGGGAAGAAGTCATTATGCCTGCAGGAACCATCGGCTATATCACTCAGGCGCTTGGTGGAAGTTATACGGTCTTCGTTGAGGGTAACCTGTTCAGAGTTGCCGGTCAGGACGGCGATGCCATCGGCAAGGAAATTCAACCGCCACCCACGCTACCGGAAGGAGCTACCAAAGCTGATCTGGAATCTTTGATCTGGCAGCAGCTGGGTACCTGTTATGACCCGGAAATACCGGTGAGCATAGTCGAGCTTGGCTTGATTTACCGCTGCGAACTGCAGACTGGTGATGATGGTGAAAACGTGGTCGAAGTGGAAATGACTCTGACTGCTCCCGGCTGTGGCATGGGTGACATTCTGGTGGCGGATGTAAGAGATAAGATTGAGCTGATACCCACTATCAATCGGGCTGATGTTGAGCTGACTTTTGATCCCCCCTGGAACTATCAGATGATGAGCGAATCAGCCAAACTGCAGACCGGTATGTTATAAGCCTTCAGTTTTGCTAAAATCCGGCTACCTTGCGCAGGACAAACCAATGCTCTGGATTAAAGCGCTGCACCTGATTGCGGTGATTTCCTGGATGGCCGAGCTGTTGTATCTGCCCAGATTGTTTGTCAACTGGACAGAAGTTTCAGATGCTGCCACCAAACAACGGCTGGCGCTGATGATGCACCGCTTGGAAAAACTGGGACACGTGGCGATGACGCTGACACTGATCTTCGGGCTATGGCTGATGGCACGCTGGATCATGGCAGTTGAAGGCTATTTCCAGCAGGGCTGGCTGCATGCCAAGCTGGTTTTGATCGTTTTCTTAATCGGTTACCAGATATGGTGCGGCAGGATAATCCGCCAGTTGGCAGAAGGAAACAATAATCGTTCGGCACGCTGGTATCGCTGGTTTAATGAAATGCCGGCGCTGATTATGATTGGTATTGTTATCATGGTGGTTGTAAAACCTTTTTAGAACAACCATCGATACTTTGACACTGACAGAATGACTATCTGTCCGGGAGATGATTTTGCCTAGATTAATGAATCGCAACAAGCTGATGGCAGTGCTGCTGTTTGCAGTTGCCGGTTTTCCGTTTGCAGTTCAGGCGGACATCAGCGGCATGGTATTAAATAACGATACTTTTACCGGTATCGAAGGTGCGGTAATCAGGGTCCAGGCCGATCCGGACTCACCCACCACGGTGACAGCTGCAGACGGCAGTTTCACACTGCCGGTCAATCCACCGGGTAGTGTGGTGATAACCGCTACCGTCACCTACGATCCGGGCGCTGCGGAGAATTTCCCGATGGAGCAGGTCAATGCCAATAACGGCGACAATGGGCTGCTGTTACTGCTGCAGCCACTGCCGCCGGATAACCCTGCCTATGTTCCGCCACAACCTGAATTCGCCTGCGAAGTCTGTCATCAGGAGCAGGTGGATCAGTGGCAGCAGAGCAACCATGCCGAAGCAGCGACCAACGTTTGGGTTCGGGATCTGTTTTCCGGTGACGGCACACCGGACGGCGGCAATGGTTTTGTGTTTATCGATACCCATGACCCGGGCGAAACCGGTTTCTGTGCGACCTGTCATACACCGCTGGCAGATGTATTCGACCCGGGCAATGTCATGTTGAACGAGGTAGCAGAACCGGGCGCACTGGCTGGTGTTCAGTGTCTG
>JANQPN010000053.1 GCA_028289455.1 Wenzhouxiangellaceae bacterium
TGATCAGGGAAATTCAGTCTGTCTGGTTGTCGGGTAAAAGTCTGCCCAAGCAGTGTGATGCCGCTTTCACCTGGTTGCAGAGGCACGGTGGTATTACACCTCAGCTGGCCTGGCAGCGGGTCGGTCTGGCCATCCAGGCCGGCGAACCCGGTCTGGCCGGTTATCTGCGGCGGTTTTTAAGTGCGGACGATCGTGTCTGGCTGCAGCGCTGGTTATCGGTGCGCAATCGCCGGGTTTCCAGTTTGCGCAGTGCCCGCAACTGGCCGGACGAACAACGCGCCTGGCAGATTGCAGCCTGGGGGCTGGAGCAGCAGGCCAGGGTGGATGCGACAGCAGGCCTGGCGTTATGGCAAAGCCTGAACAACCATTTCAGCTGGCCGGAAACCATCAGCATGCCGCCGCTGCACAGTACCGGCGTTTTCCATGCGCTGGATCTGGATCCGGCAGCATTAAACACCATTGATGGGGTAGCGGCTGATTTCCAGGATCAGCAACTGCTGGAGTGGCGGGCCAGAACAGCATTGGGTAACGGCCTGTGGCCGGAAGTATTGAACAGCATATTGAGAATGCCGGCAGAGGGGCAGAACGATGAGCGCTGGCGGTACTGGCAGGCACGTGCCTTGCAAAACACCAATCAAGCGGATGCAGCGGAAAGACTGTTTGCCCAATTGGCCGAACAGGCCAGTTATTATGGTTTTCTGGCAGCCGACTGGCTGGATGGTGATTACCGCATATGCCCGGGTGCAGTCCCGGCAGGCAATTCTGCGCTGCCTTCTCAAGCGGTGCTGGAACGCGCCCTGGAGTTGTTTCATACCGGTCTGAACAGCCATGCGGTGCGCACCTGGCGCAGTGGCCAGGCCGGCCTGGATGAAGCACAGCGCCTGCAGGCCGCTCAGTTGGCGGCAGCAGAGGGCTGGTTGCAGCAGGCCATTTTCACACTGAATGATGCCGGTCACCGCAATCAGTACGCTTTGCGGTTTCCGCTGGCGCATCAGGCCGAGTTGCAGCGGCAGACCCAAAAACACGGTTTGGACACGCCACTGGTGCATGGTTTGATCCGTGCGGAAAGCGCCTGGCACCCGCAGGCGGTGTCGGTTGCCGGTGCTCGTGGTCTGATGCAGGTAACCCCGGGTACCGCACGCCGCATTGCCGGTCAGCATGGTCTGTCCTATACCGGCAGTGCCAGCCTGTTACAGGCCGATACCAATATTCGCTTCGGCACGGCCAATCTGGCCACCCTGCTGGCGAGATTCGGTAATGACCCGATCGCGGTACTGGCTGCCTACAATGCCGGCCCGCATGTGCAGCAGCGCTGGCAGCAGACCCGGCCGTCCAACCCGCCGGATATCTGGATTGAGACACTGCCCTACTTCGAAACCCGGGATTACATTCCCCGGGTTCTGGCTTTCAGCCTGGTATACGACTGGCGGCTGAATGGCACGGCAGGGGCCATTACCGGCCGAATGCCCGGTATGGAAAAGGTCACCGGGGTTCAGGCGCGGCAACGTGCGGTAAACTGTGCTCAGGTTTCAGAGGCGGATGTAACGCCGTAACGCAACATGAAAAAACCTGCGAAGCAAATTGCTATTTTGGGTGGCAGCGGTTTTGTCGGAAAGTATTTGTGCCAGCGTCTGGCAGATCTGGGTCATCAGATTACTGTGTTGTCCAGGGCCGGCGCCAGCTGCGGTGACTCAACCCTGATACCTGCTACCAGGGTTATTACTGCCGATGTCTATGACGTAAAGGTTTTGGCCGGGATATTCCAGCAGCACGATGTGGTGATCAATCTGGTTGGTATTCTTAATGAGCGCGGATTCAGCGGCAAAGGCTTTCAGCGCGCCCATGTAGAACTGACGGAAATTATTATCCAGGCAATGTTGCAGGCTGGTTGCCGGCGCTACCTGCATATGAGTGCACTGGCGGCCGGAGAAGGGCAAAGCCATTACTTGATCAGCCGCGGGCAGTCACAGGCTTTGGCGCTGGCTGCAGCCGATCAGGGGCTGCATACCACGGTGTTTCAACCTTCAGTGATATTCGGTCGTGGAGACAGCTTTATCAACCGGTTCGCGCAATTGCTGAAAATCGCACCGGTCATGCCCCTGGCCTGCCCCAACAGCCGGTTTCAGCCGGTGTGGGTTGGGGATGTGGCAGAGGCGTTCGTCCTGGCGGTTGATGATCAATCGCTGGTCGGGGAAACCCTGGAGCTGGGCGGGCCGGCGGTGTATACCTTAAAAGAACTGGTCAGCTATACCAGCCGCATGCTGGGCCTGCGCCGCTGGATCATTGGTCTGCCCGGTTGGTTATCCTGGCTGCAGGGCCAGCTGATGGACTTTGTTCCCGGAAAACCGTTTTCCAGTGACAACTATAAATCGCTGCAAACCGATAATGTCTGCAGGGAAAATGCACTGCCGTCGCTGGGCATTGAGCCAAGAGCACTGGAATTTGAAGTGCCGGGGTATTTGCTGTGCGGTGGCAAACGGCAGCGCTATCAACGCTACCAGGCCGGCGCACGACGCGATTACTGAACCATGCAAGTTTTTGAAGTCGGTGGAGCGGTGCGTGATGAGCTGCTGGGGTTGTCTGTCCAGGACCGTGACTATGTGGTGGTGGGCGCCACCCCGGAACAGTTAACCGGGCAGGGTTATAAGCCCATCGGCAGGGATTTTCCGGTGTTTCTGCACCCGCAGACCCATCAGGAATACGCACTGGCCAGAACCGAACGCAAGCAGGGGCAGGGACACCAGGGGTTTGTGTTTTACACTGGTCTGGATGTCAGTCTGGAAGACGATCTGCAGCGCCGGGATCTCACCATTAATGCCATCGCAAAGGATGCCGATGGTCAACTGATTGATCCATACAACGGTTGCCGCGATTTGCAGGCAGGTATTCTGAGACATATTTCCCCGGCCTTTGCAGAAGATCCATTACGGGTATTACGGGTGGCCCGCTTTGCCGCCCGCTTTGCACCGTTGGGATTTGAGGTGGCGCTGGCAACCATGGACCTGATGCGTGAAATTACCGCATCCGGTGAATTACAAACGCTGAGTGCAGAGCGCATCTGGCAGGAACTGTACAAAGCGCTGTCAGGGCCTGCTCCGCAGGTGTTTATCCAGGTATTGCGTGATTGCGGCGCATTACTGGAGGTATTGCCGGAAATCGATCAGTTGTTCGGTGTGCCGCAGCCGGCCAAACATCACCCTGAAATTGATACCGGCGTGCATATCCTGTTATCACTCGAGCAGGCGGCACTGGCAGAGTGCGATCCGATGGTGGTTTATGCGGTGCTGCTGCATGATCTCGGCAAAGCATTAACACCTGAGGAGCAATGGCCTGCACACCATGGTCATGAACTGGCCGGCGTACCGCTGGTACAGGCCATTGGGCGGCGCCTGAAAGCCCCTAAAAAATATACCGAACTGGCAGAAATTGTCTGCCAGTGGCATTTGCATGTGCATCGTGCGGCAAGCCTGAAACCAGGCACGGTTCTGAAGTTGTTTGAGCGTACTGATGCATTCCGGCGGCCGGACAGATTTGTGCAGTTTCTACAGGCCTGTGAGATGGATGCCAGGGGTAGAACCGGGTTGGAGCGGCGGGATTATCCGCAGAAAAAACTATTGCAGACGGCACTGGAGAACCTGCAGCGTCTGCCGATAGAGCAGATCGTTAAAACCACGGACGATCCCAAACAGATTCCCGAACGAATTCGCACGGCACGGCTGAAACAGCTGAAAAGCCTGCTCAGCGGCTCAGTTGCAGCACCTTAAATTTATCCCCCATTTCCGCCGGCAGCATCAGCTGTTTCATTTCATGCGCAAGCTGCAGATAGTTCTGCTGGTCACCGATCGCGGCAGCTTCCTGCATAACTGAATCAATACCGTTTTCCAGCAGGAATGCGGATTGAGTCTGATACTGATCAACCGTCAGGCCACTGGTCTCAGCGGCCTGCATGGCCGCGGAAAAATCCACAAATGCGGTAATGTCGTGATTGCCCGGGTCGGCCAGCAGATCAAAATGCCCCTGATGGCCGGCATGACAGACCAGTGTGCCCATATGCCGCTGCGGATGATAGAACTCCTGCTGCAGGTAGCCGTAATCGATAAACAGCAGCCGGCCGCTGCGCAGATGCCGGCTGAGATCAGCGAAGAAGCCCGACAGTTCCAGACAGATTTCCGAAGTGTAGGGCAGCGGCCATTCGACTGAATGTTGTTCCAGCAACTGCTGTCGCAGCTCGCTGACGGTATTCCCGAATGCTTCTCCAGCAGGCAAGGCATGCCAGACCAGATCATCCTTATCGTCGATATTCACTGCTAACCGTTCAACCCCTTCATCGGTTAACCGGAAATGCTCCACCGGCAGCGCGTCCAGTACCTCGTTGGCAATTACCACGCCCTGCCAGTCGCTGTCCGGGAAAGCATCCAGCCATTCAACTTCCACCGGCAGACCCAGGTTGTTCAGCAGTGCCTGCTGGCGCTGTTTCAGCGCTCCGCTTTTTTCAACAATACGATAACGTTGCGGTAGCAGTTCCAGTCGTTGCAGCGCCTGCAGTATATCCAGTGCCAGCCGACCGCTGCCTGCGCCGATTTCCAACAGATCGTAATGCCCCAGTGAGGCAGCGGTTTCTCTGATTGAACGAGCCAGCGTACCGGCAAACAGGCTGCCCAGCTCCGGCGCAGTGACAAAATCCCCCCGGCTGCCGAAAATGGCTTTCCCGGAATCGTAATAGCCGTGGCCTGGAGCGTACAGGCAGTATTCCATGTAATCGACAAACGGTAATGGACCGTTGGCGCGAATGTCTTTGATAAGCTGTTGCTGCAATGGGTTCATGCGACAATGGTGACATGCAAACGAATATTCCTCCAGATCAAAATAAAGTTGCTCTGATTACCGGTGCGGCACGGCGAATTGGTGCCGCCATCGTACGGCAGCTGCATGCCCGCGGCCTGCATGTGATTGTGCATTGCCGGCAATCGCGGGCCCAGGCTGATGCCCTGGCCGATGAGCTCAACGCAGTCCGGCCGGCATCTGCCAGCGTAATCTGTGCTGACCTGGCGGATGATCAGGCGCTAGGCGAAATGACCGATGGAATCATCAGCGGCTACGGCCGGCTGGATGTGCTGGTGCACAACGCATCGCAGTTTTACCCAACGCCGCTGGACAGTTTGACCCAGGCAGATTGGGATCAGCTGATCAACAGCAATGTGCGTGGCGCGTTGTTTCTGACGCAGCAGCTGGCACCGCTGTTGCGCGAATCGCAGGGCAGTATCGTCAGCATTGTTGATATTCATATCGAACGGCCGATGAAATCGCATACCATCTATTGCATGGCCAAATCTGCTTTGCAGACCATGACCCGTTCGCTGGCCAAAGAGCTGGCGCCGGCGGTAAGGGTCAATGGCGTGGCCCCGGGGGCCATATTGTGGCCGGAAAACGGTATGAGCGACGCTGCCCGGCAAATGATCCTGGAACGGGTGCCGTTGCAGCGCAATGGCGAGCCCCAGGATGTGTCTGCTGCGGTGGCCTTTCTGGCCCTGGATGCGCCCTATATTACCGGGCAAATACTGGCCGTTGACGGTGGCCGCAGCCTGTTTATGTAAAGTCTATCTGTAAATTAAACTCAGAACTGTTTAGTGAGCGAAATAGCTGTGCTCAACAGCACTGGGTTTAGTTTTGAGATAGGTTCTAATCTCAGATAGTGGTCAGGTGCAGAGGCTGATTGTCCTTGTCGGCAAATTCGCGCCACAGGCGGCGATAGGATTTCCTCTCGACGGGATGGCGCAGCTTGGGCGCCAGGTCGGCCAGCGGTTTCAGCACATGGGCATAATGCAGAATTTCGGCACGCGGCAGTTCCAGGCCTTCCATCTGCAGCACCCGGCTGCCGAACAACAGAATGTCCACATCCAGAGAGCGGTCGGAAAACTTCGGTTGACTGCGGTCACGGTCATGATCGTCTTCCAGCTGTCTTAACCAGTCGCGCAGGGCTGTGGCGGTCAGATTGGTTTTGATCTTGACCACCATGTTCAGAAAATCATCCCCCTCGAAACCCACTGCCGGGCTGGTATAGATCGGCGACCATTGAATGGCGCCGAATTTGGTTTCCAGCGCGCGCAATGCACTGCGCAGGTAACGGCGGGCATCAGTATTACTGCCCAGGCCCAGATAAACGTCCGTCATGGCGCCTGCCAGCCCGCTCGTCTGCGTTCGATGATCACACCAACAGCCCGTGAGCCTCTGACAGCACCAGGTTTGCTGACTTTGAGCCGCAGCCAGTTCACCGGGAACTCATTTAGAATGATCTCGGCACAGCGTTCCGCCATGGTTTCCACCAGCTGAAATTCACTCTTCTCGATAAACCCGATCAGACGTTTGGCCACCTCTTTATAGTTGAGCGTGTCATCGATGTGATCGGTAACCGCCGCATGGGCGATATCGGCATTCATTTCCAGATCCAGGCTGACAATCTGTTTCTGGGTGCGCTCCCAGTCAAATATGCCGATGATGGTCTCGATTTCCAGCGCTTCAATGAAGACGCGGTCAAATGCTGTGGTTGTGTTCATAAGCTGTGCTGCTCTGTGACGCTGTCCAGTTGCTCCAAAGGCCAGCGCGGTAGAGCGTTGATATCGGTAAATTGGTAACCCTGACCATATTGGCCCGCCGCCAGCCGAAGACAACCGGCAAAGGCAATCATTGCACCATTATCAGTGCACAATTCCGGCCTGGGATAACTGACCTGAAAACCATGCTTGAGACCGGTGGCCTGTAAATGCTGGCGTAACGCCTGATTGGCGCCCACTCCGCCGGCGACAATCAACTGCCGGTATCCGGTCTGCTGCATGGCGCGTCGGCATTTAATCCCCAGCGTTTCGGTAACCGCCAGTTGAAAGCCGGCGGCAATATCGGCTTTGATCTGTTCGGTATCAGGGTTGTCGACCTGCTGTTCCCACAAAGTGCGGGTGTGGGTTTTCAGGCCGCTGAAACTGAAGTCCAGCCCAGGCCGGTCGGTCATCGGACGGGGAAAG
>JANQPN010000056.1 GCA_028289455.1 Wenzhouxiangellaceae bacterium
GATCTGCCCCTCACTGACCTCACCACCAGCCGCCACATAACCAACCAGCTGCTGACCCAGCTCACCTTCCAATACCTGCACCAGCGCCGATTCAACACCCGCCTGCTGCTCCAGCCGGCTTTCTATCTCACCCAGCTCTATACGGAAGCCACGTACCTTCACCTGATGATCGGCACGGCCTACATATTCAATTTCCCCGTCACTGCGGTAACGCGCCAGATCGCCGGTACGGTACAACCTCGCTCCAGCCTCACCGCTGAATGCATCCGGAACAAACCGCTCCGCCGTCATGCCCGATCGCCCCAGATAGCCTCGCGCCAGACCCAGGCCGCCGAGGTATAACTCACCTTCAGCACCCGGCGGCAGCAACTGCCCGTTGACATCGACGATATAAGCCTGGGTATTACCGATCGGTCCACCGATCGCTACATTGGTTTGCCTGCTTATATCGCGAGGTATCTGATAGCAACAGGCAAACGTGGTGCTTTCGGTCGGCCCATAGCCGTTAATAATCCGGACCTGCGAATCCAAACGGTAAAGCTTGTCCACATGCACAGCAGAAACCGCTTCGCCGCCCACAGCCAGCTGCCGCAGGCCAATCAGGGACTCAGGCGACTCATCCATCAAAGTGTTGAACAGCGCTGAAGTCAGCCACATGCTGTTCACGCGCTGATTGCCGACTGCATGTGCCAACTGTGCGGCCTCGGGAATATTCCCGGGCAGCAGTACACAGCAGCCACCTTGCAGCAGTGGTCCCCAAATTTCCAGCGTGGATGCATCAAACGCCACCGGTGCTGCCTGCAGCATGCGTACATCGGCATCCAGTTGCATGTAGTCCACTCCAAACAACAACCGGCTGATGCTACGGTGATTAACACCCACACCTTTAGGTTGCCCGGTGGAACCGGAGGTATAGATCACATAAGCCAGGCTGTCACCATTGGCGGTTTCGCTCGGGTTTTCGCCACTGCATCCGGCCAGGTCGTGATTGATCCGGTCGAGCATTATGACCGGCGCACCAAGCCCGCAAGCCACAGCAGTTTCACCGGTAGCCAGCACAAGTTGAATGTCGGCATCCTGAACCATATAGGTCAGCCGCTGCGGCGGGTACTCCGGATCCAGCGGCACATAAGCCCCACCGGCTTTGAGAATACCCAGCAGCGCCACAATCAATTCCGGAGAACGCTGCATGCATACACCAACCCGGGTATCGGTCCTCACTCCCTGCTGACGCAGGTAGTCAGCCAACTGATTGGCCCGGCGATTTACAGCTGCGTAACTCAGACAGCTGTCCCCCAGACTGACTGCTATCGCATCCGGAACAGTTTTGGCCTGTTGTTCAAACAGTGCGGAGACACTTTGTTGCCCCGGCAGCGTATATACCGTGTCGTTGTAGTGTTTTAATTGCGTGCTTTGCTGCGGTGAGATCAGCTGATATTCACTGATCGAGCGTTCAGGGTGCCTTATAACTGCTTCGAGCAACACAGCAAAACTGTCCGCCAGTCCCTCCATGCTGGCAGACTTGAACAAGTCGGTGTTGTAATTCCATTCCAGCACCACATGATCACCACGTTCAGCAGCAAAGACCTCTAAATCGAATTTAACGATACTCTGCTCACCTTTGATCGGGCTTGGCTGCAGCCCAGTCAGCTGTGGGTGGCTGTGTTCCATATTCTGCAGCGCAAACAGAACCTGGAATATCGGGCTGTGCTGCAGGTTTCGCTCCGGCTTGAGTTCCTCTACCAGCATCTCGAATGGAATATGCTGATGGCTGTACGCATCCAGGACCGTTTGTTTGTTGGTTTTCAACAGCTGCAGGAAACTGCGCCGACTGTCGATCCGGGTACGCAGCGCCAGACTGTTGACGAAAAAGCCGATCAGCTGCTCGGTGTCACTGTGCGTACGCCCGGCAATGGGTGTCCCCATGACCACATCGGTGGAATTGCTGTAACGGCCCACCAAAACGGCAAATACCGTCTGCAGCAGCATAAACAGCGTCACGTCATGGGTTTGACAAAACTCAAGCAGATCAGCACGCCGGATGTCATCCAGCCTCTGCAGAAAGGCATCTCCGGAAAAGCTTTGCATGTGCGGGCGCGGATTATCCAGCGGCAGGCTGTGTACCGGTGGGGCGTCTGCCAGTTGCTGCCTCCAGTATTGCAGCTGCTGTTCCAGCACTTCACCCTGCAGCCAGTCACGCTGCCACTGTGCATAATCGGCATATTGCACCGCCAGTGGTGCCAACGGATTATCGCGGCCTTCGCTGTAGGCTTGATAAAGGCTGTTCAGTTCACGAAACAGAATGCCCATCGACCAGCCGTCCGAAGCGATGTGGTGCATGGTCAGCAGCAGCACATGTTCCAGCTCCGCCAGTCTGACCAGCTGAGCCCGCAACATCAGATCACTGCTCAGATCAAAAGCCAGCTGAGCTTCACCGTTAACCAGCTGCTGCAGGCGGGTGTTCTGATCGGTTGCATTTAAGCCGCTCAGATCGCTGATCGTAATGGGCACACCTGACGGCTCTGCGATCACCTGTACAGCTTCACCATCCTGCGGTTGTATATATTGCGTTCTCAACACTTCATGCCGGGCAACAATGGTATCCAATGCCCGGCCGAAAGCAGCCTGATCAAACCGGCCGGTTAATCTGAATACTACCGGCATGTTGTATTGCGTACTGTCACCTTCCAGCTGATCAATAAACCACAACCGCTGCTGGGCATATGACAGTGCCAGCCGGCTGTGCCGGTCTGCTTGTTGAATTTCCGGCAGAATTTCAGTTTCCCGGTGTTCGGGTATTGCCGCTGCCAGGCCGGCAACCGTCGGACATTCAAATAATGCTTTTAGCGGTAACTCGATGTTCAGCTGCCGGCGTACCTGACTGAGCATGCGGGTTGCCAGCAGCGAGTGACCGCCTACAGCAAAAAAGTTGTCCTGAATACCTACCCGGTCAAGATTCAATTGTGCCTGCCAGATTTCACACAGCTGACGTTCTGTTGCATTGCGGGGCGCGACATACTGCTGCTGATATTGCCGGCGATCAGGCCTGGACAACTGTCCACGGTCAGTTTTACCACTGGGTGTCAGCGGCAGGTTGTCCAGGAACATGATAGTGCCCGGCACCATGTAGTCAGGCAAAACCGCTTGCAATGCAGCCATAAGATCCGGCTCTGCAACTTTTCCGTTAGTGACTGCATAGCCAACCAGCTGCTGACCGGTATCACCATCAAATGCCTGCACCACGGCATCTTCAACATCGGGGTGTTGCTGCAGCTGGTATTCGATTTCGCCCAGCTCTATTCGGAAGCCTCGAATTTTGACCTGATGATCAGACCGCCCTGCGTACATGATGCTGCCGTCCGGCAACCAACGGGCCAGATCACCGGTTTTATACAGCCGCTCGCCGGGCTGACCGGAATAGGGATTGGCGACAAAACGCTCATCAGTTAAACCCTGATTATGCAGATAACCCTGGGCCAGACAGTCACCTGCCACACACAACTCACCGACAACACCTACAGGTACCGGTGTCAGTTGCTGATTCAGGATATATATTTTTGAGTTATCGATCGCCCGGCCGATCGGCACCATAAAGGGCTCACTGTCATCAGCATTAGCTTCGGGTAACTCAGCAGCACTGTCTGCCAGTGCTAATGACTGATTATCCTCAATGAATTCCGAGGCAATGCTCAGCTGATCTTCCAGTACTTCGATAAGGTTTTCCCGGCTGGTCATCGGATTAAACAACACCACCCGGAAAACCGATAATTTATTATCTGAATAATTCCTGTTTAATATTTTTGTTTTGGAAACAAACGATTTGCCTCTTAAAAACTGCTTGCTCTGGATCAACTCCACTGCAGCATTAATTTTTTCATTGTCTGCTTCGCTCAGACTGCTGATCGACCGGCCGGCAAACTCCAGCGGAATATAGCGATAATTGACAATATTGATATCGCCTTCACCAACCAGCTGAAAATGTGCCGAGCTTCTGATCAGCTGTTTGAAATATCTGGTCTTCTCCATGCTCTCATTGATCAGCCATGCATAACCCTGGCGTGAGAACAGATGCAAACTGGCATGCATCAGCAGCGACTGCGCCGGCCGTGAGCCTTCCAGCGTGAACTGCCCCATATCAAAGCTGCCTTTTTGTGCCTGATATTCGGCATATGTCGACATCGCAAAAACACTTTCGGTATCTCTGAACAGACACAGGCTGATACCCTGAGGCAGGAAGAATTGCTTATGCGGGCATAGTGTTATTGAATCGGCCCGTTCGATTCCACGCAGGATATGTTTATATTTATTAGAGAATATAAATGCACTACCCCAGGCGGCATCTACGTGGAAATGAATTTGATGCCGCTCAGCGATATCCGCCATTTTATCCAGCGGGTCAACTGTCCCCGTTTCAGTGGCGCCACCCATGCCGATCAGGGCAATAATGAACTGCTTATTGTTCTGGCATTCAAGAATGCAGCGTTCGAGATCTTCCAGGACAATTTTCTGTTCATCGTCCTGTGCCGGTATCAGGATGTTGTCTTCACCAATACCCAATAATGAAGCCGCTTTTCTGATTGAATAATGCGCCAGCGGCGAGCCGATAATTACTGCTCCGGTATATCCCAGCTTATTCAGCGCAGTGTTGAAACCCTGCCTGACAATATCCTGCTTATCAATTCCCCGCTGTACCAGACCTTTATTGCGGGCACACCACAGCGCGGTAATATTTGATGAGGTACCGCCGCTGGTTATGACGCCAAATGCATGTTCCGGATCCTGACAAAGCTTGTCATACACCGCCGCCGGCCGGTTAAAAAACAACCGATGCATCATCGCCAGCACCTGACGCTCCAGCAGGGTGATGCTTTTTGATGTTTCGATTTTCACCAGATTCTGATTCAGCTGGGTAATCAGCTTGCCGAATTCCGGAATAAAATTTGGCAGTGCGGACGTCATATGCCCGATAAACAGATCAGAAGAGACATTGACTGTATATGGCAGGACATCTTCTTTCAGATAACCGACATATTCATTCACACTGATCGGTTCCTGCGGCATTCCGGAATCATTAAATTCCGGCTGCAGGTCATCCAGATTAATTCCGGGCCTGGTAACGCTGTCGGCAGGCAGTATCTGTTCTTTGTGCAGATTGATGCTCACTCCGTCGCGATTGAATATATCGCTGTCTTCCGGATGGAAATATTTCAGAATGTCATGGTATTCCTGCAGATCCACCTGATGGCAGCTCACATCGGCCGATACCTCGGTAGAGCCGTAAAGATTAATGATTTTTGTTTGCCGCAGCTTGTTGTAAGCATGCCTGATGACATTGAAGGACAGTGCTTCACCGCTGCTGATGATATATCTCAGATGTTGTAATTCGGCTACCCGTTCAGAGTCCAGCAATAACTTGAGCAATGACGGCACCAGCGTAATTCTGTTGACCTTATTGGTGGCCAGGGCATTGATCAGCTCATCGACATCATTGGCCTTTTCATTTGAAATAATCGTCAGGCAGATACCTGTTGCCAGCGGCTGAAATATTTCCGCTACATGATCAACAAAGCTGATCGAAGTTTTCTGGCAGAAAATCTCATCCGCATGTATCGGAAATTCCCGCTCCAGCCAGCTGATACGATTAACAATACCGCGATGTAATCCAACCACACCCTTGGGTTTTCCGGTGGACCCGGAGGTATAGATGACATAGGCACACCGGTTACTATCAGCAATTGCCGGATTTGCAGGATTATCTACCCGGCATGCCTGCAGCTGAGTGACGAAACTCTCATCATCCAGACACAATGCCCGTTGTCCATCCAGGGGCAGGCTGTCGACCAGCACGCAACCGGTAAGAATGATTGAGGCAGCGCTATCCTGCAGCATGTAACTGATCCGTTCTGCTGGATAGTTCGGATCAATCGGTACGTAGGCTGCCCCGGTTTTGAGCACGGCAAGCACGGCAATAATCATGTCCACTGAGCGCTCATTGCATACCGCAATCAATGCGTCGCTTCCAACACCCTGCTCCAACAGGTAATGTGCCAGCCGGTTGGCTTTTCGGTTTAACGCAGCATAGCTTAACTGCCTGGTTTCCATACGCAGCGCAATCGCATCAGGCGTGTCGGCAGCCTGTTGTTCAAACAGTTCATGGATGCCTTTGGTCTTCGGATACTCAACAGTCGACCCACTCCACTCCACCAGGAGCTGCCGGTGCTCTTGTTCAGTCAGCATATTCAATGCCATAACTGATTGCTCCGGTGCTGCCAGAATGCTTGTCAGCAAAACTTCAAAATGGCTGGCCAGGCGCTCGATGGTCTGCGGCACGAACAGACTGCTGTTGTAATTCCAGGCAACGGCAATGCCGTTTTCCTGCTGTTCTGCGTAAACCTCCAGATCAAATCTATTGGATGTGCCTTTTCGCTGAACCCGGTCGACCGTCAGTTCATCCAGCTGCAGGGCACTGCGTTCATTGTTCTGCAGTACAAACAGTATCTGGAATATCGGGCTGTAACTCAGGCTGCGTTCCGGCTGCAGCTCTTCAACCAGCATTTCAAACGGTACGTGCTGATGGGTATAGGCATCCAGGATCGTCTGTTTGTTTTGTTCCAGTGCCTCGATGAAACTGGGGTCGTCATCCAGCCTGGTTCGCAACACCAGCGTATTCAGGAAGAATCCGATTAATGCTTCGGTATCGGCATGCGTGCGACCGGCTATCGGTGTTCCTACAACGATGTCGGTTTCATTGCTGTAACGCGCCAGCAATACCGCAAATGCGGTTTGCAGCAGCATGAACAAGGTTGCATCGTGCGCTTTTCCAAAGGCTTCCAGCTGTTGTAGCAAAGTGCTGTCCAGTCTTTGCAGATAGGTTTCAGCAGCAAAGGTCTGACGTGGCGGACGGGATTTATCCAGCGGTAGATTATGTACCTGCGGAACACCCGCCAGCTGAGCTTCCCAGTAATCCAGCTGCTGCTGCAATGCACCACCCTGCAGCCAGTTTCGCTGCCACACTGCATAATCTGCATATTGCACCGGCAAGGGTGATAATGGCTTTTCGTTAGCCTTTGCATTGGCTGTATACAGCGTACTCAACTCTTTGAACAACACCCCAATTGACCAGCCGTCTGCAGCGATATGATGCATGGTCAACAGCAGATGATGATGCTGTTCAGATAACTTCAGCAAATGCGCCCGCAATGCTACGTCTGTGCTCAGGTCGAATGCCTGTGCGGTCTCCGCAGATGCCAGCTGTTTGATTTCCGCCTGCTGCCGGTGCGGTTCAAGCTGACTTAAATCAGTTTCCTGGAACGGTAACTCAAATTCATCCTGAATGATCTGAAAAACATCGTTGTCATTTGCGCAGAAATTGGTCCGCAACACCTCATGGCGTTCAATTATGGCTTGTAACGCCTGCCTTAATACCGTGCTATTCAGCGGTCCACTGAGTTTGAAATGGAACGGCATGTTGTACTGGCTGGTGCCGCCTTCCAGCTGATCAATAAACCACAACCGCTGCTGTGCATACGACAGCGGCAACCGACCCTCACGATCAACCCTCTCTATCGCCGGCCGCAGCACCCCTTCATCCTGCTCCGACAACACACCACTCAACCCCTTAACCGTCGGATGCTCAAACATCAAACGCAACGGCAGCTCAACACCCAACTCACCCCGTATCCGGCTGATCAACCGCGTCGCCAGCAGCGAATGTCCACCCAACTCAAAAAAGTTGTCCTCTATCCCTACCCGCTCTACTCCCAGCAGCTGCTCGTAAATTTGCACCAGAGTACTTTCGGTCTCATCACGCGGCGCTACATAACGCTCCCGATACCGCTCCCACTCCGGTAACGGCAACTGACTCCGATCCACCTTCCCGTTGGCCGTCAACGGGAATGTCTCCAGCACCACTATCGCCAGCGGTACCATATAACCAGGCAACACTTCCCGCAGACGCTCTTTGATCTGCCCCTCACTGACCTCACCACC
>JANQPN010000012.1 GCA_028289455.1 Wenzhouxiangellaceae bacterium
ATTATCGATGCCGGGTTGGGCTTCCAGCTGCTGCAGCCGGGTAATGGCCTCCTCGCGACCGCCGGTATCCCGAAGCGATAAGGCATATTCATAGGCAGGCCAGAAATAATCCGGATCTTCATCGACAGCTGCCTTAAATAAGGTTTTTGCGCCTTCAGTATCTCCAGCCAGCTGTTTGGCCATGCCTCGGGCATACAGTTCATTAATCCAGTTGTTGTCTGTGATCTCTCGAATAGCTGTTGAGTTGCGAACCGGCGTACCGAGAATTCGCCGGGCGACTGTACGAGCCAGTTGTTCGGCGGCGGCCGGCGGTTGGTCAGCTTGTACCCGGCCCGCATAGTCCTTGCCCTGGTGTTGCAGGGTGTAGTCAATGATGTAGCTGCCTGCCTGTTTGCTCAGCGTGCTGGCCACAAAAGCCTGGGTTCCCAGGCGCTGGGAAATTTCTGCAGATACCGCGGCTATGCGCACAGCTTCAGGTGCTGTAAGCAGATCCTCTGGCAATGTGCTCAGGATGGTTCTGGAAGACACCGTATCCAGGCCTGGCAGGTCATCGATAATACGGGCAGTCAGCTGCATCAGCCCGTTTTCCGCCCAGCTGAGTTCCGGGTCGTCCACTGTATTGGCTATTGGCAGCACTGCAACGCCAATGCTGCCGTTAGCCTGTAGTTTCGAACCAGAAGTAAAGGCGATTAGCAGGGTCAATACGGCAACACCTGCAGCGACAGCCCAAACCCACCATCTTTTGTCCGATGTCTGGCTGGCCCCGGCTTTGCCGAAGGCAGGTGCAGGATTGGCTGCAGCAGTGGTATCCGGATCCAGTTCTACTGGCGCGATAAACCGATAACCATGCCCATGGATTGTGCGGATGACCTGCTGCTCGCTGGCATTGTCGCCGACTGCACGGCGGGCTTTCATGATGGCTCTGGTCAGTGCGTCCTCAGTGACGATTGTTCCCCAGACTGCATCCTGAAGTTCATCTTTATCGACGGCGCGATCCCGTTGTTCTATCAGATAAAGCAGCAGATCAAATACCCGTGGCTGCACGGTAACTGACTGCTGTTCACAACGCAGCTCCCGGCATGCCTGGTCAATGGTATAGCGACCGAAAATGTATTTAGCCACTGCTGTTTTCTCCTCGGTCAGGCCGGGGTCAGACAATGGTCAGACAGTCGTCGCCTCCCGGTCAGGACTCGCAGCCCATTCTAAGGCGAAACTTACCGCCATGCCATGCAGGCACATTTTTACCAATTCAAATTAGGAGTCAGTGTGATGAAGCGCAGTCTGTTTTTACTTTATGGGGTCTTTTGTTATCTGGTTTTTCTTGGCGTATTTGCCTATGCCATCGGTTTTCTTGGCAGCTTTGCCACGCCAACCCAATTGGATGGACCATTAGTGGGGTCATTCTGGAAGGCGCTGGCTATTGATCTGGGTCTGCTGGTGCTGTTTGCAGTCCAGCACAGCGTAATGGCCAGACCGGCATTCAAACGGGCCTGGACAAAAATAGTTCCCAAGCAACTGGAACGCAGTACCTATGTATTGTTTTCCAGTGTGGCACTGATCATTATGTTTGCTTTCTGGCAGCCGCTGGGCGGGCCAATCTGGGATGTAATGGACCCGGCAGCCAAAGGCACCATTTATCTGTTTTATGCAGTTGGCTGGCTGGTACTGTTTTTATCCACTTGCCTGATTGATCATTTCGAGCTGTTTGGTTTGCGGCAGGTATGGAGTTATTTCCGGGGCAGCAGCACGGGTGAACCGACTTTTGTGACACCGGGGTTTTATAAACTGGTGCGGCACCCGATTTATGTAGGCTGGATAATGATTGCCTGGTTTACGCCGATAATGACCCTGGCACACCTGGTGTATGCAGTGGTGTCTACCGCGTACATTCTGGTGGCGATTCGCTGGGAGGAACGCGATCTGATCGATGTGCACGGCGAAAGCTATCTTCGCTACAAGCGCGCAGTGCCATCATTGATTCCAAGATTCGGGCGCAGCGCGGAAGCGGCGGGTCTGGCAGAGCAGGTATAGATAACCACAAAATAGCTGATACCAAGCCCGGCAATGCCGGGCTTTTTAAATTTGCTGGTGGGTTAGATATTGCCGGAAACCCCGGAACTATGCCCTAATAACAGGGCATCGCCTGTTCAGTTTCCCCTTGACGATTCATAGCCTCAGCAAGTCTTGTTGAACATTTCCTTCTACCGTCGCCTGTAGTTAGTGCCAATAGTGAGTAAGCCTCAAATTGGCAGCGTGTGCAGAGGATATACAAGCGGGTTTGAGTCATGGGATGACCAGTCTTGAGTCGGAAATCAGGCTCATTCCACAGTAACAAGCACACAGATAATTCGGAAACCACTATAGCTGCATCGCGGCATGTGGGATCAGACACATAACAATAATTATAAGAGAGGCGGGTATGCGGATTACTGGAGTTTTGGCTGTATTGCTGATGTATGCAGGCCAGGTTTTTGCTGATGTTGCTGCCGGAGACCGGTTGGTCAGGATTGACCGGACTGAAGATGCGGTGATTGGCCTGATCGGGGATATTTTTGCTTCCGACAGTGATGAGGTCAGAGGAAATATTCGCAGTGTAACTGTGCTGGCATCGACTGAGCGGACGCTGCAGATAGCTGTGGAATACAGTAATTTTCAGGGCGGTGAGATAACCGGAACTGTACAGGGTGTACAGGGTGTACGGTTGCGTAAGATTACTCAGGCTCGCCAGGCAGTACCGAGTGCCGATCCAGGTTCAGTACAGACCATGGAGCTGGAGTTCAGCCTGCAGGATGGCCTGGATGAGGGCTTTGAGCTGATTTCAGGGCAGCTGGAAATTAGTGTTACCAAGCGTGGGCAGAATGTTAAACAGCATATTTCCAGCTTTGCCATGGACAAACTGTGGACTATGCAGCTGGCGCCCGAAAATGTTGCTATTCAGGTGACACCCATACCGTTGGGTAACGCAGCCGGCTGGGTTAACAGCCTTACTGCTTCAACAGGTGGTTCAAGCAGCGGCGGATCAAGTACAAGCAGTGCTGCCACGTTAAGACCACTAAGTGCAGGAGATCTTCAGGTGGCTTCGCTCCGTCGAGCTGAGGTTCAACCCCTGACTGCTTCCCGGCATCTTGAACTGGCTGCGCTGACTGCCGAGCGGCGGCCATCCACGGCAGCTACCGGCAGAGTTAATGAGACGGTTTCCCTGCAGCGTTCGGAAAGCATCAGACTGAATAATAAAGCGGTTATTGAAAAACTGCCCCAAGCCTATACCAAGGTTTCCATCGCTAACTATACTTTTGCTCAGAAAAGTACACCGACAACCCCCCAGTCCAGCGAGCCGACCAATGAAGTCGGCAGCAACTATCTGGATCTGTTCCAGGGCGTGGAAGTTGACGGGCTGGATCAGGTTGATGTCGGGCCTGCTGATATTCTGGGTGTATACGGTCGTATTTACCCGGATAAGAACGCCAACAGTGGGGTGTTTTACTACATACCGGAGTCTTACCGGCTGGCATATGATGCTGACCTGGGGGGCGCTAAAGGACTGGGCTTCAGGATTTCCTATGATCGCATCGGTGATGAAGTCAGTGACGATGCTGTGCGTATGGCAGTGTCGCTGGATTCGGCATTGTCGTTCCAGGAAATTGAAATCGCAGAGGAAATTGTCAGCCGTCTGGCGCGCCGCAATTCACTCAAATTTACCCAATTAAAAGCCTATCCTCTGGCTGCGCCACCGCAGTTTGATTTTTCCGGTGGTCTGGCCGGGCGCGTGGACAGCGAGGATGTGGCGGTCGTGGCTTTGTCGAATACTCTTGAAGGTATTGATGTTTCCTGGACCACTGACAGTATCACAGCACAGAATCTGCGCCGTGACCTGCGTGACGGAATTCCCATCAGCGGTACGGCTGCCTTCAATGCACCCAATAACGATGCACCGACCGAAGTCGTGCCGATGCGGGTTGAGTTGTCCAATCCATCGGTCTTTGACCCGTTACATTTTTCCCGCACTGAAGCCATTCGTAATATCTCACCGTTACCGGTGATATTGAAAAACCTGCATGTGCTGGTGGAAAAATCAGACCGTTTGCAGATGTATTCCTGGAGTCTGGACAACACCGTAGTGCCACCGGAAGCAAGCATTGAGCTGAACCTGGATCAATTTCCGGAAGCCATTGACAGCGCTGCCACCCGGATATGGTTCCAATATGCATTGGACCGCAGCTGTGAAAGCTGTATTGACGCAGTCCTTGATGAGTTGCTCAGTGGCGATGTCTGGCCGGATACCGGTGCGCTGACCCTGCGTGCGTTGACACCTTTGGAAGCAACCGCTGCAGCGGAAATATGGATTGAAACACGCTCAAGATTTTTCGATCCCAACGACCGCACTTTGCGGGATGGGCAGCGGATTTACCTGACTGAAGACCGGGGGGAATATTCCATTCAGCCGATTTTTTTGACCGGCCAGACTGAGTCTGAAGACGGTGAATACTGGCCGCTGTTTGAATACAGGCTGAGCGTGATTATGCCCGACGGTTCAGTTTATGAAGGTCAGAACTGGATTGCCAGCGACAACGACACCGTGGTGATTGGTTCCTATCAGGTGGAGCAGTCGCTTGGATACATGCCGGCCGGTACCGGCGCAGAGCCGGTGGGTTAGCGCAATGACTACCTCATTACAACGCATTTTTTACCTGCTGTTGTTTGCCTGGCTGTCTGCTGCAAGCACATGGGCGCTGCCTGATTTGAGCACGCAACAGACCATACACTCGATCACAGTGACGCAGGACCATAGTGACAGCCATGTGTTTTATTTCTGGCCGGGTGCAATTGATGTGGCAACGCGCAGCAGTGATGGTGGGCCTGAACTGGCGCTGTCATTGGCCCGGTACAGCGGTTCAGTGGTGCGTAATGATGCCGGTGAAACCTCATTGCGAGCGAATTTGTACCTGCGTTTGCAAATGGCATCGATAGAGCCGGATCTGCTGGATCATGTCAGGGCTCAGTTATATCAGGACACCGGCCGTCCAGTAACACTGCGGCCGATGCCGGTTAACCGCCTGGATGCCAGTTTAATGTTGCCGATGGTGGACGGAGAAGGCGACAGCCAGATCGATGTAAACGCAGTGGTTGAGTCGGTCGGGCAGGAAGCCGGACAGACACCGTTCTGGACTGAGCGCGATATGTTTATTCCACTGGATGCCCGCACAGCTGAGTTGCTTGAACACCAGTTGCGTGATGGAGCACTGGCCATGAGCCTGAATTACAGTGTAGTAAGCCGTGTGTACGACAGCACTCAGGCAGCCGGAGAGTTGGAAACCAGCGGCAGTGGAGAGCTGGCTGAAGGGTTTGATGATGAGCTGGATGAAGCGCTGGCGCAGATTGAGGCAGCAGCAGCTGCGCAAACGCCGGCACTTATCAGCATTGCTGCCAATGCAGTACCCATTTCAGTGGATGCAAACCGTTTTCCCGACCGTATTCAACGTTACGACATCGATGCGGCATTACCACCCAGCTATCCCAGCCTGACGGTTTACTGCTACGACTTCCGTGAGCAGCTGCGCCCGGATTTATTCGAAAAATCCGTGGAAATCCAAGCCATAGGTGTGGCTGGTGGTGTCACTACCTACACCACACGGTTTAACAACTACCAGCCTGATTTATATGCACAGACGATCAAATTCCCATTTGCGGTGGATTTGCGGCAGCCGTATCGCTGGCGCAGCCACGAAATTCTGAATACCGGGGAACAGCTGAGCAGTGCCTGGCAGCAGAGTGATTCCTGGGTGGGAATTATCGATGCCAGCAGCACTGCAGAGCAGATTGACCAGAGCCTGGGGCTGCTGGAGCAACAATAACAATAAGAACGGCCGGAGATGCTCAATGATAAAACTTAAACGAATCATACTGATGGCGACTGCAATGCTGCTGATAAATACCAGTCATGCAGTCGTCGATTATGACGCCGGCATACTCACCATCCAGGGGGTGCAGGTATTCCAGGATGCGCAGGATGCCAATGCTTATTATTACCTGCCGCAGTATCCACGCATTGCCACCAACAGTGCTGGTGACTTTGAAATACTTTTGCTGAAATATCTGGATGCCGGCACCGACAACAACGGTGGCATTTTTCATACCCTGATTGAGTTCGCATTGCCGGATGATGTGCGTGAAAGTGTCGCTGAAGAGCTGGCTGATTTACGCCCGGGTGCGGAGCTGATTGGAGCGTTACCGCTGCTTCAAGCGGATGAGGATGATCCGGTTGGTGGCTTCAGAGTGATTTCCGCAACCCTGGGCAGCAGTGATGCCGGTGGTGTGGACAGCAAGGTGATCACCAGTGGTCCAGCGGCGCTGGCTCCAGGCGCCAAGGCAGCGGTGGCTGCCCATTTGTCGCAACAGGATGCCACTATCCTGATGGAATCGCTGACCGGTGCGACCTCAGATATATCGGTGGCAATCCGCGGTTATTACGAAGCCAAGGTAAAAGGCTACAACGCGGTGGTCTCTGCCAGTATGGATACGGTGTATTCACACGACAGTATTATTTCCAGCTATCAGAAGGGTTATACCAAACGCCAGTTACGCGATGTTGTAGACGAGCTGGTGCAGGATGGAGCGATCAACATCGAAGTGTTTGACCGCTCTGCAGCATTGAATATCGATAGTGATGACCTGGCCAAAGTGCTGGACCTGGTGACCGACAAAATCACTGAGTTAATGTTTGATACGGAAACCGGCTGGTCAAAGGTGCCGACACCAGAAGTGGCTGTGGCTGAGGACCAGATTAAAGGCCGGCTGGACCAGGGCTGGTTTCGCAGAACATTCCTCGGTGAAGAGGACGTACCGTATTACACCGATGATCAGTTTGTACTTAAACGGCGTGAAGATATTCGCTCCAACCGGTTTTACCTGAATTTATCCAAGAGTACTACGATCAAACTGCCGTTTGACAGCACCGGCAACTTGGGTGGTTTTTATAACGCCTTGTCTGAAGCGCAGCGCGAGCGTTATTTCCGCGTGATTGCCCTGGACCGTGATATCGACATGCAGACCCGGGAAGTGTTTTTTCAGGTTGACGGTGAAATTGCCGAAGGCTTCTCAAACACGTTCAACAATGTCGCTATCAATGTCCGGCAGACACCAGTGGAAGATACGCCAGTGGATAGCCGGCAACTGGTTTTTGATACTCAATCAATTACCACCGGATCGGCCACCCAGTCCTTGAATTTTTACCGGTTGGGTGATGAAACCGATGAGTGGACCAATTTTGAGTATCAGGTGGCATGGAATCTTAAAGGCCGTGATGACCCTATTCGTGAGCCGACCAATGCCAACAGCTGGATAAAGTCCAAGGATGCAATTGTCGCACTGCTGCCGCCATTGACCAGGCAGAACGTGATGTTTGATGTTGATACCGCTGACTTTGCCGACAAGGACATTGTTGCCGTGGTTGTGCAGGTGGCTTCAATTATCGACGGCACGCCGATGTTTGTAGAGAACCTGCGGTTCCGTGCCGATGATCCTGAATTATCAAAGGAGGTCACGTTGTTTTCCGATCCGGATGAGACGCTGGCTTACCGGACTATCTGGTACACCCGTCAGGGAGAAGCCCGGGATGGTTTCAAACCGATTAACGGGGGCTTTGTGTTTGTGTTTTCGCCGGCAGCTGAGTGGCTGGACGGGCAGTTGGGAAATAGCTGAGCAGTGCCATGACCAGACACATAGTAAAACTTGCTGTTTGCATTATCATTTATTGGCTGGCAACTGCTGCACAGGCGCAGCTGATGTTGAGCCAAGGGCAGCGGGTGGCTGGTTTGCAGGTGTACCCGACACTGGTCAACCCACAGGAATACCGATATATCCCTGCGAGCGCACAACTGGCTGCCCGGGAAAACGGTGAGCCGATATTTTCCTTTGTATTTTACGTTTCCGATGCGCCCGCCAATGAAAACGGTGGGGCAACCCAGGTTAATTCGATTACTCAAGCCGATGGTGGTGCGATATTGCATTTTCAGGTTGAGTACAACACCGAACCTGAGCAGGTGGGGCTGGCTCAGGAGGAGTTGCGCCAGCGCATGGAAGACGATGAATTGCTCATCGTTGGCCCGGTGGTTTTCGAAGAAGGCAAGTATTCGGTAATTTCATCGGTGCTGAGTGATGAGGGCGTGCGCACTGCCGAACTGCTGGCTCAGCGGCCGGCACCGTTGCTGCAGGGTAACCGGGTGGCGTTGTCGTTTGATCTGACACCGGAACTGGCCAATGTTCTGCTGGCTACTTTTAAAACAGCTACGCCGGATATCTCGATAACGTTCGATATGGGTTTTACCGGTCTGACACCAGCGTATAACGCTGAAATGCTGATTGATTGGACTAAAACCCAGGAAAGCCTGGAGGCAGGTGGCGGGGTGAAAATCTATGTAGTTTCCCTGGAGGCGGAAACCGCCATCGAAAAAGCCTTTCAGGATGGCGCCATTCAGTTGCAGGTCAATGGTGATGATGCAGCGATGGAGCAATTGCTGGAACTGGCCTATGGCAAGGCGATGGATATTCTGTATGCGCCGATCGAGGTGACTGAAGCGCCGGATGACCAGCAGGCTGGCCTGATGGGTGCTATTGCCGGGCTGATCGGTGGTGGCATGGGTGATGGTGCAGACTCTGTGCTGCCGATCGGTGTATCCGGTGCATTCCGCCTTAAAAGCCTGCGCAGTGAAGGTGAAACCAGGCTGAGCTTCAACAAGCGGGCAACCACCAGGCAGCATGCCATGCTGACCACCAACCTGGGTGATTTATATCACCGTTATGGAGATGACCCCAGGTTCTTTCGGGTGGAATCCACCCGGGATCGGGATTTTGATCAGCGTCAGGTGTATGTGCTGGTAGATGGCGCTCTGGCGCCGGATATCGGCCAGTTTGTCAATGCCATTGAGGTCACCCTGAACAAGCAGCACCTCGGGGGTGATCAGACCTTGCGTGAGCTGGTGGTCAACGCGGCCGCGCCTGATTCCCGGCAAACACTGGGACCGCTGACCTATAACAACATTCAAGATGGCGACAGCCTGTCATGGCTGGATTATCAGTTCAAAACCGCCTGGAGTTTTGTCGGAGGAGGTCGCTATGAATCGGAATGGCAGACCAGTAATGCGGCCACCATAAACCTTTCTGCGGCCTATCACCGGATGCCGGTGCAGATAGAGGGTGATATGCAGGTATTGACTGATATGGGTGTTCGTTCGGTGGTGGTGCAGGTCAGCTCTGATTTTTTTGGCCGCACCATCAATGAGCGCCGCAGTATCCGGGTACCGGCTGAGGCGGAAATAGAGCCTATTTCACTGGTCTTGCCGGCCGGCAAATATGAATACGCCTTCAACACCACCTGGGTATTTAACAACGGAGAGCGCCGCCAGCAAAGTGGCATGGATGATCTGGGTTTTATCTTCCTGGATGAAGTGCCGGCGGCTGAAGAGGGATAAGGATGAGAGTACGGAGAAAAACCATGTTACCTATAACAACGATAATAAAGCGCAGCATTGCCGTGCTGATTTTGCTGTGCCTGGCATTTCCGGGCCATGCAGTGCTGGATAATGAGCAGCGTATCAGCGTCAAGCTGGATGACGGCACCGATGTGGTGTTATACGCCGAGGCCGGTTCCAGCAGTACCAAAAAATATTTTTATTTACCACCGCGTCTGACCATCGCAGTTTCGGATGATGATCGCCCGGAATTTTTATTCATGAAGTTCATCACCGATGAAACGCTGGAAAATGATGGGGTATCCGGCGCCATTCTGCATTTCCTGGTCAAGTGGGGTCTCACTACTGATCAGGAGGCAGAGCTGCGGGAAATCATTGAGGACGAGCATGAAGGTGAGCTGGGTGGCGCCGTGACCATGCATGCACCGGTTGGCGACAACCCCAGTTTCTATGTGGTGTCGGCAACCTTGAGTGATGGCGAAATGACTGAATCTCTGGTGACGTCAGGCGAAGCGCCTCTGGTTCCCGGAGGCAAAGCCGCAGCGGCATCACGGCTGGACAGCAACGGGGCGCAACTGCTGGCAAAAACCTTTGAAGAAGACACCACCATCACCGATGTGACTGCAGTATTCAACATGGCGTATGAAACCCAGCTGCCGGCAGCCAGGGGCAAGGTGACCATTGACTGGAGTCATATCGAGCATGACCGAGAGGAAATTCATGCCGAATATTCCCGCACCAAGAGCGGTGAAGACTGGTATGCCGATTGCTTTTTTATCTTTTGTGCCTATGGCAAAACCAATAGTTATGAATACAGCTATGAGGAAATGCATAACCAGTATTCCTACCTGGCGGATAATAAATACATTGATTTTCAATTCGAGGAAAATATCAGCGATGAACGGGTAACCGTTATCCGCGAAGCATTTATCAACTATTTCATAAACTCCATGTCAATGCCGCCGCCAGCTGCACCAGCAGCAGAGGAAGACGACGATGGAGATGGGGACCAGGGTCTGGATATCCAGAAAGGTGCCAAGTACACCTATGACGTCACCAAGATCAATACCGTTATTCAGCATGGACGGCAAGAATTTCGGATGGACTACAAACTGGTATTGCGCTGGCCGTATCAGGTGGTGGGAAATCTGAAAAGCTGGTACGCCGAAGCCTCCAGCGATGAACACGCGGTTCAGTCAGTCATACTCAATGATCAGTTTTACCAATGGCGCGATCTGCTGTTCCTGCTGGATACCGATGCACAGGACATGATCGAAGCAGGTGAAATCCGCTATGCAACCATCGAAGTGACTAAAAACCGCAATCAGGGACGCTTCAATGACAGCCTGACCTTTGATGATGAGCATATTGAGGAAAAGGGCAGCCGTGCGATGGTGACCTATGCCCGTGGTGACGACACCAACAGCGACATGTATCAATACCGGATTAAATGGAGCTTTCGAGGTGGTCATGAATTTCCCCAAAACCCCAGTTGGGAAACGGGTTCCTGGGAAGGGGTAACGGTGGCTGCGCCGATAGAAAAACGTGTGATCGAGCTGGAAGGCGATATTGAAGAGCTGCAGCAGGCCGGGGTTACCCGGGTAACCGCCCAGGTGCGCTTCCCTAAATTCGGTAGTGAGGAAGAGCAGAATATTGGCATGACACTCAGCCGTGGTGAGCCGCTGATTGAGCAGCCTATTTATCTGGACGCCGGTGCCGAAGGCTATGTATACCGGCTGATTTTCAACCACCGCACCCTGGGCCGGTTTGCATTGCCTTGGAGCAAGCGCGTTTCTGATGACTATATCTTTGCTTCGATTCCTGAAGAGCTGGCCACCAATATTATTGAAGAGGTGGTGGAAGGTGTGCTCGAGGTGGCGAAGGAAGCCGTCATCGCAGAAGCCGGTGAACAGTTGGCGAAGTTCGATATTCTGCTTGATGGAGAATCATCATGATGCGCATCAGAACAATATTCGCGCTGCCGGTTTTCATTTTCAGTTTAGCAATCCAGGTTGCGCAAGCCCAGGAGATCATTCTGGATCAGCAGGTGCGGGCAGGTAAGCTGACGCTGTTTCCATCAGTCAGTGATCCCAATAAATATTATTACGTCGCTGATAAGGCACGCCTGGCAACACATGACAATGGTGATCCGCAGTTTTCATTTCTGCGCTACATCCAGGCCAATGTTTCTGCCGATGCAGAAAATGATGAAGGCACAGGTGGTGGAATAGTGCATGCGCTTGTTGAGCTGGTGGTGACCGACGAACAGTTAGATGATGCACGCAATGACTTGCGGCGGCTGAACGGAAGCGGTGAGATCATCGGTCCGGTACCGTTTAAATCCGGTACATTCGCATTGATTTCCGCCTTTGCCGAAGCCGGCTCGGAATTCACTGATCAGGTTTTGGGTGTGGGCAATGCACCTGTCCTGGAAAATCAGAAGGCAGCGGTATCGCTGAGCCTGACCGAGCAGGGTGCGAAAGTATTGTGGGAGTCGTTTAATACGGCCACGCCGGATATTTCTTTTTCATTCAACATGGAAATAGACGGTTACCGTGCGCCCAAACGTGCATTAATCGAAGCCGATTTTGACCGCATTTACCAGCATCAGAATTTCGCTGCAGGTATTGCCTCGCCGGTATTGCAGGCGGAGATCAATGCGGCCTTTGATGATATGCGCAGCGAAGGCGCAATCAAGGTGACACAAACCGGTGAAGACGAAAAGATGGAAGCACTGGTGCAGACAGCCTATAACCGCCTGACCGAATTGATGTTTGATAAATCTGAGTCTTCCGGTATGGATTTGGGTGCTTTGGCCAGCTCGGCCAACAATACGCCCAGTATGCTGGATAAGGCGTCAGCTCTGCTGGCCAGCAGCCGCGCGGAAACACGCACTGAGAATGATGCTATTCGTGCCCGTAACGAAGCCATCGATAACCGTGAGGCAGCAGCAGCTCAGAGCAACGCCCAGCTGGAGGAAACCCGGGCCAATGTGGAAGCTGCTGAAGCCGGTGCTGAAGATATTGCAAACCGGGCAGAGTCGATGCGCTCGATCGCTGACCGGTATGAATCTCGCGCTGAAGCTGAGGAAGATACGGCGCGCGCTGCCGAGCTGCGTCAGCTGGCTACCCGTTTCCGTGAGCAGGCAACCCGTTATGACAACATGGCAACTGAACAACGACAGGAAGCCACTAACCGCCGCGCGGAACTGGATGAACAGGCTGCTGCCGCCGCCCAGGCTAACTCATTGGCAGGCAATGCGGGTGAGCGCGAAGAAGTTCAGGAGCTACCGTCACTGGCGATAGTTGCCTCCTATCGCATGAAACAGGTTCGTCAGCGGGGCAAGTTTACTGTCGATTTGAATAAATACACCACCGACACGCTGGCACTGCGCTTTGATGAAAATATCGGTGATATGACCCGTTATTTAAATGATGAGCAGGTGTTCTATACCGTAGATATCACCAGTAATGCATTTTCCCAACGCGAGTTGCCGGTATATATCGATGGGTTGAATGTTACTGATTTTGGTGAGTACATCAATTTCGTCACGGTGCTGATGAATAAAAAGCATGAAAACGGCAGCACCAGTAGCGATGAGGTGCGTATCGACCGCAATAATTTCCAGGAAAGTGCCAATAACTTCAAACTGTCGTACCGCAAGATCAATGATACCGACCAGACCAAATTCCTGGATTATGAATATAAAGTGTTATGGAATTTCTTTGGTGGTGCGGAAGTGGATGTGGACTGGGTGCCGAGCAGCAGGAGTGGTATTCCGCTGAACCCGCCTTATCAGCGCCGTTCGGTATTTCTGGAAGCGACACCCGAAGGGCTCAGTGATGCCAGCATTAAATCTATCGAATTCAAGCTGTATTACCAGCTCGGTGACCGCGAACAGGTCAAAAGGCTGTCGCTGCGGCCGCGCGATAACGAGGGAATCTCACAGCAGCTGGAGTTCATGCTTCCGGAATCCGAATATGAATATGCCTATGAAATCAACTGGCGGATGCAGGATAACAGCCGGGTTTCGTCCGGCCGCGTAGATTCCGAAGACGGCACCATCTACCTGGATGAAGTTACGGAGGCATGACATGAATAATAAATACACAAGACTTCTGTTTCTGACAACGTTATTAACGATGCCTCTACAGGCATTCGCGCAGACGGCACCGGAAACTTCACCGGACTGTTCACAATGTGACTTCAGTGAGGAAGAAGCCGAGCGGATCGTCGCCACTTTTGACGACCAGGTGGAATTGTCACGGCTGATCAGTGAAGCTGAGGCGCCGGTGCGGGCCTATGTGGAGGATTCCATTCGCAGCACCGAGCTGGGCAGCGCCCGGGCTGTGCGTGATTTTTCAGTGTGGTACAGCTATCAGGTGGCAGAGCAAAACGCTGCTGAATTAACCCGTCAGCAGATCGGAACCATTGTCGGTACCGGCCTATCGCTGGGGCTGGACCTGCTGTTACCGGGTGCGGGAGTAGTAGAACGGACAATCCGGACATACGCCAACCGTGCCTATCAGGGCATTCTCAGCCAGACTGCAGGTAGTGTTGAAGATCCGGCTGAATACCTGCAGCAGGTGGCCACCCGCATGGAAGATACCAATGACCGACTGACAAATTTCATGCATGACATGTTTCATCCCTCCACGTCCACGGCAGACGGTGAGGCTTTGGCCGATCAGATGGAAGGGGTGAAGTTTTCCTACGTGCTGGAGCGCGAAGGGCAGCGGGCTCGTAACGATGCCGGTTACCGAACACCAGAGCCGGGTCCGGAAACCCGTGCGTTGCTGGAGCAACTGGGAATCCGGCGTGCCGGCAGCGAAAATTTTGACAGGGTGCATTTTGAATCACTGACGCAACTTATCCGTGGTGTTCTGTGTGCTCAAATCAATGAATCAACAACGGCACCTTCGGTTTCGAATTGTGAATCTGAGCCGGGCCACTGGAGCACTATCGCCAGGGCTACAGCCACCCGCATCATCGCCACCACACCGGCAGAGCAACTGGTCAGTACTCAACAGCTGAGAGGTATGCAGACATTGACCGATCCGGCTCAATTACAGCAGGTATGCAGCGTACAAAACAATTTGACATATATCTGGCGCAGTCCTGATTGTCAGGCCTGGTCGCAGGCTAATTAATTGATCCTGTGTCAGCAGGCAACACTAGAATAATTTACGGGGTTAGTGATGAAAAAATTGGCTGATAAATTGAAAAGTGGTTATTGGAAATTAACCGTGGCGCTGATAGTTGCCTGGTTATCCATGGCTGCGCACGGTGCAGGCGAAATACGGGAATACATTGCTTATGGGCAATTTCTGGAAAATACACAGTCTGCACAACTGAACGAGTTTCTTGAAGAGCCTGGCATACAGGTCAGTAATGTGCGCGAGTTTGAGCGTATGAAAAATCACATTGTGCAACATTATGCCGGTGTTGAAGTAAGTAACAGCTTTGTTCGCGATGAACAGACAATGGTTGACTGCGTATCAATTGGAACCCAACCGTCATTACGCCAAACTGACGGCAGCTTTGCACAGGTTGCCAGCCCTCCACAACTGTTATTGCAGGAAGATGAGGACCGGGAGGCGCTTACCAGTGGCGGTGACAACATGCTTACCCGGGGAGAGGAAGATGCATACGGTAATGAAAAATACTGCCGGCAGGGATTCATTCCATTACGCCGACTAAGACTTGAGGAGATGGTGCAGTTTGAATCATTGGATGCATTCTTCAATAAATATGGAGAACTCAACAGCAGAGCTTTTCCGAACACGTAATAACCGGGGGCAATGATGTTAAAACAATTATTAAAACAAAGCATTTTGCTGAGCATTGGTGCGCTTTTGTTGGTATCAGGCAGTGTTGGTGCAGCAGGACTACACCGATATGCAGCCGCATTTCAGAATGTTGACAATAAAGGCGGAGATTCGCGTTTGAATGTGTGGAAGCCGGATGCGGAGTTTTCACTTTCACAGCACTGGTATTCCAGCGGCAGTGGCGCCTCAACTCAGACCATTGAAGGTGGCTGGGTGGTATATGAGCAGAAATTCAATACCGAAGATCCGGTATTGTTCATTTATTACACACCGGATAATTATTCAACGGGGTGCTACAACCTGGAGTGCACGGCATTTGTACAGGTTAATAATTCCTGGGTTTTGGGCGGCAGGATAGCGCCGCAAAGCACAATTGACGGCACACAATACATCATTCGAATGCAATGGCAGTTGTTCGAAGGGAACTGGTGGCTGTTTCTGCAGGGCACCGGAGCCTATGTGCCAGTGGGTTACTACCCCGGGAGATTATACGGCGAAGGTCAAATGGCCCAGTATGCAACGCAAATCGTCTATGGCGGTGAGACTGCGGGTGACAATAATGATGTTGCCGGTGAGATGGGCAGCGGCAGAATGGCCAATGAGGGCTGGCGCAAGTCTGCTTATCAGCGGACTATTTATTACATCGATACTGCGCTGACCAGCCATTGGGCCAATTTGCGGGAAATTGAGCGGACGCCCAGCTGCTATACCATCGATATCACCAACAACAGCGGCAATGCCTGGGGCACCTATTTCTATTTTGGCGGGCCGCGTTGTCCGAACCCTTAAAGAGGTTTGTCATGTTAAAAGGATTACCAAAGCAACTTCTATATTGGGGTATTGGCATACTGCTGTGGGCTGCTGATTATGCTGCTGCAGCCAATCTGCACAGGTATGCTGCAGCCCGTCAGACAGTTGACAATAAGGGCGGAGATTCGCGGTTGAGTGTATGGAAGCCGGACGGGTATTTTTCATTATCTCAGCAATGGTATGCATCGGGCAGTGGCGCATCGACACAAACGGTAGAAGGTGGATGGAAGGTATTTAATCCGCGTGGCGGAACGTCTGATCCTGAACTGTTCATCTATTACACGCCGGACAATTATTCATCAGGCTGCTATAACCTGGACTGTGCTGCGTTCGTGCAGGTCAATAACTCATGGGTATTGGGCGGCAGACTGGCGCCGCAGAGCAGCATCGACGGCACTCAATACATTATTCGAATGCAGTGGCAGCTGTTTGAAGGTAACTGGTGGCTGTTTTTACAGGGCACCGGTGCTTATGTGCCGGTCGGTTATTATCCCGTATCACTATTTGGTGAAGGCCAGATGGCTCAGCATGCCGAACGCATTACCTATGGCGGTGAAACCGTTGGCAATGCCAGTGATGTTGCCGGCAGGATGGGCAGCGGCAGAATGGCCAATGAAGGCTGGCGAAAAGCTGCCTACCAGCGCACCATTTATTATATAGATACCGCGTTGACCAGCCATTGGGCCAACCTGAATAAAATTGAGCCAACACCCGGGTGCTATACGATTGACATTACCAATAACAGCGGTGGAGCCTGGGGTACGTATTTTTATTTTGGCGGGCCGCGTTGTCCGAATCCTTGAGGGCAGGCCCGAATAAATATCTTTGCGTTAATACAATACCCGGCAGCGAATCGTTGCCGGAATTTTCTTCAATTGCCTGATTAACGGAACTGCGTCGGATGTTTCCACATCCATCACGACATAACCCAGCTGATCCCGGGTTTGCAGGTACTGTGCGGCAATATTTACCTGGCCGTCTGAAAATACCTGGTTAATGCCCTGCAATACTCCAGGTTCATTGCGATGGATGTGCATAATCCGATGTGTGCCGGCATTATCCGGCAGACTGACTTCCGGGAAATTCACTGCAGACTGGCTGGAGCCGTTGTCGCTGTAGCGCACCAGCTTGCTGGCTACCTCATTGGCAATATTCTGCTGGGCTTCCTGGGTACTGCCGCCGATGTGTGGCGTCAAAATTACCTGATCGAGCCCACGCAGCTCACTGACAAACTCATCCTGGTTGTTTTTCGGCTCTGCGGGATAAACGTCCAGAGCGGCACCGGCGATGTGTCCACTTTCCAGTGCAGCTTTCAGTGCCGGAATATCAACCACGGTACCGCGCGACAGGTTCAGCAGAAAACTGCCTGCAGGCATCATGTTTAATTCTTCGCTGCCGATCAGATGATGGGTCTGGGCTGTTTCCGGAACGTGCAGGCTGACCACATCACACTCCCTGAGTAGAGCGTGCAGGCTGCCCTTAGGTTCAGCGTTACCCAGCGGCAGTTTGCTCTGGATATCAAAATACTTGACCCGCATGCCCAGGCCTTCTGCCAGAATGCCCAGCTGCGTGCCGATATGACCATAGCCGATAATGCCCAGGCTTTTGCCGCGGGCCTCAACGCTGCCGCTGGCGGTTTTCAGCCATTCGCCACGATGGGCTGCAGCATTTTTCTGGGGGATGCCGCGCAGCAGCAGAATCATTTCCGCCAGCGTCAGCTCGGCGACCGACCGGGTATTGGAGTAGGGGGCGTTGAATACCGGAATACCATGTGACTGAGCGGCTTCCAGGTCGACCTGGTTGGTGCCGATGCAGAAACAGCCGACTGCAGTCAGCCTGGGGGCTGCTGCCAGTACCTCAGCGGTCAACTGGGACCGCGAACGGATACCGAGAAAATGGACATCCTGCAATGCAGCTTTCAATTCTTCACCGGCCAGACCGGTCTTAGACTGCTGAACATTTTGGTAACCGGCATGGGTTAATACCTCGGTTGCCTGCTGGTGAATCCCTTCCAGCAGCAGAAAGCGTATTTTCTCTTTGTCCAAAGAATGCTGTTGATGGTTGTGCATGGCTGCAGTTATCGGTCAGAATCATGCATTGTCCCGTTGACGCCAATTGAGTTCAATACCTGCACCATGAAATCCATCGATAATCAGTTCTTTCAGACACATTTACAAGGAGTGGACGTCAGTCTGGATTCTCAGATACTGGATACCTATGGTCGCGACTGGACGCATCTGCGTGAGCCTGCGCCTTCAGCGGTGCTGTTCCCGCGTGATACTGATCAGGTTCAGCAGATTGTGCATCAGGCACGAGAGCACGGGTTTGCGATTGTCCCTTCCGGTGGTAGAACCGGATTGAGCGGCGGGGCAGTGGCTGCAGACGGCGAGTGGGTGGTCAGCCTGGAGAAAATGCGCACTATGGGTGAGGTCAATATCACCGAATCGTGTGTTGATGTTGAGGCTGGTGTGGTGACTGCAACCATACAGCAGGCAGCCGGGCACAGCGGGTTATTTTACGGTGTTGATTTTGCGTCAGCCGGGTCCAGTCAGATCGGCGGCAATATTGCTACCAACGCCGGTGGTATCCGGGTATTACGGTATGGGCTGACCCGCGATCAGATACTGGGTTTGACCGCAGTGACCGGCACCGGTGAATTACTGGCATTGAATCAGGGGTTGATCAAAAATGCGACAGGTTATGATCTGCGGCATCTGCTGATCGGCAGTGAAGGTACATTGGCAATCATTACCGGCGCCACTTTGAAACTATGGCCGAAACCTCCCTTGCGTGATGTGCTGTTATTGGGCCTGCCGGACCACCAGGCAGTGATGCCGTTGTTTGCCTCAGCATCGCATAGCTTCAAACTGTCTGCATTTGAGTTTTTCAGTCAAGCCTGCGTTGAGCATGTGTGTACGCATGCCGGTCTGCAGCCGCCGTTGGACCAGCCGGCCAGCTACTACGCTTTGCTGGAACTGGATCAGGTGGATGAGCCGTTGATGCTGGACTGGTTTGAGCAGGCTATGGATTCAGGTTGGATTGAAGACGGCGTGATCAGCCAAAGCCATGAGCAGTCTCAGCAGTTATGGGCTTACCGTGAGCGGATCAGTGAAAGTATTGCGCCTCGCAAGCCGTATAAAAATGATATCGCAGTCAGGGTTGGTTCAGTGCCCGCGCTATTAGAACAGCTTGATGAACTGGTCAAGCAACATTATCCGGATTTCGAAGTGTTGTGGTACGGCCACATCGGTGACGGGAACCTGCATTTGAATGTACTCAAACCAGATACCATGGCATTGGATACCTTCAAGTCACAATGCGAACAGGTTAATGAGCTGGTGTTTGCTGCTGTGCAGAATCATCTGGGCAGTATTTCTGCCGAGCACGGCGTGGGTCTGTTAAAGCAGCCCTGGCTCAATTTCAGCCGCAGTGCGGCTGAAATTGAACTAATGCGGTGCATTAAGCGCCAGTTTGATCCGGATGGGATATTAAACCCCGGGAAGCTGTTATCCGGCTGAGCGCCAAATGACCACAATAATTAACAGCGACAGACCAGTGATTACTCGCCTGCTTCAATTACCCGGTCATAACTGTGATCTACGCCAATCCCGAAGCGGGCATTGAGTTCCAGATTATCTGCTCCTCGCATGGCAATGCCCACTGCGGGTAACCCACGGTATACGCGGTTGCTGAAGGGATTGACCAATTGATGCGGGGCATTCTCCAAAACGAATTCATCAACGTCTGATAACTGCAAATCAGGTTCACTGTTGAATAGAATAATGCCAGTACCGCTTTCGGCAATTTCGTCAGGTCGATTGTTACTGTCAATGAAAGTAACAAAGTTCACAAATAACCGAGAGGCGTATAAATCGGAAACCATTTCCAGTGATTCATTGGTGCTACTGTCATTGGTAGCGATATCAAGCACACTAACGGATAGCGCTTCACTATTGTTGAAACTGATGACATTCACTTCATGGCAAAACCCGACTACCCTGAAGGCTGGCCCAGGTGGTGTGGCAATGATGAAAAAGAATCTGAAAAGCCGTTCCTGATTACGACCATGGAACACTCGGTCGGCTAACTCACAAGCAGGCACATCAGGCTGGGTACTGGCGAATAGGCTGGTATAGGGGGGTATGGGTTGCTCTACGCCGGAAACGTGGCTGTTGCGCCCTGGAAAGGTAATCACCCATTCGGTTTTACCATTGATGACAAACTCGCTGGCAAATTGGTTGCCGATACGGTTGGTCATCAGCACGGCATCAACGGCTTGTTGCCCGTTTTCCCAGGTGTCCTCGACGATTTCCACTCCATTAGCAGTTCGAAGCTGGACCCTGCTTACTGGTGGCCATGCAGCGTCTAAAAAAGGCCCATCAAACCCAGGAGGAGTGTGCAAGGAAGGTGGGTTTATGCCGGGTGCCGGGACATAGAAATTATCTAATGCAACTGCCTTGTAAGCCAATGCGCGTGCGCCGGAAACATTTATTAATGTGGCTTCTCCAGATAGTTGACCACTTGGTGGGAGCATATCATTTTGCAGATCTTGGCCAAACAGGCCACTACTGAGATAAGCGCTACTGATTGCATTACAATTAACAGACATGCCATCAGCACCAATAGCAGCGTTGGTTGCGATAATGCTGTCTTGTTCCAATGTGCCCATCTCAATCATTTGGACATAGCCTTCCTTTAGCCGGTCAACTGACTGCCGGCCGCCATCTTGGCTGGTTAGTTGCTCGAAAAAATCGAACTCAGTGACATTTGGCGCTAAGCAGGAGCTGTCACGGGTAGAAAAACCCGGTTCACCATCAGCATTTACAATGGTGCTCGCAGTCCATACATCAAAGGGGCCAAGGAACAGGTTTAATGCCATTACTAGCTGCCCATTATCACCATCAAGGAATGTGACCCTGACGATTTTGAAATCACTCGAATGATTGGTCACCGACAGTAAAGTCGTGTTGTCACCGCGTGCTGTGAAATAAGGATATATCAGCACTTGCCCTTTGCCGTCTGTGCTCAACTCCACGGCGGGTACTGGTGTTGCGAAAACAGCTGCGAAAAACAATAGGGTGCCCATTACGGCAGGCCATTTATCAAACAGCAGAGTGTTATCTATTGCTTGTTGTGATTGCGTGATGATTTTGGATAGTCTGCTCATAAGTCCTTCCGGCTTGCTGTTCAGCAATAATCTGATTAGATTCCTTTGAAAGATCAAGAATTTTCCGTGACCAAACAGTGATGAAATTATGACGGATTTATAACATTGATAATAAAGGCTTTTATTTCATGAATGAAAGTTAGAAATATTGCGCACAGTGACTGTGCGCAACCTGAAGGGGGCAGTCTCATAGACTTGAGAAGAGCGTGGTTAAACGTTTTACTCCAAAGTCCTGCCGGATCGATTATCGATAGGTGTGTCTATGCGATATTTTTTAGATTTAACTGAACATCGGTTTAGTCATCATCACCTTTCTGATGAGCATCCACCAGCTGTTTCTGAACATTCGCCGGCACCGGATCATAATGGCTGAATTCCATTGAGTAGCTTCCCTGGCCACCGGTCAGGCTTTTCAGCTCCACCTGGTAGTCCTGCAGCTCGCTTAATGGTATTTCGCCCTCAATCATCATCATGCCGCCGCGCATGCTTTCAGTGCCGCTGATTCGTGCACGCCGGGAAGCCAGACTGCCGGTGATGTCGCCCATGTACTGATCGGGCGCCAGCACGTGCAGTGATACAACCGGTTCCAGTACCTGCGGCCGGGCATTGTGAATGGCATCAAGAAAGGCTTTCTTACCGGCCGTCAGGAAGGCGATTTCCTTGGAGTCTACCGGGTGGTATTTGCCGTCGTAAACGGTCACCTCAACATCCTGGACGTTGTAACCGGCAATTGCACCTTCGGTCAGCACCTGGCGAACGCCTTTTTCAACAGCAGGGATCAGGTTGGTGGGGATTGCGCCGCCGACTACTTTGTTGACAAAGTTAAAGCCTTCACCACGCGCCAGTGGCTGTACCCGCAGGAAGACTTCGCCGAACTGTCCGGCACCACCGGTCTGTTTTTTGTGCCGGTAATGGCCTTCGGCATTGCGAGTGATGGTTTCCCTGTAGGCGATTTTCGGTGGGCGGGTATTCAGTTCGAGGTTGTATTGAGACTTCAGGCGCTCCAGCGAAATTCTCAGGTGCATATCACCCAGACCGCGCATGACGGTTTCATTCAGTTCCTGATTATGCTCAACAATCAGGCAGGGATCTTCCTGCTCCAGTTTGTGTATGGATTCAGCCAGCTTCTGCTCCTGACCGCGGCTGGCCGGCTCCAGGGCCAGGCCCAGCATCGGCTGCGGGAAATCCAGCGGCTGCAGGAAGTAATGATCTTCATCATGTGAATCGTGTAGAACTGCACCATAGTGCAGCTCATCAACTTTGGCTACAGCACAGATATCACCCGGTACGGCCTGTGACCTCTCGGTGTACTTGCCGCCCTGCAGGCTGAACAGATGATTGACCTTAAACGGTTTTCTGCCGTCTCCGATGTAAAGCTCAGTATCCGGCTTAATGGTGCCCTGATAAATACGAAATACGCCCAGTTTGCCGACAAACGGGTCATTGATAATTTTAAATACCCTGGCCAGAACATGTGCACCAGGGTCAGGCTGGGCCTGAACCTGTTCGGCCGAGTCTATATCGTCAGGGTCGCCTTTCAGGAACGGTGGTGGGTTGCTTTCCGAGGGGTTGGGAATTAACCGCTTGCACAGTTTCAAAAATTGCCCCAGGCCGGCACCGGTTCTGGCGGAAACAAAACAGATGGGCACCAAGTGACCTTCCCGGAGGGCCTGTTCGAATGCATCATGCAATTCGTCTTTGGGCAGTTCTTCACCTTCCAGGTAGCGGTTCATTAAGGATTCGCTGGTTTCAATCACCTGATCAGTAATTTCTGAGTGTGCGGCATCCAGTGAAAAAATATCGGTTTCGCCTTCTTCATTAAAAAAGCAGTCCAGAACTCTGGTGTAGTTTTCAGTCGGGAGGTTGATAGGCAGGCACTGGTTACCGAAATCTTCTCTGATTTCACGTACTAGTGCTTCCAGATCCAGCCCTTCAGCATCAATCTTATTGATCACGATAATGCGGCATTTATCACGCAGCCGCGCCCGGCGCAGCATTCTTCTGGTGGCCAGTTCAATACCGTTCTGGGCATTGATAACGATTGCACTGGTATCGGCAGCATCCATAGCGGGGAGGGCCTGGCCACGAAAATCGACCAATCCCGGGGTATCGAGCATGTTGATGTGGATACCTTCAAATTCCATGCCGGTGACGGCGGAATACAATGAGTGCTGATATTCCTTTTCCAGCGGGCCGTGGTCACTGACGGTAGTGCCGCGTTCCAGGCTGCCTGCCTCACCCAGCATGCCGGTTTTAACCAGCAAGGCCTCCAATAATGTCGTCTTACCCGCACCACTGTGTCCCAGTAAAGCCAGATTGCGGATAGATTCAGTGCTATGGTTACTCATAAAACTCCCAGTGTCTTAAGGTTGCAATTTGTCCGGAAACCCTGAGCATAGCATTACTGCGGCAAGTTACGCACATGCAACAGTCAACTTGGTGTAATTTGCCATCGAAATGAGCGTGGTTCAGGTTTAATTCATACTCGATGATTATGATGATGCTATTGGTCAGAAGTGTATTGGAGAACGATTCAATGTTGAACAAACTCACTGCTCGGTGGAATGTCTGCTCATCGCGGTTGCTGATGGGTCTGTCGCTGAGTGTATTACTGGTTTCCGGTTGCGCCACATATGGTTCCTATGACAGTTACCAGAGCGGGCGCTATGTCTATGCAGATGTGCTCGATTATGAACCCATTGAAGGCAATGTGCGTGTCAACAACCCGAAAGTTGTTTGTTATGAAGAATATTCCGATCGCCGGCCCTCAGCGGCAGCGCCGATTTTCGGAGCCATCATCGGTGGTCTGATCGGCAGTGCAATTGACGGTGGTTATGACCGCTCTGCCGGTACAGTTATCGGTGCAGTTGCCGGTGGTGCAATTGCACATGATATCGATCGTTCGCAAAGCCGCCGCGGCACCCAGGTGCGTGAGCGCTGTGATGAGTATGATGATTATCACTATGAACAGGGCGTAGCCGGTTACAAGGTGACCTATCAATATGGCAGTAAGATTGGCGAACTGCAGACTGATTATGTACCGGATGATGTTATCCGGGTACCTTACGAACTGGTTTCAGGCGCACACTACTGATCCGGGCGGGCGCCTGTTACAGCAGGCGCCCATCAGCCTAGCTGCATCACAACTCCCCCACTTTAATAACCACACAGCCATATCAATTGCGGATTGTTTTTTAGGCTGAGTACCTCGCCATCGAAACCCTGGGCTGACCGGCAAGGTCGACTATGGTGCGAATATCCTGCCATGGCCCCTTTTCAAACAATGCACTGACCGCTTCAGCCTGATCGTAACCATGTTCTGTCAATAACCAGCCAGACGGCTTCAGATATGCCGGGGCATTCCGGATAATGTGCTGTAATGCATGAATGGCATTTTCGCCCGGCGTCAGGGCAATCTGTGGTTCGTGACGGCAGTCTCCCTGAGACAAGTGACGGTCGCCGGCCTGCACGTAGGGAGGGTTGCTGACAATTAGGTCCAGCGGTTTATCAGCGGGCAGGGCATCGAACCAGCTGCCCAGATGAAACTCGATATTAGCAAGTTGCAGATCAGCAGCATTTTTTTTCGCCAGTTTAAGTGCGTCTGAGGATACATCGGTTGCCAGGATATGTGCCCGGCGGCGTTGCTTGGCCAGTGCTATGGCGATTGCACCTGAGCCGGTTCCCAGATCGGCTGCTGTGCCGTTTTCAGGCAGCAGCAGCAGGGCATGATCTACCAGCAGCTCGGTTTCCGGCCTTGGGATCAATACTGCCGGGCTGATTTCCAGACGCACACCGTAAAACTCCCGGTGCCCGACGAGGTAGGCAATAGGCATACCCTGGCAGCGCTGTTCAATCAGTTTGCAGAAGTCACGCTGCTTGGTATGAGTAAGTTCCAGTTCCGGATAGGCGAACAGGTAACTGCGTCTGCTGTCGAGTACATGCGCCAGCAGCAGCTGAGCTTCCCGGGGTGCATTTTCACGGTCTTCAGGCTGCAGCTCTGCAGCTGCAGACAGGCGCTGTTGCGCCTGTTGCAGTATTTGCTGAATAGTCACCGTTCAGGTGAATAATTGGTTTATTGATGGCTCGTCTGCAGGTCCTGATAATTCTGCGGGGGGCGACCCAGCATTCTGTCCCACATTCTGCGTATTCTACGCTTGGCATCGACACCTACCATGTACAGCGCTGGGATCATAAACAGCGTGTTGACGGTAGAGAACACAATGCCGAAGGCCAGCGAGGCAGCCATTGGGATCACAATCTGAGCCTGCAGGCTGGTTTCCAGGAATACGATCGGCGCCAGCCCCAGGAAGGTTGTCAACGAGGTCAGCAGAATGGCGCGGAAACGGCTGCGACCGGCGTTGACCACCGCGTCATATATCGGTACGCCTTTGCGTCGCGCCCTGTTGACGAAATCGACCAGAATCAGACTGTCGTTAACCACAACACCGGTCAGCGCGATGATGCCGAACATCGACAGCATGCTGACGTCCAGGCCCAATATCAGGTGGCCCATCAATGCGCCGATTACGCCAAACGGAACCACTGACATGATCAATATGGGCTGCAGATATGAGCGCAATGGAATCGCCATCAGTGCATAAATCAGAAACATTGCGAAAGCAAAGCCGGCGAGCAGGTCGGCAAACAGCTGCTGCTGATCTTCGGTCGCGCCATCCAGCCGCGGCTTGATGCCGGGATAGCGGGCGGTCAGGTCAGGCAGAAATTCCGATCTGATCTCATCAGCAATTTTGCCGGGTTCCGCAACGTATTTATCAACTTCTGCTGAAATTGAAATTGAACGCTGGCGGTTAAAGCGCCTGATGACTGTCGGGCTGGAGGAAAACTCCACTTCCGCGACTGTGGCAAACGGCACTTCATCACCATTGGGCGTACGAATGCGCATATTTTCCAGATAGCCGACTGAGTCGCGCTCTGCCTGCGGATAACGCACCATGACTTTAACTTCATCTTTGCCGCGCTGAATTCGCTGTACTTCCTCACCGAAGAAAGCCTGCCGCACCTGGCGTGCCATATCATTCAGGCTTAAGCCCAGCGTTTCCGCTTCCGGTTTGATGTTGAGTTTGATTTCGCGGTTGCCGCCTTCGTAGCTGTTGCGAATATCGAACACACCATCATAACTGCGAATCTTCTGTGCCAGCTCGTTGGCTGCCGCCTGCAGTTGGTCCAGGTCGCTGCCGACCAGGTTGAAGGCCACTGCAGGCCCGCTGTTGGGACCGCCTGCAGATGAGAAGCTCAGGGTTCTGGCGCCGGCAATTTCGCCGATTTTCTCACGCCACCGGCGCTCAACTTCTTTGGCGGATACCAGTGCAGATTCATCTTTGGCCAGCTCCACCAGCAAGGTGCCGGCAGTATCTCTGCCTGACCAGATAAAGGTGGTGTTGACGACTGAGCCTGCCGGTACACCCAGTTCTGTACTGAGTTCTTCATCAACATCAACCAGTGCTTCACGCAGTCTGTCCAGTGCACGGTGGGTTGAGCTTGCCGGGCTGCCCTCATTCATTTCAATGTTGACCTGGATGAAATCGCCGGCCAAGTCAGGGAATACCACAACCCGTAACACGCCACCGACCAGCAGGCTGAGCGATAGAATCAATGCGGACACGAATATCGATACTGTTAAATAGCGATTTTTAATAGCAGAACGAATCCATGGCACATAACGTTTATCAGCAAAATTCTGCAAACCTTCGGCAAAGATACGTTGCAGGCGGTACAGTGGGTTGTGCCGTTGCTTCTCAGTAGGCGGCTTGATTTTCATATGTGCCAGGTGAGCGGGCAGAATCAATTTGGATTCCACCAGTGAGAAAACCAGCGCCAGAATGACCACCCAGCCAATCGCAGAGAAGAACTGACCGCTAATGCCGGAAACCATCAGGATTGGCATGAATGCTGCTACTGTGGTTAGCACCCCGAAGGTGGCCGGCACAGCCACTTTCATGGTTCCCTCCACTACATTCTTGACCGAGTGACCGTCTTTTCGAATTTTCGTATAGACGCTTTCACCGATGATAATGGCGTCATCAACCACAATGCCCAGTACCAAAATAAAGCCGAACAGACTCAGCATATTGATGCTGACTTCAGGGATGCGCATCAGCCATAAAGTACCGAGGAATGCCACCGGCAAACCCACCATTACCCAGAATGCCAGTTTTAAACGCAGGAACAGTGCCAGCACCAGGAATACCAGTATGGCACCCTGAGTCAGGTTCTTGTTCATCATGTCCAGGCGGCCTTTCAGGTAATAGGAAATATCCGCCCAGTAATCAACATCCACGCCTGAAGGCAAAATGGTGCGTTTGTTGTCAATGTAGTTGCGTACGGTATCGGCAATGGCCAACTCGCTTTGATCGCCAACCGACAGTACTCGAATAGCAATGGCAGGTTTGCCGTTATGCAGTGTGTATCGCTCCCGCTCTTCAAAAGCGTCATCCACATTGGCGATGTCAGATAACATCAACCGTGTACCATCCGGGTTGGTGCGTACCACAATACTCTCAAAGTCTGTACCGGTGTAAGCCTGGCCTTTGGTGCGCAGCAGGATATCGCCGGATGCGGTATCAATTGAACCGGCAGGCAAATCCAGCGAGCCGACTCTTACAGCCCGCGCCACTTCTTCCATGGTAAGCCCGTACTTGCGCAGGGTCTGTTCGCTGACCTCAATGGCGATTTCATAATCACGGTCACCGATAACTTCAGCCCGGGTTACACCCGGCAGTTGAACCAGTTCGTTGCGTACAACTTTGGCGTATTCTTTAAGTGTTCGTTCACCGACATCGCCGAACACCGATATCCACATGACTTCCTGGGTCCACTGGCTTTTGGTAATTACCGGTTTTTCAGTTTCAACAGGGAATGTGGAGATCCCATCGACACGCAGCTTGATTTCGTCCAGAACCTCTTCGGCTGCATAACTCTGCTTCACATCGATAATGACGGTGCCATTGCCTTCACGTCCGAAAGAGGTGATTTTGTCTATGCCTTCAATATCCTGGATGGCTTCCTCAACCTTGACCAGAACGCCTTCTTCCACTTCTGTGGGGCTGGCGCCGAGGTAGGGTACCCGGACGGTTACCTGGTTGGGATCGATACTGGGCTGAATTTCCTTTTTGATGGTCAATGCTGACCACAGACCACCGGCAATCAGCGAGAACATCAAAAGATTGGCTGCCACATGATTTTCGGCAAACCAGGCTATGATTGATTCGTACCAGTTATGTTTCTGCATCTCGGCTCTCCGCTAATACGGATTATAGGTTTAATTTAATGAAGCAGGCGTCTGTTCAACACTGGCCTGCTGCTGAGTGGTGCTGGTGACATCAGCCTCATCTGTTTCGAAGCTCTCCTCAGCCTGGCTGATGTCGCTTCCCGTCTCGGCTGAGCCGGTATCTTCGCTGACCAGCTGACTTAAGTCGTCAGAACTCTGCTGGCTGGCATCATCACCATAAATTCTTAGCGGGCTGCCTGGAATAGCAGCTGCAATGGCCGTAGTAATGACTCGTTCGCCGGGCTCAAGGCCTGCTCTGATATATACCGAAGCAGGTGTGGCGCGATCGATAACTACCTCTCTCACGTCGAGCTTGTTGTCTGAATCCGCAATCAAAATAGTACCGTCTTCGCGTAGGCTGGAACGGGGCAGCGCAATCACGTCATAGGCGGACACGCCTTCAATTTCGGCATTGACAAAAGTACCTACCCGCAAAGGTGTGCTGCGGCTGGTGCCCAGCAACCCATAAGGATCGTCGACTACTGCGACTGCATAGGTAACCCGGGTAGTGGCATCAACGACGCCCTCAGTGCGTACAATTCTTGCATCCCAGGACTGCTGGCCGCGGTTGCTGGAAGAAGTCAGTGTGACCGGGGTGAACTGCTGCTGATCACCGCTGCGGATAGTTTCCGGCAGTTGCACATAATCCAGGTCATTCTCAGTCAGCGGCAGACGCACTTCGGCTACATCAATGGCAAAAGTGGTTCCCAGAGCAGTGCCCGGTGAAACATATTGTCCCAGGTCGACCTGCCGTTCTTTAACCAGCCCAGCGTAAGGCAGGCTGATTTTGGTACGCTGCATGTCCCGCTGTGCTCTCTGCAGTGCGGCCTGCATGGCTTTGACATTGGCCTCAGCCTGGGCCAGCTGCGGTTCGCGCAGTACCAGGGTATTGGGTTGCTTGCCGCTGCCGCCGATCGGGCCATGAAGGTTTTCCCAATCCTTGCGCGCCTGCTCAACACGGGCACGCTCTTCAGCAACCTGTGCCTGAGCGCTGGCCAGGCTGGCTTCTGCACTGGTCAAGGCTGCCTGGTAGTCGCTGGGATCAATCTGCAGCAGTACTTCTCCCGCCTGGAAAAAACCACCAGCTACGAATACCGGGGATAATTCAACGATTTTGCCGGCGACCTCTGGCACTACTGTGGTTTCGGTGCGGGGTTCAACAGTGCCTTGTGATGTAATGGAATACACCAGGCTTTCCTGGCTGACTGTCACTGTATCGACCAGCTGTGCAACAGGTGGTTTTTCTTCTGCAGGTGGCGGCTGCCTCAGTGCAGCGAAAGCAAACAGTAAAAACACACTGCCAATCACTAAGAACAGCGGCAGAAACCGCTTGAAAAATGACGGCTTGCGGTGGGAAACAGCAGGAATTCTATGATTATTGGAATTTTTGCTCACGATTAACCTCATTGGAAGCCGTAACCTTCGGCTTTGCAAGCGTATTGTCTTGCTTATCCCGAGATAAAACCTGTGCCAAAAGGCATGGCTGTAAAATTAGTGGTTTTTTGCATGCAATCGACGGGCGTGTCCGGCTTACCGGAACACACCCGGGTTTGAATGCTTTACAATATATGACAGTTAATTACGGATAAGTGCCATGCTTGAGCGCATTCAACGCGGTGCAATCATAAAAAGTGAAGCCGAAGTCGAGCAAATGGCGGTTGCCGGCCGGCTGGCAGGTGAAGTGCTGCGCATGATTGCGCCGCACGTACAGCCCGGTGTTACCACAGAAGAGTTGAACACTATCTGCCACGATTACATTGTCAATCAGCAGCAGGCTATTCCAGCGCCACTGAATTACCGCGGGTTTCCCAAATCCATCTGTACATCGGTGAATGATGTGGTTTGCCATGGCATCCCCAGCGATAAAAAACTTAAGAAAGGCGACATCGTTAATATTGATGTGACGGTGATCAAGGACGGCTGGCACGGCGATACCAGCAAAATGTTCCAGGTTGGCGACGTTCCGGTACGTGCCGGTCGAGTCTGTGAGGTTGCCCATGCAGCGATGGTCCGGGGCATTGAAATGGTCAGGCCGGGTGTGCGTCTGGGTGATATAGGACACGCCATACAGTCATTGGTTGAAGCAGAGCACTGTTCGGTGGTGCGTGACTATTGCGGACACGGCATAGGCCGGGTTTTTCATGAGGATCCCCAGGTTCTGCATTACGGTCGTCCGGATACCGGTCTGGAATTACAAGCGGGAATGGTGTTCACCATTGAACCGATGGTGAATCTGGGCCGCAAGGAGACCCGGTTAATGTCGGATGGCTGGACGGTTAAAACCAAAGACCGCAGCCTGTCAGCCCAATGGGAGCACACCATTGCAGTTACACCCGATGGTTACCGGGTGCTGACTTGTCTGCCGGGTGACCCGCTTTAATGCCAATATTGTGTGGCTGAGGCCTTTTCAGTCACATAGGTTCAAGTATTAGGATCCATGGCGGCGGTTAGGCCAGTTCCACCTGAAGCCGATGTCGACTGATTCACTTTCAGATTTTTCTCAGCTTGTCAGCGCGCTAAAGCAGCAGTTGCAAACCGGCGAGCAGAATTTGCACGGGGCATTGCAAAACGGCACGCCAATCAATGAGCTGGTCAGCCAGCATGCCGCGCAGGTAACCGATGCTTTGTGTCACAGCTGGCAGCAACTGCTGGGAGACGTCTCCAGCTTGGCGCTGATCGCAGTAGGTGGCTTTGGGCGTGGCGAATTACACCCTCACTCTGACATTGACTTACTGGTGCTGTATGAAAACCAGCTGGATGAAAGCGCCCAGATTTATTTGGAATCGTGGATCGGGGTGTTATGGGATGCCGGGCTGGCAGTTGCCCACAGCGTACGGGATTTAGCAATCTGTCTGCAGCAGGCGCAGACCGACGTCACTGTGGCGACCAACCTGATGGAAGCACGTTGTCTGGCGGGTAATCAGCAGTTGTTTACCAGAATGCAACAGCAGACTGCTGCCGACCGGATCTGGCCGGCCGGCGATTTTTTTGCCGCTAAACTGGCGGAACAGCAGCAACGGCATGCCAGTTTCGATGATACGGCGTATCGGCTGGAACCCAATATTAAAGAAGGTCCCGGAGGGCTCCGGGATATTCAAACCATTGCCTGGGTGGCGCGCCGGCATTTCGGCGATGCTGATCTGAGTACGCTGGTGGGGCAGGGTTTTCTGCTGGAAGATGAATACCACGAACTGATCAGGGCGCGTGACTTTTTATGGCGGGTGCGCTGGATAAACCATAATCTTACCGACCGGGCAGAAGAGCGGCTATTGTTTGCACAACAAAAACAACTGGCGGCCGAGTTGGGCTTTTCAGACCGGCAGCAGGGGACCCAGGCGGTGGAGCAGTTCATGCAGCAATATTTCCGCACGGTAACCCATGTGGAGCGGCTGAATGAAAGGCTGCTGCAGCAATACCATGAGGAATTGCTGGCAACCGGAACCGATGTAAAAGTACTGGACAGTGAGTTTCAGCTGCGGGAAGGCTATTTGGAAGCGCGGCACCCTGATGTATTTGACGAACGGCCACTGGCCATCATGGACTTATTTCTGCGGCTGCAGATCAGCACTGAAATCAGAGGCGTGCGTGCCGGCACCATCCGCTGGTTGCGGCAGGCACTGCAACAGCATGGAGATAAACTGGCTGAAGACAGGCTGGCGCTGTTAAGGCTGCTTGATGTTCTGCGGCAGCCGAATGGTGTATACAGTCAGCTCGCCAGAATGAATCGCTACGGCTTACTGGCCCGACTGATACCGGCATTTGCTCCGGTTACCGGTCTGATGCAGTTCGATTTGTTTCATGTCTATACCGTTGATCAGCATACGCTGTTCGTGATTCGTAATTTACGCCGCTTTGCATACGGCAAGTATGCCGAAAAGTTCAGCCATGCAGCAGATGTGTTCCAGCGTATTGATCAACCTGAAATACTTTACCTGGCCGCATTATTTCATGATATCGCCAAAGGCCGTGGTGGCGATCACTCTGAGCTCGGTGCACAGGATGCACGCAGCTTTTGCCGGCAGTTAAGCTTGCCGCGCAACCAGGTTGAGCTGATCAGTTGGCTGGTACAGCAGCATTTGCTTTTGTCAAGAACTGCCCAGCGTGAAGACCTGAGTGACCCTGAGGTAATTCACCGGTTTGCCTCACAGATGCAGGATCGTGAGCATCTGGATTATTTATATCTATTGACTGTTGCGGATATCGCAGCGACCAATCCGGATTTATGGACCTCATGGAAAGACACGCTGTTATGGGAGTTATACCAAAAAGCGGGAACTGCACTGCAGCAGGGCCTGAGCCGCCCGCTGCAGCGTGCTGAAGTGGCGCGTGAAACCCGTTCACAGGTGTTCAGCCGTTTACTCAGGGCCAAGGTGGATGTGACCCAGCTGAGTTCGTTGTGGCGGACTTTCCCGGAACAGATTTTTCAACGTCTGGATGATCAGCAATTGCTGTGGGTGACGCAGACCCTGCTGGGTCAGACCTTGACCGGGGAACCATTGGTGAAGGCGCGGCTGCTGCCTGACGAGCAGGTCACAGAGCTTTTGGTTTGCGGTGTTTCATACGATGGCTTCTTTGCCACGGTAATCGGGCAGCTGGAGCAGATGCGCTGCAATGTATTCAGCGCCAGAATCCAAACCACGACCAATGGAATAGCCGTGGATTTATTCCAACTGGTAGACGCCGGCGGAGGCCCGCTGCATGCCAGTGATATTGAGCGTTTGCAAAATGCATTATGCAGTCAACTGACTGAGGCAGTAGTCCCTGTTCCAACAGCTTTTTCAATTCCCAGAAGGTTACGGGAGTTTCTGAGCAATGCTGAAATTCGTTTCAGCAATTACCGGCAATCAGGCCAGCCTGCAGATCAGGGTGAAATATCCGAAGAGCAGGGTGAAGCATTTACCCGAATGGAGGTTGTTTGCACCGACCGGCCGGGATTATTGTCCAGCATTGCCAACGTGCTGCTGAAACAGAAAGTGCGGTTGCATGACGCACGTATCGCAACGTTTGGGGAGCAGGTGGAAGATGTTTTTAAGCTCTCGGATTACGCTGATCGGCGGCTGAGCGCAGATAGCTGTGCTGCTTTGCAGGAGGCATTGCAGCACGCTTTGGATCTGCCGTTGAGCACCGGATGAAATTACAGTTCTTTATGCAGCCATGGCGGTTGGGCTGCGGTTAGAATGCAACGCCTGAGTTACGGTCAACAGCAAATCCCTGTATACCGCATCGGCGGTTACATTAATGCCCGCTCCAGGCCCGGTAATGAATAGCGGGTCCGTATCCGGGCCCTGATCGATTCGGATAGCATTATTAACGCCGGAGACAATCAATGGATTATCAGCGGCTATGCTTTCCAGGCGAATCTTTATTTTTCCCGGCTCCCAGGATGTCAGATAGGCCAATCGACGCTGCTGTTTTCGTGCATCTATAACGTGTTGCTCCAGGAGCGGGCCGGATGGTAATGGTTGGCAGTCGACGTTCGCTGTGCATAAGCGGTCGCCCAGCAGCCTCGCCAGAATGATGCTTTTACGGGCGATATCCAAGCCGGAAAGGTCCGCCTGTGGATCAGGTTCGACCAGACCAAGCAGCTGTGCCTGTTTCAGTGCAGCAGTGTAATCCGAACACTGCTGCATTCGATCCAGCAAAAAGTTAATGCTTCCGGATAGCACGGCGGTAAATCCGCTTGGAGTCTGCCCGGCCTGCTGTAAATTCTGCATCGTTGCAATAATTGGAAGGCCGGCTCCGACGGTGGCGCTGGCAGCATACAACGGGTGTGACTGAAGATCTAAATAGGCAGAATCATCAGCACTGAGTGAGAGTTTGTTGGCTGTGATAACCGCATGTCCCTGACATAACCACCGATGGTGCATGGCAGCCACTTCCCCGGCAGCAGTGGTGTCTATGACCACTGTTAAATCTGTATCTAATGGGTTTTCATTATTCAACTGCTGCCAGACAGCTTGGCTATCAGTGGCATGTGACTGACCATTTTCTGATAACAGCCAGGCCTGCCGGGAGTTGATAACGGCGCGCAGGCGCAGATCCAAATCATGCTGCTGACGGACCAGCCATTTTTGCTGGCAGAGCCGTTCCAGAACTGCGGTACCAACTTTACCAGGGCCGTACAACAGCACATTAATGCGCGGTAAGGCAGTGTCATCAGTATTTGGGTGCAGCCGTGAGCCATACAGGGCATCGTGAAGAGCCCTGATTGATAAATTTGATTCCGGTTGAGGGCAACTCACCTGTATCTGGCTGTTGACTGCCCGGCAGTGCAGCGCATTCAGTTTCGGGTAATGCTGCAGATTGTGCTGCAGCGCAGGAGCCAATCGTTCAGCGATGGCAGGGCTGGCAGTAGGGAGTAATATTTGATCAGCATGAATACCGTCAGTCCGGGTAAAAATGCCCAGACCCAATACCGGCCAGCTGGCGTCGGCAACAATATGTGTAGCGCAATCTGCCTGACCCGGCTGAAATATCCGGGCCGCTACAGCTGACTGCTGCAATGGGCTGATGGTGCGTGGGTGCAGCACGCCACGTCCCAGTTCTGCAATCGTGCCCGCTGCAGCATAATCAACCACCGGGATGCGCAGTCCGTCTGTGCCCAGCAGGTCTGGATCGGCACTGCGTATTCCCCGGGTGCTGGTAATGAAATCCACCCGGCTGGCGGCAATTCTCGCGGCGATCAGTGCTGCTGTGTAGTCACTGCCGTCACGGCCCAGAGTAGTGCTGCGGCGAAGCCGGTCACGGGCAATAAATCCGGTAATAACGGGAATGCCCTGAGGAGCTAAACAGGTAGTGATGGCATCAGTGATGACTGCGTCCTGATCGGACCTTTCCAGCAGTACAAATTTTCTTGCATCCACGGCATAAGCGGATTGCCCTTGTTCACAGAGGTAGGTGGCGATCAATATCGAATTCCACAGTTCACCTCTGGCAACCAGACGGTGTTCCGATGCCGTCAAAGCTTGTTGTTCCAACCAATGATCCAGAGCGGTCAGATAATCACTGACACTGCCGGCACTGATCAGATTTGTTGCAATGTTGGCAAAGTGCGAGCGGACAGACCTCAATGCCTGTCTGCGATTTCTGCCTTCCAAAGCATGGCTGTCAATCAACTGATCGGTAATGCCGGCTGGTGCAGAAACCACCAGCAAAGGGTTTTCTTCCCAATCAATACCGCTAAGGGTGTTGCGGATGCTGCCAGCATCAGCCACAGTCGCTCCACCTAATTTGATGACCGGCCGCTGCCGGTTTTTTGATCGTTTACTCATGCTGCTGCCTCCCTTGCGTAAGATTGTCTGGCAATCTGCAGCCCCTGGCCGAGGTCGTTCAGCAGATCCGCATGATGTTCAATACCGATCGACAGGCGCAAGAGCCGGTCGCTGATACCAGCGTGCCGGCGAGCTTCCGGTTCCATTGCGGCATGTGTCATGCTGGCCGGGTGAGCAATCAGGCTTTCTACACCGCCCAGACTTTCCGCCAGCGAAAAATGCTGCAGTGAATCCAGCAGTGCCGGTATTGAGCAGCCCTTGTTCAGCTCGAAACTGAGCATGCCGCCGAAATGCTGCTGCTGCAGACAGGCCAGCTGATGCTGGGGGTGGCTGTTCAGGCCGGGATAAAAAACCTGCTCAACAGCAGGGTGCTGTTGTAAAAACTCAGCGATCAACTGTGCGTTTTCATAATGCAGCCGGGTGCGAGCATGCAGCGTGCGAATGCCGCGCAGGGTCAGCCAGGCATCGAACGGCGCACCGGTGAGGCCCAGGCAATTGGCCCACCAGGCGAGTGATTCACCCAACTGCGAATCGGTTGAGATAACCGCTCCACCGACCACATCACTATGACCGTTCAGGTACTTGGTGGTTGAATGAACCACAATATCCGCGCCCAATGCCAATGGCTGCTGGCCGGTCGGTGACAGGAAAGTGTTGTCGACCACAACCAGAGTTTGCTGCAGCCTGGCCAGGGTGCAGATGGATTGAATGTCAACCAGACGCAGCAGAGGGTTGCTGGGGGTCTCTATCCAGATCATTGCCGGCTTCAGGTGCAATGCCTGCTGCAATGCTGAGGGGTCATTCTGATCAATGACTTTCAGGCGAAATACACCGCGTTTCGCCAAATGAGTAAACAACCGATAACTGCCGCCGTAGCAATCATGCGGTACTACCAGCAGATCATCAGGTTTCAACAGCTGACAGACCAGTGTGACTGCAGCCATTCCGCTGGACACCACGGTAGCGTTCTCACCGCCTTCCAGTTCGGCCAGGGCCTGTGCCAGCGCGTCACGGGTCGGGTTGCCACTGCGGGTGTAATCGTAAGCCCTTTTTTGCTGATAGCCGGCGAAGGTAAATGTTGAGGAAAGATGCAATGGCGGCACCACTGCGCCGTGCTGGCTGTCACTTTCCAAACCGCTCCGAACTGCGCGGGTATCGAGTTGAGTATCTGGTTGTTTCATGCTGCGGCCTCCTGCTGAAAACTCTCCGGGCCCTGTTCGGCACATTCCAGAAAATCATGGATCAGTTTGCTTACCTGCCGTGTTTCGACCAGAAAGGCATCATGACCAACAGCAGTTTCCAGTACATGCAGTTGTCGGCAGCTGATAGCCTGAGCCGCCAGTTGCTGAACATCGCTGAACGGCACTACGGCATCATTTTGCGCGGCTGCCAGCCATAAAGGTGTGCGCAGATTTTGCGGAATCACTTCCACCAGGTCACAGGACTGTGACAGACAAATGAATTCGGCCGCTTTGGTGTGCTGTGCCCAGGCCGTGCCGCGTGACAGCAGGTAATTTTCCACCGGGAGTTCGGCAGTCTGCTGATTGATTACCGGCCTGCCGGCAAATCGATCCTGCAATTCCCGGGGAGTGCGGAAACCCAGCATCGCCAGTTGGCGCGCAGTCTGCAGGCCGGTCTGTGTGTCTCCGGCAGCACTGGCAGTGCGCACGATGCGGCGTTGGATGCTGCGATAGGCACTGGTTATCACAGCGACCCGATGGGCTGCGCACAATACCAGTGCTTTGCCGACCAGGCCGGGATATCTGGCCGCCAGCGTTAGAGCAACATTACCACCGTATGAGCAGCCGATTACGCCAGCCAGTCGATTGATACCCAGGTGCTGCAATGCCTGACTGATCGCATCTGCCTGGTCGTTGGGGGTGACAATGAATTCATCGACAGCGGCTGGTGCACTGCTGTTTCCGCTGCCCAGAAAATCTATGCTGATCAGGCGGTTTTTGGTCGGGTCCAGGACTTTTCCAGGGCCGGCAATACCAGGCCACCAGCCGGGTTTGGCATGGTCTGGTTGAGCATGACCACTGTCGCACAGCCATCGATGCGCTGATATCCCGCCCAATACCAGATATGTCTCTGGACTTGAATCAGGTTTTGAATCGGTCGGCTGGTAATCATTAACAGCCAGTACTGCCTGTTTGAGACGGTGGCCGTATTCAAGCTGGAAACAATCCCGGGCATTGCCGATGGGAACTACTCTGCCTGCGCAGACAAAACCGGATTCTGTTGCCTGTGGTGAGATAGCCCCGGAGCGGGGTGGTTTGATAATTTGCATGATCGTGAGTCTCCATTAAATTAAGTCATTAAGACTCACGAGAAACTCCACGAATACACGCCTGCCGACCATAAGCAGGCTGGAATCCAGCCTGCCGTTATACGGCAGGTCTCATCTTTCATCATCGGCTGATGATGCAGGAGTTGGCACCTGTATTGATGTGGTTAGCATCAATGGTTGCCCCGGCGTCAAAGGGCCTATCCCTCAGCCGGTCTCGATGAGTGTGAAATACATTAGTGATTATCCGGCAGAGTGTCAACCGGCTGGAATGATCAGATGCTGAGCATAGGCATTTTGATGTATGGAAGACCTGTCATTGCATCAGATCACCGTAATAAACATCCCCAACAGCCTTGCTTACAGCTACAATATCCAGATGATTGATAATTCCTTAGTACAGTCCAGAATCGAAGCTGCCTGGGAGCAGCGTGGCGAGTTAAACCCTGCTTCCGCCGGCAAAGATTTGATCTCCGATATTGAATATTGCCTGCAAAGTCTGGAAACCGGTGAGCTGCGGGTTGCAGAAACATTAAGTAATGGCAGCTGGCAGATCAATGAATGGCTTAAACAGGCAATCTTGCTGTATTTTCGCTGCACTGATAACCAGGTGGTCAACGGTGGCATTACGCAGTATTTCGACAAAGTGCCTTTACGGTTCAATGGAGAAGATGACATTGCTGCAACCGGAGCAAGAGTGGTGCCCCCGGCCATCGTCCGGCGTGGTGCTCATATTGCTTCTGATGCGGTATTGATGCCCAGTTATGTGAATATCGGGGCGTTCGTGGGCAGCGGAACCATGGTGGATACCTGGGCAACTGTCGGTTCATGCGCACAGATAGGCAGTAATGTGCATATTTCCGGTGGTGCCGGTATTGGCGGTGTATTGGAACCTTTACAGGCGCACCCTACTATTATCGAAGATGGTTGTTTCATTGGCGCGCGCTCGGAAGTGGTTGAGGGTGTGCGCGTGGGCGCCGGTGCAGTGATAGGCATGGGCGTCTTTATTGGACAGAGCACTAAAATTTATGACCGTGAAACCGGTGAAATAACCCGCGGGCATGTCCCGGCGGGCGCTGTGGTGGTGCCAGGCAGCCTCCCGTCAGCTGACGGGAGCCACAGTTTGAACTGTGCGGTGATTGTTAAACGGGTGGATGCGCAGACCCGTTCCAAGACAGGCGTTAACGAATTGCTCAGAATGGCGTAGAATAGGCGGTTGAATTCTCAGTACTGTTCGCGCCCGTTTTGGGTGCATTTTTTTGTAACCAAAGTTACCGGTTAAACCTGACTGTCAGGTATAAGTCAGGCTTAACCAGAGATTTATTAAAAGTATCAACCAATCAACAAGGTTAAAACATGAATTTTCACGAGTATCAAGCCAAAGAGCTGTTCTCCCAGTACGGCATCCCGGTGCCGGCCGGTAAAGTGGCGGATAATCCGGATGCGGCGGTAAAAGCAGCTGAAGCGATTGGCGGCTCCATGTGGGTGGTCAAGGCCCAGGTGCATGCCGGTGGACGCGGTAAGGCCGGTGGCGTCAAACTGGTGCGCAGCCTGGAAGAATTACGCACCGAAGCGGAAAAAATGCTGGGAATGCGGATGAGCACCTACCAGACCGGTGGTCTGGCATTGCCGGTTAATCAGGTGTTGATTGCCGAAGCCACCGATATTGATCAGGAATTGTATTTAAGTGCACTGATCGATCGCGGCAGCCGCTGCGTAGCGTTTATGGGGTCTGCAGCGGGTGGCGTGGACATTGAACAGGTGGCACATGAAACACCGGAAAAAATTATCCGGGTAAAAGTTAACCCGACAGCCGGCCTGCAGGCTTATCAATGCCGCCAGATGGGTTTCGGCATGGGCTTGAACGGGCGCCAGGTAAACCAGCTGACCCGTATCATGCATGCCCTGTACAAACTGTTTACTGAAAAAGATTTAAGCCTGCTTGAAGTTAATCCGTTGATTATCGACGGCAATGGTGACCTCGTCGCATTGGATGCCAAAATCAATGCGGATGGCAATGCGCTGTTCCGTCATCAGGCGCTGGCAGCGATGCGTGATGAAACGCAGGAAGATCCTACCGAGCTGGAAGCCAGTAAGCATGATCTGAACTATGTGACACTGGATGGTGATATCGCCTGTATGGTCAACGGCGCCGGTTTGGCGATGGCTACTATGGATGTGATTAAACTGAATGGCGGTGACCCGGCAAACTTCCTGGATGTGGGTGGCGGCACCAATGCAGAGCGGGTGAAAGAGGCATTCAAACTGATTTTATCCGGTGACAAGGTCAAGGCCATTCTGGTCAATATTTTTGGTGGAATTGTGCGCTGTGATCTGATTGCAGAGGGCATCATAAATGCTGCCAGAGAAGTGGACATTAATGTGCCGCTGGTGGTCAGGCTGGAAGGTACCAATGTGGATAAAGGTAAGCAGATGCTGGAAGACAGTGATATCGCAGTAATTGTTGCCAGTGATTTGAATGACGGGGCTAAAAAAGCTGTAGCAGCAGCCCGGGAGGCAGCATGAGCGTATTAATCAATAAAGACACTAAAGTCATCTGTCAGGGTTTTACCGGCTCACAGGGTACTTTCCATTCGCAACAGGCAATTGACTACGGTACTCAGCTGGTCGGTGGTGTTACGCCCGGTAAAGGCGGCGGCACTCACCTGGAGCGGCCGGTATTTAACACGGTTGCCGAAGCAGTGGCTGAAACCGACGCTGACGCATCAGTAATTTTTGTTCCGCCGCCATTTGCCGCGGATGCCATTCTGGAAGCTGCAGATGCAGGTATTAAGGTGATCGTGGCAATCACCGAAGGTATTCCAGTGCTGGATATGTTGAGAGTCAAAGCGACGCTGCAGGATTTCCCTGATACCCGTCTGATTGGCCCCAACTGTCCCGGTGTGATTACGCCAGGCGAATGCAAAATCGGCATCATGCCGGCACAGATACATATGCCGGGCAAAATCGGTGTGGTTTCGCGTTCCGGCACACTCACCTATGAAGCGGTTTATCAAACCACCCAGGCCGGTCTGGGACAGACCACCTGTATCGGTATCGGTGGTGACCCGATCAACGGCACCAATTTTGTTGACTGCCTGGAAATGTTCCAGAATGATCCTGCCACAGAAGGCATCATCATGGTGGGCGAAATCGGTGGCGATGCAGAAGAGCAGGCAGCTGAATACATTGCCGATAATGTTAATAAACCAGTGGTGGCGTACATTGCCGGAGTAACGGCTCCTCCAGGTAAGCGGATGGGACATGCCGGCGCGATTATTGCCGGAGGTAAAGGAACCGCTGAAGCCAAATACGAGGCATTGGAAGCAGCCCGCGTTAAAACAGTACGCTCACCTGCAGAGCTGGGGCAGGCGATTGCCGATTGCTTCTAAATCATCCCGCTTGAACAGTCTGCCTGCCGCTGACGCGGCGGGCGGCAGGCGGCATTCAGTATGCCGTTAACTGTTGCACTGGCACAGTTAAACGTCACCGTTGGCGATATCAGCGGAAACTGTGCCCGTATTCTTGAAGCTGTTGCTTACGCCCGTGACCAGCTGAAAGCTGATATCGTGCTGACGCCTGAACTGGCGTTAACCGGATACCCACCTGAAGATCTGGTATTGCGGCCCGGCTTCATGCAGCGCACACACGAACGTGTGGCTGAAATTATTGCTGCAGTGCAGGGTATTGATCTGCTGGTCGGTCACCCATGGCTGGAACAGGAATCGTTGTATAACTCGGTTAGCTGGGTTCGAGACGGTAACCTGCTCGGCCGTTATCACAAACAATGTCTGCCCAACTATGCCATCTTCGATGAAAAACGCTATTTTCAACCTGGCCACAGTCCGCTGGTGGTTGAGTTAAAAGGCTGTCAGGTTGGCGTGGTAATTTGCGAAGACTGCTGGGAAAAAGAGCCGATCAGCCAGGCTAAGCAGGCCGGTGCTCAGGTTTTATTAATTCCCAATGCGTCACCCTATCGCAGGGGTAAGCACGAACGACGTCTGTATACCCTGGATGAACGCATTCAGGAAACCGGCTTGCCTATCGCTTATTGCAATCTGATCGGTGGCCAGGATGAGTTGCTGTTTGATGGCCGCTCGTTGTTTTTATCAGCAGAATCTGAGCCGTTAAGCGCGTTGCATTGCCAGGAAGCCATTGTGGCCGCTGACTTTGAACCGGACAGTGGTGGCTGGTCAGCCGTAAGTGGTCTGGATCAGGGATTAACAGCCGGACAGAATGATTATCCTGAGGTTTATTCGGCGATATGCCTCGGTGTTGGCGATTATTTTGCCAAGAACGGCTTTTCCAAAGCCGTGCTGGGGTTATCCGGAGGCATCGATTCAGCATTGTGTCATGCCATTATGGTTGATGTATTGGGGGCCGAGAATGTCACTGTGGTGGCGCTGCCGTCACGTTATACCAGTGATTTAAGCAATGACCTAGCGCAGCAACAGGCCGATACACTCGGGACAAAGCTGTTGCAGATTCCCATCGAAAGCCTGCATCAGTCAGCTTTGCAGACACTGCTTGACAGCGACCAGCAGGCTACCGGGTTAACCGACCAGAACCTTCAGGCCCGCTGCCGCGGACTGCTGTTGATGGCCATTTCCAATCAGACCGGCGCTTTGTTGATAGCTACCGGCAATAAAAGCGAGCTGGCGGCAGGCTACTGCACTATCTATGGTGACATGTGCGGCGGTTTTGCCCCTTTGAAGGATGTCAGCAAAACCCTGGTCTATGCGCTGGCCAGGTGGCGTAATCAGCAGGCCGGTGACCAATGGATACCCGAAGCGGTGATTGAGCGTCCGCCCTCCGCCGAGCTGGCGCCCAATCAGAAAGACCAGGACAGTCTGCCGCCGTATGCCCGACTGGATGCGATCATGGAACGATTTGTGGAACAGGATGTGCCTATCGGGGATATCGTCGCGGAGGGCTTTGACGAGACTGAAGTCCGGAAGATTGCCGGAATGGTGCTGCGCAACGAGTACAAACGCCGTCAGGGCGCGCCGGGGGTAAGAATTACCAACCGCGCATTCGGGCGGGACCGCCGCTATCCGATTACTTCCAGGTGGCTGGAGAGCGGTAGTGGTTCATAATCCAGTATCTTGGGAATCTATTGCAGGGTCACTCAGGCCATTTTCAGCAGGCTGATTATCAGCGTGTAATCAGCAATACCTTATACGCATTGTTTTCCGCTTTGCGGGATACCTTCAGCCCACAGCGTTGACAATCATCTTCATAATTTAAGAATCGGTTGGCCACCAGCCAGGTTTGTCCGTTGGCGGCAACCAGCGCGGGTAAGCGTTGTATGAAAGCCTGAGTGATGGCTGTGGTTTGTGCTATACCCTGATGGAACGGCGGGTTGCTGATGATCAACTGGTACTGGCCGGACAAATCATCCGGATGGCCGGTAGCCGAAACGGTGCCGGTTATGTTATTGAGCTGAAAAGTCAGCCTGGCGGCCTGAATCGCGAACGCATCATTATCGACGGCGGTATATTCGAGCTTTGGGAAATGCCGGCAGAGTACCGCACTCAATACACCCGAGCCGCTGCCGAAGTCCAATGCGCTGCCGGTGGCAGGAATATCACCGCGGTTTGCGGTGATGGTATCGAGCAGCAGCTGACTGCCGCTGTCCAGACGTCCGTCAGCAAATACTCCAGGTAATCCGGCAATATCGAGGGCCGCAGAATTCAGCTGCAATGACCAGCTATCGGTGACATCCTCCAAGCTGGTGAGCTCGCGAACGTCAAGCAGCCCCGACCATGCCTGGCAGTGGCGGGCAGCATCAATTTTCCGCACCTGAAGGCAATAATGGTCAAGCTTTTTTCCGGTGCTTTTTATGCCATTGTCGATTGCGCCGATAACAATAAGCCGGGTGCCAGGCGCTACTCTGCCGCCCAGCAGCTGCAGCTGGGCCAGCAGGCGCTGCTTTCCTTTGGGCAGAAACAAGATAATGCAAAAGTCATCTGGATGATCGGGTAACTGATCGGGTAAATGACAGGCAAACCAGGTGGGTACTCCACTCTGTTCCCAGCCTCGGTAATTCTGAAAATTATCATGTAAGACGCCGGTAATATTCAGCCGTGGATAGACTGCCGGGTTATCAGGCGGGTTGATCAACAGCACTGACGAAGGCAACAACTGTTGCTGATGCAGGCGCATCAACAGGGCGGATTCGTTATGCATAGCCGGTTTATTTGATCAATGATGCATACAGGTCATATTCATCAGCGCCGTCGATCTCGACGGTTACCTGATCACCCGGTTGCAGGTGGCCTGCATCGGCAACAAGTATCTGGCCATCAATTTCAGGAGCATCGGCATAACCGCGGGCAATGGCCTGTCCGTCATCAATAGCATCCACCAGCGCCTGCTGTTGAGTGCCGATTTTGTCCTGCAGCCGCTCAGCACTGATTTCGGCCTGAGTCTGCATAAAGATTTCCCAGCGTTCCTGCTTAAGTTGTTCAGGTACCGGATCTGCCAGCTGGTTGGCGGCAGCACCTTCAACCGGTGAGTATTGGAAACACCCAACCCTGTCCAGTTGCGCGGCTTTAAGAAACTCCAGTAATTCATTGAATTCCTGATCAGTTTCACCTGGAAAACCCACAATAAACGTACTTCGGATGGTCAGTTCCGGACAGATTTCGCGCCACTTCCTGACCCGCTCCAGGTTGTTTTCCGTGGCTGCCGGGCGGCGCATGCGCTTCAATGTTGCCGTGCTGCCGTGCTGAAAAGGGATATCCAAATAGGGCAGAATCAGGCCATCCCGCATTAATGGAATCACATCATCCACATGCGGATAAGGGTAGACATAATGCAGGCGTACCCACACTCCGGTGTCGCGGCTGAGTTCACCCATGGCAGTACATAAACCGGTCATGCGGGTTTGATACTCGGTATCCCGCCACCAGTCCTGCTGGTATCGGGTATCCACACCATAGGCACTGGTGTCCTGAGAAATGATCAGCAGTTCACGCACGCCTGATTCAACCAGCTGCTCGGCTTCGCGCATCACCATTCCCAGCGGCCGGCTGACCAGTTTGCCGCGCATTGATGGAATGATGCAGAAGCTGCACTTGTGATTACAGCCTTCTGAAATTTTAAGGTAGGCATAATGCCGCGGTGTGAGTTTAACGCCGGGAGCAGCAGTTGCCGGCTCGGGAATCAAATCAGTGAAAGGGTCGTGCGGTACCGGCAAATGCTGGTGCACCGAGTCCAGCACGGCATCATATTGCTGTGGCCCGCTGACGTGTAAAACACTGGGGTGTATGCCGGTGATTTCCTCCGGCTTGGCGCCCAGGCAGCCGGTGACAATGACTTTACCGTTTTCCTGCAATGCTTCACCAATGGTCTCTATGGATTCGGCCTTGGCCTCGTCAATAAAACCACAGGTATTGACCACTACCAGGTCGGCTTCATCATAAGTTGGCGCAATGGCGTAACCATCAGTTCGCAGACGGGTCAGAATCTGTTCGGAATCGACCAAAGCCTTTGGGCAGCCCAATGAAACAAAGCCGACTTTGGGTTGTGAGTTGACATTCATGTGGTTTCTCAAAGTTGAATCGGACAGCGTGGACAATTCCTGAATCGGGTAATAAAACCTTGTTATATCGCTTTGATTTTATTGGCTGACGACAGCCAGTAAGTGATATTGCCCATGCACAATTATGCTGCCGCTATTGTATCAGTAACTACTATTGAAAATACCGGTGTTGGAGCCGGCTGTTATCAGGACAATAAGTCATTTCGTTTTTGCCGGTGTCGGTGCTATGCTCCGTCGGGCTTGTATTGTGTAGATTGGGAGACTTGTGATGCCTGTTCGTGTATGTATGTGCCTGCTGATGTTGGTTACCGGTGTGGCGATGGGCCAGCAGAAGGCATTGGTTGGCGGGACGCTGGTAGACGGGCTGGGAGCAGCACCCATATATGACAGCGTCATATTGATAAACGGCGATACTATCACCGCTACCGGTACACAAGAAGAACTGGCAGTACCGGAAGGGTATCAGGTTATTTCCACGGAAGGCATGACGGTTTTGCCCGGTTTATGGGAAATGCATGCTCACCTGATGCTGAACGGCCATTCCGACTACGGGCATTGGCATCCCACATACCGGAACAGGCTTGAGGATGAGATCATGCCGGCTTCTGCAGTCCAACTGCTATTAGCGGGTATCACCACTGCACGTGATTTAGGCGCACCCCTGGATGAGTCTATTTCCATTAAGCAGCGGGTTGCATCAGGTGAAATTCCCGGCCCCCGCCTGTTTGTTTCAGGGCCGTTTCTGCAGCATCGGCCGTATCCTGGAACCGATAATTATCGCTGGGGGATACATGGCGAGGAGGATGCACGGGCTAAGGTCCGCCGTCTGCATGAAGCAGGTATGGATGTGATCAAGATGGTGGATCAGGATGAAATGACCCGTAAGGAAGCGGCCGCTGTGGTTGATGAAGCGCATAAGCTGGGTATGAAAGTGGTAGGTCATTCACACCGGCCCGAGGAAATCCGGCTGGGTCTGGAAATCGGTGTGGATAATTTTGAGCATACTGGACTCGCCGCTGCACCTGAGTATCCGGAAAGTGTGATGACAGCTTTGAAAGAGCGTACCGCGACCGGACGGGTTCGGGGTGGACCTTTGTACTGGACACCAACAGTAGAGGGGTTGTGGAACTATGATTACACCCGTGACAATCCTGAGGCATTGGATAACGATTGCTGGCACCGCGGGCTGGAGCAGGACACCATTGCCGATATTCAAGAATCCATCACCCATCCTGGCCGGTTGTTGTATTTTCAGTTAACACCCAAGCGCAAGCCGACCTTAAAGCGCAAGATTCAGCAGCTCCGCGAGGCCGGGGTTGTGATGATGATTGGCACCGATAGCGGCATACCGATGAAATTTCATTGCCAGTCAACCTGGAATGAAATGGAGGTCTGGGTGAATGTGATGGATATCCCGGTAATGGAAACCATTCAGGCGGCCACCTATTGGCCATCGAAGTTTATGGGCGTTGAGGAACAATGGGGTACAGTAGTGCCGGGACGCCTGGCGGATATTATTGCTGTTAAAGGTGATGTGTTACGGCATATCGCATTGCTGCAGAATGTTGATTTTGTGATGAAAGGCGGTGTGGTCTATAAACAGGACGGCCGTCCCGTGGAAGAAAACTTATAACAAACCGGGGTTAAACCTATGAAAACTAAAATTCTTTTCTGTGTTGTACTGGTTGGCGTGTTGTCTGCCTGCGGTGGCGGCGGAGGCTCAGTCAGTGAAGCTGCATTAGCCGAAGCGTGTAACGATACCGTTAACTGGACCAGTGAAGGTTGTGATTGTATGGCTGAAAAAGCCAAGCAGGACTTATCGGTAAAAGGCCAGCAGCTGCTGTATGCCTCGTTGACGGATGATGCCGAGCGTGCTGAAGAGCTCGCCAAAAGCATGACGCTGGAAGAAGCGACCACGGCAGGTATGTTCATGGTCAACGCCGGCATGAGCTGTGCCATGGCTCAGCAGGAATAATTTCTGAGACAGTTCTAGGCGCGGGTAATAACCCGTTCAGATCAATGCTATACAGCCCCTGTTCTACATATATGAAAAGGCAGGGGCCGTTCTTTGCATTGTGGCTTACGCCAGTATGCAGCAACAGCTTGCTGCACTGGCAGTCATTATTTAATAGATGGTAACCAGCCGCCGGTGGCCTGCAGCGGGGCAGGGCTGTTTTCGGTATTGACCCAGGCAACAATGGCCAGTCGCCGGCTGTCCGGGTAATCAACCGATGGTACGGACAGCTCCCACTGGTTGTTACCGTTTTGAATCTGCGTGGTGCTGTGCTCAAGTACGACGAAATCTTCAGATAAAACCCGTCCGCGGTTTTCGCCGGCGCCAATATCTGATTGTATGCCAAATCCCAATACAGCCAAATGAGCTGTCAGGAGTCTGTTATCGGCTATGCCGGAAGGAGTGAACTTGATTTGCGCAGACTGCAGATCGGTTTCCAGCTTAAGAATGCCAACTGTTTTGTTGGATGATAAATCCGGCTGTTGACGGCGGAAAAAACCACGCCATTCCTGACCTTTAACGACTAGTCCGGGGGTATACACATTGCTGAGATTGCCGCTGACTGCATAATTTTGTTGCCGGCGGGTATTTTGCGGGTCGGCAAATTCATCTGGCCAGCCCAGGTAATCCCAGTAATCCACATGGAAAGCCATCGGAATAACCTCAGTCCACAGACCCGGGTGATCAACAAACTGACGTAACCATTTATCCGCCGGCGGACAGCTGCTGCAGCCATGGGAAGTGAACAGTTCTATGGTGGAAACCTGTTTGTCCGAGCTGGAGAAACTTATTGCAGGCTGTGCGAATGCTGTACCGGTGATCAACAGCATAGGAATAATCAGGGAAAATAGTTGCAGCGGCATGGTTAAACCTTATAAGAACCTGACTAATAAGACCGACTGCGCATCGTTTTATCACAGCCAGCTGAGCAGGTTTTGGAGCGATTCAGTTTTGTTATACTTTCGCCAGGCGGATTTTTATACGGTCAAGGAGTACACATGAGTAAGCAGAAAATATTTTTGGCGGCCCTGATGGCTTTGTTGGTTGGATTGACCACTGCCTGTAACACCATTCAAGGTGTCGGCCGTGATCTGGAGTCTGCAGGCGGAGCAATAGAAGATGCTGCAGATGGTGATGACGACGATTAAGTCATTTCAATAAATATTCTATAAGCCGCTGAAAAAAGCGGCTTTTTCATGTTTGGCTTGGCAGCCGGTGATTCATTACTTTAAACCATAGTGGGGGCACCAGAGCCAACAGAAACATGGTGGCATAACCAGCCGGCAGCTGTGGCGCATCCGCATGGCTTTTAAGGTTCTGATAGGCGATGCGTGGGTTGGCATGGTGATCGGAATGGCGCTGCAGGTGCAGCAGCATCTGATTACTCAGCCAGAAGTCTGAATTCCAGGAATCCTGCGGACTGGGACGCTCAAAGCGCCCGGATTCAAGCTGCCTGCGGCGCAATCCGTAATGCTCAACATAATTGATGATTTCCAAAGAGGTAATAGCCATCAGTGCCTGGCCTGCCCACACAGCCAGCCCGATTATTCCGAACTGCCAGGTCACCAGGACAGCCAGTGCAGCGGTAATCAGATACCACCACAGCATTTCATTGCGCCAATGCCAGGCAGGTAATTTGAATATCGACAAGCGTTTAGCTTCCAGTCGCCAGGCATTTTGTGAATTGTTCCAAATTGAGCGTGGCAGGAAATGATAAAGCGTCTGGCCATTATCCGCCGAGGAAGGATCCTTGGGCGTGGAAACCCATACATGATGGCCGCGTACATGTTCTATCTTGAAGCCGGCATAGGCAACTGTGGTCAGCAGCAGTCCTCCGAGCCAGCTTTGTAAGCGGCTTTTCTTATGAATCAGTTCATGCGCGACGTTGATGGCGTTGATGCCACTGACTATACCGAAGGATAAAACCAGACCAAACCAGCCGGCTGTGCTTATCCAGCCGGTGGATACTGCAAAAACCAGTACATACCACAACAGCGCAAACTGAATCAGGGCGCAAAGCACCGGCAGTGCTGTGTAAACAATCGGGGGGCCGCCGACCGGTGTATTGCGGCGGTCACGCCCCAGTGCATAATCAACAAAAGGCAGGACTACATAAAGTACGATCAACGGCAGCCACAGGGCGGTATTGGCCCATCCGATGAGCTGAGCTTCCGCCAGATAGACAGCGGTGATCAGTGAAAAGGGCATCAGCGCCGGGATTACCAAGCTGAACAGAAAGCCGAAACGTTTCATGACCGGTGTGATATATCCATACAGCGCTTATTAGTATCACATTTTAAGCGCCGCTGCGCTGCTGCGGTTCTGGGTTTTAAGCTGGCTCCCGGTATGGTTGACCGGTAACTGCTGCACACAGCTTTTTTAAACCGGTAACCAGCCTGGGCCCGGGTCTGCCCAGGAAAGCTTCGCTGATGGCAACTATTCGGTGGTTTCGGACTGCCGAAATATCTTCCCAGCCTTCCCGCCGACTGACTATATTCGGACGGTAGTTTCTTTCCGGAACTCCACACCACGACATAACGATTACATCAGGGTTGAACTGCTGGGCTTCTTCAGTAGAAATCGGCCTGCTTTGACAATCGTCATCAGCCAATGGGTTAATGCCACCGGCCAGCTGAATCAACGATGTTGCCCAGGATTGCCTGCCGGGAACGATAACAGGTTTGGGCCACCACTCGACAAGCACTTTCTGCGGCTGTTCCAACCTGCTGGCAGTCAACGAATCCAGCTGCTCGAGAAATTGGTCAGCCAGTTGGTGCCCGCGCTCGGGAACACCCAGCACCTGGGCAATTTTGATGAAATCAGCGGCAATATCCTGTAGACAGCGCGGTGCTCGAACGAGAATGGGAATGTCACAGTCACTTAGTCTGCTGATTACCTGATCATGGCCCGGCACGGTGTCTGAGGCAATGATCAAATCCGGTTTAAGTGCAATAACTTTATCCGGGTCGACATCCAGGTCAGGGCCGACTTTGGGCAGGTTGTCGACAATATCGGCAGGATAATCTGAATGGTCATCAACACCGACCAGATAGTCGGCACAACCCAATGCGCAGATGATTTCTGTATTGGAACAACTATGGCTGACGATGCGCATCCGCACAGGATACGCATATCCAGTAGGTTAACAACCCTGAAGTTATGTGTTTCAGGGTTCAGCTATGGCTACTTGCGACGGGTAGGGCCACCGAAGCTGCGACCGGACCGTCCGCTGGAGCGGAAACCCCGGGCGCCTCTGAAGCCGCGGCTACTGCCCCGGAACGCACGACCGCTGTGGAATCGCCGGCCTCCATAAAAGCCGCGACGATGGCCGTAAAACCCTCGCCCGAAACCAAAACCGTGGCCAAAGCCGAAGCCATACCGTGATCCAAGAAAGAAACGGCTGCGGAAACCATAGGGATAGCCAAATCCGTTGAAGAAGTATCCGCGTGAGAACGGGTAAAAGAATGGCCCACCGTAAAAGGCATAATTGGGCCCGTATCCGTAGCCATCCAGAGCAAACCGTTCAGGCCATAGGTACAGTACATCGGTGGCAACGACCGGATAGCGGTATTCGTATTCACCCACTTCGCGGGTTTCCAGATTGTCCACCCGGCCGGTTATGGTCACTTCACGACCCTGACGGAAAATTTGCGGATCCTGGAAGCCATTCTTGCAGGCAATGAAGCGGCCTTCGCTGGTATCGTCAAAAATAGGCCGGGCCTGATAATCCAGCTCACGGCCCAGCACTTCTATGCAGGTTTTGTCCTGCTTGGTATTGGTGGCGATGATGGTACCGCCCCAGCGTACCGGTACGCCGACGTTGGTATCGGAGACAGCCTCAGGTGTAATGCCGGGATAATCTCCGGCCAGCGGTTTCGGGATACTGGCGCAGCCGGTAAAGGCAGCACTGATCATCAATAAGGCAAGAGGCTTCCAGCTTTGCATATTTGTCACCTTTGGTGGTTATAACCGATCTAAGTAAGACTATCGTTGTAGCTGATGGTTCCGGAATTATGCCTCCAGCAGCTCATTAACTTTGGCAGCACAGATGAAGTCGTTTTCCGACAGTCCGTCAATTGCATGGGTAGTGAAGGTTACCGCGCAAAAGTTGTAACCGGCAGAAAAATCCGGATGGTGCATCTCCTGATTGGCGATCCACGCCATTGCATTGATGAATGCCATGGTTTTATAAAAACCCTTGAACTCAAAGCGGCGCTGGATGGACTTGCCGTCATCCGCCATTTCCCATCCGGCAACCTGTTCAAGCAGTTTTTCGGCAACCAGTGTGCTTAACGGCTGGGTGCCGCCTTCACAGGGGACACATTTTTTTTCAGATAAATCACTCATATAGAATTCCAGTAACTCCAGCCATCAGGCAGCTTTTGGTTCAAATGTGGGTAAAAACTCGCCCAGTGCACGGGCTTTACGAATAAGGCTGATCAAATCCACCTTGGCCAGCTCATACATGTCGTGCATATCATGCAGAATGTAATAGACGGGCTGGTAGATATCGATTCTGTAGGGCGTGCGCAAGGCATCCATCACATCAAACCGGCGGCGCACCGGTATGTCACTCTCGATGGCGTAGACACATTCACCCGGTGATGAATTGATACCCCCGCCATAGCTTCGGATTCCCTGATGTGAATCCAGCAGACCAAACTCTACGGTGAACCAGTACAGTCTGGCCAGCAAAACCCGGTCCTGCTTGCTGGCATTCACGCCGGCCTTGCCGTAGGCTTCGGTGAAGTCGGCAAAAGCGGGCTGTGTCAGCATGGCAGTGTGACCGAAAATCTCATGGAAAATGTCCGGTTCCTGCAGGTAGTCCATTTCTTCCCGAGAGCGAATGAATGAGGCAGCCGGGAAGCGTCTTTCCGCCAGCAGCCGGAAAAAACGGTCAAAGTTAATCAATGCCGGAACCGGTTCAACCTGCCAGCCGGTTTTTTCCATCAAAACCTTGGAAACTTCCGCAGGTTGAGGAATCCGGTTCTGCGGAAGATTAAGCATTTCCAGTCCGTCCAGAAACTCCTGGCAGACTCGGCCCTGGACAATGTCCATTTGCCGGGTGATCAGATCATGCCAAACTGAATGTTCATCTTCTGTGTAATGAATAATGCCATTTTCGTCGGGTATCTTGGCGGCATATTTGGTGCCTTTTCCCATGTTTATTTACCTATTCAAGAAGTCGTGAGCGGCAATCGACACAGCATTGCCGGAATAGCCTAAAGTATAGCATTGCTTGAGGCCGGTGTAGCCGCCGTCAACCAAGTATTCGGCTATATAGACATGCCGGTTGCAGGATGTGTTACAAACACAGTTTGAACGAAACCATGTAAGGAGTGCTTGAGCTGATGAACTGGCCTCTGAAAGACTGCTGGTATTACCAGTCGATTAAACCGGAAGCACGATTTTCCGGTATGCAACTTAATGGTGATCAACAGGCCGGCATTGTGATAATCGGCGGCGGTTTTGCCGGTTTGGCAACCGCTATCGGTCTGGTTGAGCGGGGTTACCGGGATATCGTTATTCTGGAGTCGGAAACAGTGGGGTACGGTGCTTCCGGCCGCAATGGCGGATTTATCATGGCAGGTTACTCCCTGCCGGAAGCAAAGCTGATTGGTCAGATGGGTGTGACGGCAGCCCGCAATCTGTATCAATTAACGGTGGCTGCGCAAAGCACGATCAAGCAACGCATTCGGGATTACCAAATTGATTGTGATCTGGTTGACGGTGGAATTGTGCTGGCAGACTGGTTTAAACGTGAGCACGGTTTGCGGCAGCATCAGACAATGCTGAATGAGCGACTGGGTGCAAATTGGGAATATTTAACCCCACAACAGCTAAGCCGATATGTGGTCAGCCAGCGCTATGGTGGTGGACTGCTGGAGCCGGATGGCGCGCATTTTCACCCGTTAAAGTACTTATACGGCCTGGCCAGACAATTAATTGCTGAAGGAGTGAGGATTTATCATCACAGTCGTGTTGAGGCAATTGACAAAGACGGATCTGACTGGCAGGTCAGGGTATCTGATGGCCGTTTGATAACCGCGCAGCAAGTGGTTATTTGTGCCGGCGGGTATATCAAGGGGCTGCAGGTTCCGATAGCAACAGCGATATTACCGATTGCTACCTATATCATCTCAGCCGGGTTATCCGACGAGCAGCGCGACCGGTATTTGCCGGGTCAGGCGGCGATTTATGACACCCGGTTTGCATTTGACTATTACCGTATCGCTGCCGAAAACCAGCTTTTATGGGGTGGGCGGATAGCGGTTAACCAGCCCTCTGCAGCCCGTATTGAACGTTTGCTAAAACGCGATTTGAATCGGGTTTTTCCGGAATTGTCAGATCTGCAGATAAGTGCTGCCTGGGGCGGCCTGATGGGCTATACACGCCCGCAAATGCCCAGTATTAGCCAGTCTGAGGATGGTTTATGGCATGCGCTGGGGTTTGGTGGGCATGGCGTTTGCCCGACGACTGTAGCCGGAGAAATTCTAGCTGCTGCATTGACGGGTGACAGCCGGCAGACCCAATTATTTGAAGCATTCCGGTTACCCAGCGCATATGGCTGGGTCGGGTTACTGGGGGCGCAAAGCTACTACTGGTGGAGGCAATTGCGTGACGTCTTACAAGTGTAAGAAAATTCTTACAAAAGGTCAGGGTAATTTCCTACGTATCATCAATCAAATATCTGACAGACAAATTTCATATTTATGAGATGATAGTCCCACCTGAGCTGGTCAGGTAAGTCTAAGAATATGGGGAATTCTTGACACATAGGTCGGCGGTGTTACCCCCTAACACCGCCGATTTTTAATTTTTTTCGGTAATCTCACCAAATAATCGGTGCAAATCGTAAGATAAGCATTGAGCATCGTTCTCTAAGGTATTAAAATCTAAAAGATAAATTGCGCTGGTTAACTTCGTGTTGCATCTATCAATCAGCGCTTAAGTTATTGATATTCTAATTAACCGTTTAGGAGAACTCGTTTTGACGGAGCAAACACTGTCCATCATCAAACCTGATGCTGTGGCCAAAAATGTTATTGGTGAGATTTACACCCGGTTTGAACGCGCAGGTTTGCGTATCGTCGCGGCCAGAATGAAGCACCTTTCAGCCGAGGAGGCCGGTGGTTTTTACGCAGTGCATAAAGACCGTCCGTTCTACAATGACCTGATTGAATTCATGACCTCAGGCCCGGTAATGATTCAGGTATTGGAAGGCGAAGATGCCATCAGCCGGAATCGTGAGCTGATGGGCGCAACCAATCCTCAGGAAGCAGCGCCGGGTACCATTCGAGCAGACTTTGCAGAAAGCATTGATGCGAATGCCGTACATGGGTCAGATGCCGCAGACACCGCACGCACTGAAATCAGCTATTTCTTTGCACCGTCTGAAATCGCCGGCAGTTGAGAACGGGTTACCGGCACTGATTGAAATGATGGACACCCCGGTCCGCCAGCAGAACCTGCTTGATCTTGGACCAGCCGCTATGGCGGACTGGTTTGAAAGCATCGGTGAGCGCGGTTTTCGGGCCCAGCAGCTGTTGAAGTGGATTTATCACCAGGGAGAGCTCGACTTTTCCCGGATGAGCAATCTTAGTCTTAAGTTACGCGAACAGCTGCAACACCAGGCGAATCTGGAACTGCCGGCCACGCTGAGTCAGCAGACATCCAGAGACGGCACAGTCAAATGGCTGTTTGACGTTGGCCGCGGCAATGCCATAGAAACCGTTTTTATTCCAGAGCACGGGCGCGGCACGCTGTGTGTGTCATCGCAGGTTGGATGTGCTTTGAACTGTTCATTCTGTGCAACCGGAGCCCAGGGTTTTAACCGGAATTTGAGCACCTCGGAAATTATCGGCCAGGTGTGGCAGGCGGCCAAGGCGCTTGGGCATGAGCGAAACGGCGAACGTAAGATCACCAATGTGGTCATGATGGGCATGGGTGAGCCGTTACTGAACCTGGATGCAGTATTACCCGCTTTGCAGCTGATGCGTGATGACCTGGGCTATGGTCTGGCCAGCCGTCGGGTTACAGTCAGTACGGCAGGTTTGATTCCAGGTATTGATGAACTTAACAAACAGCTGGATGTAGCGCTTGCGGTATCTTTGCATGCTCCAGTGGATGAACTGCGCAATGAGCTGGTGCCACTGAATAAGAAATACCCGATTGCCGAACTCATCGCCGCCTGCAACCGGTTTGTTCAGGGTAAACACAAACGCTCGATTACCTTTGAATATACGCTCATCGATGGTGTCAATGATCATCCTGAGCATGCCCGTAAATTGATCAAGCTGCTGCGTCAGGTACCAAGTAAATTAAACCTGATCCCGTTCAACCCGTTTCCGGGCACGACGTATCGTTGCTCAACACCTGAAAGGATTGATCGTTTTCAGCAGATCATCATGCAGGGAAATATCATTGCGACAGTCAGAAAGACGCGTGGTGATGATATTGACGCTGCCTGCGGCCAGTTGGCCGGTGATTTCAGCGACCGCACCCGCCGGCGCGAGCGCATCCAGATGCAATGGCAGGCCAGCGTATGAATCGTATCCGTTTCGGTAATATCCTGGTGATACTCAGTGTGTTGCTGATAGCCGGTTGCAGCACTACCGGTGGCAGCAGTCAGTCATCATTGGATGCGCGCCGCACTGAAGCCGCGCGAGTCAATACCGAACTGGGTGCCGGTTACCTTCGCCGGGGGAACTTTGAGCTGGCATTGGAGAAGCTTCAAAGAGCTCTGCAGTTCGATTCCGATTATGTGGTCGCATTGAGTACCATGGCGGTGTTGAATGAACAGCTTGGCGATACTGAAGAAGCGGAAAAGTTTCATAAGCGGGCCATTAAAGTAGCACCGAATGATGCCAGCACACAGAATAACTATGGTGCTTTCCTATGCAAAACAGGCCGCTATCGTGAGGCTGAAGATTATTTTGTGAAAGCAGCCAGCAATGCTTTTTACCAGACACCTGAAGTGGCGCTGGCCAATGCCGGTCTGTGTGTGGCGCGTCTGGACGACTGGGATGCTGCAGAGCAGCATCTGCGCGATGCCATCCAGTTTCGTCCGGATTACCCGGATGCACTATTTGCATTATCAGAGATTAAGTACCGGCAACAGGATTACCTCACTGCACGTGCCTTTCTGCAACGTTATGAGGCAGGTGCATCACCTTCTGCTGAGAGCTTGTTATTGGGCTATCGAATAGAACAATCATTACAGCAGCCGGATCAGGCTGCAGAATATGCCCGGCAACTACAGCAGCTATTCCCCAATACCGCGCAAGCGACGGAACTAGAAAATGACGAACCAGCAAGTTGAACAGCCCGCACCTTCAATAGGGATGCAATTACGTGCGGCCCGTGAGCAACAGGGATTAACGCACAAGGAAGTAGGCCGGCAGTTAAAGTTGCCAGCCAGTTTGATTGAGGCGCTCGAGGATGATCGAACTGATGATATTGCACCGGTTTACCTGAATGGTTACCTGCGCAGTTACAGCCGGTTACTGCAGCTCGATGTTCAGGGTATGAACAGCACTGTGGTCAATGCCGGCAGTGTGCCGGAACTGCAGCTGGCTTTACCGGCAGGCCGGGGTTATACCTGGTTGGAGCATGCCGGCAAAGTGGCCGGTTATCTGGTGGTTACCGCCTTTGTGGTGGCGCCTTTGGTATGGTGGTTTACCCAGGGGGCGGTGCGCTTATCATTTGATGAGAGTCTGGTATCGGCTAATCAGGATGTGCCGCTGTCAATTAATGCTCAGGCATCCGGGGACAATCAGAATGAATCTGGCGCAGCTGACCAGGCAAACGAGGACACGCCGGCGGAAGATGCGCATTTACAGGCATCTGCTGCACCATTTATTGCATTGCGCAACACCGAAACACAACCTGTGCCGGCCGAGCCGATGCAGGATGATGTCGTCATGGATGATGTTGAACAGTCTATAGACTCGAGTATCGCTGACGACGGGCAGGTTGAGGAACAGCCTGAAGCAGCGGTCGGTATGGATCAGCTGCGCCTGCATATGCTGAATGATTCCTGGGTGGAAATCACTGATGCGGACGGCGAACGCCTGGAATATGATTTGCTCAGTGCCGGCAGGGTTAGGGCATACGCTGGCAAAGCGCCATTCAGGTTACTGTTTGGGCGGGCTTCTGCGGTTGAGTTGTATCTGAATGATGAATACATTGATATGAGTCCTTATACGCGCGGAAATGTAGCCAATACAACGCTGGCCAGCAATCGCCCGGTAATTGAAGAAGCATTAACCGACGAATAACAACCAGGCGGATATGCTTGCCTGCAGAATCATCAGTTTCTGTAGGGCAAATAACTGAATATCACCGGTCAACGGTGGTTCTCGCTAGCAGGTAATACATGTCAGAAAAAATCCAGAGTCTGCGCGGCATGCCGGACATTCTGCCCGTGGATGCGCCGTTATGGCAGTTTCTTGAACAGACTGCAGCCGCAGTACTATCCAGTTACGGTTATGCCTATATCAGTACGCCTCTGCTGGAACCTACGGCGCTGTTCACACGTTCAATAGGCGCAGCTACCGACATCATTGAAAAGGAAATGTACAGTTTTGACGACCGCAATGGTGAAAGCGTAAGCCTGCGGCCGGAAGGAACCGCCAGTGTTGTGCGTGCGATGCTGCAACATGGTCTGTTGCAGACACCCGGGCAGAAGGTATGGTATCAGGGGCCCATGTTCCGTTACGAGAAACCGCAGCGTGGCCGCAGTCGGCAGTTTCACCAGATCGGCGCTGAAGTATTCGGATTGCCGGGGCCTGATATTGATGCCGAGCTGCTGGCCATGTCAGCCAGACTCTGGGAGTCTTTGGGTATTGCGGGCAGCGTTCGGCTGGAACTGAACAGTCTGGGCAGTCCTTTAGAGCGACAGCAGTACCGGCAGCACCTGCATGACTGGTTGAAGCAGCATGAATCGGATTTGGATGATGACAGCCGTAGAAGGCTGGATACCAATCCGATGCGCATTCTGGACAGTAAAAATCCGGATATGCAGTCATTGATTGAGGCGGCACCCAAGTTGTTTGAGCACTTGGGAGATGAAAGCCGGCAGCATTTTGAACAGTTGACTGCAATATTGGATGCCATGCAGATACCCTGGCAGCACAATCAGCGACTGGTGCGCGGTCTGGACTACTATACGCATACTGTATTCGAATGGGTTACCGATGAACTCGGAGCACAGGGGACAGTTTGCGCCGGCGGCCGTTACGATGGGCTGGTGGAACTGCATGGCGGTCCGGCGATTCCGGGTATCGGGTTTGCCATGGGAGAGGAACGACTGGTGGCGCTACTGCAACAACAGCAGGAGGATTTTTCACAGCAACCCCATGTTTATCTGATTATCGCTGACCAGTCATTGCAGCAGCAGGCGCTTGTTCTTAGCGAACAATTGCGCCGGGAGCACCCGTCATTACGGCTGCGCGCCAATATGGGTGGCGGCAGCATGCGTGCTCAATTCAAACGTGCCGACCGTTCGCAGGCTCAGCTGGCTCTGATACTGGGTACGGATGAGTGGGCAGCCGGTGAAATTACGGTGAAGTGGCTGCGCAGCGAACAGAATCAGGTAGCAGTGCCGCTGTCACAGTTGGGGAACTGGTTACAGCAGAATTTAACCGATTGAATACTTTTTTGGGTCAGAATGAAACAAAAGCACTTGGACTTGATCTGATTACAAATCATAATACCCAGTTAGCTATTTATTTATAACAGGAGCATGCCGGCATGGCAGTTGAGCTTTACGACGATCACGAACAAGGCGAACGCGTCAAACAATGGATTAAAACCAATGGGGGCGGCATCCTGCTGGGCGTCGCTTTGGCCATGGGCGGACTATTCGGTTTCCGCTATTGGGAAGGCCAGCAGCTGCAGCACAGTTTCAATGCTGCCCAGCAATTTCAAGCAGTCGGTGAACAGCTGGCTGAGTTAACTGCATCCGAGCAGGCCCAGGGCGACACTGATCAGGAATCTGAAGGTGAAGCTGTCGCTGATGATGCGCAGCTGCTGGAAGCGCTGGCAACCCTGCAGAATGATCACCCGGATAATTTATATTCAGCACTGGCAACTCTACAGGTGGCAGATATGAAGCTGGGCGAAGGCGATGTTGACGGTGCCATTCAGCAATACAGTTTCATCATAACCAACAGCAGCAATACTGAAATCAATTCGATTGCAATGCTGCGTCTGGCGCGCGCTCAGCTGGCTCAAAACCAGCCTGAAGCAGTCTTGCAGACATTGGATGGTTTACCTGCCGATTCAGGACATACCAGTCTGGTCGCTCGCATCCGCGGCGAAGCTTATCTGGCCATGAATGACCGGGAGCAGGCCTTGCAGTCGTTTGAACTGGCAGAGTCAGAACTGGGTGGAACACCCGATCGCATGCTGGAGCTGCGTCTGGCTGATCTGCGTGATATTGATATTGATGGATTACTGGAAGATTCTGATATTACCCAGCCACCACCGGCTTTCCCCGGGGGCAGCAGTCCGATAATCAACAGTCAACCGACCAGCGTTTCAGTGCAGTCATCTGACGCTGAACAGGCACAGCCCGAAGAAGCGGCTGATTCAGAAGCCACTGATACAGAGGACGACCAGTAATGAAAATACACCCGCCCAAAGCTTGTTTAAAACTGCTGCTGATGCTGTTGTCATTAAGCCTGCTGGGCGGCTGTAGCTGGTTTGGCGGTGACGATGATGACGTCAACGCACCGGCAGAACTGGTCGAGTTCGACCAGACCGTTCCGGTGGAACGCGTCTGGCGGACATCCATAGGCGCATCAGCTGACCGGGTACCGGTTAATATCGCGCCGGTCTACGCCGCCGGGAAAATTTATGTTGCCGACCGTAAAGGACGGATCAGCATAATAGATGCAGACAGCGGTGCAGTTGACCAGGAAATTAATTCCCGCTTGCGTATTTCCGCCGGCCCCGGCGTATTCGACAACCTGCTGATGGTGGGCACACTGGACGGCGAAGTTTTTGTATTCGATGTCGAAGGTGATGAAGTGCTGTGGCGCTCGCCGGTATCTTCTGAAGTGTTGTCCAAGCCGGTATTGCATGACGGTTACGTGATAGTCCGTTGCATTGATGGACGTGTATTCGGCTTTAATGCACAGACCGGTACCCGTGAATGGCTGTATGACCGGGGTGTACCGTTGCTTTCACTGCGCGGCAGCAGTGATCCGGTAGCGCGTGGAGGAATCATTTATATCGGTTATGACGGCGGTGAAGTGGTAGCACTGCGGGCTAATGACGGCAGTGTGCTGTGGGAGCAGACCGTCAGTGCGCGCGAAGGTAAAACCGAGCTTGAAAGACTGGCTGATATCGACGGCGATATGGCGATCATCGCCAATGATCTGTATGTGACTTCCTCACGCGGGCGACTGGCTGCGCTGGCGGTCGACTCAGGCCGGATTCTGTGGGTTAAAGATGCCGGTTCATCAAGTGGATTGACGGTAGCACGCACGATGCTTGCATTATCCGACCCGCAGAGCCATATCTGGCTGGTTGATCGGATCAACTCAACCACATTGTGGCGGCAGGACAAATTGTTCAACCGTGGACTGACGCGTCCGTCATTCTATTTAAGTTATGTGGTTGCTGCAGATGCAGAGGGATATCTGCACTTTGTAGATGCCGAGAGCGGCGAGTTTGTCGCCAGAACCAGAATTGACAGTGCCGGCGTAAGGGCTGCACCGTTGGCGGTGGGAACCACATTATATGTGCTGAGTGAAAGCGGCACGTTGAATGCTTACCGTGCCGGAGCAGCCATCTGACAAGACCGGCTGACAAATTATAAGCTAGGAATGATGACATGCTACCTGTGGTTACCATCGCAGGTCGGCCCAACGTAGGCAAATCCACATTATTCAATGCGCTGACGCGCACTCGTGATGCCATCGTAGCCGATCAGCCCGGGGTTACTCGTGATCGGCAATACGGTGTCTGCGCAACCCGTGACGGTCACCCCTACCTGTTGGTTGATACCGGCGGGATTGTTGCTGCGGCTGAAGGTCTGGATGCATTGTCGCTGGAGCAGGTCAACATGGCACTGGCCGAAGCGCAGTTGATTCTGTTCATGGTCGATGCGCGCGCCGGGCTGACAGCTAATGACCAGGATATTCTGGCCGATATCCGCCGTTACGGCACCAACGTGCTGCTGGTGGTCAACAAAACCGATGGCCTGGACTGGGAATCCGGTGCCGGTGACTGGTATCAGCTGGGTATTGGTGAACCTCTGCCGATTGCAGCATCTCACCGGCGCGGCGTGGAACAGCTGGAATCCATTATCAGTCAGCGTATAGCTGAACTGGAGCCTCCTGAAGAAACCGAAGACGAAGACAATGACCAGGCCATTTCAATTGCTCTGGTTGGCCGTCCGAATGTCGGAAAGTCCACACTGGTCAACCGGTTGCTGGGTGAGCAGCGGGTGCTGGCAAGCGATGTTCCCGGCACTACCCGTGACAGCATTCAGGTGCGTTTAACCCGGGATGATCAGGACTATGTGCTGATTGATACCGCCGGTATCCGCCGTAAGGCAAAAGTCAATGAAGTGGTGGAAAAGGTCAGCGTAATAAAAACACTGCAATCGGCAGCTCAGGCGAAAATTGCCCTGGTGATGCTGGATGCCCAGCAGGGCCTGGCAGATCAGGACAGCCGGTTAATCGGGCAGGTGCTGCAGCTGGGTACGCCATTGGTGATTGCAGTGAATAAATGGGATGGCATGGGGCCGGATGAGCGGCAGAGAGTGTCAACCGAATTAGACCGCCGGCTCATTTTTGTGGACTATGTCCAACAGGTGACCATCTCTGCATTGCACGGCAGCGGGCTCAAGGAACTGTTCCGCGCCATTCACCGCACTCACAAGGCAGCCACTCAGGACATCAGCAGCCACCGGTTGACGGAGGTGTTGTTGCGTGCCGAGGCTGATCACCCGCCGCCATTAAAGCAGGGTAGAACGGCAAGACTCAGGTATGCGCATCTGGGCGGGCGCTCACCGATGCGGCTGGTAATACATGGCAGCCGCACATCGACATTGCCCGGCAGTTATAAACGTTATCTGCTGAATCGCATGCGTGCTGCATTCAAGTTGACCGGCGTTCCGCTGCATCTGGATCTTCGTGATGGGGCCAACCCGTTTGCAGGCCGAAAAAATAAACTGACAGACAGGCAGCTGAACAAACGTAAACGTCTGAAACGGCACCTGAAAGGCAAGCGCAGGTGACTGATACGACCCGGCCGCTTAAGCAGGCCGGAACGGATTTCCGGGAACCAATCGATGAGTTGATCGCTGAGGTTGATGTCACTGAAGCATCCCGACAATTGCAGAAAGGCGTTTTATTATTAGATGTGCGAGATGCCGTACAGTGGCAGCTGGGCATGGCCGCACAATCAATCGGCATACCACAGGCGCAACTGCAAACTGAGCTGCCCAACCACATGGCTGACAGGCAGCAACCCGTGCTGGTCATTTGTGCCAAGGGCCAGCAGTCATTATCAGCAGCTGCGGATTTAAAACGCCTGGGTTACCACAATGTGCAAAGCGTGCAGGGAGGTTTCACAGCCTGGCAGGCTGCGGGGCTGCCGGTTGGCTACCCTGAGGGCAGCACGCTTAATAATGATCAGCGGCAACGCTACGCGCGCCATTTGACCTTGCCGGAAATTGGTGTGCAAGGCCAGCAAAAACTGCTGGCGAGTAAAGTGCTGCTGATTGGCGCAGGTGGTCTTGGCAGCCCGGCGTCGCTGTACCTGGCGGCGGCTGGGGTCGGCACCCTGGCGATTGTCGATGATGACAGGGTGGAGCGTTCCAACTTGCAGCGGCAGGTGTTGTACAGTGACAGTACTTGCGGAGAAATGAAAATTGATTCCGCAAAGCAGCGTCTGCAGGCATTGAATAACGATACCGAGATCATTGCAATTGACCAGCGTCTCACGGCTGACAATGCAACCGCATTGATTGATGACTTTGATGTCGTTATCGACGGCAGTGATAACTTTTCCACACGCTACGCGGTGAACGAAGCCTGCGTGGCTGCCGGCAAACCAATGGTGTATGCAGCGGTTGAGGGTTTTCAGGCCCAGGTTGGTGTATTTTGGCCGGCATATGATCAGCAGCTGAGCCTGCCTTGCTATCACTGCCTGTTCCCGCAACCCGGGGACGGTCCCAGCTGTGCCGACGCCGGTGTGCTGGGTGTGGTGCCGGGAATAGCGGGCATATTACAGGCTACCGAGGCGTTGAAAATTTGTCTGGCTGTTGGCCGTCCAATGGTTGACAGACTATTGCGTATCGATACGCTGTCCATGCGTTTTATCGAATCCCAAACACAGGCTGATCCTGAATGTTCAGTGTGTTCCGAAACTTAAAAATATGTGATTATTAACACCATGAATACTCCAGGCATTTTGGATGGCAAAGCTTTATCGCTGAAGATTCGGCAGCGCATTAAAAACCAGATAACCGAGCATACCCGGCAGGGCGGACAGCAACCCGGGTTGGCAGTGGTGCTGGTAGGGGATAATCCAGCCTCGAAAGTTTATGTGCGCAATAAACACCAGGCCTGTGCAGATACCGGTATATATTCACGACAGATAGAGTTGCCGGAGAGCACGTCTACCGCGGAATTGATCGATACGGTGGATGC
>JANQPN010000066.1 GCA_028289455.1 Wenzhouxiangellaceae bacterium
TGCCTCCTCCTCCAGCTGTTCCAACCTTAAGCCAGACCGGCCTGACCATCATGGTACTGCTGCTGCTGTTGGGCGCTGCAGTAGGTATTCGCCGCTACAGCTGATCAAGTATTAGATTCAACATTGAATCCAAAAAAGGCGGCCATTGGCCGCCTTTTTTATTGGCTAAGTATCGATTTTCAAACTTCTCCGTAGACTGCAGCCCCACCTATCCAACGCTTTATCAACCGTTTTGCTGCACTAGTGCTGCTGCTTTCCAAAGCCGCAGCCAGGTCTATCGCATCATCCAGGAGCTCATGATCACGGGTTAAATCAGCAATCTTGAGCTGTTGCAGACCAGTCTGACGAGTACCCAGCACCTCACCTGGACCGCGCAACTCCAGATCTTTTTCTGCGATCACAAAACCGTCGCTGGTACGCCGCATGGTGTCCAGCCTGGCTTTGGCCATTGACCCCAGGGGCGGCTGATACAGCAGCACACAGCTGGACTCGGTAGCCCCGCGCCCCACGCGGCCGCGCAACTGATGCAGCTGCGCCAGCCCCAGACGTTCGGCATTTTCGATTATCATCAGGCTGGCATTGGGCACATCCACACCGACTTCTATCACCGTGGTTGCCACCAGCAGTGACAGCTCGGCGTTACGAAAACGCTGCATAATCTGCTCTTTATCACGTGCTTTCAGACGCCCGTGAATCAAACCGATGGATAAATCCGGCAGTGCTTTCTGCAGAGCCTCCGCGGTTTGTTCAGCAGCCTGAGCCTGAAGCTGATCGGATTCTTCCACCAGCGTACACACCCAGTAAGCCTGACGGCCGTTGCGGCACGCTTCGGCCACCCGCTGCAGCACGGCTTCACGCCGGTCGGCTGCAATAGCGACGGTTTTAACGGGTGTTCTCCCCGGCGGAAGCTCGTCAATGATCGAGATACTCAGACCCGCATAAGCGGTCATGGCCAGGGTCCGGGGAATTGGCGTTGCGGTCATGATCAATTGATGTGGCCGGTGCTTATCGGCATTTTCGCTGTCTTCAGCCATGCCCTTGTCACGCAATGCCAGCCGCTGGCCAACCCCAAAGCGGTGCTGCTCATCCACAATCACCAGCCCCAGCCGCTGAAACTCAACTTCAGGCTGCATTAGAGCATGCGTACCGATGACAACTGCGGCACCGGTGCGGATTTTCTCCATTGCTACCCGGCGTGCTTTGACCGTCAGCTTCCCGGTAAGCCACACCGGTTCTATCTCAAATGGCTCAAACCAGCCCTGCATGGATCGCAGATGCTGCTCAGCCAGCAATTCAGTCGGTGCCACAATAGCCGCCTGCCAGCCACTGGCGACAGCACGGGCAATGGTCATTGCAGCTACCACGGTTTTTCCGGAGCCGACATCACCCTGCAACAAGCGCAGCATCGGGCTGTGGTTTTGTAAATCCGCATCAATTTCCTGAATGACGCGCTGTTGAGCTGCAGTCAGCCGGTATGGCAGCTGCTTGAGTATTTTGGACTGTAAGGTTTCATCGTTGAGCACCGGAGCCTTTAGGCTGGCCAATTGCCGGCTCAAACTCTTCATAGCCAGCTGATGGGCAGCCAATTCTTCCAGTATCAGGCGCCGCTGTGCCGGATGCCGGCCAGCTGCCAATTGCGCAGTGTCTACCGAAGCATCCGGCCGGTGCAGCTGCTGTAATGCAGGCTTCAGCATAGGCAGCTCAAATTGCTTGCGCACTGCTGCCGGCAGTAGTTCGGTTACCGGCAATCGGTTTTTTTCCAGCAGCAGCAGCGCTTGTTCGGTCAGTCGCAGCCAGCGCAACTGCTGCAGCCCGGCAGTGCTTGGATAAACAGGTGTTAATTGGCCGTCGGGCGGGTCATTAAGCTGGCGCTCACTGATTCGCTGACAGCTCGGGTGGACCATTTCCAGGCCTTTATAACCGGCCCGAACCTCGCCAAAACAGCGCAAATGCCCGCCTGCCTTATAGGCATGCTGTTGTTGCTGACGGAAGTGGAAAAAACGCAGATACAATAAACCAGTGCCGTCGTTCAGCACCACAATCAAAGAACGGCGGCGGCCGAACACAACGCCACTGTATTCGATTTTCCCGTTGATCAGCACACGCTGACCTGGCAGCACGCTACCGATAGGGGTTAACCGGGTGCGATCCTCATAACGAAACGGTAAATGCAGCAGTAAATCGGTAATCGTGTGAATACCGATTTCATTCAGCTGTGCTGCCAGCTTTTCACCAACGCCATGCAAATCCCGCAAGGCATTGGTCTTATCCATGCTGTAGCGAGTGACTGACAGGCAGCGGAATAACTAGCGGCTACCGACCACCATAACGGCGTCCACTTCTACCTGCGCGGCCTTAGGCAGTGCCGATACCTGCACTGCAGCCCGTGCAGGATAGGGTTCTTTCAGATAGCCGGCCATGATCTTGTTGACCTTGTCGAAATTACCCAGATCGATCAGATAGACGTTGAATTTGACCACATCATCCAAATCCCCTCCAGCTGCCTGACAAACCGCGCTCAGGTTCTTCATCACCTGGTGCAGCTGCCCTTCACAACCACCTTCAACCAGCTCCATGGTTTCCGGCAGCAGCCCGACCTGACCGGACAAATACACGGTATCGCCAACCTGTACAGCCTGAGAATAAGTGCCCAGCGCAGCCGGAGCGTGTTCTGTATGGATGATTTTCCTCATCTGATCAATCTCTCTAATATTAGTGTCAATAACGATTATGGTCTGACTACTTGCGCAACTCTCGCATCACTTTGACCACATAATGATTATGCCGCAGCCGCTGAATAACGCGCGCCAGCTGATCACGGTCGCGCACATTGACCAGGAACTGCAGCGTTGCAGTGGTGGCCTCCCCGCTGGACTGCTCAACATGTTGAATGTTTGCCCCCACGTTACCAATACTGGCGGAAATGCTCGCCAGAACGCCTGGCCCGTTGACGCAATAGACTTTCAGCATCGAGCGCAGCTGCTTGGTCATTGCTTGGGCCCAGGCCACCGCCAGCAAGCGTTCCGGGGCGCGTCTGGCCATCAACTGACCGGTAGGACAGTTATCCCGGTGAATCACAATACCGCGGCCAGCCTCGGCAATACCGATAATGCCATCCCCAGGTATTGGGTAACAGCATTCGGCATAATGGATGTTCTCACCCTCTGCGCCAGTCAGTGACAGAGCCTCCGGCGGCACATCCGGCCGTTTCTGCTCACGGCGCTGGATCAACGGCAACAGTTTCACAGCGGCCACATTAGCCAGCATGTCGCCAGTCGCCAGCTTCTGCAGGAGCTCTTCGAGGCTGTTCAGGTTACGGCGGCGCAAATAACGTGCAAGCCTTCTTGGCGGCACATCCTCCAAGGCATTCCCGTAGGCACTCAACGCTTTGTCCAGCAACCGGTGTCCCAGCTGAATACTGTCTTCCTGCCGCATGTTGCGCAGGAATTGACGAATAGCAGCCCGCGCTTTGCTGGTTCTCACTACACCCAGCCATTCCGGTTTGGGGTGCGCGTCTTCATCGGTTTCGATACTGACGGTTTCTCCCGAACTCAGCTGGTAACTCAGCGGCACCGGATCACGGTCAACCAGACAGCCGTTTGCCTGATTACCGATATCGGTATGAATGGCATAGGCAAAATCCAGCACCACTGCGCCGCGCCTCAGCTCAATAATCCGCCCTTTGGGGGTAAATACAAAAATCTGATCAGGGAACAGATCGGCTTTGATAGACTCCATGAATCCCTGAGAATCGGTATCCTGCGCATCCGGATCAAACAGATGGCTGAACCAGCCCCGTACCCGGTTTTGCTTTTTGGAGTTGTCCGGATCGTATTTATACGACCAATGCGATGCATGCCCGAATTCGGCGATCTCGTTCATCTCCTGCGTGCGGATCTGAATTTCAATGGGGAACCCTTCCTGGGTTTTCACTATGCTGTGTAATGACTGATAGCCGTTGGCCTTGGGCAATGCAATGTAATCTTTAAACCTGCCCGGTATCGGTTGATAAAGGCTGTGTGCCGCACCCAGCGCCACATAACAACTGTTCGAACTGTTGGTAACGATGCGGAATGCATAAACATCGCTGACTTCAGAAAAGGACAGCTCCTTACCAACCATTTTGCGGTAAACACTGTAAGGCGACTTTTGCCGGCCATGTACTTCACATTCAATTTCAGCGTCACGCATGGCCTTCTGCAACGCTTTTCGGATGCTGCGCAACATACCACGGCGATTGCCGCTTAGTGAGCGTATCCGGTTGGCAATCACTTTATGGCGGTTGGGGTACAAATTGGCAAAACCCAGCTGTTCCAGCTCATTCCGCAGCTGATGCATCCCCAGCCGTTCAGCCAGGGGTGAATAGATATCCAGGGTTTCGCGGGCAATCCGGCGTTTGGCATCAGCAGACATCGAGCCCAGGGTGCGCATATTGTGCAGGCGGTCGGCCAGCTTGATAAGAATAACTCGCAGATCACGCACCATTGCCAGCAGCAGTTTCCGGAAGCTCTCTGCGGTGGCCTCCTGACGGGTACGGAACTTCACTTTATCCAGCTTGGTTACGCCATCGACCAGGTGTGCGATGGTTTCACCAAACTCCTCGGTCAACTGCGGCCTGGTGACTTCGGTATCTTCAATGGTATCGTGCAGAATCGCAGCCGCTATGCATTCATGATCCAGGTTCAGATCTGCCAGAATGCCGGCAACTGCAATGGGATGGTGAATATAGGGTTCGCCGCTTTTACGCCGCTGGCCGTGATGGGCATGCGCGCCGAAGTCCAGGGCGCGCATTATGATTTCGATTTGTGCTTCGGACAGGTAGGTTTCTAACTGGCTGCGCAGTTGTTTAACAATGTCCGGCTCACGTTTAGACTTGCCGTCATTAATCAGCTCATTCGTCGCCGCCCTCATGGAGCATATTCTCACGTTCGGCTTCGGCAGCGGCGCGGGCAGCATCCAGCTCGAGTTGTAAATCTTTGACGCGCGCCTCGTCAATCTGTCCATCGGCAATTTCACGCAGTGCGATTACCGTCGGCTTGTCGCCTTCTTCCGGCAGCAGTGCAGCACCGCCATGAGCTATCTGACGCGCTCTTTTGGCAGCAGTCAATACCAGCTCAAAGCGGTTATTAACGTGCTCCATGCAATCTTCTACAGTAATTCTGGCCATGATCAGTGTTTCATTTGAAAAGCTTTTAATTATAACTGTTTATCCGGTATTACAAAACACCTGTGAGCATAACTCCAGGAGCCGGCAGTCCGCAAAGCCTCAGGACAAATCCTCCAGCATGCCGGCAATCCGTTGGCGTTGCTGGCTGCATTGCAGTCTGGCAGCGGCAATTATGGTCGACATTTGCCCGGCAGCCTGTTCAAAATCGTCGTTCACGATCAGGTAATCATATTCCTCCCAATGGGACATTTCCGCTCTGGCTTCAGCCATCCGCCGGTTTATTACCTCCTCCGAATCCTTGCCCCGGCTCTCCAATCGGCGCTGCAGCTCCTCCAGTGATGGCGGCATAATAAATATACTGATGCACTCCAGCCCATGCTGTCTTATCCGCCGGGCGCCCTGCCAATCAATCTCCAAAACCAGATCCTGCCCTGAAGCCAGCGTCTGCTCGGTAGCGCTGCACGACGTACCGTACAGATTGCCGAAGACCTCGGCATGCTCCAGGAAGTCACCACCATCGATCCGCTTTTGAAACTCTTCCCGGCTGACAAAGTTGTAATGCGTCCCGTTAACTTCGCCGGTGCGGGGTTGCCGGGTGGTATAGGAAACTGAAAATGCCAGCTGAGAGTCAGCAGCAATGGTGGTCTGCAGCAAACTGGTTTTGCCGGCGCCCGATGGCGCGGAAACGATGATTAACAGCCCGTGTCTGGCTAAGGATGAAAGGTCATCATTCGACATTTTGTACCTGTTCACGCATTTGTTCTATCAACACCTTCAATTCTACCCCTGCCTGGCTGGTACGCGAATCCACCGATTTGGATCCCAGCGTATTGGCTTCACGGTTGAATTCCTGCAGCAGAAAGTCCAACCGGCGCCCCACCGGTTCGGATTGCGACAGCGTGCGTATCGCTTCACTGACATGGCTGTCCAGGCGGTCCAGCTCTTCATCCACATCCAGCTTCTGCATGTACAGGGCCAGTTCCTGTTCAACCCTGCCCGGTTCTACCGGATAATCCAGAGAGGCAAGCTTATTATCCAGCTTTAATTTCAGCTTGTCGCGAATCTGTGGCAGCCATTCCCGCACCTGCACAGTCAGCGCTTGAATACCCTGCAAACGTTCCTGCAGCATTTGCTCCAGTTTTTCGCCCTCGCGCCGGCGTGCCGCCAGCAACCCTTCACAGGCCTGGGTAAGCTGTTGCTTGGCTGCCTCACGCAATGGTGTTAAATCCGGCGGCAGCTCACTGACCACGCCGGGCCAGCGCAATACGGCCGCCAGGCTGACTGTCTGCTCAACGCCGGCCAGCTCTGATAAGCTTGAGTGCGCTGTCAACAGTGCCTTGGCCAGATCTTCATTCAGCGCTATCTGACCACTGCTGAAATCAGAACTCGGTGTGAAACGCAGACTGGCATCAACTTTTCCCCGGCTTAAACAGGCTGCGATCTGTTCGCGAAAGTCCCCCTCCAGAGGGCGAAATTCCTCCGGCAGCCGCAGGCTGATATCCAAAAACCGATGATTAACCGAACGCATCTCCCAGGCCAATCGGCCAAACGGGTAGGTTTGCTCGGTTGCCGCAAAAGCGGTCATGCTGTAAATCATATTGCTTGTCTGGTCACTTTTTAATGGTGGCATGTTACCCTTGCCGGCTTTCACTTAACAGCCCGGAGCCGGCCCTTATGCCATTTATCAATATCAGTTTCGGGTTGTTTACCGGTATTCTTAGCATATGTATGGTGCTGGCAGACCAGCCCGGAGTGCACTTAGATGATATTCAGCAGACAGGCTGAAAACCGTACACCCGTTGAGCCATTGCCATCCCGACATAACTGATTCTCTCAACATTGAAAAGAGTATTAATACGATAGTTACAATGAACAGACATCAACAACGGGCCGCAGACGCATTGCGGCCGGTCAATATCGAACGGAATGTATCCATGCATGCCGAGGGCTCGGTGATTATCAGCTGCGGCAACACCCGGGTGTTGTGCACTGCATCGGTTGAAGAGCGCATTCCACCCTGGCTGCGGGGTCGCAACCAGGGTTGGGTAACGGCTGAATACGGCATGCTGCCGCGCTCTACCGGCAGCCGCAACCAGCGTGAAGCCGCGCGTGGCAAGCAGGGCGGCAGAACCCTGGAAATTCAACGCCTGATTGCCCGCTCGCTGCGTGCGGTGGTGGATTTGCATGCCCTTGGCGAGCGTTCCATCACCCTGGACTGCGATGTGCTGCAGGCCGACGGCGGCACCCGAACCGCCAGCATTACCGGTGCTTATGTAGCACTGGCCGATGCCATCGCCAATCTGCAGCAGCAGGGCAGGCTGGAGCAGAATATTCTGCACGGTCAGATCGCTGCGGTATCT
>JANQPN010000002.1 GCA_028289455.1 Wenzhouxiangellaceae bacterium
TATTGATCCTGCACCACAATTGCTGGTTATGCCGGAAGCAGGGCACTTTTTCCACCGCCGGTTGATGGATTTGCGCGGTCTGCTTAAAAACACCCTGCGGGAACACCTGCCGGCACCCGTCATCTAGCGTCTATGGGTTCTCCGCAGACGCGCTATCAGGCGCTGCTGGATTCCGGCAGTTTTTACCCGGACCAGGCCCAGGCTGAGGCGGTTGCGCTGCTGGACGAACGATATCAACAGATAGTCTCTGCCGGGCAGGTCCCCAGCTGGAAGTTCTGGCGGCAGCCGGAACGGATTCCAGGATTGTATCTGTGGGGTGGCGTGGGGCGCGGCAAAACCTGGCTGATGGACTTGTTTTATGAAAGCCTGCCCGATGGCGTAACCAAACGGCGGGTGCATTTCCATCGATTGATGGGTGAAGTGCATGAGCGGCTTAAGGCGCTGGGGCGCGGTGAAGACCCGCTGCCAAGGCTGGCTGACGAGATTGCCGATCACGCGCATGTTTTATGTTTCGATGAGTTTTTTGTCAGTGATATCGGTGACGCCATGCTGCTGGGCGGGTTGCTGGAGCGATTGTTTGAACGACGGGTATTGCTGATCGCCACATCCAATGTTCATCCTGATGATCTGTATAAGGATGGGCTGCAGCGGGCACGGTTTTTGCCCAGCATTGCGCTGCTGAAAAAATATTGCCGGATTCATCAGCTGGAAGCGGCTCAGGATTATCGCTTAAGGCAGTTGGAAAAAGCTCAGCTATACCACTACCCGCTCGATCAGCACGCCTGTCAGGGGCTGCTCCGGATATTTGAGGAAGTGGTACCGGGCAAATGGCATCGGGGAAAACCGCTGATGATCAATAGCCGTGGTATTGAGACCTTGCGGATTGCCAACAGTGTGGCCTGGTTCAGTTTTTCACCATTATGCGAGCAGCCCAGAAGCGTGGATGATTACATCGAACTGGCCAGACGGTTTGCCACAATGTTTATCGAATCTGTTCCGGCCATGGGCGATGATGACAACGATGCCTGCCGCCGGTTTATCAATCTGGTGGATACCTTCTATGACCGCCAGGTCAAGCTGGTCTTGTCGGCCGAAGTACCCATGGAACAATTGTATACCGGGCGGCGTCTGGCTTTTGAATTCCAGCGAACCTTGAGCCGTTTGCAGGAAATGCAGAGCAAGGACTACTTGTCCAAACCACATTTACCGTAAACAGCAGCAGGCTATCAGGAAGCCTGCTGATAAGAAAGGTGCATTAAGGGTGGTGAAATCAGCTCACTAAGCGTATCGATATTTTCCCGGTACATCGGCATATCCGGATCAATCTGGTTGGCGATCCAGCCTTTCAGGGTGAAGCCGTCCTGCAATATCTGTTTCACGCTGAGCATGGCATGATTCAGGCAACCCAGCCGCATACCCACCACCAGTATGACTTCCGCACCAACAGCACGGGCGATATCCGCCTGCCACATCTGCTGGTCAGCTGACAGTAATACCGGCGACAGCCAGCCACCAAAGCCTTCCACCAGCGTCACGTCAGCCTCTATCGATTCAATGGTCTGCTGTATTACATTCAGATCGATATCGGCAGTCACCTCATGGGCGGCTATATGCGGTGCGATGGCGGGCTCAAAGCAATAGGGGTTGACCGTAGCCAATGGTAAATCAACGGATGAGCACTGTTGCAGCTTGACTGCATCGTCGTTGACCAGCTTGCCATTCTGCAGCTCTGCTCCACTGGCTACCGGTTTGAAACAGGCTACCGAACGACCTTGCCCGACTAGTTGGGCTGCCAGTTTGCAGGTAGCGTAAGTTTTACCGATTTCGGTATCGGTGCCGGTAATAAAATAACGGGTGGTCATGATTTTTTCCTGATATCCCGGCGCAGCGATTCCAATGAAAAAGCCGCCGTTTCCCCACCCTGCGGATGACGTTGCGGTTGCCCTTCAGGGACCCCCCAGGCAGTGGCGTAAATCACTTCCCAGGTGGCTGGTAGCTGCTTGGTTTGCGGGTCCCGGAATTGTTCGTATGCCTGCCGCATGCCAGCCAGCTTGGATTTGCCGGTCATTCCGCGCGGGCGGTTGCGGTTGGCATTGTGGGCGCCGATGGATTTCAGATCTCGCATCAAAACATCAACTTCAGAATAGGTGGAAGTCAGCACATCACAATCCATTACCGGGTCGCGAAAGCCCATGCTTAACAGCAGATCACCAATGACATGCTGGTCAACAAAATCACTGATTCGCGGTTGATCGTCCACCGCTGCCCACGCCTGACGTAATTGCAGCAGGGTATCGGGGCCAAAGGTGGAAAACAGCAATACACCGCCGGGCTTAAGTATTCTGCGCAGGCCGTTGAGAGCCGCCGGAAGATCCTCCACCCATTGAAAAACCAGGTTGGCGATAATCAGATCAATACTGTCGCTGGCAAACGGCAGTTGTGCAGCATCCGCCTGTAGCACATCTATCGGTCGACGCCAGCGGGATTGCCGCCGGCATTCATGGCACATGGCCAGTGCCAGATCCAGACCGATCACCTGTGCGGAACGATAGCGCTGCTTCAATTGGGCAGCTCCGGCGCCGCTTCCGCAACCCAGATCTAGTATTCGACTGGGTTCGGCTGGAATGTCCTCCAGCCGCTCGTACAAACGTGATCTGATTTCCCGCTGCAGCCAGGCATGTTGTTCGTACTGACTGGAAACCCGCCCGAACGAGCGCTGTACTTCACGGCGATCAAAGCCCATCACAAAACTCCACCACACTTTGCGAAAAAGTATCCGGATCACCGATGAACGGTGCGTGACCTGCGCCGGGAATCCGTTTCAGGGTGGCGTTGGGCAGCCGCTCAGCGGTTTGCTGCAGACCTTCCCAGGGAACCAGCCGGTCGCGGCGGCCGCCGATAATCAGAGCAGGCATTGGCAGCTGCGGCAGGACCTGACTGAAGTCTGCCTGCTGCAGTAATTGCAGCCCGCCGGTTAGCGCCGGAAGCGCAGGGATACCCCGGCTGAAGGCTATTTGCTGCAGTTCCTGAAGCTGTTCTCTGGCCGATTCGCTGCCGTGTACTTCCAATGCCAGAAAACGCTTCAACGCCCGTTCAAAACCTGCAGAGAGGTCATCGGCAAACTGCTGAAATACTGAGGCCGGCATGGCATGCGGCCAGTGTGGCTGCTGCACAAAGCAGGGGTTGCTGGCGACCAGAATCAGGCCTTTGCAAAGTTTCTGCCTGGCTGCCTGCAATGCGAACAGTCCCCCCAGAGACCAGCCCATCCAGATACTGTTGCCGGGGAGTTGCCGGTGAAGCTGATCGATCAGCTCCAATGGCAGCTCGGGCCATGGTTGCTGACGGGCAAGCCCATGACCGGGTAAATCGACACACCACAGATGATGACGGGCCTGCAGCTGGTCGATAACACTGCGCCAGATGCCGCTGTGCATTGCCCAGCCGTGCAGCATTACTAGGTTGTCTGCCTGCGGATTTGTAGATGGAAATGATTCAATCAGCATCGCTGAACTGTCCGATGTTTTCAGCCAATGCCATAAGCAATCGATCAATATCGCTTTGCTGATGTTCGCTGCTCAACGTAATGCGCAATCTTGCAGTACCTTTGGGAACGGTTGGCGGTCGTATGGCAGCCACATAAAAGCCCAGTGTTTCCAGTTTTGCCTGCAAGTCCAGAGCGACTGCACTGGGGCCGATCTGGATCGGTTGGATGGCAGTATCAGACGGCAGTAGCGGCAACTGCAGTTGCTTGGCCAGTTGCTTGAAATAGCTAATGCGTTGATGCAGACGGTGACGGCGTTCCGGTTCTGATACAGTAATCTGCAATGCTCTGCGTTGAGCAGCGACCAGCGGCAGTGGTGGCGCAGTGCTGTAAATCCAGCCCCGGGCAAAATTACGCAAATAGTCAATCAGCTGCTGATCACCGGCAACGAAGGCACCGGCCAGGCCAAAGCTTTTGCCGAACGTGCCGAGCAGTAAGGGAACATCCGCCTGCGACAGTCCGGCGTGCTCCAGCAAGCCAAGCCCCTGTTCACCCAGCACACCAATGCCATGCGCGTCATCAACTATCAGTAATGCTTCATGTGAACGGGCCAGTCCGGCCAGTTCTGTCACCGGCGCCAGATCACCGTCCATGGAAAAAACGCCATCGGTTGTCACAATCTGCAGTCCGGCGGGTTGTTCCAGCAGTGTTTGGCAGTGGTCGGTATCCAAATGCCGGTAACGCAGCAGTTTGCTGTCTGCCAGACGTGCCCCGTCAATCAGGGAGGCATGGCACAGTCTGTCCTGGATAATCACATCACCGCGGCGCCCCAGTGCCTGCAGCACCGCCAGATTGGCTACATAGCCGGTGGAGAACAGCATCGCCGCATCCCGGCTGAAAAATTCAGCCAGCTCCAGTTCCAGTTGTTCATGCAGTGGATGATTGCCGCTCAGCAGGCGGGCAGCGCCGGCTCCGGCAACCGGCAGTCGGCTGCTTTCAGCGATTGCAGCTGCCAGCTCAGGATGGCTGCGCAGGCCAAGATAATCATTGCTGGAAAAATTGATCAGCGCCCGGTCAGCTCCGGGTTTTTGGATGTGGGTGGTATCTATAGACTGGAACGCAGTCAGGCTGCGTTCGAGGTGTTGCTCACGCTGATGTTGCAGACGTTGATCGAGAACGCCCCGCCATGTCGTCATGGTCAAATTATTGTGGCTTTTCCATAGCCCGGATGCCCAGCCGGTCAAACAGCTTGCGGTCAGCATTGGCTTCCGGGTTGTCGGTGGTCAGCAGTTTATCGCCATAAAATATGGAATTGGCACCGGCCAGGAAACACATGGCCTGCATCTCATCGCTCATGCTGGTACGCCCGGCAGACAGTCTCACCATGGACTTCGGCATCATAATGCGGGCGGTAGCGATGGTACGTACAAACTCCAGTGGGTCCAGCTCATCGGTATCCTGTAATGGCGTGCCTTGAACCCGTACCAGCATATTGATGGGAACGCTTTGCGGGTGTTCGGGAAGGTTGGCCAGCTGCTGCAGCAGACCAAGCCGGTCAGCACGCTTCTCACCCATGCCGATAATGCCGCCGGTACAGGTTTTCATGCCGGCATCGCGGACATTTTTCAGCGTGTCCAGCCGTTCCTGATAGGTTCTGGTGGTAATGATTTCCTTATAGTATTCAGGCGAGCTGTCCAGATTGTGGTTGTAATAATCCAAACCGGCTTCCTTAAGTTTGTGTGCCTGGCTTTCGGTCAGCATGCCCAGGGTCAGGCAGGTTTCCATGCCTTCATCGCGGACGGCCTGAACCAGATCAATCACCTTATCAATGTTCCGGTCGGTAGGCTGCCGCCAGGCAGCACCCATGCAGAACCGGCTGGCACCGGCCTGTTTGGCTGCTCTGGCTGCATCCAGCACCACTTGTTTATCGAGCAGCTTTTCACGTTCCAGGCCGGTGTTGTAGTGCACGCTTTGCGGGCAGTACTTGCAATCTTCCGGGCAGGCGCCGGTTTTGATGCTTAACAGGGTGCTGACCTGAACAGCATTGGCATCAAAATGCTGGCGATGCACCTGCTGTGCCTGCCACAGCAGATCGTTAAACGGCTGCTGATAAATGGCTTCGATTTCATCCAGCGTCCAGTCGTGACGGAAAGACGGGGCAACCGAAGATGAAGCAGGCAAACTTTCAATGCTGGCCGACATGGGTATTCCTGTTAATTATTGAATATGAGTATGTGAAGCGGACCATGAACTGTCAATCATATCAAGTCAATTGAACAGCCACCGCCCGGCCCATGAATACGCTGCCAAGCAGCCGGTAACATCCCGGCCATTGTTGCAGAAACTCCTGCCAGGCGCGCCATTCATGTTGCTGATAGTCGGGATAACCGATCAACTCATCGAATTGAATCACAGTGCCTGGGCGGCAGTGGTCAATCAGAGTATCCAAAACTGTTTTGGTTGAGCTGTATAAATCACAATCGACATGAATAAAAGCAGCTGCGCCATCCGGATTTTGCGCAGTGAACTCAGGCATTGTGTCCTGGAACCAGCCACTGTGGAGGGTCACGTTGTCAGGCATTTCCGGCTGCCGGCCATCGGTGGAATAACTGCCTTTGGTTTCCTGGGCCGACCAGTCCTCCGGCAGGCCGCTGAAGCTGTCGAACCCATGCCAGTGCAGCGCCTGCGATAATTCAGAACGAGCCAGAATGTTGAGGCTGCGGCCATGGAACACGCCGAATTCCAAATACCAGTCACTGACTGCAAAATCTGTCGTTGCCGTTTGCAGCGCATGCACCAGCAACCGTGCTGAGCTGGCGAAATAGGGTATTTCTCCATGGCTTTGCAGCCAGCGCATTGATTGTTGATGAACATCATCCAATGCCTGGTTACGCGCTTTGTTCAAATGGTTGGCAGGACCTGCCCCACGGACTTCAACCGGTTCGGGTGTCTGCTGTGGATTCCGCAGCTGGTTAATCAGACTTTCTGCGCGTTGTAATCCGGGATGTGGAGTGGGCAGCCGGAACAGGCAGGCCTCGGCATGGTCAGCGGCAGCTTTGAATTGCTTCTCGGCGGCCAGAAAAGTAATTTCCATGATGCTAGTGACCGGATCAGCCCCAGCCCATTTAGCGCACTGCTGACGTTGCCGGTCTGATTCGGCAAACCGACCATAGCGTTCCAGGCATTGCCATAACGACAAGTTGGCCTCGGCGTGGTGAGGCGCTGTGGCGACAAAACCCTGAAGCCGGTCAATGGCCGCCTGATAATTGCCCATGCCCCACTGGCAGCGAGCTATGGAGACAGCAAAAAGGCTGCCCTCAGGGTCCATCTGCAGCAACAGATCCAAAGCCTGTGACCAGGCCTGCATGGAAATGTAGGCATCAATGACCTGCGTACGCAGCTCCGGCTCAGCCAGTCCCATGGTGGCTGCCTGTTCAAGTGCATTTAAGGCTTCTGATGTTTCACCGACTGCCTGATACCAGGCGGCCGACAGCAGCCATACTTTGGCAGCGCTGGTATGCGTCTGGCGGAGTTTATCGAGTACTCTTCCCGCGTAATCCAGCTGACCACGTACAATGGCCTTTTGAGCCTGTTGTAATTGTTGCTGCAATGAGTCCATGTTCAATGTTGCAAAAAATAGCCCGACAGTATGTAAAGGACACCATTGAGTGTCAACGTCGGATTAAATATGTAAGTGCTGCAGCCGATAGATGATGAGCTGGGGGTTCGGGCAATGGATACAATCCAAAAGCAGGTCAGTAAGGCTTGCCTGGTTTCCGCCGGCCTGTCTGTTGTGCCGCCAGCCGGCGCAGCAGCATCTGGATATCTGTACCGGCTGTCAGACGGATCTGACTGCCATGGATGCCTGTTGTCAACGATGCGCGGAACCGCTGGCACAGTCACACAGCCTGTGTGGTCGCTGCCAGCAACAGTTACCGCTGTTCGATAGTGTGTTCGCGCCTTATTTGTATGCTCAACCGCTGACGCAGCTGGTTACTGCGTTTAAATTCAAGCGGCAACCCAGTGCCGGGCAGGCTATGGGGTTGCTGCTGGCCGAAGCAGTGGCTATTGCCGTTGAGTCAGGAGAGTTGAGTCTGCCGGATTGTCTGGTGCCGGTACCGCTGCATCCGTGGCGGCAAATAAAACGGGGTTTCAATCAGTCTGCGCTACTCGCTGATGATGTCGCCAAACATTTGCGGCAGATGGAAATGACAGTACCGGTAGCCGGGTCGATGCTGCAACGGATTCGTAGAACCCGTCCGCAACCCGGATTGAGCCTGGTGGAGCGACGGCGGAATCTTAAAGGGGCCTTCAGCTTGAAGGGTAATCCGCCACGGCATGTTGCATTGATAGATGATGTCATGACCAGCGGCAACACCGCCAACGAATGCGCGCGAATTTTAAAACAGGCAGGTTGTGAAGTGGTTCAGGTATGGGTGGCGGCTCGCGCTGAACGGCCTAAATAATCGCTGTCTGCGAGGGTGGCTTCAAGCGCCGGAAACCCCACTCAGTTTCGGCCACCAAAAATATACTGATAAACCCAGGAAAAATACCAGACCAACCCGGTTGTTTTGCAGGAAAGCGCGAAAACACTCCGCCGGCTGCCGCTGGCGGATCAGTTGCTGCTGCTGAATAAACAGCGCGGCGCACAATAGCCAGGCCGCCCATAAAGGCCACGCTGCTGATTGGCTGGTAAAACGAAGAATGTAGGCGGCCACGAGTGTCAGCATCAGCAGTTGCAATATGCCGATGATCAGGCGGTCATGCCGGCCGAAAAGGATCGCGGTGGATTTAACGCCAACTTTCAGATCATCTTCACGGTCGGCCATAGCGTATTGCGTGTCATAGATGATGGTCCATATGATATTGATGCCAAATAACCACCAGGCCGCTGCAGGAATATGGTTCAGTTCCGCAGCAAACACCATCGGAATAGACCAGGCAAAGGCCACACCCAGTACCAGCTGCGGCAAATGGGTGAATCGTTTGAAAAATGGATAGCTGGCCGCGAGTAGTGCGCCGACAAAGGCCAGTTTTACGGTAAGTGCGTTGGTCTGCAGAACCAGTACAAAAGCCAGCGTCAGCAGGATGAAAAATACCATCAGTGCCTGCCGGGGCAGAATTTCTCCTGCTGCTATCGGGCGGATTTTCGTGCGGGCCACATGCGGGTCGAAATCGCGGTCGGCATAATCATTGATTATGCAGCCGGCGGCGCGCATCAGTACAACGCCGGTTAAAAAAATGATGGTGTTTTTTAATGACGGTGAACCGCTGCCGGCAACCAGCAGTGCCCAGGCTGTTGGCCACAACAGCAGTAATATGCCGATTGGGCGGTCGAAGCGCATCAGACGCAGCCATTTATTCATAGCCATTATGAGTCTGATAAATCAGGCCACAGCTGCCGGCACAGGTGATGATGGTTTTCCCAGTCACCATTGCTGATCCAATCTGCCAATGGGCCCATAACGTCCGGCCAGTTGCACTGCCTGATGGCAGGCATATCCAGCCATGTGGTGATGTCGGCAGGGCTGAGTTCAGCCATCCAGTGGCCAAGTTTCAGCTGTGCCAGTGCAACCGCATTGGATTCCTGTTCAACCTGCCCCGCCAGTGGCTTGACCAGCACCTTCTTGCCCAGATGCAAAGCCTCGGAAACCAGTGAAAATCCGGCATTGCAGATTACGCCACGGCTACTGGCCAGATCATTGATAAAGCCCTGGCGGCCAATTTTGCATAGCTGGACATTATCAATGTCACCCTGCTCGGGGGTGCCGGTATACACCCGGAATCGTTGTTGTGGGAATTGCTTAAGCAAAGCAATAACTTCAGCCTGCTGCTCAAAAGGCAGGTAGACCAGAAAGTGGTCTGCTTCACTGGGCGTCAATTGGTGTACGTCATCGGCAACTGTAGGCGGTAGCAATGGCTGGTCAAAGTGATGCCAGTGTGATCCCATCGGGTATTTAACCGGGGCAAAAACATTGGTCACCCAATGCGCCAGACGATTACCGGGTGATTTCGGTACGGTGTGAATAAAAGCATACAGGTGGCCGATACCGATGGAAGGCATACCGCGCCGTTTAGCCATCCAGGCAGTCACCGGCTCGTAGTCGCTGATGACCAAATCATATCCGCGCCAATTCAGCTGATGGACATCCAGCAGAAACCTGATGGGTTTATTCTGCAGTGCGGTGCGCCAGTAACTGAGTTTCCCGGCATGGCTGACAAACGAGAGACCATGGCGGGTCTGATAAGGCTCAAAATCATCCAGCTTCCAGCGATTACTGGTGGATGGGCCGGTCAACAGGCAATCAATATCATGTCCGCGGCGGCGCAGCTCGCCCAGCAGCGCCCGGCTGCGAACGATATGACCGTTGCCTGTGGTTTGTACGCCCAGGAGAATTTTCACGGCTTATCCGGAAGCTATGCGGGAAAAAGGTACTAACCCGCTAACTTTTGGGGCACTTCGTTATTACTGGCCGGTGCTGCTTCACCTTCGCTGTCCAGCTGCTGTGCCCTGGTCCATCGCGAGCTGGGCAGAATGCGCTGGACATCACAGCGCTGTTTGTAACGCCGGGCGATTTCAACCACTTCTTCCAGCAGGCCCTGATCCAGGGTGGTGGGGTTCAGGCCAAGGCCCATGAATTTATCACGGTCAACTACCAGTGTGTTGTGCGCAGCTTCCTTGCGTGGGTTCTGGTAGTGGCGGATTTCCGCATCGCTGATGCGGGCTACTTTTTCTGCCAGCTGGGCGACCGTCCAGGTTTCAGTGACCTGGTTGAAAATTTCCACCCGGTCACCGGCAGCAGGCGGGTTTTCCACCGCCAGCTGAATACAGCGCACGGTGTCGCGAATATGAATAAAGGCTCTTGTCTGACCACCTGATCCATACACCGTCAGCGGATGACCTATGGCAGCCTGCATCAGAAAGCGGTTGAGCACGGTACCGTAGTCACCGTCGTAATCGAAACGGTTGATCAGGGCCGGGTCCTGAGCGGTTTCCGGGGTCTGAGTGCCCCACACCACACCCTGGTGCAGATCAGTGATTCGCAGGTTGTCGTTTTTGTTGTAGAAATAAAACAGCAGCTGATCGATGGTTTTAGTGGTGTGATAAATACTGCCGGGGTCAGCCGGGTGCAGAATATCGGTCTGCTGCCAGCCTTTGTCGGTTTCAATCTGCACCGGCAGATAGCCTTCCGGAATACTGGCGCCGTCCACCCGGCCGTAGCCATAAACACCCATGGTGCCCAGGTGCACCAGATGAATATCGAGGCCTGATTCGACGATGGCCGCCAATAAATTGTTGGTACCGCTGACATTGTTATCCACGGTATAACGCTTATGCCAGGCGGTTTTCATGGAATATGGCGCCGCCCTTTGCTCGGCGAAATGGACAATACTGTCCGGTTTAAAGTTATTGATACAGTCAAGCAGTTCCTGAGGTTGACGGGCAATATCCAGATGGAAGAAAGGGATTGTTTTCCCGGAGATTTCCTCCCAGGTCTGCAGGCGTTTGCTGATTGGCTGTATGGGTGTGAGAGACTCGCAGCACAGTTCATTATCGATATTGCGGCGGGACAAATTATCAATAATGGCAACCTCAAACCCCTGACCTGACAACCGCAGTGCTGTCGGCCACCCACAGAACCCATCCCCACCCAGAATTAATATGCGTTTTGTCATCTCAACTTCTCGCATCAATAATTTTTATCAGCTGTCTATTCTATCAAGCAACCAGCGTGGAAATCTGCCAGCTGATCAATTCCGTAACAAATTGTGCCGGAATCGACTGGGCAGTATGTTCAGGCAGATTCAAACAACGCAGACAGGCAGGTACAATGCGCGTTTTGCGAGCAGGAAACATGCAGTTAATTGATATCGGCGCCAACCTGACACATGACAGTTTTGATTCGGATCGGGATGCTGTAATTGCCGATGCCGATGCTGTGGGTGTTGTGCAAATGGTGGTCACCGGCGCCAGTGCGCAAGGCAGCCGCCAGGCAGTGGAGCTGGCCGGCCGCTATCCGGGAAAACTGTTTGCCACTGCCGGTGTGCATCCGCACCGGGCCAGTGATTATGATGACGGTACCGGTGAGCTGATTCGTGAGCTGTCACAGCAACCGGTAATGGTAGCCGTCGGCGAAACCGGCCTGGATTATTTCCGTGATTTATCCCCCCGGCTTGATCAGCAGCAGGCATTCGAAGCACATATCGAGATAGCTGTTGAAACCGAGTTGCCCATGTTCCTGCATCAACGGGATGCGCATCAGGATTTTCTGGCGATAGTCAAAGCTCATCGGGATCAGCTAAATGCAGTCATCGTGCACTGTTTTACTGATACCAGGGAAGCGCTGCATGATTATCTGGACCTGGATTGTTATATCGGCATTACCGGCTGGCTGTGCGATGAACGCCGCGGCAGTCACCTGAAAGACAGTGTCGCCGACATACCGAAAAACCGCCTGCTGGTGGAAACTGATTCACCCTATCTGAAACCGCGCAGCATGCGGCCGCGTGTGGCCACACATCGCAATGAGCCCAAATGGCTGCCGTGGATTGTTGGTGAGCTAGCAGCCTGCCGGGGCGAAACGCCGGTTCAGACTGCGCAGCTGGCTACCGAAAACAGCAGGCGGGTTTTCGGTCTGCCGGATGTGCCTGCTGCTGAGGCTTAGGCAGGCTGGGCTTCAGCTTCGCCCAGTAATATCCGTAAACGCTTTTTCTGCTGCCGCAGACTGTATTCCAGCTCTTTCAGCCGGGTGTGCAGGCGGCTGTCTTCAAAACGTCCGCGGATTTCCTCTTTGGCGTGCTCCATGCGTTCCAGCTGCAGGGTCTGCCAGTTTTTAACAGTGGCGCTGAAGGCTTCGTATTCAGCTTCCAACAGATCACGCCAGCGCTGGCTGGCGGGTAACTTATCCAGGCGTTGTTCGGCACGTTTAAACAGCATCTGCATTTGTGCCCGGCGAATCTTGAATTGCGGTACGCGTTTTAAGCCCCAGGCCAGACCAACCCAGTTGCACACGCTGATAAACCATTTGCCGATATCGATATGCCACCAACGCACGCCATTGCGGTAATCGTTCTGGAATGAGTGATGGTAATTGTGATATCCCTCGCCCCAGGTAACCGTTGCCAGCAGGGTGCTGTCTTTAGCAGTGGTAGCATCAGAATAAGGCTGCTTACCGACGAAGTGTGCCAGGGAGTTAATAAAGAAGGTAGTGTGATGATTGACCACCAGCCGGAATATCCCGGCCAGCAGTAGTGCACCGATAATATCGCCCATCAGCCAGCCGCACAGTATCGGCAGGCCCAGGTTAAGTGTCCAGATGATGCTCCAATAATGCTTGTGTTGCCAGCGCAGCATCGGGTCAGCTTCCAGATCTTTGATATTGCTGAAGTCCAGCTCACTGGAAGGCCAGTCCCGAACCATCCAGCCCATATGCGAAAACCACAGGCCCAGTCTGGCGGAATACGGATCACGGTCGTTATCGTCGGTATGCCGGTGGTGGTAACGGTGACGGCTGGCCCATATCAAAACGCTGTTCTGCAACGCCATGGAGCCGGCCAGCAGTACGAACAGCCGCAGAGCCCAGTGAGCCTGATAGCTGCGATGTGACCACAAACGGTGATATCCGGCGGTTATGCCGATGCCGTTCAAAAACCAGAAGAACCCGGCCAGCGCCCACAGCCCCCAGCCGTATCCATAAGTCAGGCCATACCAGGGTACGACTGTCAGTACCGCCAGGTTACTGAGGATAAAAAAACCGGTGACAGGCCAGTTGATTGGTGGCTTGGTCCAGTTGGGGTTCATGTTGCGCATAGGGTTTTCCGCAAAAGCTGGTTGATAGGGTCCGTTTATAACATGACCGCGCTGACAAAAACGTTATATACGTTAATCTGCCAGCATGGCAGGCCAGAGTAGCAGATATTGCGGAAAACCTGAAAGAATTCCGGTAATTATCTGACGGCTTGTCCGAGTCAGATGAATGGAACCGATCTAAAAAAACACCGGTCCATCACGATGAGGGAGAGGCTGATCAGATTTCGATTAATTCAAAATCTTCTTTTCCGGCGCCGCAATCCGGGCAGGTCCAGTAATCCGGGACATCTTCCCAGCGTGTTCCGGGGGCTATACCATCATCGGGCGAGCCTTTGGCCTCATCATAGATCCATCCGCAGATGACACACATGTAGGTTTTGTAATTGGTTTCTGTAGTCACAATTCGTCTATGCTTAATCAGTTACGCGCATTAATGATGACGAAAGTGAGCCAAGACAACCCAAACCGCCATAATTTATCGGGATTGTATGCGATTACCCCGGCAGAGCGGAACGATTATGATTTTTTTCGTTATGCAGCAGGTGTACTGTCCGGTGGCGCCAGATTGCTGCAATACCGTGATAAAGACGTTAACAGCAGCAACCGGTTGGCTCGGGCGCAAGCATTGTTGAGGTTATGCAAATCGTATCGTGCCCGGCTGATTATCAATGATGACGTTGAACTGGCCAAAGCCAGCCATGCTGATGGCGTACATCTGGGCAGGAATGACAGTGATCTGCACCACGCCAGATTAAGCCTGGGCAGCTGGGCCATTATCGGTGCGTCCTGTTATGACGACCTGGACCGTGCCCGCAGAGCAGCGGCGCAGGGTGCAACCTATCTGGCCTTCGGCAGTATGTTCCCGTCAGCCACCAAACCGAATGCCGTGAGGTGTGCGCTGCCAACCTTAACGGCAGCACGGCAATTTGATCTGCCGGTTGTGGCAATCGGCGGCATAACCCTGGAGTCCGCCCCGTTATTGCTGCGTGCGGGTGCGGATATGCTGGCAGTAATCGGCGATCTGGCGAATGCGGAAAACCCTGAACAGCAGGCGCAGCACTATTGCCGGCTGTGGGATTGAGGTTGCTGACAGGGCGGGTGGTGCAGATTGTCTGATACCCGGTTCGCATTTCCCGTAAAATTCGTATTCTCAATTTTGATAGACAGCTGATTTCCAGGAGCAATGCATGACCACAGATTCCAATACCAGTGAATACTGGTTAAACCGTGCTGAACTAAAAATACCCGGTGGCGTTAATTCGCCGGTACGGGCATTTGCCGGCGTGGGTGGAACACCGGTATTTATCGATAAGGCGGAAGGTGCGTATCTGATCGATGTGGAAGGCAAACGCTATGTTGATTATGTGGGTTCCTGGGGGCCGATGATTGCCGGGCATGCGCATCCGCATGTCATTGAAGCAGTCCAGCGCGCCGCCAGCCGGGGTCTCAGTTACGGTGCACCCACACCCGGAGAAGTCACCATGGCGGAGCGGCTGTGTGAACTGATTCCCAACCTGGATCAGGTTCGCCTGGTTAATTCCGGTACAGAAGCAACCATGAGCGCTCTGCGGCTTGCCCGCGGTGCTACCGGACGCGACAAGGTGATCAAATTCACCGGTTGTTATCATGGTCATGGGGACAGCTTCCTGGTCAATGCCGGCAGTGGCGCACTGACTTTAGGTGTGCCCAGCTCGCCCGGCGTGCCCGCACAATTGGCTGACCTGACCATCAGCCTGCCGTACAACGACAGTGATGCCGTGCGTCAGGTAATGGCAGATATGGGCAATGAAATAGCTGCCGTCATCGTTGAGCCGGTGGCCGGTAATATGAACTGTATCCTGCCCCTGCCGGGATTCCTGGAAACGCTGCGGGAATGTTGTGACGACCACGGAAGCGTATTGATTTTTGATGAGGTCATGACCGGTTTTCGGGTGGCGCTGGGTGGCGCACAGACCGTGTTTGGGGTTTCTGCAGATTTGATGACGTATGGAAAGGTCATCGGTGGCGGTATGCCGTTGGGCGCATTTGGCGGTAAACGTGAGCTGATGCAGCAGATTGCGCCGACCGGCCCGGTTTATCAGGCCGGTACGTTATCCGGTAACCCGATTGCAGTGGCGGCCGGTATGGCAAACCTGGATTTGATTACCGAGCCGGATTTTTATCCGCAGCTGGGTCAATCAACCGCTGCACTGGTAGACGGGATTCAACAGGCAGCGGAACAGACCGGTGTGCCAATGACCAGTGTGAGTGTCGGCGGGATGTTTGGATTGTTCTTTACCGACCAGAACAGTGTTAGCACCTTTGATCAGGTGAGCAATTGCCGGTTGGAGCAGTTCAAGGCGTTTTTCCACGGAATGCTGGACCGGGGGCATTATTTTGCCCCCTCTGCCTATGAGGCCGGATTTGTATCAGCAGCACACAGCAACAGTCTGATCGAATCAACGGTTGCTGCGGCAAAACAGGTTTTGGCGGAGCTGCAGCCGGCCTGATATCCGATCTATAGGCTTACAAAACGCGCTTGAGATAAGCCTTTAGCCGCTGCCAGGCATGTTTGGCGGCGGGTAGGTTGTTTTCCGGATCACGTTCGACATGTAGCCAGAAGCCATGGTTAACGTCGTCGTAAATATGCACATCATTGCTGATGCCAGCAGTGCGCATGGCAGCAACAAAAGCATCTACCTGTTCCACGCTGGGGCCGCGATCCAGTTCGGCAAAGGTGCCGTATATCTCATGATGGACATGCTGCATCTGCTCCGGGTCATCCAGCAGCTGGCCATAGAAAATGGCAGTACCGTCATGCTGGTCACCGCCCAGTGCATAAGAAAGCGCAATACCGCCGCCGAAACACCAGCCGATGGTGGCGACTTTACCGGTGCTGTTGGTATTGTTCCGGATGTACTCAACGGCCGCGTTCAGATTGGCAATGATGGTGTCAGGTGATTCCCTGGTTTCCATTATCAGAGCGATATTTTCATCACGGTTGCTGCCGGTGCGCCCCTGGTACAGATCGGCGGCCAGAGCAATGTATCCTTCTGCTGCAAATGCATCGGCTGTCTGCCTGATGCGGTCGACCAGGCCGTTCCATTCATGGATCAGGATAACGGCTGGAAACGGCCCCTCACCTTCCGGCAGCGCCAGATAGCCTGAAGCGCGCTGATCATCAGCAAAGTAATGTACCGGCTTGCCCTGTGGTTCACCGGCTTCGCCGATAATGGCGTCCGGTACTGCATCAGCGGCAGTTGGATTGAAGCTGATATTGCCGGCGCTGGCTGTTGCAGCGAATAGAGAAAAACTGAGTAAAAGCAGGTTTAAAGCATAACGAGACATAATTTGATCCTAACCTTGTAAAGCCTGGGTAAAGGCACGAATGCGAGCGGCGTTTTTGCCGATGTCAGACCGGCCGATCCGGGATTTTGAGCGAATATCCACCCGGGTACCGCTGCCCTGCGGCTGTAACCGGATAACCACATCATCCTTAAAACCAAACCAGAAAGTGGTATCCGTGGCCTCCATGCCGAGCTCGCTGCTGGAGACAATCTCCCAGCCTGCATCAGCAGCAATGCCGTTGATTCGAGACATAACTTCAGCAGGAGGGAATGCCAGGGTAATCGGTTGGATGTCTGGATAAGCATCTGCCTGTTGGGTGGCAACTTCCTGTCCGGCATATTCGGGTGGATTGCTGGCTTCGGCCCGTGCCTCAATCATACTGGCACTGAATTCAGGGGGATTGACCGTATCGGTACTGATATCGTGGATATAAGGCAGCTTGCGGGCCGTCATTGCACTGCTCAACGGCATATAGGCAATCAAGCCAACGGCAACCGCCATCAGCACGGACCGGTTGCCGGCAGCGCCGGTAAATCGGCAGATCAACAGCAACACAATAGCCGCCAGTCCCATCGGAACAGTGAATCTCAGGATCTGAAAAATGCTTCCCAGCGACCACCAGCCCATCTTATATAAAGGGCCTGACAGTAATATGGTCAAAATACAAGCAATGGCCATCAAATAGGCCAGATTAGTCAGCCAGCGCATGATCTGCATACGGCAATACTCCTGTTAAAAACCGGATCAAAAAGGTTAGCCGTTTATATTATCATCCCGGTTTTTACAGCCGGGAACGAAATCGACGTATGCCCGCATAGCTGCGTGGAGTTCGCTTTGAATTTCAGCAGATAGCGGACTGATCAGTCTGGTAAGCATACAACTTCACAGATACTGCCCCCAGAGACAAAATAAACTATCCTGATAATCTTTTGCCGGGAGCAATTGTGCGACGCTGTGCTTTTTTGACAATGACCGATCTGGGGGATTTCGTCACCTCTGACCACTTGTTATTCGAACCGATGGCAGCTGCCGGATGGAAAGTGGATATGGTTTCCTGGCAATCGCAAACCGACTGGGACCAATACCAGCTGGTGATTATCCGTACCCCCTGGGATTATCACGATTTCCAGCAACAGTTCCTGAATGTTCTGCAGGACATAGAAAACTCCACGGCACAGCTTGAAAATTCATTGGAAACAGTACGCTGGAATATCGATAAGCAGTATTTAAAGCAATTGCAGCAGCACGGCTGTCCGGTTGTGCCTACCATCTTTAAAAAGCAGTTGACCAGTCAAGACGTCAGCGATGCATTTGCCAGATTCGGTAAAGACCGTTTAATCATCAAGCCCACTGTCAGCGCCAGTTCCATGAATACCTATCCGGTCAGCAGAGATGATTGGGCTACCCGAAAGCAGGATATCCTGCCGGTCTTTCAAAGCAAGACAGCTATGCTGCAGCCGTTTATCAGTGCTGTGGTCGAGGAGGGAGAATACTCGCTGTTTTATTTTGCCGGTGAGCTCAGCCACACCATTATAAAAACGCCCAAATCCGGTGATTTTCGGGTGCAGGAGGAATATGGGGGGATACTCAAGCTGATTGAGCCTGAACCTGAGCTGGTTTTAGCAGGTCAAAAGGCAATAGACGCACTGGATAGGACTTTGCTGTATGCGCGGGTTGACCTGGTGCGGTTATCCGATGGGACATTCGCTTTGATGGAGCTTGAATTGATCGAGCCGTCTTTGTATTTCGATATGGATAAAACCGCACCTGCACGGTTTGTTGCAGCACTGGAAAGGTTTTTATCCGACGGGTAAGCGCAGGTGCTGGCAAAAAGCTACCGGCTTCTGCTAATATACTAAAAACTTCGTATGTAATGTGTTCAATTACCGTGAGATTGTAATGATGAAAACCAGATTAACAGCAGTCATTACCGGGCTTGCATTGCTGATGCTTGCCGGTACAGCTACTGCTCAGAATTTAAACAGCGCTAATGCGGCATTTGACCGTGGCGACTACAACTCTGCGTTGGGCCAATACCATCAACTGGCTCAAAATGGCAATAAATTCGCCCAGTATCGTTATGCCATGATGAACTATTTCGGTCTGGGAACCGAAAAGGACACCATGACTGCCTATGGCTGGATGTCGACAGCGGCAGAAGAAGAGATTCCGATCATGAAAAAATTCCAGCTGCTTATCTGGAATGAGATGGATCGAGACGATCAGGATGCCGGTACTGAAATGGCAATCAAAAATGAGATGCGTGCCGGTACTGAAATTATGGACCGCAGAGCCATGGCGGAAAGGCGCAAAGCTCAGCGCAATCGCTGTACAGGTTCCCGGGTAGGCAACTGTGGTGCAATCGAAGGGTTTGGCGTGTCGTTTGCTAATCGTGGCGTTATTCGTGCGGATAACATCCCGTATACCATGACACCCGCAGAAGCCGAAGCATTTGAACAGCAATATTCCCAGGTGGTATTGCAGGATTTTGCCAGATTCGATTCAGAATAACTTCAGGACTTTGTGAGCCGGACAATACCAAACCGGTAGTGTCCGGCACTCAACTAAAGCAAAAATATTCCGGCAGCGCTTAGTGCGCTGCCTCCCAGTTATCCGCCAGGCCAACATCAACGAGTAGCGGAATATCCAGACTGGCCGCCGCCGCCATACGCTGACTGACCTGTTCGCCGATATCTTCCGCCTGGCTGGTTTTAACTTCCAGTATCAGTTCATCATGAACCTGCATCACCATGCGGGCATCAATCTGCTTGTTAATCAACCATTGATCGATATCCAGCATGGCCAGCTTAATAATGTCTGCAGCCGTGCCCTGCATTGGAGCATTAATGGCGGCACGCTCGGAAGCCTGACGGCGTGCCGGGTTGCGTGCATTGATTTCGTTGAGCCACAGGCGGCGCCCGAACAGGGTTTCCACATAACCCTGATCACGGGCCTGCTGGCGGGTGCGTTCCATATATTCATGCACACCCGGGTAACGCTCAAAATATGTGTCGATATATGCCTGAGCCTGTTTCTGCTCAACTTCCAGCTGACGCGCCAGTCCCCACGCAGACATGCCGTACATCAGGCCAAAATTAATCGCCTTGGCTGCCCGGCGCTGACTTTTATCAACCTGATCGTAGGCAAGGCCGAAGACTTCTGCTGCGGTGGCCTGGTGCACGTCGATATTTTTATGGAAAGCGTTGAGCAGGCCTTCATCCCCGGATAAGTGCGCCATGATGCGCAGCTCAACCTGAGAATAATCGGCCGCCAGCAGCAGGTATCCATCCGGTGCAATAAAAGCCTTACGGATTCTACGGCCCTGTTCGGTGCGTACCGGAATGTTCTGCAGATTGGGATCGGTTGAGGACAGCCGGCCGGTACTGGCCACCGCCTGTTGGTACGAGGTATGTACCCTGCCGGTTTGCGGGTGAATCTGTAAAGGCAGTTTATCGGTATAAGTGGATTTCAGCTTGCTCAGGCTGCGATGGTCCAGAATCAGGCGCGGCAGCTCATGCTCGCGGGCCAATTCATGCAGCACATTCTCGGCAGTAGACGGTTGGCCTTTGGGTGTTTTTGAAATCACCGGCAGGCCCATCTGTTCAAACAGAATCTGCTGCAGCTGCTTGGGAGAGCCCAGATTGAAATCATGTCCGGCCAGTTGAAAAGCCTGCTGCTCAAGATCATGGATGGTTTTAGCCAGCTCATTGCTGTGTGCCTGCAATTTTGCCGCGTCAATGAGTACGCCGGTGTACTCCATACGTGCCAGCACCGGAACCAGCGGCATTTCGATATCCTGATAAACCGATTTGGGTCCGTCAATCTGTTGCAGTTCAGGCCACAGGCGGTTATGGATACCTACAACCACAGCGGCGTCTTCTCCCGCGTACGGCGCTGCCTGTTCAATATCCACCTGGTTGAAAGTAAGTTGCTGTTTGCCGCTGCCGGCAACATCGCTGAAAGCAATGGTTTTATGGTTTAGGTGAGCCTGTGCCAGTACATCCAGATTGTGGCGTCCGGCAGTGCTGTTGTAACAATAGGATTCCAGCATGGTGTCATGCGCTACACCCTGCACGTCAATCTGATAGTGCTTAAGAATGTTAATGTCATACTTAAGGTTCTGACCGAGTTTGCTAATCCGGGCGTCTTCCAGAATCGGTTTCAGGGCTGACAGAGTCTTATCCATCGGCAGTTGTCTGGGGGCACCGGGATAGTCATGCCCGAGGGGCAGATACCAGGCCTGATCTTCATCCAATGCAAAGGACATGCCCACCAGAGTGGCGCGCATAGGATCCTGACTGGTGGTTTCAGTATCCCAGGCGAACGCATCGGTGTTGCGCAGCTTGTCCAGCAGGTTTTTGAAATCGGTTTCATTGAGAATGGTCGCCGTATCGCAGGAGAACCCGGAGGCGGGTTGATCGGTTGCTGAGCTGTCCGTCCCGGTGGTGTTATCCAGATCTTTCAGCCAGCTGCTGAATTGCAGTTCAAACAGGCGTTGCCGCAGCTTCTGCTGTAAATCTTCGTTGGTTTGGATAACCAGCTGCTGTGGCTCAACTGGAAGATCAACATCTTCCTTCAAGGCTACCAGCTGCCGTGACAACCGTAATTGGTCTAAGTTATCGCGAAGTTTTTCGCCAATCTTGCCTTTGATCTGGTCGGCATTGGCAATGATGTTATCCAGATCGCCATGGGCATTCAGCCATTTGACGGCGGTTTTGGCGCCGACGCCGGGAATGCCGGGGATGTTGTCACTGGTGTCGCCGATAAGGGCCAGATAATCACCGATCAGTTCCGGCGGAACACCGAACTTGTCGACTACACCGGCAGCATCGAGTTTGCGATCCTGCATGGTGTCTTCCAGTGTTACATGCTGATCAACCAGTTGGGCCAGATCTTTGTCACCGCTGGAAATCAGGCAGGCCTGTGAATTGCTGCTCGCCTGACGGGCGAGGGTGGCGATAACGTCATCGGCTTCCACACCTGGTACCACCAGTCGGGGGATACCCATCAGATCAATTAATTCATGCAGCGGCTCAATTTGCGCGGCCAGTTCCGGCGGCATTTTCGGCCTGGTTGCCTTATAGTCGGCGTATTGTTCATGCCGGAAAGTTTTGCCTTTGGCATCAAATACAACGGCAAGATAATCAGGGTTATACTCGGACTGCAGGCGCCTCAGCATATTGGCTACCCCGAGTATGGCCCCGGTGGGCTGACCATCTCTGGTAGTGAGGTTGGGTAATGCGAAAAAAGCCCTAAATAAGTATGAAGAGCCGTCAACCAGATACAGTGTCCGGTTGCTTGCAGAAGAATCAGTTGATTGTTGTTTGTCAGACATCAGAATTTCACAGGGTCTTTGGTATAGTCTACCCTTGGCACATAGAGGTCGCACCATGAAAATGTATAAATGGATATTGTGGTTGTCATTATCAGCAATGTCCTGTCTGTTACAGGCTCAGGATGAGCCACCGGGTGATGCATTACCGCCGCCGTCAATACCGGCCGAAAATGCTGCACCGCTGATTGCCGCCGGTGAGGAGCCGTCCGAAAACGAAACCCCGGCAGCCGCCACTGACGAAAGTGGCAGACCTCTGCCTATCCCGCCAAAAGTTGAAGGTGAAGACCCTGAAGCTGAAGTCAATATCCGCCGCCGCGGTGATCGGACCATTGAGGAATACAGCATTGACGGCAGGATTTACATGGTCAAGATCACGCCGGACAACGGTATCCCCTATTTCTATTTTGACAGTGACGGTGATGGCCGGCTGGAAAGCAAAATCGGCGAGGACCTGATGGAACCGATAAAACCGGCTCAATACAAATTACTTGAGTGGGATTGAACATCAGCTCCGGATAATCTCGCATGCAGTCACTGGAAAACATCATTGATAGAATCGGCAGAATCAGCAGCTGGCTGACGATTGCAATGATTGCCGTGCTGTTTACGGTCGTGCTGTTGAGGTATGTTTTCAGCATAGGCTGGATTGCCATGCAGGAAAGCGTGTTATGGCTGCATGCCACGGTATTTTTGCTCACAGCTGCCTGGACGCTGGGTATCGACGGGCATGTGCGGGTAGACGTTTTTTACCGAGGGTTTTCTGAAAAACGAAAAGCCTGGGTGGATCTGCTCGGCACGGTAATGTTTCTATTTCCCGTCGCCGGGTTTTTGCTGTATAGCAGCCTGCCCTATGTACAGCGGTCATGGGCCATTGCTGAGTCCAGCTTTGAAGCAGGTGGGTTACCGGCGGTGTATTTGTTGAAAACGTTGATTCCGGTAGCTGCAGCCCTGCTGATTCTGCAGGGACTGGTCATCGTTTTTAAACAAAGCAAAAAACTTCTAGGCAAGGTTGATAAAGCCGGTTAGATACTTTGTCCTGCTTTAACTTGCCTCTTTCAAGGCCATAAGTACCTTCAAACGAATATCCTTGCCGATTACCTGATCGGTCCAGATTTGAAATGCTTCTGCTGCCTGTCCAATCAGCATGCCCAGGCCGCCTGCTGATGGAAATTGTCGCTGGCGGGACCAGGTTAAAAAGGGATCGGCAGCCGGACCGTAACTCAGGTCATAACAGAACGGGTTTTGTCCATCAGCCAGCGATAGCGAAAAAGCAGCACCATCATGCCCTGCAGCACTGGCATGGATAATCAGATCAAGGTTTGTAAATGCGGTGATTTCATTCAAGCCACAACCGTTAACACTCGGTTGGTCAATTTCCTCAGCCAATTGCGATGCCCGGCTGGCAGTGCGATTGGCAATGACAATGGCAGCCGGATGTTCTGTGAGCAGAGCAGGAATGATTCCACGGGCTGCGCCGCCGGCACCGATGATAAGAATACGGCAGCCGGCGATATCCATGTTCAGACGCTGCAAATCCCACAGCAGTCCGGTGCCGTCGGTATTGTCGCCGTGCCAGCCAGAATCAGTTCGACTGATGGTGTTAACTGCACCGGCCATTTCCGCTCTTGAGCTTAACGATTCACAAATCTGAAAACCCGTCTGTTTATGCGGAACCGTCAGATTGGCGCCCTGGCCATTGGCATTGCGGAAAGCGGTTAATGCTTCCGGTAGCTTAGAAGCGCTGGCATGGATGGCCTGATAATCAATATCCAGGCCGGTATGACGGGCAAACTGCTGGTGGATAAACGGTGAAAGGCTATGCGCGACAGGGTCGCCGAATACCGCCAGATTAGTGGTCATTGAGAGGGATCACTCATTCAGCCAGCGTGCCGCCTGCGGTGCAAAATAAGTCAGAATGGCATCGGCGCCGGCGCGTCTGATACTGAGCAGAGCTTCCATTACGGTCGACTTTTCATCCAGCCAGCCGTTGTTCGCAGCTGCTTTCAGCATAGCGTATTCACCACTGACCTGATAAGCGAATGTCGGCGTACCGAATCGGTCTTTGACCCGGCGGATAATATCCAGGTAAGGCAGTGCTGGCTTGACCATCAACATGTCGGCGCCCTCCTCCAGATCCAATGCCACTTCGCGCAGGGCTTCATCGCTGTTGGCCGGATCCATCTGGTAACTGTACTTATTACCGCCGCCCAGGTTACCGGCCGAGCCAACCGCGTCCCGGAATGGCCCATAAAACCCAGAAGCATACTTGGCTGCATAACTGAGAATTCGGGTCTGCCGGAAGCCATTGCTTTCCAGGGCGCTGCGGATAGCGCCGATCCGTCCATCCATCATGTCCGATGGGGCAACCACATCTGCACCGGCGCGGGCATGACAAAGCGCCTGCTTGACCAGCGCTTCTACCGTTGGGTCATTATCGACTTCACCATGCTCATCCAGCAGGCCGTCCTGACCATGGCTGGTATACGGATCAAGTGCGATATCAGTGATTACACCCAGATCTGGCAATGCGGATTTCAGTGCTTTGATCGTTTGCGGGACCAGCCCATTGTCATCCCAGGCTGCGCTGGCATCATCGGTTTTGAGTTCCGCCGGGATTACCGGGAACAATGCTATGGCGGGAATGCCCAGTTGCCAGGCCTGTTCTGCCTGTGGCAGCAGCAGGTCAATGGAAAGACGCTCAACCCCTGGCATTGAAGCCACCGCCTCAGAATGATTCTCGCCACTCAACACAAACACCGGCCAGATCAGGTCATTTGGGGTTAATGTGGTTTCGCGCTGCAGCCTGCGGCTGAAGTCAGCCATGCGCATGCGGCGTAATCTGGTGTTTGGATAAGGCATAATCAGTTGTTCAATTGTTCAGTTCTGTCCCATTGATACCAGTTATCGAGCTGCTGTTCCAGTTCAGGAATGCCGGTTTTTTTCAGTGCAGAGAACAACTGTATGGTGACATCGATATTGGTAACCAGTTCCGGGAGGGCATCACGGGTTTCCCGGATGGCACTGGTCTGCTGCTGACGGTTCAGTTTATCGGCTTTGGTCATCAGGATATGACAGGGCATCAGCGCGGCATTGGTCCAGCTGAGTAAATGCCGGTCGAAAGGTTTCAGCGGGTGGCGGGCATCCATCACCAGCACCAGACCTTTCAGCGCTGCGCGATTACGCAGATAACGGTCCAGCAGGTTCTGCCAGTGACGCTGCAGATCAGCCGGCACCTTGGCGTAGCCGTAACCGGGTAAATCCATCAGCCGGCGGTGTTCATCAAGGTCAAACACCACAATTTGCTGCGTCCGCCCGGGGGTCCGGCTGGTTTTGGCCAGTCCGTTCTGGCCGCATAAGGTATTGATGGCACTGGATTTGCCGGCATTCGAGCGCCCGGCAAAGGCAACTTCAAAGCCGCTGTCAGGCGGCAATTGGCGTTGTTGATGCACCGACAGACGGTAGCGTGCATTGCGGTAGCGGGCAAGATTCATGTGTCGTATTGTTTAATTGGACTGGCGCGTCTAAATCGAAACAACGATAATAGACGATTACATTCAGAATCCAAATCGTTAGGAGCGATGCATGCGTTTAATTTCATGGCTGGGCCTGTTGATTTTATCAACCGCTGTCAGCGCACAAAATCAGACGGCGCCGGAACAAACAGCCGAACAGTTGGCCACAGTTTGTGCTGCCTGTCACGGAATTGATGGCAACAGTGCCACGACCATCTGGCCAAAGCTGGCAGGGCAGAACGCTGAGTATTTGATCAGACAAACACAGATGGTGCGGGACGGACAACGGTCTGTGCCGGAAATGCTGGGTATTGTCGCCGCTTTATCTGATCAGGATATTGTCAAAGTATCCGAATACTTTGCCGATCAAGCCATCAAGCCGGGCGTAGCCGACGAGGAACTGGTGGCACTGGGCAAAAGCATTTATCAGTCCGGTCTGCCGGAGCAGGGCGTGCCGGCCTGCCAGGCATGTCACGGACCGGTTGGGTATGGAAATCCGCTGGCTCAATACCCGCGGGTCTCAGGACAGCATGCAGACTACACTGTCTCGCGTTTGAAACGTTATCGCGACGGCAACACCAACGGTGATCAGGATGCCTACAGCACGCAAATGGTGCTGGTTGCGGAAAATCTGGGCGATCATGAAATCGAAGCGGTCTCCAGTTATCTGGAAGGTTTGTACGATCAGCGCTAACGCAACGGCGTAATTCCGGTTAAGTGCTGATTCAGTGCCCGCATGGATACTGGCAGGCGACAGTTAACCAAGATTGACGGAACACCGGCCGACAGGCAATGTCTGTAGCCGGTCAGTGAAAGAACACGAATGGAGAACTTACAATGAACAAGATTCGGTCCAAGGCGATGCTTAGCCTGCTACTGATGTGGGGCATGATGGCAATCAGTGCTATGGCGCAGACCGGCTATCAGGCGGGAACACATTACACCGTTATTGACCCGCCAGTGCCGACCAAAGCGCCGGCCGGTCAGGTCGAAGTGGTGGAATTATTCAGCTATGCGTGTCCGCACTGCATGAGCTTTCATCCGCATATTTCAGCCTGGGAGCAGCGTAAACCTGCGCAGGTGTTTTTCCGCCGCAGCCCGGCTATGTTCAACCCGACGTTCCAGGTATTTGGGCGGGCATTCATAACAGCAGATACATTGGGTATTGCCGAAGAAAGCCATGCCGGCATGTTTGATGCCGTGCATAACCAGAAGCGCGGTTTTCGCAGTCTGCGCGATATCGCCGATTTTTACGGTGAGTATGGTGTAGATCCGGAGAAATTCCTGAGCACGGCTGAATCGTTTTCTGTAGTCACCCGTATGAACCAGGAAAATACCAATGCACGGCGCTATGGAATCCGTGGTACGCCCAGCCTGGTGGTCGATGGCAAATATCTGGTCAGTGCCAACAATGCGGTTCCCAGTCATGCGGAAATGTTGAACGTGGTTGATTTTCTGGTCGCTCAGGAGCTGGCTGCAAAGCTAGCCGATCGCCCAGTGGATTCGCCGGAAGACACAGTAGCTACAGCCGAAGAATAAGCACGGCATTCCAACCCGGGGAATTATTACCAAACGAAAAACAGCTCAAAATTGATGACCAGCGCAGCGGTTAACGCAACGGATTGCCCGCGGCGGATCAGGGTATTGAGCTACAACATTCAGGCGGGTATAGGTACCCGCCGGTATACCGACTACGTCACCGGCAGCTGGCGTCAATTGCTGCCGCACCATCAGCACCGTGACGTATTGCGACAAATCGCCGGTCTGGCCGGCGACTTCGATATTGTCGGGTTGCAGGAAGCTGATGCCGGCAGCCTGCGGACCGGATTTATTGATCAGACCCGTTTTATTGCTGAATGTGCGGGTTTTGACTTCCAGCATCATCAATCCAACCGGCGTGTCGGTAATCTGGCGCATGCCGGCAATGGGCTGATGGCCCGATGGCAGCCCGAAGACCTTCAGGAATATGACCTGCCCGGTACCGTACCCGGGCGAGGCGCGCTGTGCGCGTGGTTTACTGTGGCCGATATCCGTTTACTGGTTATGGTGGTACACCTGTCACTGGGTGCACCGTCCAGACAGTTACAGATGACTTATCTGACGGAAATTCTCAAGAATAATGAATACTGCATAGTGCTGGGAGACTTCAACGTATCCCAGCGCAACCCGTCATTCCAGAAGTTTCTGAACGATACCGGTCTGCAGCATGCCAATCGCGATAAGCTGACTTTCCCCGCCTGGCAACCGCAGCGTGGAATTGACCATTTACTGGTTTCTCCGGGTTTGCAGGTGGAGTGTTGTGAAGTCAGGCCGGAAACCTATTCCGACCATTTACCATTGCATGCACAGATTTCTCTGGTAGCGTAATCAAGCATTCAAAGCCACAGCATACGAATTGCCAGGATCATCAGCAGTGCGGCAAAAACCCTGCGCAGTACGGGTTCCGGCAGCCAGTGCGCCAGCCGTGCGCCGAAAGGAGCAGCCAGTAAACCGGTTAATCCGATGACCAATGCCGCAGGCCAATAAATCATTCCCTGCAGCTGCAGGCCGGCGTCAGTTGCCGGCGTAGATACTTGCCATGCAAAACCCAATGCTGCCGCCAGCGCCAAAGGATAACCACAGGCGGCTGCGGTACCGACCGCCGTCGGCATAGGTACGCCGCGGGCATTGAAATAAGGGGCATTCATGGACCCGCCACCGATGCCCAGCAAAGCTGACACATGGCCGATTAATAGACCGATAACGGCATCTCCGGGCCAGGTGAAAGTCAAAGGCTGCTGTTGTGCTTGACTGGCAGCTGCCTTTTTTCGCCACATTTTCACTGCGGTAATTACAGCAAAAGCGACAAACAGCCCAACCATTAACCGCCCGTCCAAAATGCCGGATAAAAAAGCCACGCTGAAACTTGCCAGCCATGCCCCGGCAGCAACCCATGGGGCGTAATGCAACAGGAACCGCCAGCGTACCGCGCCCCGGCGGTGATGGGCGAGTATGCTGCCTATGGCAGTTAACAGTATGCTGGCTATCGAAGTGGCAATAGCTACGTGCATGGCTTCGCCGGTGGGCAGGCCGAAATGGAATTGGGTCATAAATGCGATCACCGGCACAATGACCAGGCCGCCACCGATGCCCAGCAGCCCAGCCAGCAGCCCGGCTGTCAGGCCGGTGAAAATTAACAGGATAATCGACATAACAAAACGTAGACAATAATTGTCATATTCTAACGTTGCAGCTACAGGATGGAATTGGACAGATTTTGATGACAGCTAATCAGGCAAAAATAATCGCTTTTCGAAGCAACTGGCTGCTGCTGGTGATTGTAATACTCAGCTGTCAGGTGGCATTCGCTCAGCAGCAGCAACGCGAAGCCTTCAAGCGCGCCTGGCAGGCATTGGGTCGTTCCGACTGGGTTGCCGCCAATGCCGAAGCCCGGTCGCTGACCAACTATCCCTTGCTGCCCTACCTTTTGGGGGAGCAGATGCGTCAGCGGCCGGATGCTTTTACCAACCAGCAGATCAGAGATTATCTGCAGCGCTATGCCGACTGGTCATTTGCCGGTTCGTTGAGAAGGCAGTGGCTGCTGTGGCTGGGACGGTCAGGGCAGTACGATATTCTGCTGCAGGAATCGGACTCCCCTACTGACAGTCTGCTGCGCTGCTATGTGGCGCACGCCGGCATGGTGACCCATGGCACTCAGCCGGATCGCGAAGCCGAACTGA
>JANQPN010000022.1 GCA_028289455.1 Wenzhouxiangellaceae bacterium
GATCACCCATGACCACTGCGGTGGCTTCCGGGGTACTTGCAGCCTGGTGCTCAAACAGCGCCTGAACACTAAGGTCCTCAGGCAGTTCATAGGCTGTCGCGTTATATTGCGACAGTGCCTGATACTGCTGAGCTGTCAACAGCTCAAGCTGGTTATAAGCCTGCTCAGGATGGTCAATGACAGAATCCAGCAATACCGCATAGCTGTCGGCCATGGCTTCGATAGTTGCACTGTTGAACAGATCGACATCGTAATTCCACACCAGCACCAGCTGATCATCACGTTCAGCTGCATACAGCTCCAGATCAAACTTGATGATGCTGTGTTCACGCTGCAGTGGTTGCGCCTGCAAACCCGCCAGTGACGGTTGATTGGCTGCGTTGTTCTGCAATGCAAAAGACACCTGAAATACCGGGCTATGCTGCAGATTACGCTCAGGGTTGAGCCTTTCCACCAGCATTTCAAAGGGGATATGCTGATGAGTGTAGGCGTCTACGATCATCTGTCTGTTGGCTGCCAGCAGCTCAGCAAAACCGGCTTCTTCCGGTAACCGGGTACGCAGCGCCAGCATATTGACGAAGAAACCTATCAACGGTTCGGTATCGCTGTGGGTGCGTCCGGCAATCGGTGTACCGATGACAATATCGGGGGCATCGCTGTAGCGGCTGAGCAGCACTGCAAATGCAGTTTCCAGCAGCATAAACAAGGTTACATCGTGACGCAGACAGCAGTCATTCAGTGCCTGGGTAAGCGGTACGGTCAATAGTTGACGATGGGCTTTGCCGACGAAGTTTTGCCGGGCCGGCCGGGGATTGTCCAGCGGCAGACTGTGTACCGGTGGAATCTGCTCCAGCTGAGATTCCCAGTAATGCAGCTGCTGTTCCAGCACCTCTCCCTGCAGCCAGTTACGCTGCCATTGCGCATAATCGGCATATTGAACCTTTAATGGCTCCAGTGGATTGTCGCGTCCTTCGCTGTAGGCCCGGTACAGAACACTCAATTCACGGGAAAATATGCTCATCGACCAGCCGTCCGAAGCAATATGATGCATGGTGGTCAATAACACATGCCGGCTGTCTGACAAGCGGATCAGATGTGCCCGCAACATCAGATCATTACTCAGATCAAAACCCCGGCGGGCTTCATTCGCGGCCAGCTGCTGCAGCCTGGCCTCCTGCTGTGCACCGGACAGCATGGATAAATCTGAACTCTGCAGCTGAGCATCGAACTGCTCACGAATATGCTGGTAAACCATTTCACCAGGCTGCTCAAAACTGCTGCGTAATACCTCATGCCGTTCGATAATTGTGGTCATCGCTGCCTGCAGCGCAGTGACATTCAGTTGGCCGTCGAGCCGAAATGCCCATGGAATATGGTACTGGGTGCTGCCGCCTTCCAGTTGATCAACAAACCACAGACGCTGCTGTGCATAAGACAGCCGCAACGGCTGATCACGGTCGGCATATTCGACCGGCGGTAATACCAGTACATCCTTATGCGCCTGCAGGGCTTCCGCCAATGCCATTACGGTCGGGTGCTCAAATAATTCCCTGAGCGGCAGTTCCACCCCGAATGTCTGACGTATCTGACTGACCAGCCGGGTGGCCAGCAATGAATGTCCGCCCAGCAGGAAAAAATCATCTTCAATGCCTACCCGCTGCAGATCCAGCAGGTCTGCCCAGATGTCACACAACTGCTGTTCCAGTTCATCACGTGGCGCAACATAGGTTTCCACCGCTATGCCGCTTTCCATCGCCAGCAGTGCCGCCTGCTGATCCGGCTGGCCTTCGGTATCCAGCGGCAATGCCGGCATAAACACATACATTGCCGGGAGTTTGAATGCTGCCAGACGGGACTTTAATTGGCCCTGAATCAGCTCCAGCAACTGCTGTTGCTGCTGGCCTTCCTCCACCGGCACCACATACGCCACCAGCTTGGATTGGCCCTCTTCATCCGGCTGCGACAGCACCACTGACACGGATACTTCAGGCAAGTCATTGATGCTGTTCTGCAACTCGATAAGGCTGACCCACTGGCCGCGAATCATCACCCGGCCCTCCAGCCGCTCTACTGCAGTCAGCTGTCCGATATTGTCTGTAAGATTCGCCTTCCAGCAGGCCCACTCACCGGTTGCCGCTAACGATTCACCTGGCCGGAACGGACTGGTTAGCAGCTGCTCCGCTGACCATTGATCAGATTTACTCAGCCAACGACCGCCGTAGTACACATCACCGGCTACGCCCGGCGGAACCGGCTGCAGCTGCTTATCCAGTACATATACCGATGTATGCCATTGTTCCCTGGCCAGCTCAGCGCTGATACTGATCGGATACAGCCCAAATTGATGAATACGCTCGATGCGGTGCCACCTGGCATGATCACCTTCAACCGAGGGGCCGCTGATATGCCATAACTGACCCGGTGGCCCCTGTTCCAGCACAGCGCCGGCACGGTCAGCATCGATCCGTCCTCCATTGATAATCAGGCATTCCACATCAGCGAACGCTGCCGGTTCCCGGGCTGCCAGATCATCAAATACTTCGATGCTGGTTAATACGGTACCGGACAGCTGCTGCTGTGAATCAATGCCGGTTAATCGATAGCAGCCACCTTTAAGCAATACACCCCAGTGCACGAAACTGCCGGCATCCGGCAGGCCTGCACCCAGTCTGCTCACCAGGCCCTGAGTATTCGGGTATTCATCGTTGCTCAGTAATGCCAGCAGCTTCTGATGTTCTACTTCCACTACACGTGCAATGGAAGATCCGTCTCCCAGATACAGCACGCAGGCAAGATAATCATCATTGAGCAAATCTAGATCCGGGTTACTGGCCGGCCGTTCATCCAGTTTTCCGGTTAACTCTGCACCGCTCAATATAAAGTCCAGCTCCGGCTGCAGTTGTTCGATTGCTGACTTATCGATCAGCGGCACATAGGCGCCGCCGGCCTTTAATACCGCCAGCTCACAGACCAACCGCTCGATTCCATCTGTGGAGCAAACGCCGACCAGCGACTCCGGCTGTAATCCACGCGCCAGCAGGTCATGCGCCAGCCGGTTGGCCTGGGCATTGAGTTCGCTGTAACTCAATGAATGATCAGCACTGCAGACCGCAATAGCACCCGGATTGGATTCCACCTGAGCTTCAAACAACCGGTGCACACAGGCAGCATTGCGGCGGATTGCCGATGGGTGCCATGCATCCCGGATGTTCCATATGTTGACTACCTGCTGCTGTTCAGCCTCACTGATGATCGGTAAAACATCGACTGGCCGGGCAGGGTCACTGACTACAGCTTCCAGCAATCTGGCAAAACTGTCGGATAGACGCTGAATGGTGGCAGATTCAAACAGGTCGGTGTTGTAATTCCAGGCCAGCAGCAAACGCTCATCGCGGACCACAGCGTAAACTTCCAGATCAAATTTGACGATACTTTGTTCGCGTTGCAGCAGGCTGTGTTGCAACCCCTGCAGATCCAGCTGGCTCTGCTCATTGTTCTGCAGAGCAAAGGAAACCTGAAACATCGGACTGTGCCGGGTACTGCGGTGCGGGTTGAGTTCTTCAACCAGCATTTCAAAAGGAATATGCTGATGGTTATAGGCATCCAGAATAGTCTGCTTATTAGCCTGCAATACATCGGAAAAACCAGCGCCCTCTGCGAACTCTGTGCGCAGCGCCAGCATGTTCACGAAAAATCCGATCAGGGGTTCGGTATCAGCATGGGTACGGCCGGCAATCGGTGTGCCAATCACGATATCCCGCTCGTTGCTATAGCGGCTCAGCAACACCGCAAAGGCGGTTTCCAGCAACATAAACAGGGTGACATCGTGGTCCTGTGAAAGCTGCTGTAATGCCCTGGTTTGGTCGCTGTCGAAAGCCTGACGGTGAAATTTACCGGTAAAGCTGTGCTCTTCGGGGCGGGGATGATCCAGCGGCAGATTATGTACTGCAGGAATCTGAGCCAGCTGCTGTTTCCAGTAACTTAACTGGCTGTCCAGCACTTCACCCTGCAGCCAGTTGCGCTGCCATTGCGCATAATCGGTATATTGCACCGGTAATATGGGCAGCGGGTTATCAACAGACTCACACTGACACCGGTACAGCGTGCTCAATTCACGCAGCAGCACGCCCACCGACCAGCCGTCGGAAGCAATGTGGTGCATGGTCATCAGCAGCACATGCCGGTCATCGTCCAGACGCAGCAACCCGGCTCGCAACAGCAGATCATTGTCCAGGTCAAATCCGCGCCGTGATTCTGCAATGGCCAGCCGTTGGACCTCGGCCTCCTGCCGGTCTTCCGGTATTTCGGACAAATCCGTCAAAGGCAGATTGAATTCAAATTGTTCGCGGATAAGTTGCCGCACCGATTCACCGGTGCCTGCAAAGCCGCTGCGCAGTACCTCGTGACGTTCAATAATGCCGTACAGCGCAGCCTGCAGTGCCTCTGCATTTAACTCGCCCTGCAACCGGAACGCCCAGGGGATGTTGTAGAGACTGCTGCCTTTGTCCATCTGGTCGATGAACCACAACCGCTGCTGCGCATACGACAGCAACAGCTCACCATCTCTATCCACACGGCTGATCGGCGGCAACCCAGCCTGCTCTTCAACATCCAGCACA
>JANQPN010000042.1 GCA_028289455.1 Wenzhouxiangellaceae bacterium
CATTCTGTTTCAATCATTTCGCGGCCGGCAGCGCGCTCCAGCTCAAAAATTTCCAGTTCGGCCTGCCGGTATATTTGCAGTTGCCGCCGTGCTTCCACCAGGTTGCCGTCTTCAACAGCCTGTGCTCCCCGGCGATCTGCATCCTGCAGGCGTTTTTCAGCTTCACGTAATTTGCGGATGTTCTCAATATTGCTGGCCTCCAGGTCCAAGGCATGCACCAGTTCGTGCCATAGAGTGGCCTCCGGGCAGATTCCGGTCAGGAAATTATCACCATTAATGGTGATGGTGTCAGTGCTCGGATCATGAGCACCGGCGGTTACGCCTGAGCCGGCAGGAATGGTACAGGCAGCAATGAAACCCGGTGGGTTTCGAGCAGTCAATGCCCTCAATTTACGGCACTGCTCAGGGAAGCGCGGCTGCCCGGCATTGTTGCGGGCCGCGCAGATGCTGTCGCGAAAACGTTGTATGCGCAATTGCACGCAGGCTTCCGGTGTCATGGTGTTGTTGCAGGGTTGTTTCAGTTGTTGACCGGCCCGTCCCCAGGAAAAGCTCAGCCGTTGCGGTTGCCGTCGGGGGGCTTCCTGGCGCAACAGGCCGCGATTGCCGGAATAGGGGAGAATCTCAATGGTATATTCCAGAACCTGTTCGCGAGCCTGTAAGTCGCGGTTAACATCCTTAGGTGGCGATGCCGTCATCAATTGTTGGAACTGCTGTTCCAGTTCAGCGATGGTATTGCCCGGTGGTTGTTCAAGTAATGCTTCACGCAGCGATCGGTTGGCCTGGATTCGTTGCTGATCCTGTTCTGTAGTCAGGGTCAGCTCATCACCAATCTGCTCCGGCATTACCCAGATCAGTGCGAAGCGCTCGTCATCAGTTATGCGACCGGCGTCTTTGATAGCACCGTTTGGGTAATAAACATTAACCCGGTAGTGAACGGGTGCAGCAGGTTCAGAAACAACCGGCCAGCTAAATGACTCATTGATGCTGACATATATTTGCGGATGATTGTAATATGGCGCCGGAATCAGCTGAACCTGCCATAGGTTTTCCGGGACAAGGTATTGCTCGCCGGTTGAATTAATTGGCGCAGTTGAGCAGGCTGATAAAACCAGGACAGCCGGGATAGCTGTCATTCTTAAGAACATCAATCCGAGAAAACGAAACATCCTGTTGCCTCCCGTATCGGTATTAAATTTTAATACAGTTTATCAGGAGGCAAGTCTGAATGGCATTGGCAAAAAGGCTAGATGTCAGCTAAATATTTTCTCAGTGGTTGATAATTCCAAAGGGTTTTATGTGAAAAAATAGTCAGTTAATTATTACCGATGTCAAAAACGAATTAGTCTACAGCCAGTCGGAAGGCCTCAAAACGTACCACCAGATCATCATCACCAGTTGGCATCAGGCCGATAAAACGTACATCGCTGATGAATTCAAATGGCAGACCAATTCCAGATGCTGCCGGTATATTGGGGCCGCTGATTGCGCAATCGGGTGATTGGTTGTCGGGGTCATCGCCCAGGCTGGAAAATAAACAGTTAATCTCAGCACCGTTAAACAATTGATCAGTGCTGCCGGTAATTGGAGTAGTAACCTGAAGGAAAGCATTGCCATTGTTTAATGGCGTGACTTGCTGCAGGCCTATATCAATAACAGCAGAGCTTTGGCCAAGATTGGTTGCTGACGGCCGCGCGAAGTTGTCACCAATTGCAGTAGGAGAACCTTCTGCTATTACCCATGTGCCTTGCAGTTCTGGTAAGAATTCCAAAGGCTCATCCGGGTTGTTTGCAGCAGCACTAACGCCAAAAAACAATGGAATAATGTCAACAGAATCTGATCCGTCAATAGAAAACTGCCCGGTATTACGGCCGATAAAGGTGAATGCAATCTCACCGACAGTGTTACTGGTTGGGGCAGCTGGAGGCAGTCCCGGTGGGCAGTCTAAAATGCAGCCGGTATCGGATGCCTGATTCAGGTTGGCTGTCAATGTCCAGCCCGGCTCAAAATCCGGACCCAATTCTTCATTCAGCGGTTCCAGCGAGCCGGCGAATGTCAACCACACGTTGTTGCCTTCGCTGTCGGAACCGAAATAGGCACCGCCGACCTGGCGATTAACAAATTCAAGAAAAAAGCCTGTGTTTGAACCATCATTGGCAAACCATGCGCCGGTTTCAGGGAATGGGTTGAACAGGCTGTCTACCGGAGGCCCGGTATCAGGCACAATCTGTGCTGCCACCTGAGCAGTGAAAAAAGATATAAAAATGACCGAAGATAATTTAAATACTTTTATAAAATTGCGCATGATTGCATCTGTTCCATGTTGGTATTAAAACTCAGCAGGGCAGAATTATTGCCGGCTAAGCGGTTAATAATGACCGGAACTTGTTTAAGTTATTGCATCATATTGGCTTATTTTTCTTATTAAGCATATAAATAATAAAAATTTACTGAATAATTAATGAAAATATAATTAAATTAAAAATGGCGCCGCCGGAATTTCGACGACGCCAGTATATGGATGCAGTGATTGAGAGAAAGGCTGAAGTATTAACCTTGCTCCCAGGAGACCTGGCTAAGTAAAGTGACGCCATCACTTTGGCCTTCAATAGTGTCTTCGTCATTATTATCTATCAACTGGCTTCCCTGTCCTGTCAGGACATAGTCGTTACCCGGGCCAGGCGAAACAAAAGCTTTGCCGCTGCCCAGTGAGATTTCGTCATTGCCCTGGTGGTCAATCAATATCAGTTGCTGATAGGCAGCATTAACCAGTTGCAATTGATCGTCTCCATGCCGGTCACTGACCAGAATGCTGGAGAATTCGCCTTCAATTTCGATGACATCATTACCGGAATCAGCTTCCAGTATCAGATCGATAATGTCATTTTCCAATTGAAAATGAATATCCTGCAGAGGCCCGCTCGGCCAGTGAATAACAACTTCACCGGCAAAAGACTGTATCAGGATCTCATCATCGGCATTGGTTCCGGCAATCTGAAGATAGGATTGACCGTCGGAAACGGCCAGCAGCTGATCACCAGAAGCGGCCATCTGCATGGATTCATTGATCGTCTCAATGATTTCACTGCAAAGCAGGTCGCTGACATTCACATTACCATTGATAAAGGTATCACCGAGATTGGGGTTGCCGTAAAGCTCATCATTGCCGGCGTATCCGTCGTGATGATCGGCACCGGTTTCTCCAAACAGCAGATCATCACCGGCGCCGCCCAGCAGCAGATCATCCTGGCCACCGCCGCATAAAATATCATCTTCTGCAAAACCATCCAGTTGGTCTTTACCCGGACCGCCCAGCAGGAAATCGCTCCCGTGAGGCTGGGAAAATCGATCACCCTGTATGTAGTCGTTGCCACTGTCCCCCGACAGGAAATCGTTGCCCCCGCTGCCGATTAAGACGTCATCATCACCACCGCCCAGCAGCAGATCATCATCTGTTCCGCCCCAGAAATGATCATCACCCGCGCCACCCCACAATAAATCGGAGCCGGCTTCTGATTGCACCCAGTTTTCTCCATCCAGGAAATAGGCAATATCATTTTGAGGGCCGAGTTCGATGATGTTTTTGCCGTTGCTGCTGTAAACATAATCTTCGCCGGAGGCAGTTAAAATGGTTGAATCTATCGCCGATAAATGAATTATCGTGTCGGCACCGCCATAGCTGTTAATCCATACATACTTAATCGCAGCTGCCGGAAACAGGCTGTATGTATCCTTTCCGTTTTCAGATTTTGTGATTAACTTGAATTGCCCTCCGTTTAATTGAGTGATGATGGTATCTGCCTGATTGGTGGCGTCAACACTTAATTTGCCGCTGGCATCCAGTGCCACCTGTATTTGTGCCTGAATGTTTGCAGCATAAGCAATCGCCAGTAATGTCCATATGAACCCTTTGAAAAAATAAGCCTTTATTAATTGCATGAACTTCTCCTTTATATGCGCACATGCGCTTGTTGTTATTTAAGCTGTGCATATCAGCTCGGTTGGTGAAGCGATATGCACAACTAAGTAAAGCGGGAAAAGTTCTTGAAGTGCGCCAGCACATCAAGCCCATGGGCATGAGAAAGATCGATGATTAATCTATAAACGGTCAGGCTCACCAGCAGTGAGCGATTGATCGGTTAAAAAAATTGCCGATGGCAGGCAGTTGCCTGCCACCGGCACTGGAGGGAATCGGTTATTGGCTAAACTGACCCGGGTTACAGGTAATGCCATTGTTGGTTGTCAGCCTGACCAGGTTAAAGTTGTTGCTGCCGAATCCGGGCAGCGTTGAATTAAAGCTGAACACGGCTGTGCCGCAGCCGGATTGCACAAAGGTGCCGGAGCCCCAGGGGACCCTGACAACGTCGTTGGTATCAAACGCGTCACCGAAGCTGGTGCCTGTAGAGCTGTTTAAGTCATCAAATGTAACGCTATTGGTTGCCGGGTTGAATGTGCCGACACCGCCCAGCCAGTATTGACGACCACCGGAAACATCATAGGTGTACCAGTACAAAACCACCCGATTATCGGCCAGCGCCTCCAGCAGAAAACCCTCTCCATCCCGTTCAGGTGCAAGCCAGGTGCCGGTGACTGCTTGAGCAGGAGTCACCGGCGGTGAGCTGTTTGGCTGCTGGCAGTTAACACCGGCCAGATTGGTGATGCGTTGAATCGATCTGGCGTCACGTCCGAACCCATCGGCAGCACTGTAGGAAACTCCGCCGTTGTTACAGTCGGTGAAATACATGCGCAGGTCACCCCAGCGGGTCCGAATGATCTCAGCCGGATCAAAACCACTGCCAAAAACAGTACCGCCGGTAATGTTCAGGTCGTTGAACAGAATTTCGTTGTTGATGACATCACCGGTGCCGACAATCCAGGTCTGGGTGCTGCCGTCCGGTGCAAAAGTAAAGAATGCGATAATGGCCCGCTGTCCACCCGGCAGCAGAGCGATATTCCAGCCTTCGCCGGAACGGCCTGTATTGAACCATGAACCGGAAATTCCGTTATTGATGGGCAGCAGGGTAGTGCTGATACCGTCGGCTGCAGCTGAATCGCGCAGATCAATCACTCCGTTGTTATCAACATCCGCCAGCAGGATATAACCCTGGTCCCGTTCACTGAGGCCGTAAAGACTGGCTATGTTGCTGCGGTCGGCGTTGTCAATGTTGCCGTTACCGTTGAGGTCACCGGGCAGCAGTGGATCGTTGCGGGTTAAAACCTGCTGAACAATAACCCGGCCCTGCGGTATTACCTGTTGAATATTGGAACGGTTTTCCAGCAATGCGGTATGCACAAAGGTATTCACATCGGTAAACCGGCCACGGCCCACGCTGTTCACCAGCAATGTCATCTGGTTATTGGGCAGGGTCTGCAGCGCCAGATCGCTGTTGCTGCTGGGATTGCCGATTTGAATCACAAAATCCCGTCTGGAAGCCATGGTGCCCTGGAAGAAGCCGATAAATTGCCCGTTCTGCGACTGTCCGGACCTCAGTCTTTCGGTGTTGCCGGTGACAGATACTCTGGATAGCGTGCTATCGAAAACACTGGGGCCCTGGATCACCTCACCGGTGATTGCATCAAAGGTGGTTTCTGTGAGTGTCCAGCTATCCAAGTGGATAGGTTCGATGGGAAAGGGTACGCCGTCAAAATTGAGCAGGCTGCTGTCAGTCATAAATGCCCGCTGCAGATTGAACGTTGTGATCTGTCCGCCGGGCACGTTGAATTGGGCCGAATTGGGACTGCTGAAACCACCGGTTACTCCCAGGGGGTCAATACTGACCTGACCATTGCTGCTGATGCTGGCAATATGTCCCGCACCATTGAAATTGGCAATGCTGTAGAGATTGTTTTCGCCGGCGAGCTTGCGAATCAATACAGCTTCCTGACCACTGATCTGCCCGCTGAAAGTATTGATGTATACACCTTCCGGCTGGATGTTGCTGACCGTAGGTGGTGGCGTCGGTGGATCAGGGAAGTTGACGCTCCAGCCGATGTCTTCAAACAGGTTCAGGGTCAGGTCCACCTGGTCAAACAGACTGGCGGTAACAGCTGGTTCCATCAGCAGGTTCGGTGAGGCGTCAGGTGTCCAGTGAGAAACAGACGAGCCGGGAGCCACCGGATCCGGTGCGTGCATCCGTAAAAAACCATCTGTGGTACCGGCAAACAGGCTTTGATCAAAGCCGATGGTGACATTAACGCCGGGCTGTGGAAGCTGGGCTTCAATGGCATTGCCCAGATCCTGTTCAATACCGATTGTTGGAATGAATACCGTTGGGTCAGTGCCGCCCAGAGTAGGTATGCTGTCGGCCACATTATTGGCAATGACCACAGCAATGGCACCTGCGTTTTGCGCATTGATGGCCTTGACGGTGAAATTACACGAACCACGCCTGATCAAGGCAATATTACCGTTGATTTCAGCCTGGTTGGTCAGCGGCTGGCAGCCATCGGTACTGTCCGGCCCGGTACTGTCATTGCTTAATACCATCTGACCGGTGATGCCCTGCTGAGGCACCGGTGGGCCGAATGTGGCCGTAGTCGGAAAAACACTGCCGGTAATCGCACCTGGCGAATTCACGGTGAACTGTTGCGGGTTGGCCAATACGTCCGGGAAAGCGTTGTTAACACTGGGTCCGTCCCAGACCAGGTTTGGGTCGTTAATAGCCGATGCCAGCCGTTGTGCCTGGGTCAGACTGGACCATGGCTGGCCCAGATCAAGGTCGGTCAGAAAATCTGACCAGATATCGGGTGTGTCAATAATGAATTCACCGGTTTCCGGATTGGTGAAGCTGACAAACCCGAGACCATGAGCAATTTCGTGCAATACCACCGGCAGCAGTTCAATCTGATTGGCCGGCGGTGTGCCGTCCAGGCCGTAGTACCAGCCGTCGGCGCCGGAGCAACCGTTATCAATGTCACTGTTGAAGATGGTATTGATTTCCGGGGTTTCATCATTCAGGTCTGTACCGGCCAGGCTGTTGCCCAGAGCAATGGTATACAGCCGTTCAAGTCGCGGCGCATTGGGAAAGTTGCCGACTACAGTGGTGGGGCCTGCTGCACCCAGCGTGGTGCCATCCATACCACAGGTCTGTGGACTGAACTCTGCATTGATGACGATTTCCACATCGCTGTTGATCAGGCTGCCCCAGATTTCCGCGGCGCGCTCAAATACTATCAAGCGCTGTTGACCCAGTGAGGTACCTGAATTGCCGCCCACCGGTGTTACCGGAGCCGGATCATTAAAGCCTTCATTGTTACCGTCGGCAATCGTTAGTGATATCACCGTTTGAGCATGGCCATTAACTGAAAATGACAGCGTGGCCGCAGCCAGCAGTTTGAATATGTTTTTCAATTTGACCGCCTATTTTTCAGCAACAACCTGATGCAATGCAGCGTGTTCGGTTGCATTCAGAGTTTCCGGATGGGTAGTACAGTGATGAGTGATGTGTCCATCAGCATCTGTTTTGATGACGGAGCTCATTTGGAAACGTCCCTGTAAATCAACCATTTTGGTTCCGTCAGGCTTGATAATCATTTCCAGTCCCTGATCAGAAAAGTTAGCGCTGTCGCGCTGCAATAACCGGGCCATGTCAGCTGGCGGTGTGGTCAATTCTCCGGTTTCCGGATCTCGGTAATACAGCACGCCGGAAGTAAATCGGGTCTGTTGCGGCTGATCAGAAGGCTCATCAGGGCGTTCATCAGGCAGTTCATTAGCTTGGGAAAGAATGCCTGTTAGGGGCAACATTAATATCAACAACAACAATTTATGCAACATGGCGGTTTTCTCGATAACTTATCAACAGGGATGCAGTGCTGATTCCACAGGCAGCTTCCATGCTGGTTGATGATAGCTGGAAACTGCTCTGATAAGCGTTGCATCACGCATATATTTGGACCGTTATTACGTGTCTGTCTTTCATATTACTAATAACTTCATAAATAAAGTCTTAATCATTCAACAACTGTAAAGCGGTAACAGGCTCGACATTCAGACAAATCCGGGTTGCTGCCGATAAAGGTGTTTATCGGCAGAATGGAAATGAAAAAGAAATTAAACTGAGGCTGGTTTGATTATTGGCGACGGGTCACGGTATCTCTGAAGGTTACCGGATGCTCACCGGTTTCCGGATTCGGGCTGCCGGAACGGATATTCCAGACGTACTGATCTTCACCATCATAAACAATTGTGGCGCTGTTATTGCGTACCAGCCCTTCGGTTGACCAGTGATTGTTGATCAGTTCGATGGTTCGTCCATTGTCGCTTGGTATTAAAACGTACAGGTTTTTGCTGGGGTAGTCGCCAAACACCGCCACCATTTCAAAACGTTCATTGCGATCGTTGTAGTTAAAATACCAATGAGACACACGCCTTCTGCCGGTATGTGTCTCACCGACTGACTCGCACAGTATGTACAGGTCATTAAGCTGATAGCTGCAGGTGCGCACACCGGTTTCACGGTAATCGCCGTTTACCTGTGAGTCATCGTAATCCCATACACCGATCAGCCAGTCCAGGTGTTTAATTGAAGGCTTTTCATCTGCGGTTTGCGGCTGAGCACTGCAAAGCAGACTGAATGACAGGCAGAGAATAATAGTGAACAAATAACGAGGCATGGCAGCTATCCTGAGTGGTGTTTAACCGGTAGATTTATTTTCTAATAGAATAACGCTAACTATCTGATTTGCATTGTGATCTGTCGTGTGCAGGCGTTGATACAGCTTATACAGCGGCCGGCTGGAACCACGCAGTGCATATGCCCGATAATCGGATGGCTGGCTTTGCGTAGCCAACTGCAGTAGTTATGTCGATGCAGCTGCAGCGGTTACAATCACAGCCAGATTGAAACCAATGACAATTGCCTTGATATGCTCAGTTTTTATTCCCGTCGCGACCTGAATTTTATTCTCAACGATTTGCTCAACGCTGATCAGCTATGCCAATTCAACCGTTATGCCGAGCATGACAGCGCCACATTCACGGAAGTCTTAAATACCGCAGAGAAACTGGCAGGAGAGTTGTTCTACCCGCATGCGGCCAAGAGCGATGCCAACCCACCGGTATTTGATAATGGCCGGGCTGTACTGATTCCTGAGATTAAACAGGCGGTCGATGCATTCTGCGAGAACGGATTTATTGCGGCATCATTTGGTCCTGAGCACGGTGGGCTGGGTCTGCCTGAGGTCATTGCCCAGGCTGCTGCTGCAATTTTCATGACAGCCAATCTGCCATCCACTGCTTACGGGACCCTGACCATCGGCGCAGGGCGGTTGATTGAATCATTCGGCAGTGAACAGCAGCAGCAACGGTACCTGCTGCCGATGATAGAAGGGCGATTTTTCGGGACCATGTGTCTATCGGAAACCCATGCCGGGTCCTCGCTGACCGATATTCGTACCCGGGCTGAACTGCAAGATGACGGCAGTTACCGGTTGTTCGGCAGCAAAATGTGGATATCCACCGGGGAGCACGATATGTCTGAAAACATCATTCATATGGTGCTGGCCAAACTGCCGGATGCACCACCGGGAGTGAAGGGCATTTCCATGTTTCTGGTACCGCGCCGGTGTCTGAATGAAGCCGGTGAGGCAGATTCACGCAATGATGTTGTGCTGGCCGGGCTGAATCACAAAATGGGCTATCACGGCTCAGTCAATACCGTGTTGAATTTTGGTGATAACGGGGGCGCATATGCAGAGCTGATCGGTGAGCCGAACAAAGGCTTGTTCTATATGTTTCAGATGATGAATGAAGCCCGTATAAGCGTTGGCTTAAGTGCGGCTGCGCTCAGTGTGGCCGGTTATCAGGCTGCCTGCAGCTATGCCGGTGAGCGCCGTCAGGGACGGCACCCCGACAGCAAAGACCCGGCAGAACCGATGGTGCCGATTATTGAGCATGCGGATGTTAAGCGGATGCTGTTGCAGGCAAAATCCTACGCCGAGGGCGGGCTGGCTTTATGTTTGTATGCTGCGCGGTTGATGGATGATGCCCGGGTGCTGGAGGGCGCTGCAGCAGAGCGGGCATTTGCGATTCTTGATCTGCTTACACCCATTGTTAAATCGTGGCCATCGGAATTCGGGCTGCGGGCCAATGACCTGGCGATTCAGGTACATGGTGGTTATGGCTATACCAAAGATTATCCGGTCGAGCGCTTGTACCGGGATAATCGCCTGAACAGTATTCACGAAGGCGCCAAGGGGATCCACGGAATTGACTTGCTGGGCAGGAAAGTATTGCAGGACCGTGGGCAGGTACTGGGTTTACTGCTGGAAGATATCACCGTCACAATCGATGAGGTACGTAAGGACATGTCCGCGCAACAGTTACACGAGTATGCGGATGATTTGGCATCGGCCTGTGAAACCGTCTCGACCACCAGCAAAACATTATTGAGTGGTGTTATCAGTACAGGCTTGCGAACCAGTATGGCCAATTCCACCATATACCTTGATATGCTCGGTCATGTGGTGGTCGCCTGGATCTGGCTGCGGCAGGCACATATTGCTCTGGGTAAACTGACTGCCGGGGTGCCGCCGGCCGATCAGAACTTTTTGAATGCCAAACTCGGTGCCTGCAGGTACTTTTATATCTATGAATTACCAATGGTGAAGACACAATGTGTGCTGTTGAGCCGATTGGATGAAACCTGCTTAAAGGCTGATAGGCAATGGTTCAGGGAATAACGGCAGGATTGAGGTACTACAGGCTAGGCAGCGTATAAGCACAAGCTAAATTGTTATCTCAGCTGGCTGTCCTTGCTGCCCCGGCGGTTAATACTGCTGTTGAATTGTTGTTCAGCGTCGAGTGCTTCCTGGCAGGCGATGCATCTACGTACACCGGGCAGGGCCTGACGGCGTGCTTCCGGAATGGACTCGCCGCACTCTTCACAGTCAAGTAAGCTTTCACCTTGTCCGATCCTGCTGCGCGCCTTCTTGATGGCATCCTTAACGCTGGCATCAATTTGTTCCTGAACGGCTCCATCGCGAGCCCAGCCACCGGCCATAATGCGCTCCTCACAGTGTTTTGCAGGAACTGCAAACTAGCATGCAGCCTCCATTGGCGTCAAAACTGAAAGCTTCAGGAAACGGCGTATAAGACTTTGCAATGGTTAAGCCGGGTTATTCGGCAGTCTGGTTTGACTGGAGTGCCTGAGTAACCTGTTGACGCAGTACAGCGATTGGTACATTCCCATTTTTCAGCATCAGCTGATGAAACATTTTGATGTCGAAATCATCACCCAGAGCCGCTTCCATCTGTTCCCGCAGGGCGAATATTTCCAGTGCCCCGGAATCATAAGCGGTCAGCTGTGCCGGCAGGGCTGCGATTCTGTCCAGCATGACATCGACATCCTTGGTGAATGACGCACCTGATTCAATCAGAAAATCGGCCACCTGCTGGTTACTCCAGCCCAGCATATGCAGAGCCGGGTCGGCCACCATTCCGCGCGCAGGCCATGCACGGCGCAGAATTCTGGCAGATTTGCTTTGGTAAATGCCGGCTTCTTCAGCCAGTGCCTCGGCGTAACGTGCCCAACCTTCAGCGAAGGCTGAATTGGAAAAAGTGCGTTCAATCGGATGAAATTTCGCCTGATCCTGTACCAGCGCAATTTGCAGGTGATGTCCGGGGTAGCCTTCATGCACGGTTACAATTTCAGCGGTTCCATGGTTTTCCTGATCAAAAGTGGTGGGGTCATAGGCAAATTTAGCCGCGCGTTCCTGGTTGCCGGAGACATAGTGTGCGCTGCGCCCGGTTCCCTGCTGATATTCCGGTATTGCTTCAACCTGTAGTTCAATTGTGGGCATTTGGGAAAAGTACTGCGGCATGGCAGCTTCAGCACGCGAGTTCACAGTAACGAAAAACTCATGCATGGCATTGCCATCAGCAAATTTCTGAGAGGCGTCCTCGTTGGCTTTTTTAACGGCACCGTCAAAAGAGGCTTCCGAATACAGCTGTTTTGCGAGTTCCACCACCCTGGCTTTGTTGGCATTGACTGTTTTCAGCCCCAGTTCAAAGACTTCTTCAGGCGTACGCTGCAGGGTGGTGTAGGAACGGTATTGCGCGATATAACAGTCTCGGCCGTCGGGCAGCGCATGGATACCCAGCGGTTCACGTGCCTGGGGTAAGTACTCTGACAGCAGGAATTCGTTATAGCTGCGCATCGCAGGTAATAACCGGTTCCTGATCAACTCGCTGAATTGCCGGGAAAATTCTGCATTATCAGCGCGCTCGGCCAGGCGCATGTAAGGGTGTGCATTCAGCTCGATAGCCGTCAAGGCCTGCAATTGGCTGATTAGTCGCCTGACCACCCGCTTGGGCGCTGAATAACCCAGTGACAGGCCCGTTTTCAGGTTGATGATTTCCTGCTCATAATAGTCTGCCGCCTGGTTCCAGCGGGATAGTGCATCCTGGCGGTCCTGTACTGTGGCGACAGGTTGGACATTGATCAGAAAGTCCAGCAGGGAGTGCGGACCAAACATATGGCTGATGTTCCACAGCTCCGACCGGCAAATCCGCTGCTGAACACTGGTTTCCAGCGCCTCGACAAATTTGGCATAAAAAACCTGCTGATCGCTCTCAGTCAGTTGCAGTGTTCTCAGCTTATCAAGTACATCATCAATGGTTTTCTGCAGTGTCTGAAGGCCTTCCGGCGTATTATCAAGAAACCTGTCATGTCTGGTCAGCGGCAGATCGCTGAAATAGGCGAACGGTTGACCTGAATGCAGCAACGCAGTCTGATAGCGGTCAGCCAGTGACTTTAACTGTATTTCAGCTGTGTCGGCAGCTGCCGGTGATGAAACTTGATACAGCAGCGCACAGACCACCAGTGAGAAAAACCGATATTTTTGTTTCATGGGTTATTTTTACCGGATTGGGTTTCATTATGCTAACTGTAAAGACTATATCCGGGAAATCTCAACAAGATCATCAACCAGTCTGTCCAATCGTTTCAGTAACAGCCGGCGCTGACGATCAGTCAGGGATTCAATCAATCGGGCAGTAAATTGGTTGCGCAACTGTTGGCTGCGATCCAAAGCTTGTTGGTACTCAGCCGTGCGTAGAACTGTCGGTTGAATAATCAGCTCATCAAAGTGAGGCCTGAATAACTCCGGTTGATCACGCAATTGCAGTGCAGACCGGAAGCGGTCGAGCCACAGGCGGCGATAGGCCAGTCTAAAAGGTGCAACATCTATTGACGCACTTAAATGTTCGCGCAGCATGACCTGTTGAGTATCTGTCAGTGGGCCTACCCAGTCTTCCAGAAAATCGACATTATCCTCATACCTTGCTTCAAACCGTTCCGATGCTGTTTCCTCCCGGTTATCGAGCTGGTCGGCATAATCCTCCTCCAGGCTGGATATCAGTCGATTGAGCTGTTCTTCTCTAAGAGAGGTCAACTGTTGCATGATTTCCGGTCCCAGGTAGACGATGATCGCCTTCCAGGTTTCGCGCAGGTGTTCAGTAGCCTGGTTGAGCTTGGCTGCATCTACGGATTCATTACTCAAGGCGGAGCGCAATGTGCGCAGTTGGTTAATATGATCAGGCAGCAATTCGCTGCGATGCCAGGTTTTTAGATCTTTTATCTGCTGCCTGAAGTGTTCTCGTTGCTCGTTATCCAGATCCAGGTAGCTGTTAAGCTGCCAGATGACAACGCTGTCCATCAGGTTGTAGCCGGTTTTGATGCGGCTGCCACAACCGGCGATGGCAATGCACAGAGCGACCAGTACAATGAATTTTGCAGTTGCTGCAAAATTTAAATCAGTTATACGCATAGTAAATCATCATTCAATTTCATCGGTCAGACCATCGTTGCCGGCAGTTTTCTCAATGCTTTTTTGAACCGGAATCATAACAACCCATGGTTAAAAAAGTCAGTCTTGGGTTCGTAATCGCGATATAACCGGAAGATTTCCGGCAGGTATAAACTGGCATAGCTGAATATATTAGTGATCAATGGAATTGAAACTGCCGGCTGTGTTCAGCAAAAGCAGCTCAAAGGAGGGAACAATGTCAACATCACGATTTTCCATTTATTTCGGGCCGTTATCGCTTAACTACGGTACCCCTTCAGTCAATAAGCCTGTGCACGGAAATGCAGTGAATACACAAGCACTGATTGATACGGCCATTGATAATATGTTTGCCGATCTGATGACTTCACCAATCACTGATATCACTTTGTGGCTGATGCATTTTCCGGATGCAAGCTCACCGTTTATCAGTCAGCCGGATTTGCTGACCATCAATGGTGTCCCGATTGTGCCTACGGAAACACCCAATGGTGATTTCTGGAGTTTGCCGCCGAAATTGCCGGCAAAGATTCAGGCGCTTCGGGCAGCCGGTAAAAACGTAGTCGCCAGCATGGGAGGGTATGACGGCTCAGGAACTTTCAAACAGATCGCAAAAATCGGTGTGGATAAATTTATTCAACAACTGGAAACGCAACTGTTCAAACCCTACAACGTCAATGGGCTGGACATTGATCTGGAGGCCGGCAGCAACATCAGCTGGTATGACGCGTACAAAGAGAATGCAGCAACGGTAGTTGAATTATCGAATAAACTGGCGGCAGCCGGCTATGTAGTTACCCATGCACCCGCGTATCAACTGAGTACATCGTTTTATACAGACAGTTGTCCGGGTTTGCCGAATGATATGCCTATTCTGCAGGCAACCTATAACTCAAAAACAGGGCAACAGGCTGTCAGCTGGTTGAATACCCAGTTTTATGCTGGTGGTGATCCGTACACCTCGCAAGGCGCCATCACGGGGTTTGAAGATATGGTGGCTGCATTGAGCTCACAGACAGATAAAACCGGCATTGATAAGCCTGAGAACTTCCTGCTGGCCGGATTCTGGCCAAAAGTGGAAGATCCTGAATATCCGTCAGGTACTCAGCCGGTGAGCGGCAATGTACCGCTCGATCAGTCGCCGACTGTGGTCGAAAATGCACTTAACGGTTTAAAGAAAAAGTACCCCGATGGCTATGGTGGCACATTTGACTGGTTGTATCAGTATTTCACCAGTTCTCAACAGGGTCATAAAAGCCAGCAGCACGACTGGCAGGTGATGTCAGATGCATTGTGAACCGGCCTGATATCAATGCGATTCATTTGATTTGATCTTTATAACAAACAATGTTGTTTGTGTATTTTGCTAAGGTTTTGTGCTTGCAACAGTTTGTTTGGATGCAATGCCATATTTGGCCAGATATTCTTCTGCCAGTTTTCCCGCTGGAACGATTTGCGCATCATTCAGCTGGCGGCTGAGTCGTCGATGATAATTCAGATAATCCTGCTGTCCGGTTTCTGAGGCTACCTCGGACCATGCATAGGCCTGGGGCAGGTTTTGCTCTATTCCTCTGCCTTTCTGATACATCACGGCAAGGCGGTATTGAGAAAACTTGTCGCCGTTTTTTGCCAGTGTCAGGTAAACCTTATGAGCTGCTGCATAATCTCTGTTTGAATATGATTCACCGGCAAGCTGGCGAGTATCAGCGTCAGCAAAGCTGCTTTCAGCAGCCACGCAATTGTCAGAAACAGTTGAGGCAATATCTTTGCCGTTGTGATTGGTACTGCACGGCTGAGCCACCACGGCTGTGGCGGTTGCCAGAAGTAATAGTCCGGTTAGTGTTCGCATGGATTTTTTCCGCATTTGACGACGTAAATATTAGTACGAATATAAACGTATTTCAACTTCAGCCACTACTGTTATGTATTCTCGTAAAGTCGGATCCGTTGATACAACGTAGCCAG
>JANQPN010000006.1 GCA_028289455.1 Wenzhouxiangellaceae bacterium
GCGGCAGTTATGACGCCGACGGAGAACGTCTGGCCTATATCGCGCATGGCTCGGGTTATAACGGCCTATTCGGTGGCACCGCCGGCTGGAAAGGCTATCGCGGCGGAACTACTCCGGCTATCCGAGTGATGAATTTGGATCAGAACACTGCTATGACAATTCCGGGAGCAGGTGCTACCAACTTTAATCCATTCTGGCTGGATGATCAGTTGTATTTTCTATCGGATCGGGAGCAGGAGAATTTCAATCTGTTTCATTACGACTTTGCCGACGGCAGTCTGACCAAAATAACCGGCGAGACTAACTGGGATATCCGCAGTGCGGCAGGATATGGCAACACCATTGTGTATGCTGCCGGGGGCATGTTGAAACAGATGAATGTCGACAGCGGCCAGGTGACCGAGCTGGCGATTTCCATCAATCCGGATTTGCCGCAATTACGGGTCCAATGGAAAGATGCAGGCCGTACCATTCAGGCTGCTGAATTATCGGCGACCGGAAAGCGGGCATTGATCACCGCTCGAGGTGATGTATTTACCGTACCGGTCGATGATGGTTCAACCCGCAACCTGACCCGGACGCAGGGAGTTCGGGAATACGGCGCTCTGTGGTCGCCGGATGGTGAACAGGTGGCATATATTGTTGAGTCACTTGACGGCCAGACACTGGTGCTGGCCGATCAGACTGGTAATGGTGACGTCCGGCGTTTAGAACTGGGGCCGCATTTTTATCAACTGCTGGCATGGGGCGGGGGTGATGATCCGCGGATTGTATACCAGGATAACCACCTGGGGTTGCATTTCGTTGACCTGGATTCAGGCCGGCACCAGCAGCTTGCCACTAATACACGCCGGGATGCTTTCGAAGTGGATATTTCAGCAGATGGGAACTGGCTGGCATATACGCTGGAACAACCCAATTATTACCGGCAGCTGATGTTGTATAACTTTTCCAGCGGTGAGCATACGCCAGTCAGCGAAAATACTGCAGATGTTGCAGCACCGGCGTTTGGCCCGGAAGGCAAAATTTTGTACTTTGCAGCATCCACCAACTCCGGGCCGGTGCAGGTTGGGCTGAATATGACCAGTCAGGAACGGCCGTATCGTGCCGGTATATATGCCCTGGTACTGGCTGCGGAAGGAAAATCGCCTTTATTGACGGACAGCGGCGATGAGGAAGCGAAGGCTGAAGAAGAAGAATCCGAAGATTCTGATGAAGATCAGGATGCTTCATCAGAAACACGTATAGATACTGAAGGTCTGTCTGATCGAATTGTTGGTCTACCGGTTGCCAGGCGTAACTACGACAGCCTTGCGGTAGCTTCAGACGGTAAGCTTTATTATATCGACCGGGTACAGCCGGGTATCAGTGACGAGCCGCCGGGGGGCGGGCAAACTGCCAGCGAAAACCGGTTAATGCGCTTCGACTTCGAAGAGCAGGAAGATGAAAGCGTACTGACTGGAATCAACGGTTATACCATCAGTGCCGACGGTGAACTGTTGTTGATCAGCAAACCGGGCGGCAGCCTGGTTACTGCCAAAGTTGGTGACTCACTCAAACCGGAAGGGTTGAGTTTGAGCGGACTGAGAGTTCGCATTGATCCACGGGTTGAATGGGCGCAGATTTTTGATGAAGCCTGGCGTATGGAGCTGGAGCACTTCTACGCAGACAACATGCATGGCCTGGACTGGCAGACAGTCTATGATAAATACCAGCCACTGGTGCAGCATCTGGGCCGGCGCGAAGATTTAAATACGTTGATTGTACAGATGATTGCAGAACTGCAGGCCGGGCATAATCGTGCCGGTGGCGGTGACGTATATTCTGAATCAGGATCCAACACAGGCCTGCTGGGCGCCAACCTGGTGATCAATAACGGCCGTTATCAGATTGCTAAAATTTATACTGGAGAAGCCTGGAATACCTTCCTTGACGCACCTCTGGCAACACCCGGCAATGCCGCTGAAGAAGGCGAATATATTCTGTCGGTCAACGGTCAGGAACTGACTGATCAAGATAATATTTTTGCACTGCTGCAGAACACCCAGGGGCAGCAGGTCAGCCTGAGGGTCGGTCCCAATGCCAATGGCAGCCAGGCAAGAGATATCGTCGTTGAACCGATTTCCAACGAGTTCCTGCTCAGGTTGTGGTCATGGGTTGAAACCAACCGCCGGGCAGTGGACGCTGCCACCGATGGCAAAGTGGGTTATATCTATCTGCCCAACACTGCAGGCGCCGGTTACACATTCTTCAACCGGATGTTTTTCCAGCAGGTGGATAAAGAAGCTCTGATTATTGATGAGCGCTCCAACGGTGGCGGACAGGCAGCCAACTATATAACCGAAATTCTCAGTCGGATTCATTTGTCAGGCTGGAAAGACCGTGATGGCTTGATATTCAACACACCTGCGGGAGCACTGCATGGCCCTAAGGTGATGCTGATTGATCAGGATGCTGGTTCTGGTGGAGACTTCCTTCCTTATTCTTTCCGGCACATGGGCATCGGTAAGCTGATTGGAACACGCACATGGGGTGGTTTGATCGGTATAGCGTATAACCCCGCATTGATAGACGGTGGCTTCGTGACCGTCCCGTTTTTCCGGTTTTTTGATCCGGATGGAAACTGGACTATCGAGAATGAAGGCGTAGCGCCGGATATCGAAGTTGAACTGGATCCGATTGCCACCAACGCCGACAGGGATACCCAGCTTGAACTGGCCATTGAAGATGTATTGGAGCAGCTGGAAAATTATCAGCAGCAGGTGCCGCAACAGGCACCGCCACTGCCTACAGAACTGGGCGAGTAATCATCATTCAGGCTCCCGGCCAGCCGGGAGCCTTCACGTAAAAGGATCAAGTTGATGGGCAAGTATAAGCGTCGCCATTTTCTGGCGCAGTCCGGCACATTATTTGCTGCCGGTTTACTGCATAGCGGGTTTTCATCGAAAGGTTATGCGCAGCCGGAGGCCGGCGAAGGATTCGGTGCTGTCATTGATAAGCAGCCGTTTGGGCGGTTACAGCAGGTTGGCGAAGGAGTTTGGGCAGTGGTATCAACACCACTAAATGCTCAGGGGGAATTTGCTCACGCGCAAACAGTTTGCAATGGTGGGTTTATCGCTGGCGAGGAGAAGGTCTTGGCGATTGATGCCTTTTTGCAGCCGGCCGGTGCTCACTGGATGGCGGAGCAGGCGAGGCAGCTGACCGGTAAGCGTCCGACAGATGTGATCGTTACTCATTTTCATGCAGATCACAGCGGTGGGCTGGCCGGTTATCAGGTCGGCGATGAAGGGCCGGAAATCATTGCGACTGAAACCACCCGCAAGCTTATTAATGAACGTTATGGCGAAGGACGGCCACAGGAAGATCAGCCGTTTGCACGGCCGGCTATCCGGGTGGTTGGGCCGACGCAGATCATGCTGGATGAAACCACTCCGGTGACTATGGATCTGGGTGGTCGCAGTGTCACCATTGATCCTTTGTCGGGTCATACGCCGAGTGATCTGGCGATACATCTGGATGACTTGCCGATTATCTTTGCCGGTGATCTTGTCTGGAAAGGCCTGTTTCATAATTATGTTGATGCAATCCCATCTAAGCTAAGGACATCGGTAGAAAAATTACTCAAAGATCCACAGAAACTGATTATCACCGGCCATGGTGAAATCGGTATGGCCGGTGAGATGGGGAATTATCTGGAATTGCTGAATCTGGTGGAAGAGCGCGCCAAAGCTGCGCATGCCGCAGGACAGAGTCCAACAGAAGGAGCTGCAGCGTTTTCCGTGCCTGAGTCTTTGGGGGAATGGCATTTATTTAGTCCGGCTTACTATGAAAGGGCCTTCAGTGCCTGGTATCGGGAATTGGATGCTTGATTTTTTGAAAACCGATAGTGGAAAAATTATAAAAACAATCGAGAGGTGATTATGACGCTGGGCTGGTTGCAAAAATCCGCAAATGGTTATCTTGTGCTGTTGATTTTTACCGGCTGGCTGCTGTATGCCCTGTGGTTGTTTAACGGTGGTCCATACGGAGCAGTCGCGGGTATCAGTGACGGGCCCCTACTGGAGGAGACTTTTGCTTACAGTCAGTCGTTGGCACAACAAAAACTGGAAGCACTTGGAGACCAGGGGCGCTCAACTTATCGACAGTTTCAGGTATTTGATGGTATCGGGGCAGTACTGATGGCGGCTGCATTTACCCTGGTGCTGGCATTTGTTTTTAAAAAGGGGCTATGGGCTTCACGAAGCTATATGCGTGTACTGATATTGATACCGGTGCTGGCCGGCCTGATGGAGCTGGCAGAAAACAGCCTGTTGTTTTCAATGGCCTCGAAGTTTCCAGGTGAAATTTCCATACTGGCTGCAGTTGGCGGCCCGATAACCAGTGCAAAACTGATTATCGGGTTTGCGTCAATGATCACAGTGGTTATATGTGTCGGTACATTCGGCATCAGTACACTGGTGTCACGCATCAGAAACTGACGACGTCAGTTGGAGTTCAGCAGCCCGTTCCTGCTGGTTGGCTATCGCCCGATCCAAGACATATAGCGCATTAACCTGAACAGCTCGCCAAGGCATGCCCAGGCGTGTTATTACTGTTGCCGAATTAAGAATAATCATGGTGTGTTATGTGTTACAGATTGTTGTTGTTGCTCGCTGGATTGATCACAGCGCTAGCTGTCCAGGCTCAGGAGCCGTACACCATAAAACCGATTACCATCGGTGAATCAATCAGTTTGCAGTCGAAAATTCTGGGAGAGGAGCGTGAAATCAACATTTGGGTCCCTCCCGGCCATGCAGACAGTGATAGGACTTACCCGGTTGTTTACCTGATAGACGGCGGTCTGCAGCAGGATTTTCATCACATCAGCGGGCTGGGGCAGCTAACTACGGTGAACGGTAATTATCAGAACCTGATTATTGTCGGTATAGCAACGCAAAACCGGTTGATAGAACTGACGTTCCCGCCACAGGATGCCCGCTATATTGAACACCTGCCGCCATCTGGAGGTGCTGCTGAATTCCGGCGATTCATCAGTGAGGAGGTCATCCCGCTGGTAGAAAGCAGATACCGCAGTGGTGAGCGGCGCACACTGATGGGTGAGTCACTTGCAGGCTTGTTTGTAGTGGACACTTTCCTGAGGCAGCCGGATTTGTTCACCGATTATATTGCAGTAAGTCCCAGCCTCTGGTGGGATGACAAAGCGCTGGCAGAGCAGGCTGAAGAATTGCTAGCTGCACATAACAACAAGCCGAGGAAGTTGTACCTCACCATGGCCAATGAAGGCGGCACCATGCAGAATGCACTCGATGCGATAATCGGTGTACTGGAAAATAAGGCACCGAAAAACCTGGAATGGCAGTATGTCGACCGCCGGGAAACTGAAACGCATGCGACGATTTATCACGGCGCAGCACTGGATGCTCTGAGGACCCTGTTCGGGTTGCCGCCGTTTGAGTTTGATCCGGCTGTATTCTGGTATTTGTATGAAGGTGGTCAACCGCCTGCGAAGCAGCAGGGCTGAAACTGAATTGATCGGGTAACTTTTGCAGGAGATCAATGCATAACCGGGAGTATCATCAATGTCACGATTTATAAAGCTGCTTTGGGCAATCAGTCTGCCGGGTGCTTTTGTTTTGGCAGGAGTCGGCATGCTGTGGCTGTATACCACGTTGAATCCGGAAATGCGTTTTTATGAACGTCTGCTCGCATATGAAGCCGCCTGGAATGGTTCACATATCGTATTGTTGGCAAGTGCGGTACTGCTGGTGCCGGCAGCCCTGGCAATATGGTCGCTGATAAGCGGCAGCAGGGGTGCGCAGGTGCTGGCTGGTATCGGTCTGTTGCCGGCAGTGGTTGCGCCGTTTTTTCTGGCAGGGCAATACGCTATCGATTTTGTCATGCCGCTGGTGGCAAAAACCGGGGAAGCTGCGTATCCGGTACATGCCGGTTTGTTCGAAACACCTCTGATCAATACCTTATTTTATGGACTGCCTGATCTGGGCTTTATCGGATTTATGTTGTTAACAGCTGGTCTTGTATGGTGTGGTTCGGTAACCAGAATCAACGCGGTGGCTCTGGGTATTTGCTGGCTGGCAATAATTATTGGTAATGTGGTGGATATTCCTCTGTTGGCCAGGCCGGCATTGATTGCCCTGGGATTTGCTTATATTCCGGCAGCTAAAAAATTGTTATCTGAAACAACGGCAGGTTGAGTTTTATCAGTACCGGTAACATGGAAGTCACCACAGATACGGTCATCATCGGTGCAGGAATTGCCGGCGCGTCGCTGGCTTATCAGCTTGCCGACAGGCGGGATGTAGTCGTGCTGGAAAAAGAAGCCCATGCCGGCTACCACAGTACCGGCCGATCGGCCGCATTGTTTTCACAGCATTACGGCAATCAGACGGTCCGTACACTCAGCACAGTCAGCGGTGGATTTTATCGATCACCACCACCGGGGTTTGCCGATTACCCGATACTGGCCGAACGTGGCGTGCTGACCATTGGCGGGCTGACAGATCAGGCTGCAGTTACCCAGGCTGCCTCACAACAAGGTTTTGAGTTGTTGGATGTGCAGCAGTGCCGGGCACTGGTGCCGATACTGAATACCGAAAAAATCTGTGGTGGGTTTCTCGACCCGACTGCGTTTGATGTCGATGTGGATGTGCTGTTACAGGGTTATTTGTCAGGTGCACGTGAACGCGGCGCACAAATTCTGATGAATCATGGCGTGGTTGATATCCGCCGTATAAATAATGGCTGGGTGCTGAGGACCAATGCGGCGACATTAACAGCGAAAGTGATAGTCAATGCAGCCGGTGCATGGGCAGATTGTATTGCCGGGCAGGCCGGAGTAATGCCTATCGGTCTGCGTCCACTGCGCCGCAGTGCCGCGATTATTGATTCTCCGGCTGGCGATTCTGAAAGCTGGCCGGTGCTGCTGGATGTACACGAACGCTTTTATCTGAAGCCTGATGCCGGAAAACTGCTGATATCGCCAGCCGATGAAACCGAAATGACACCATCGGATGTCTATGCGGAGGATATTGATATTGCCGTTGCCATAGACCGGGTTCAGCAGGTAGCAGAATTACCGGTGCATAACGTGCATCACAGCTGGGCGGGTCTGCGCTCATTTGTAAGCGACCGGTCTCTGGTGATTGGCTGGGCAGAAGATACGGAGGGGTTTTTCTGGCTGGCGGGCCAAGGTGGCTATGGTGTGCAGACGGCTTCGGCTGCAGCCGGTGCGGCAACCTCACTGCTGACTGACAATTGTTTGCCACAGGAGTTGATTGCAGCAGGATTGTCTGAATGCGAGCTTTCCCCTAAGCGGCTGAACAGCAACACTTAAACAGCTTCACGTTCCCGGGTATGGATAAACTGTGCCGGTGTCATGCCGGTATGTTTTTTGAATATGCGGTAAAAAGAAGATTGGCTTTTGAAGCCGGTTTCCAGAGCAATCGCCAAAATGGTCTCGCGCTGATTGTCCACGCGGAACCGGCTTAGCCGCTGCTTGGCTGCTGCGATCCTGTGTTTGTTGATCAAATCATAAAATGAAGTAGCCATTACACGGTTGATCAGCTCGGAAAGCTTATGTGTGCTGGTATCCAGCCGGCTGGCCAGATCGAACAGGCGCAGATCATCACGCAGATAAGGGCGTTCGGTTTCAATAAGTGCTTCCAGTCTGGTTTGCAGATATACCGCTTCGTCTTCTGAAATGTTGCTGAGCTCCTGATCAGCCGGGTGCTCGGCTACCAGTCTGGGCACTTCCGGCGGCAGAATGACCTGCTGAATCAGGGCTATGGCCTGCTGGCGTATGGCGGCTCGCAATCCGAAATAGGCAATCAGATATATAAACAGAGCGGTTGCCAATACCGAAACAACCGACAGCCAGGTAGCAGTTTTGCCTATGACCAACAGGCAGAAGGTTACCAGGCCCTCGACAGCAAGATACACGCAGAACCATTTCACCAGTAACTGAACATCCTCTACATAAGTGATTTCACTACTGGAGGCAGTAGCTTTAAACGCCTGAGAATGTGCCCGTAACCTTCTAGTGGTGAGAAACACATAGATGACAGTCTGTAGGGTATACAGTACATAGGTGGCGGGTATCAGCATTTGCAGATAGCTGCTGACCGGCTGTGTTGCAGCAGTGCCAAGCTTAACTTCCGTTGGCAGCAAATAATAAGGCAGGTAGGCCAGTGCCATCACCATCGGCAGGCATAAGTGCAGCAGTATGGTCGGCCGATGTTGTTCTGGATCGGTAATGCGCTGGAAAAACAGGTAGATGGTCGGGCCAATGGTGAACCACAGCGGCATGCTGAGCAGCAGATAGCCGCTCCAATAACGGAACAGCTGTGATGCGCTGGCAGCATACTCCAGCAGGATCAGTGAGATCGCAATAACTGTTCCCAGCAGCCAGCGTACTCCAGGAACCTGGCCGACACCTCCCAGCGCCAGGACACCGGCCAGAACCCAGCCATGGGTGGCAACCAATGCATATACAAAGCTCAAAGGCGTCAGCAATCTCAATTCCAGGCCGGTCAGCAGTCATTATTATAGGCTGCTGAGCTGTTCTCAGCGCCTCCCATTCGACCGATTGATACTGGTAAAGCAGGGTTTTTATTCACTTTCGGCGGAGTGGGAGGCAATCTGCCGGCGTGCCTGCCAGATTAGAACCTGATTACACCGCAGGAATTGAAATGCGAACAACAATACTATGGCTCGCGATCTGCTTATGTTTACCGCTAAAGGCAGCTGAAGTCTATTTGTTTCGGCACGCTGAGACGGAATCAGCCACAGTGACCGACCCAGGCCTTTCCCGCCAAGGGCAACAGCGTGCGCAATGGCTGGCTGAATATCTGCTGGAAAGAAACCCCGACCAGCTGCATTCAACCGACACCAAACGTACTCAACAGACAATCCAGCCTCTGCATCAGCAGACCGGTTTACAGGTGCAGCACTATGAACCCACAGATCTGAGTGGGCTTATTGAAAAGATCCGTGCTGGCGGCACGCATGTAATCGCCAGCCATAGAGGCGCAATCATGCAGTTGATTCATTTGCTGGGGGGGGATCCTGGGCTGGATATTGATGAATCTGAATACGACCGGTTGTATCACCTGACAGTAAACGATGAGAGCATGCAGGTTTACTTATCCAGTTCTGAACCGGCGCATCCGGTCATTTCGCCAAAGGCTTTTCCATTGGACCCTGCCGGCATTGCGGTAGGGCAGTTTCGTTATCAGATGCTGCTTCAGGGGCAGCCGGCCGGTGAGGCTGTGTGGAATTATGCAAAAGATTCGGAACGGATTTATTTGCGGGAAACCACAACCCTTGAGAGATTCAACACCGAGGCAACCATCAGTGTTGATCTGGATGCTGATCTGGAGACGGGGCGAATGACTTTCAGTGGAACATTTTTTGGATCCGATACGGATATTCAGGTTGCCTGGGAAGATGGAAAGGTTAATGGACACAGTAGCATTCCCCGCCAGCCATACCGCACTCAGGCACGCATTGAAGTGGATGACGAATGGCCTGCCGGCACCATGGAACGCAGTGCAGCATTAATGCTTGCGCATGCGTTGAAAATTCCACAGCAGGGGCAGCCCTATGCGTTTCGCTGGTACAACAGCTACGACTCGACCATAAGAAATATTCAGGTGGACAACCTGGGCACAACATTTCTTGAAGGACAAGGCGGCGAAAAAACCGAGGTGCTGCAGCTGCGCCTGTTGGGAGGTGCACCATCGCAGATTTTTTACCTGAGCATGGAAATTCCCAGGCAGGTGCTGAGGATAGACGTAATTAATGCACCGTGGCGCTATCAGCTGATTGAATCCACATTGCAACCATAAAATGGAGCACGACATGCGAACAACAAACATACTGACTACATTACTGTTAATGACGGTGGCGGCCGGCGGTTGGGCACAAGATAATTCTCAGGTGCCGGTGCCTTGCACTTCAGAGTTATATAAGCAATTCGATTTCTGGGTTGGAGACTGGGAAGTGTACTCAAATGCAGACGGTGAACTGCAGGGACTGGACACCATTGCCAAACAGAACGACGGCTGTCTGATAGTTCAACACTGGCGTCAGCAGAACGATGCATTTAAGCCTACCGGTGCGGTCAACCGATTGGAAGGACGCTCTGTGACTATGTTCGACACTGAAACCTGGCGGCAGGTCTGGACTGACAATGGCGGCACTTTCATGCCGATGAAGGGCGGTCTGGTTGACGGCAACATGGTTTTGACATCCGAATTTTCAAACCCGACCTGGCCGATATACAAATGGCATTGGGAACCTAAGGCGGACGGTACCATTCACAATTTCGGCTTCGTTTCCACCGACCGCGGTGAAACCTGGAATCAATATTTTGATATCACCTACCGGCCGCGCCGGCATGGCAGTGATGATTCACCGTCGTAAGCCGGGCCATTTATCGAACGGTAACGGCACACGGTGCCTGTTGCCATAAGAACAGGCTGAAAAATGTTATAAAACCTTGCTTTTTTGATCTAAGCCCCTATCATTTTCGGCTTATCAGCAAATAAATGCCGGATTTTATACGTGAATATACTCGATGATGTACTGGATACACTGGATTTAAAAGCAACCATTTATTTCCGTACCGACTTCTCCGAGCCCTGGGCGGTAACCGTGCCGGAGCTGGAAAATGCAGCACGCTTTCATCTGGTTATGCAGGGTCGCTGCCATGTCCGGTTTCCCTCCGGTGACAATCAGTTGCTTAGTCCGGGCGATATGATTCTTATTCCCAAAGGGCGTTCACATATTCTGTCCGATACAGCGGACCGGCCCTCGGACACTCTGGAAGACGTGCTGGCTAAAAATAACTCGGCCGAGAATGGCGTTCTGGCCATAGGCGAGGGTGATCAGACCGCCGCTACTCAAATGCTGTGCGGGCATTTCATGTTCCGGGAAGGTGCAGATCACCCATTACTGCGTTCACTGCCTGAGCAGATTATGGTGACCAACGCCACTCGTGCGGAGCAGCCATGGCTGGATGACGTATTACGTTTGATCACACGGCATGCGTTTTCCGGAGAAGTGAATTCAGCAACCGCTTTACGGCGGCTTTCTGAAGTGGTTTTCATCGAGCTGCTGCGTTACGGCATTAAACGCAGCCCGGAGCTGATGTCAATTATTTCAGGGCTTCAGGATCAGCAGATCAGCCGTGCCCTTCGATTGATGCACAGGGACCCTGCTTATCCCTGGACTGTCAGCAAACTGGCCGGCCGGGTGGCTATGTCACGCAGCCGTTTCGCTGAGCGTTTCAGCAATCTGATGGGTATCGGGCCAATGGCTTATCTGACCGAGTGGCGGCTGCAGAAAGCGTTGGTGCTGGTTAATCAATCGCAGCGCAGTATTCAGCAGATTGCCCAGCAGACGGGTTATCAGTCAGCGGCTGCGTTTACCCGGGCATTTGCCGGTAAATTTGGCCTGTCGCCCAAGCGTTATCGCCGAAAAGCTGCATAAAATTTGCATATCGTCTCTAATATATTGCACAAAACTCTTTTCTATTGGTTATATATTGATATAAACGCCTGATCAAAGCATATTAGCTCCTGTCTTGATTATTACTGAAACAGCAGGAGAATTTTTATGCAACGCATCAACAAAATAGATATTGATAACGCACCGGCGCGTGCAGCAGAGCTGTTGTCTGCAGTGAAAGCCAGCATGGGCGGTGTACCGAATATCTTCAGCACCATGGCGCAATCGGCGACTGTGCTGGATGGTTACCTGGGCTTCTCAGGCACATTGGGCAAAGGCGTGCTGAGCAACGCACTGCGTGAGCAGATTGCATTGGCAACTGCCAACGTCAATGGCTGCGATTACTGTGCATCAGCACATACCGTTCTGGGTGGTAATGCAGGTCTCAGTGCAGAAGAGGCCGCTTTGAATTTGCGCGGCCAGTCCAATGATCCCAAAACCCAGCAGGCGCTGCTGTTCGTACAGGCGATCCTGGATTCACGCGGTCAGGTCTCCGATCGTGAGCTGGCAGCCATTCGCATGGCCGGATTTTGCGATGAAGAGATCATCGAAATCGTTGCCAATGTAGCGCTGAATATTTTCACCAACTATTTCAATAACGTGGCAGGCACCGAGGTTGATTTCCCGGTCATCAAAACAACCCGGCGTGCCGCGTAAACCATAAACTTTTTTAACTACGACTAGAGGATATGACATGTTTAAGAAAATGACTGTATTAGCTATTGCTTTGAGTTCTATGCTGGCGGCTACCGCTGTTGTGGCAGCAGATGAGCACAACGTTGTTCCAGGCCTGACTGCTGCCGGTGCCCCGCTTGGTTTCCACGGTGTTGACCCGGTAGCATTTGTAGACCTGGGCAGCCGGATTGACGGCAGTGCTTCATTCACTGCAGTGCATGATGGTGTTGCCTACTACTTTGCTTCTGAAACCAATAAGGAAGCATTCAGCAGCAATCCGTCCAAATATGCACCGCAAAACGGTGGGTTCTGCACCTTCGGTGTATCTGTCGGTAAAAAGTTTGACGGTGACCCACGTTTTTCTACGGTTGTTGACGGCAAGCTGTATGCATTCCTGAACGAGGACATTCTGCGCATGTTCAATAAGGACCGTGCCGGAACCATCAGCAAAGCTACGGCTAACTGGAAGAAGATTGAGCATACCGCAGCAACTGAGTTATAAGCGGTACTGATCGATGGATGGGTGGATCTGTTCACCCATCCAATATCACCTTAAAACTGATTTTCCACACATCTCTCTGATCGCGCACCTCCATACAATAACCTTTCCAATCCTGAGCACGGTGATTACTGTTCCTCGCTTGGCAGCATTTGCCTGGACAATTGATTTTAGTGATTTTCGTACGTAGCAGTTACAAATACTAATCAGCTTGCTATAATCCAGAAAAGCAAATAAAAATCAATTAATTAACCAGCTATGGCCTGTGTCCTGCCAGCTAGCCCAAGTTACCGGTTAGCGCTGATTTTAATCAGCAACCACCGCATATGGCGGATTACATTCTGTGGCTGTAATTTCTCCTTTTTTTCCCCTTTTTTACTGGCTTTGAAATTGCTGTGGCATACTCAAAGCCAGCCGGTGCTTAACAATAAATAATCAATCTAATGAGAGACGGGTTGCATGAGCAGAATTTCAAGCCTTACGGCATTTATTAATGCTGGTATTCGACTAATTATCCTGCTGCCGCTATTCAGCGTGGCAGCTATGGCCCAAACAGTCAGTTTTGATGTACTGCTGGATATGGATCGCAATGTTGATTCCGGTTGTATGGTTACACCCAGTGGCCAACCGGGTATCGGTGGATTCGAATACCGTGTTCGCGCGGTCGTCGATAACACTACTCAAATCGTAACTGAGGTTAATATCGCCGATTGCGTTGCCGGTGCATTTGCTGCGCCTACGGTAACCGGAGGCCCGCATCCGGTGGGTTTGAATAACGGTATTTCCGGCACTGATGTGGTGGAACTGTCTGCTGCTTTATCAGCTATTGGCTCACCCGCCGGCAATGTGATCGAGTTTGCCGTCGTTGGTGATGACGGCACGGGCACCGATCTGGTAGCGACTGACAACGGTACTCCGGGCGGAGGACAGATATTATTCGGCCTGCCGGCTGAGGTTCCTGCTTTGGGACTGTTTGGATTGTTGCTGCTGGCCGGGTTGCTGCTGCTGATTGGTTTTTCAGTTCGCCGGGGGCACTCAAAATGGCTGACTTTCAGCCTGGTAGGGCTTGCTGGTCTGGTGTTCGCGGCTAATTTTATTGTCGATGGCAATGTGCCGGACTGGGCAGGTGAAGTGCCGCGCGCCACCGATCCGGCCGGTGACCCCAGTAATGGCGGTGTGGCCAATGACGTGCAGGCATTTTTTATCGGGTTCGAAAATGAAACGCTGTTTTTTAGGATTGACGTGGCTGATCTGGAAAACATGGTTCCCGATGCCATGGATGATGCCTTCACGACCGATGAAGATGTTGCTCTGAGTGTTACTGCTCCAGGGGTTTTGGCCAATGATTCTGACGCCAATATGGACCCGATAACGGCGATATTAGATACCGCGCCGGCCAATGCACAGAGTTTTACTTTAAATGCTGACGGCAGTTTCGATTACACCCCGGTAGCTGATTTTAACGGCACCGATACGTTTACTTATGTAGCCAATGACGGTATCGGTGATTCCGATCCGGCCACTGTGACCATTACGGTTACTCCGGTTAATGATGCACCCGTGGCAGTCGGTGAAATGTTTACCACTGATGAAGATACCCAGCTGGATATAACTGCCCCGGGTGTTCTGAGTAATGACACCGATGTGGATATGGACAGTCTTTCCGCAGTATTGGTGACTGGGCCAGCGAATGCACAAAGCTTCACGCTAAATGCCGACGGTTCATTCAGCTATAACCCTGCAGCTGATTTCAACGGCAGTGACAGCTTTACCTATGAAGCCGATGATGGCACTACCGTTTCAAATACGGTGACGGTGGATATTACCGTTAATGCTGTGAATGATCCGCCGGTAGCGGTGGATGACGCGTACAGTACTGATGAAGATGTCGCGCTGAATGTGGTTGCACCCGGCGTGCTGGGTAATGACACCGATGTGGAACCCGATCCTTTAACCGCCTCTCTGGTCAGCGGCCCAGCCAGTGCACAGAGCTTTACTTTGAATGCTGACGGCAGTTTTAATTATGTGCCGAATGCCGATTTCAACGGCAGTGACAGCTTCACATATATGGTGAATGACGGCCAGGATGATTCCAATGTTGCCACCGTCACCATTACTGTTAACCCAGTTAACGATGCCCCGGTGGCAGCTGATGATGCTTTCAGCACTGATGAAGATGTCCAGCTGACTGCAGCAGTTCCGGGTGTATTGGGCAATGATTCAGATGTTGATCTGGATATGCTGACGGCAGTTCTGATGACCGGTCCGTCGAATGCGCAAAGCTTCATGCTGAACAGCGATGGATCGTTTACCTATGATCCGGTAGCTAATTTCAACGGCTCCGACAGTTTTACCTATCAGGCTGATGATGGCACCACTACGTCCAATACAGCGACTGTCAATATCACTGTTAATGCCGTTAACGACCTGCCGGTGGCCACCAATGACGGCTTTACGCTGGCTGAAGACACTACGCTGAACACCGCACCCGTAAGTGTGCTGGACAACGATTCTGATGTGGAAAGCGATCCGTTGACGGCCGTATTGATTGCCGGGCCGACCAGTGCGTCAAGCTTTACGCTGAACAGTGACGGCACGTTCAGTTATACGCCAGTCCTGAATTTCAACGGTGTAGACAACTTTACCTATCAAGCCAATGACGGCAGCGGGAATTCCAATACCGCATTGGTAACCCTGACTGTTATGGCGGTGCCCGATCCTCCGGTTGCCAATGATGATGTCGGCTCTACCAATGAAGATACGCCCACTCAGATTGATGTCACGATGAATGACACCGATCCGGATGGCGATATGCTGACGGTGATTGTGCTGGGTGGCACTCCTACCGGCACGACAATGATCAACGGCAATAATGTCGATTACGATCCCAACGGTCAGTTCGAGGCACTGGCCACCGGCGCGACTGCCATGGATTCATTTACCTATACCATCCAGGATGCCACCGGCAATATGATGGCGGCAACAGTAAATGTGACCATTACCGGGGTGAATGATCCACCGGTGGCAGATCTGCCCGGGCCGTTGACAACCTATATAGAAAGCGATCCGCCGGTCATTATTGACTCCACCGCGATGGTGACTGATGTGGACTCCGCTGATTTCAACGGCGGCACTTTGATGGTGCAAATCACCAATAACGGTACCACCGATGACCGCCTGGCGATCAACAGCGAAGTACCGCCCAATCCACCGGGAACAGGGCTGGAAATCAGCGGGGCGAATATCCTGTTCAATGGTGCAACCATTGGCACTTTCAGTGGCGGAACCGATGGCTTCACGCCACTGGTGGTTAATTTCACCACGGCATCTGCAACGCCGGCAGCGGTAGCCGCAGTGATGCGCAACCTGACGTTTGAAGACCAGGCGGTACCGGCAACTATCAATATGCGTACCATTGAGCTTCAGGTAACCGATGGTGATGGCGGTACCAGCGCAACAGTGATGCAGGATATCAATGTCGAGCCACCGGTTATCTGTGACGGCACGGTGTTCGCCAATTTCTGCTGGTGGTACGGGAACAATAATGAAAGCTGCGATACCGTCTGTGCCGATCACGGTGGGAATAATACGGCGGGCACCATCGACTTTGTCGGTTCCAATGGTACCAGTGGGAACTGTGCCGATGTTCTGGATGCCCTGGGAGAAAGTCAGCCGGGTTGCGTGGGTGCGGAAGAGCGTACCGGCGAAGCGCTAGGCTGTGGTGTTGATCAGCAGACCACTAACAGTTGTCCCACCTCGGGCAGCAGCAGAAATTATGTCCGCTTTACCAGTCCGGCCACTACTACGGGTGCATCATCCAGCGGTAGCGGACTTACCTTCCGGCGTGCCTGTGCATGCAACGACCAGCCGCCACCGGTTTCAATCAACTATGCCGGTGCGCCGTTCTCGTTACCGCGTGGCGTAGCAGTCAACCTTCCGCCTACAGTTAGCGGCTTTGTAGCCAATTACTCGATCAGTCCTGCATTGCCGGCCGGGTTGAGTTTCAGTACAGCAACCGGCGTAATCAGTGGTACGCCAACGACTTCGACTGCAGCGGTTAGTTATACGGTAACCGCCAGCAATGCAGGTGGCATGATTAATACCAGCTTTATGCTGGGTGTAGTGCCGCAACCACCGGCCAACCTGATGTACCCCAGTGCACCGTTCCTGTTCAATCTGAATAATGTCATCACGCCAGCATTCCCGACATTTACCGGGCAGGTGGATATGTTCTCAATTTCACCACCACTGCCCACCGGATTGATGTTTAATACATCAACAGGTGAAATTTCCGGTACGCCGACAGTGATGCAGGCAGCTGCCAACCATACGGTTACAGCCACCAATATTGACGGCATGGATACCGTGGTGATTTCAGTTGAAGTCGCTAATGTGGTGATCTGTGATGGTGTCACTTTTGCCGGGTTCTGCTGGCATTTGGGCGAAAATTCGCAAAGTTGTGACACCACCTGTTCCGGACGTGGTGGTAACAATGCCCTTGGTACCACAGACTTCGCCGGCTCCGGTGGAACCAATCAGAACTGTGGTGATGTGATGACGGCGCTGGAGGCTGCAACAGGTCTGCCGTTTAACCCGACACCGGTAACCAATATGGCAGGTAACCTGGGTTGCGCATCAGATTTCAGTTTTAATGCATTCACCATCCGGTTTACCGGTGCCACCAGCTCATCCGCCACCGGCAGTTCCATCAGAAGAGCGTGTGCCTGTAATGACCAGCCAGCGCCGATAAATCTGTCTTATCCGAATGCGCCATTCAACTTTACCCAGGGTATTCCGATTACGCCGCAAACACCTTCGGTGACCAATGTGGTGGCCAGCTGGAGTATCAGCCCGGCGTTACCGACAGGCTTGAGTTTTGACACATCGACCGGGGTAATATCCGGTAATCCGACCGGCCTGCAGGCAGCCACCAACCACACCGTGACTGCAACCAATGCCGCTGGATCGGATATGGTGGTTATTTCTCTGGCGGTAACGGCTTCACCGCCAACCAACCTGGATTATCCTGCAGCACCGTTTGTGTTCAACGTCGGAAATCCGATTAATCCGTCACTGTTCCCGACGGTAACCGGACAGGTGGACAGCTATTCCATCTCACCGGCATTACCGGCAGGTATTACCTTCAGCACCGTCACCGGGGCTATTGGAGGAACACCGACCGTGCCGGCAGCAGCAGCCAACTACACCGTCACTGCGACCAATACAGCAGGTAATGACACGGTGATGATTTCCATTACCGTTAATGGAGCTATCAGCTGCGACGGTACACTGGTAGGCGGTTCCTGCTGGTATTTCGGGGCCAATAATCAGTCCTGCGATACGGTTTGCGCCACCCATGGCGGTTACAACAGCGCCACTGAGACCTTCGCCGGTTCCGGTGGGTCAGACGCCAATTGTGTTTCCGTGCTCGATGCACTGGGGCAAAGCCAGCCGGGTTGTACCGGTGCAGAAAACCGCACCGGTCTGGCAGTGGGTTGTGGCATGGATTTCAACACTGCCAGCAGTTGTCCGGCCTCCGGCAGTGAGAGAAACTATGTACGGTACACCAGTCCTGCCACATCGAGCTCCGGCTCATCGGCCAGCAGCAGTCTGTTTATCCGAAGAGCCTGCGCGTGTAATAACTAGTTGAGAACTGACAAAAGCAAGCGGCGGCCAATGGCCGCCGCTGCTGTTTGAAAGTCTTAAATTACAGACGGTAGGTAATCAAAACTGCCCGAATACCCATGTCCGAACCGGTCCAGTTGCTGGAAAACACCCGGAAGTAATAGGAAAAGGCGGAGTTGTTGATCGTAGGGGTACTGATCGATGTATCAAATGCAGTCCGAATTCCGGCTACTGAGCCAGACGGTAGAATAGCTGCCAGATCACTGTTGCTTATTGACGTATGGGAGCTGCGGCGTAACCGAAAGGTCATGTCCTGGACTGAATCATCGATATACCAGATATCCACTCTGGTAACGGTTGCGCCATCCGGCAGATAGACTGGTGCGGACAATGCACCGAAACCACTGAGAATAAAGGCATGCCCATTGCCGAGAACTTTTTGGAAGCTGTCGCCGGGTTCTTCAACGGTAAAAGCAGCAGGAGGCATGGCGATGGTAAAAGTATTAGGGCCAGGCACTACATCACCGTCTGATTGAATGCGTAACGGCGCAACCCCGGTACCGGCAACACCCAGGTCTTCAAAACGCACTGAACCGTCAACATGCAGGTTCGCCTGGGGATTGGGCTCGTTGATACCCGTCCGGCCCATTGAGTCGACATATAGCCTGTAGGCATTGTTGATATTGACCCGCCACTGGTCGGCATTTTCATTGAACTCAGTCCAGGAGCGGAAGTTGCCATTGGTGGCGTAGCCGTAAAACGGTTGTTCAAAACCGGTGCCGTCTACATTGACAAACATCCCGCCGAAGGTGTCGTCAAAAGGGCCGTATACAGCAAAAGTCCCTGAGCCGATGGTGGCGTCAGTACCGCCAATCGCGACATTCTTCAATGTTGATACTGTACTGGCAGTTTCCATCCAATCGGTATCTGCTCCGGCTGCCTGACAATTGACGGTGCCGTTTTGATTGACGCCGACTACAGCTTGACCGCCGGGGCAGGTACCGGTTACACGCTGTTGCACCTGGGAGTTGATGATTTCACTGGTGCCTACCGCATTGGGCGCAATATCATCAGCAGTGACTGAGTTATTGAAAATGCTGGCGCTGTCGACGCCGTTCACAGCGACAAACTCAGACTGGATGGAATAGGGCGTAACCGTCAGCGATTGTCTTGGCCCCAGAGTGGTAAAGGTCGGATCGCTGTCTTCCTTAACGCGGATTTCCAGAAATACCGCATCACCGGTAAACGGGTCACCACCAAAATCCAGTACTGTGGTGAACAGCCCTTCATCAACGGTCAGGTTATTGACTGCCAGTGTCACGGAAACAGAACTACCGCCGGCAGCTGCATTGAACAGTTCAAACTGAAAGTCATACACGCCATCGGCTGCGACGCCGGCCTGTTTCAGTTCACCTTGATAAGTGAAGGCGGAACCTACCGGCATCGCATGGGCGGCAGGCAGGCAGAAAAATAATAGTAATCCGATAATTTTAATTGTTTTCATTGTTGAACCTCTACTCGTAACCGTCTTTAAAAAGCACATCAGTTTCAGCTTCAACCCAGAAGCCGCCCGTCAGGGTGAAATCGCCGCCGGCATGATTGCCTGCGTCGGCCTGGCCGATAGTGCCGTGTAGTTCGAAATCGCCGCCCTGGGACAATCCTCCTCCAGCGTCTGATGCCGTAGAGCGGTCGATTTCAAAACCGCCGCCCGACTGGCCCAGCGCTATGCCGGTAGTGATTGCGCCAAAGAGCAGCACAAGAAGTGCATAGATATGCTTCATGGCCTTTCCTCTGATAGTTTTTGTTATAAGCCGGGAATCAACCCATTCCATTTCCCGGCCTTGGTGCTCTAATTGCCATACATAAGCATCGGCCTAAGTATAGCGCACATGTATTAAGGTTGGTTTTCAAGAAAACCGTGAACCTCAATAACCGCTGAATGGCTGGATTGAGCCTGACTGCGCAATGCCAGACTTTCATCCGGCAGCAGACTGACGGCCAGGCCGGGATCAAAGTCGATTCGGCTGATACTGTCTCCGGTTAACACCAGTGTATCGGCACCCAAGCCCCTGATGGCGCTTTGCTGCTTGAGAATACCCAGAGAAATTAATGCGCAGTCAGGGTTGGTGGGTGTTGTCAGCTCATCACTGAGTGTCCCGTGAATCGAGGTGATAGTAAGCGTTCTTCCGCCACCTGGTCTTAGCATGTGGTTCAGATCGACACTGGTAATCTGGTCGGATCCGACTTTTACCGTGAAGGTGGTCTGAGAACTGCCGGGGTCTATATTGGCAAGAAAGGATACAGGCGTATTCGCCCAAATCGCTGTTCCCCAGGTCCAGCAAACCAGCAATAATAGGTACCTGATGGCCTGCGAGATATTATTGGCTGTCATGGTTTTCTCCATCAAAAACATGGACTTATTGTTATTAATGCAGCCGGCTGTTGCCTTTTATTGGCTGCACGATACTGATAGGCGACAGTACCCTTTGGAATTCAACAAAAATATTGTGTTCAGAATTTGAGTGGTTGTTGCCAATTTGCTAGATGTGATCAAGCCAATTCATCAATGGCATTGTTACAGGTCAAGAACTCTGGTTAGCGTTGCTGATGATATCGATAGTAATGCAGTGATAATCGTGAATGCTTTGATTGCACTCAGCTTGGTACAAAGAGAATGTGGCAGTAAAAGTAGGTCGGTGAACAGTTATAACCATAATGGCAATTGTCACTATAGAGCCCAATACCTCCAATCTGGATTGCTGAGATCAGGCGTTCTCAATGACGGGTGTTGTGGCATTGATTGCTGATGGAATAGAGCTTCCATGTAATGAATCATTAATGTTCTAGCCTATTGTGCTACAACTGAGCTCACTTTTTTGACCTGGTACTTTCTAAAAACAAGGATAATTGCAGCTTGGATTACCGGTGTGGAATTTGATCAATTCTGGATATTCGATCACCCAGGTAATACCTGGGTGATACTGATAGTTGATTAATATGCCGATAATAATCTCTGCTTATTTGAAATCCTTGCTTGTTTCTTTATCCAGAGGGTATCCGGCTGTAATTCCTACAGTGAAACACACCTTTTGACGAACCTTACCTGCATCAGACGATATTGAAATACCAAATGCACGGAACCCAATACTGATGTTTTCCTTTGAAGAGTTACAATCTGAGTCTTCCTCACAGCAGCATTCTAGATTAAAGCCGAAATTGGGTAGTAGTGTCCGAGTGACCTCTCCGGTTTCTCCATTAATTGTATAGTTAGCAGCACTTGCTATTGGTGAGCAACTGCACTCGAAGTTGGTTGTGTCATCTGGACAAGTGCCCGATATATGGCAAAGGCGTTCAAATACCTTAGAATCAAACCTTAATCCACTTGGGTCACTATTGTTTACAGGGTTGGCCCCTGAATATATATAGGTATTAAGGCCACCTGAGAGTCCAATCGGGTCGCTTTGTGTATATCGGCCAATGGAGGGATCATAGTCTCTGAAATAGTTGTAATGCTGCCCACTTTCAGCATCATAATATTGACCTGGCAATCTCAAGTTAAAGATATAACTTATTCCATCTCCATCGGCATCCTGATCAGGGGCGCCATTGCCGAACGGTTCACTATCCCACTGCCAAATGGCTGAGCCCTGATCATCACTAACTACTCTGGGTGTACCTAAATGATCTGTGTGTACATAGTGAACTGTGGTTGATACAGATTGACTTGGGTTGGCTTCAAGCAGGCGAATGGCATCTGCTGATGTTCTTCCACTGCTGTCATCGATTTCGATATATTCATTTCCAGTTCCGCTGAAAAAATAGGTTCCGGCATAATTCCATTGGCCGGCATTATTATTTTGATCCTGGGTGCTTATATCGATAAGACCATTGTGTGAGATTTTGTAGTCGACGCTGCTTGCTGCATAACCTAATGGCCACATGAAATAAGTGAGATATTCCCCTGCAGCAGGTTGTACATTCCAGCGGAGAACATATCCGCGATCACCAGGTGAGAAGTAGAAATCCTGTTGATAGGCCTGACTGGACAGCGAGACGATTTCACGCCAGTTACCTGTCGCTACAGCTGACTCCTCATCCACTATATACTCCAGTGGAGGCATGCTGGCTTCAGCGAAATCAATAACAGCAACAGGAGATCCATTGAGAATTATATATTCCCGAATGGCAGTTCCATCTGCTGTGTATTCTCCCAGCAGGTTCCCCTGCTGGTTATAGACAAAGTAGGTTACTTTGCCGTTATGGTCTTTTTTGACGCGCTCACCGAATCCATTGTATTCATACTGGGCTTGTCCATTATCCATCAGGAACATTCTGTTACGGGAATCATAAGCATAGGAATGATTGGCATCCTGCAATGTGTTACCTACAGCATCCATAACAATACTCATTCCATTGATGGACACCAGCCTGTTGGCATCACTGGCATAGTCATATGAAGTGGATTGAGTATTGGCTATCAGCTCCAGGCGATTTCCAACCGCATCGTATTGAAATGATTGTGATCCATATACACCATTCGCAGAAGTTAAGCGGTACATGCTGTCATAGTTGAAAGTTTGACTGCTGGTTGCATCGAGAATATTTGTGATATTGCTGATATTGCCAGTTGGATAATAATCAAAATCCTGTTGCAGTAAACTGCCGTGCAGGACTTCATCAATTCGATAAGCCAAGTCGTAATTTCTGCTTGCTGTAATGCCATTTCCAAAAAGCCAACCGTTAGCTTGGCCAAAGGGGTTATATGTAACATTGGAGACTATGTTTTCGCTGCTTGACTGGTTAATACGGGTGATATCTTTAATTCGGCCAAAGGCATCGAACTGATGTTCAATTACTTGCCCGGACGGGTAGGTAATGGATTGCAGTTGATTAGAGCTGTCGAAATTATAAGCAATGGTAAAACTTGAGTTACCTATTGTGCGCGTTTCAGAAATCAGATTACCAATTTGATCGTAGGAATAAATTGTTGCTCCTGAAGCATCAATCATCCGAGTCAGTTTGCCTTTTCCGAACGGACCGTCATCGTACTCCAGATGAGTATCCAGAGATATCCCCGGATAATCTATCAGGGTCAAACGGTTAAGTGCATCATATTCATATTGAACCGTCACATTGCGAGCGTCAGTTTTTGATATGCGGTTTCCAGCATCATCAAATGTGTATCGGGTAAGTCCGGTTTCAGGGCTATCCAGCTCTTCATTATTATTCAAACCATTGACTTTATAAGCTGTTTCCAGACCGCGCTGATCAGTTACTTTAGTCAGGTTATCCCTCCCGTCATAATCGTAGCTTACATTGCCTAAGGCAGCATCAACCATCTGCATGACCCGATTCAAGGCGTCAAATTGGAATTGAGCTTCATCTCCAAGAGAGTCGGTGATCGATGTGTTATTACCCTGACTGTCATATAGATAATCAATTGAATTGTTTACGCCATCTGTAAGTTGAGTCATTCGGCTGAGATCGTTGAAAACACGTTGCACCTGTTGTTTCAGCAAGCCAGTGGAATCTTTGGTGCTTTCAAGGGTTCGGTTGCCGGCGGCATCGAGGACATACTCAATACGATTGCCTAAGTTGTCTGTTATCGTCGTTAGGCGATGTGCATTATCGTATTCTGCGTTGATGAATGCGCCATTAGGCTGTGTGATGCGTGACAGTTGCCCATTTTCATCGTATTGAATACTAGTGGTCAAAGCAGCTTTCGTGATTGATGTTGGCCAGCCGCGCTGGTGATATGTAAGTGTGGTCAATATATTATTCGTATCGGATATCTCCAGAGCACGACCGGCGGCATCATATTTCAGATGCTCTGTGACTTGACCCAGTGCATTGGTGATCGTATGCAAATCTCCGATTCTGTAATCGGTAGTATCAGTGGTGTAATAACGATATGTAGTGATATCTGCAACATCGGTCCTAGGGCCATCTACTGACTTCAGCAATCCAATGATTGGGCAACCTGTTGAAGTTGCATTGGCAACATCTGCAGCTTCGCAGTAGTTATAAGATGACGTTCGTGAAATATTACCGGATATATCTGTTTCTGTACTGGTCAGAATTTGACGTCGATTGTTATAGGTGTAGTTGATATTACGTTTGTTTGGCTGATTGATTTCAATAGGCAACCTGAAGTCTGGGTGCCAATGTGTAGTTATAGTGCGTTCCACGCTGGAACCAACTGCTTCAATTCGTCTGGTTTCCAGCCCTTGTGGGTTATGATCATAATCAGTGATATTGCCGTTGAAATCCGTCACCACATCCTTGAAGCCATTGCTATCATAAGTTGTAGTTGAGGCATTATCCCCGCATGTCGAGCAGCCAGGGCCACTGGAGCTTACATGACGCCTAACACCTTTAATCAAATTGGTCGCGACAATTTCTTCATACCCAAGTGGATGCGTGACTACTGTGACTTCGTCATTGATATAGTTAAATTCGGTTCGATCAGCTCCTCCACTGTGTTCACTGATGATTACTCTTCCATCTAAATCATAAGTGAACGTAGAATAACGATGACCGCGTTCGTCAGTGATGCCGGTTAATGAAAATGGGTTATTGCTATCCTCATAGTGATAAATCTTTACACTATTGTCGGGGTAGGTAATGCTGGTGAGGTTATCGTTGGCGTCGTATGTATAGCTCAACAAACCATCGGGGGTGTCTACACTGTCTATCCAGCCACTGGTGTTATATGTAAATGTAAGCTCACGTCCCTGAGGATCAATAGCACGGGTTAATTGACCATCTGTGTATTCCAGTGTGGTCTGGAAGCCATCGGCAGATTCCAACACGGTCAATTCGCCGAAAGCGTCATAATGTTCAATGCTGTTGTCGCTGTTGTAGTAGAGCCAGCCGATTGCATTGCCTGCTGTATCCAGGATGGGCTCCAGGCGATCTGTAACATCACTGTCACTCGCAAATTCACCGTTGGGCTGCTTTTTAAAGCGGTAGACATTACCGTCCGGACGATAGGCATGAGCCGTAGGGATATAGGTGGATTGTGGAGGGACGATCAGGCGGTCAAAGTTGGTAGACCAGTTTGAGCCCATTTTGGTTAGTCTATGAGTGGCCCAGTTGCGAATGCTTTTGTGTCTTGAACTGTTGTAATGCCGTTGGAATTCAAGATCACCAATGCCCGTAGAGTTGAAGTCTGTTTCATTATGGTATTTATTGCCGGTGCCTGTGTTGGTTGAACTGCCACGCATCCCTGAGCCAACAGGGCAAGCCAGATTTTTGTCTGGATCTGGTTCGTTTTGAAGCCTGTAACAATAGGCTCTGGAAGGTTGTGTAGCAGAGTTGATACCAAACCCTACAGGGCATTCAACGGTACGAAGGCGAAAGAATTGAAGTTGTTCCCAAGTGTATAAGCTACAGTCAGTCGGAAAATAACCATCAAATTCTGTATCCACCTTTCTTTGAGATGTCTCTGTGCTCAGATCAAAGCCAAGCACATAGTCTCCCCCTATCGGGTCATTGATATTGATGACGCCTGATGCAGACCCTTCTGGCAGTGGAAGCCATGGTGGTATTCTAATGTTCGCGCTGCAAAGGTTATGCAGTGCAGTGGTTTCTTCAATAAGGCAGTCCGCCATTGCTCCCTCGCTGGCAGTTCCTCCGCAGTCATTTGGAAAAGGAAGCTGCATATGAGGAACTGAGTAGGAATAGGTATATGGTCCAGCCTCTGGTTCAGTACAAACTGCCGTTCCACCGTCCTCTTCACATAGGTCAAAACTGGCAAAAGCCGGATTGCCGGGTAATAAGAATATACCTAATATAAATAGTAAAACGATATTCAAAAAAAACGAGTTCTTTGATTGAAAGAATAATTGGTTTATTACATTCGAGATGTAATTTAATTCCAGCGATTTTTTATAACGACTGGCTCTTGCAATTGACATCACAAACCTCCTAGATGATGGTTATACTCAGGGCCTATGGCGCCAATACGCATAGGTTGATATTTATTAACCCGTAATCGAGCTATGAACAGGCTCACAAGCCAGCAATAAATACTCAAAAGAATCAGTAGAAGTGAACTGCACAATGATGTGCTAAATGCGGGATAATGACGCGCTATGCTTGCAGCTAACCCCCATCGTGATATCTGGCGAATAGCCGGCCCGGCGCTGATAGCCAATTCTTCCGGTCCGCTGGTGGCCATTGTTGACACCTGGGCTATCGGCCATCTGCCCGATCCGGCCTTGCTGGGCGCCATTGCGCTGGCCGGTTTTGTGTTTTCCTATATTTACTGGGCTTTTGGTTTCCTGCGGATGAGCACCACCGGTATGGTGGCGCAGGCGTTTGGTGCTGATGATCAGAAGCGAATTAACCTGATAACACTGCGCAGCGTTCTGCTGGGTATTTTTATCGGTCTGGGGCTATTGATTCTGCAGGTGCCGGTGCTGCTGCTGGCATTTGCGGTATTTGCACCCGGTGAGGCATTGGCCGGACACGTGCATGAATATCTGAATATCCGTATCTGGGCGGTGCCGGTTGTATTGGCCCGGGTAGCAGTAGTGGGCTTTTTGATCGGCACACAGCGTGCCAGAACGGCATTGGTGCTGGAGTTGATTCTGAATATCACCAACGCCGGATTAAATCTGCTGTTTGTGGTTGTGCTGGGTTGGGGCGTTGAAGGTGTTGCCATGGGCAGTCTAATCGCCGAATGGCTGGCAGGGCTGGTGGCTATAGGCATATTGTTCGGTGTCCGCGGAAAAACCTTATTCCGGCAATTGATGCAGCAGCGGTTCTGGCGGCTGGATGCGTTTCGCCGGTTGCTTGCCGTGAATGCTTATCTGTTTATCCGTACGCTGTTTCTGCTGGGGGCTTTTGCGCTGGTATACCGTACCAGTACGCAGTTGGGCGAGGTGACGCTGGCAGCTAATCATGTGCTGCTGACATTTACCACTTTAATTGCACTGGGCCTGGATGCGATGGCTTATGCTGCAGAGGCTCATGTCGGTGATGCTATTGGACGGCAAAGCAGGGTGCGGTTGCGGCAGTTTGTAAACCTGACAACAGGCTGGGCAGTATCAATGAGCATTATCTATGCAGCGGTATTTGCCTGGTTCGGGCATGACATTATTGCCGGGTTGACCGATCAGGTTCCAGTGCAAACGTCTGCGGGTCAGCAGATGCTGCTGTTTGCAATGTTGCCGGTCATCGCCGTATGGAGCTATCAGTACGATGGTATTTTTATCGGCGCTACCCGAACTGCGGATATGATGTGGACCATGCTGCTGGCATTTTTAGTCTTTGTGCCATTGTTATACTGGTTAACCACGGCCTTGGGCAACCGGGGCCTGTGGCTGGCTTTTCTGGTATTTTTTGCAATGCGCGGAATCGGTCTGGCAGTGCGCTATCCGGCACTGGTGAGGCAGTCCATTCCACCGGGTTGAATTTTTTTCAGCCCCGCCATGGGCCATTTCTGGCAATAGTGGATAATCGGTTGTGAGCATTTCTGCGCATGATGATTCGGCGATTAAGACGCCTTTTTTTGATGTACGAGCCGGTATTGGGTTTATCTGAATCTTTGATGTTCAAAGGCACACGGCGCTGATCGGGTTGGTGAGTAATCCAACGCCAGAGATCGCTCAGAAAAATACCCATCGCACCTCCTGATCATTGCTTTCTCCAGCTTCAATTTAAGCTTATTCGCAAATAGTTTGTAAGTGCCGAAAGTCCTGCTGATAATCAGGGAGGTATGTTTGAACACACTGTCTTAGGGCAGACTTCAATCGCTAATACCAGCTTCCAGTTGCTCGATTTTTTCCTGAAGCTGCTTAACTGTCTGTTCAAGCTCACTGACCCGTTGTTCCAGTGGGGACTGTGATTGCATCACCACTGCAGCCGACATCGCTTCTATATCCGGCTCGCCCGCCAGTAAATGAACAAACCGTTCTTCTTTCTGGCCGGGCTGTTTGGGCAGTTTCATGGCCAGAGCAGGCTCGCGCCGGCATAATCTGCCAAGCACGTATTCAACATCATCGATGTCATCAAATTGATGAATACGCTGAGTGTGGTTGCGCAATTCACCGGCCGTTTGCGGTCCGCGCAACATCAACGCACATAATACTGCTGTAGCAGAGCTTTGAATGTCCAGCTCACGCGGGAGCTTGTGCTCATACTTTGGTGCCCGTGCAGACCATGCTTTAACAACCAGGTCCAAGCTTTCCAGCTCATTCAGTGCGGCACCGATTTCACCCTCATAGTAACTAACCACCGGCACACGGCTGGTTTTCTGATTGCAGGCATTTTTCAGTGCATTGAGGGTTAACGGGTATTGGTCCGGTGTGGTGTGCTGTTTTTCAATTAAACAGCCCAGAATTCGAACCTGTATATCAGTGAGTGTTGTTTCCAGCGTCATAGGCAGAGTGTAACTCATCTCAGGGAAAATGTTAGCGGTGGTCTGCCAGGCGTATCGAACTGTTGTGCACCAGGCTGATGGGTGACTTGTACAGCGACAATGCGTGGATAAAAACATCCTGATGTATACATCGCAACTATTTCGCAAGTAATTCTCAAGTTATTTCAGAGCCGCTTTGAGATATTTGCGGCCGAGATGAGTTCAGCAAGGAGATTCAGGTGAAATTGACCCGTTGTTTATTTATTTTAATTGTCTGCCTGGTCAGCACGACTCCAATATTGGCTGATGAGCCGGTTTATTCACCCGGTGGTGTGGCCCTGGGCGGATATGATGTGGTGGCCTATTTCATCGATCGGCAGCCGGCGCAGGGTGATCCGGCATTTTCCTACCGATGGGGTGGCGTTGATTGGCATTTTTCCAGTCAGACAAATCGTGAATTGTTTATCCGTTCTCCGGAAAGTTACCAGCCGATGTTCGGAGGGTTCTGTGGTCTGGGTGCTGCACACGGGGCGCTGGTTCCTTCTGACCCAACGGCATGGAGCATGCATGACGGGCAGCTGGTGTTGAATCAGAATCATGAAGTTACCGAGACCTGGCGCTACAACCCGGATATCAATATCCAGCGGGCCCAGGCAGCTTACGCCAATGCAGTGCAACGATACAGACAATGGCAGAACCAGCGCCAGGGAGAACAGCAATGAGAGTTTTAATATTTATATGTTGTTTGGCAATCCATTCATTGGGGATTGCTGAACAACCGGTGTTTGCGGTTGACGGTGCAGCAGTGCGTGGAGTCGATGTAGTGGCATACTTTACCGATCAGCAGATGGTTGCCGGAAAGCCTGAGCATTCCTACCAATGGAGTGGAGTGACGTGGTATTTTTCCAGTCCGCAGAATCTTGAACTGTTCCGTAGTGATCCACTGCAGTATGCACCACAATTTGGTGGCTTTGGTTCATTAACCATAGCGCACGGAGCTGCCATTCCACCCAACCCTGGAGCCTGGGCCATTCATGATGGGCGTTTGTATCTGTTCGTTTTCCCGGCTGCTAAAGAGACCTGGCTGATGAATGCTGAACAGTTGATCCAACGTGCCCAGGCGCAATGGAGCAAAGTCGGCAAGCATCAAAGCTCAAACTGAGCAGAGCGCATCTGGAAAGAGGTACACGATTTAGAAGCATGAAAATTGCGTCAGTTTCTTATTCAGGCTGGGTTGAACTTTACCGGTTTATGCTGGCCATACTGGTTAATGACAGGATATGGACGCATGAAGAAAACACTATTTACCATTCCGGAAGTGGCGCGTTATCTGCGGGTAGATATTGAAGATATCAATTATGAGATTGACCAGCGCCAGTTGCAGACAGTGGCTATCGGCACCAAAGTCAGGGTTACCAGTGATGCTTTGCAGGATTTTCTGACTGCAAGAAACATCCCTGAATATAAGCCGTTGTTACGCTGGTGGCTGTATGCCGCGATTCCAACTGTGGTGGTTGCAGGTATAGCTGCCGGGATAAACCTGCCATTGGCAGGGCTGTAACTGCTTCCTGACCAGATTTGTTAGCCCGTTACGGCTGATTTCAGAGGAATTGTCAGTAACGGCAAAGTTCTTCCTGGAATACTGCCTGAACTCTCTGTGCCGGTAATAACACCACCGGCTGACTGATAAAAGGCTACGGCATTGGGATCACTTTGCACGGTTATGGACTGTCCACCCTTGTGAACGGCCATCATTTTTGCATGATCAAGCAAATCCCTTCCTATTCCCTGTCCGATCCAGTCAGGATCAACAAATAAAGCTTCCAACTCAAAATTTTTTCCCGGTTGGGCATCCAATTTATAAAATGCAATGATGACATCCGAGGTTTCCAATACCTGAAAGTCCGATTGCTTATCGGTTATCTGTTCCGGTGTATAACTAAGCTCATCTCGACAGGCTTCAATAAACTCTGTTGAATATCCCCAATAAGCTTTGGAGCGCAACGCCAGATCACTTAGCGTCACTGCATCACAGGGTTTGGCAGGTCGAATATTCCTATAGCGGTAAGACATAAGCAATAAAGTTATTGTGGATAAATGCAGTTTTGACTGATTGCGCTGATATCTCAGCTATTCATGAGGAATGGGAAGCCCATGTTGTTTCAGGAATGACAGTTTGTCCCAATAGCCTCTTTGAAATTTAATCTTTCCATCAATGATCTGGAAGAAACCACAACCACGCAGTCCTAAAGGATCTTTCCATTCCAGAATGGCCCACTCACCATCCTGAAAAATATTTTCCACGATACAAACCATTTCAGCAGCTGCAAATTCCTCATCAAACATTGCTCGGATGGCATCTTTGCCGATGATTTTCCGATTCGCTACCTGATGATTGATTGCATCGTCTGTATAGAAACTGGAAATGAGCTCAGCATCTGCTTTATTAAATGCTTCTACCCATGCTTCAACTAGCTTTCTTGGTTCCATAATTAGTTCAGCATTTGTGAGACTGCTGGTTGGTATTGAGCAATGCTTTAAACCAGGCAGTCGTAAATTCGGAAAGCCTGTTTGCCATTACTTGCCGGTGCAATAGCCTGCACAGTATCTGCATTTTGCTCCGCTGCTTCATTTCTGGCCAGATTTTCCAGCTCGGTATTCACTTTGGACTGGTTGCGTTCATAAAACCATATTTTATGCTTAACGCTGACGGTAGTCTCCCCCAGTTTTTGACAGCTGGAAAGATCCTGGTTCCGGCTGGCAACTTCGACGGTTGCGCCGTGGGTTTCCAGGGGCACCCAGGTACAGGCACTGGCCAGACCGGCAATCAAAATTCCGGTAACAACATTTCGGATAACTGATTTGTTCATGGTTATGGTTTTTGCATGCCTGCCTGTTATGACGGCTGATACTCGGGCTTGTTCAGTTTGGGTGGCACTTTTCTACATTAGCTAATTAGATTACTGGTTCGCAAAGCATATCAATCAAAAAGCGCTATACACACTGCCTGTGGGTCAGGCGATTGCATAATCAGGCACTAAGACTTTATATATGATGCTTAAAGGTGACTGAGTGTTGTTAAATGCCTACAATACCGGGTTTAGTTTGAGATACAGCAACAGCCGCCATGAGCCAGCTAAACCCGACCGATTTATACGATATACGCAGCCTGTTAACCGAAGACGAATGCCTGATTCAGGATACCGTTGCCCGTTTTGTTGACGAAAAGGCCATACCCATCATTGCCGAGTGTTTTGATGAGGGACGTTTCCCCAGTGAACTGGTTCCTGAATTTGCGGAATTGGGGCTGCTGGGAAGTTCAATAGAAGGTTATGGTTGCGCCGGTCTCAATTCGGTGGCCTATGGTCTGATCTGTCAGGAACTGGAACGCTGTGACAGCGGAATCCGCAGCTTTGTATCGGTGCAGTCCAGCCTGTGTATGTATCCAATTTATGCTTATGGATCGGAAGAGCAGCGTCAACGCTGGCTGCCTGATATGGCGGCAGGCAAAGTGATCGGTTGTTTCGGACTGACTGAATCACATGGTGGTTCTGACCCCATGAATATGAACACATGGGCTAAAAAGGACGGTGATGACTGGATCATCAATGGCTCGAAGATGTGGATCACCAACGGCACCATTGCTGATATAGCGATTGTCTGGGCGCATACCGATGATGGAGTACAGGGTTTTATTCTGGAAAAAGGCATGCCCGGATTTGAGGCGCGTGATATCCACGCCAAGATGTCGTTGCGGGCATCGGTAACTTCCGAGCTGTATTTTGATAATGTCCGGGTGCCCGACAGCAGCCGTTTACCCAATGTTATCGGCCTGAAAGGCCCGTTGGGTTGTCTGACCCAGGCTCGTTACGGAATCAGCTGGGGACCGATAGGCTCTGCCATTGCCTGCTATTCTGAAGTATTGGATTACGTGGCCGACCGCAAACTGTTCCAGCGGCCGCTGGCAGCTACGCAAACCGTTCAGATCCGTCTGGCGGACATGGCCCGACGGATCACCACCGGACAGTTGCTGGCATTACAGCTCGGCCGCCTGAAAGATGCCGGTACGATGAAACCGACTCAGGTGAGCCTGGCCAAATGGAACAACGTGAGGCTGGCATTGGACATTGCCCGTGATGCACGCGACCTGCTGGGTGGCAGCGGTATTACCCTGGAATATGTTCCTGTACGGCACATGCTGAACCTGGAAAGTGTTATCACCTATGAAGGTACTGAAACGGTACACCAGCTGGTGGTAGGCCGTGAGTTGACCGGCCATAACGCTTTTTAGCGGATCGCCGCAGTAACCCCTACAAGGAATATCATCATGGCTATGGCACAAGCTGCTGCGCCGGCATCACCCAGCAAAAACATCAACCGTGCTGAAGTTGTTGATCAGAATTTCATCGCACATGTGCAGGCGCTGGAAAGTGCTGAAATTCATCCTTCTGCAGAATCAGATCTGGATGACCAGGCACTGTTAAGCCTGTTTGACTGTCAGTTGCAATCCAGACAGATGGATTTGATGGCGCGAATCAAGCGCCTGGAAAATAAAGTGTTCTACACCATCGGCAGCTCCGGCCATGAAGGCAACGCTTTATTGGGTTATTTAAGCCGGACTACCGATCCTGCATATCTGCATTACCGTAGCGGTGCATTTATGGCAGCGCGCTCTCAGCTTGGCGGTGTGGATTTTATCCGAGATACAGCTTTGTCATTTGCAGCAAGCCGCAATGACCCGGCTTCCGGCGGAAGGCATAAGGTCTGGGGCAGCAAGGCATTATGGGTGCAGCCGCAGACCAGCACCATTGCCAGTCATCTACCCAAGGCAGTGGGCGCAGCACTGGCGATAGCTCATGCAAAACGTGTCGGGCATACCCTGGAAATTCCTGAAGACAGTATTGTGATCTGCAGTTTTGGTGATGCCAGCGCAAACCATTCAACGGCTCAGGGCGCCTTCAACATGGCTCAATGGGCGGCCCATCAGGGCCTGCCTGTGCCGATTTTGTTTGTTTGCGAAGACAATGGCCTGGGTATATCGGTTAAAAGTCCTGAAGGCTGGGTGGCCAGTAACTTTTCCAATCGCCATGGGCTGGAGTATATGGCAGCCGATAGTCTGGATCTGGCTGCAGGTCATGATCCGGTCAAAGCAGCCATTGACGATTGCCGTAAACGACGCAGGCCGGTCTTTCTGCACTTGCGGGCTACCCGTCTGATGGGTCATGCCGGCACTGATTTTGAGGTCGATTACCGCCGCCCTGCAGAGTTGCAGGCTGCTGAAGCACTGGACCCCTTACTGCGCACAGCAGAACTGCTGGTGGTTCGCGGGTTGCTCCGGCCGCAGCAGATTCTGGACCGCTATATGGCCATGCACCAGCGCTGCCTGAATGCAGCAGACCGTGCAGATAACGAACCACGCCTGGAAACCGCTGATCAGGTGATGGCGCCATTGGCTCCCTGGCACCCTGACCGGGTGATGCATCTTGCCCAGCAGTGTGCTGATGAAGAAGTCCGCCTGCGGGTATTTGATCAACGCCTGCCGGAGAAACGCCCGCGTAAACATTTAGCGGTTCTGCTTAACTGGGCTCTGATGGACTTGCTTGCCCAGCACGGAGAGAGTCTGATATTCGGTGAGGATGTTGCCCAAAAGGGCGGTGTCTATACCGTCACCAAAGGTCTATACAAGCGCTTTGGAGGAGCCAGAGTGTTCAACACTCTGCTGGATGAGCAAAGCATACTGGGGTTGGCGCAGGGCTATGCTTCGATGGGCTATCTGCCGGTTCCGGAGATCCAGTATCTGGCTTATTTCCACAATGCCTGCGATCAGGTCCGCGGGGAGGCATGCTCGCTGCAGTTTTTCTCCAATAATCAGTTCAGTAATCCGATGGTCATGCGGATTGCATCTCTGGGTTATCAGAAAGGATTCGGCGGGCATTTTCATAACGACAATTCAATTACCGCACTGCGTGATATTCCCGGTTTGATCATTGCCTGTCCTTCACGCGGCGATGATGCAGTGCTGATGTTACGAACGCTGATGGCGCTGGCTAAAACCGATGGTCGCGTTTGTGCATTCCTTGAACCGATCGCCCTGTATATGACCAAAGATCTCTATCAGGAAGGCGACAGTGGCTGGTGTTTTGCCTATCCGGAACCAGGTAAGCATATTGCCCTGGGGCAGGGCAGAGTGTATTTCCCGGAAGCCAGCGATTTACTGATTATTACCTATGGCAATGGCGTGCCTATGTCACTGCAGGCTGCCCAGCAGCTGCAGGAAAAATATCAGCAGGAGGTTCGTATACTTGATCTGCGCTGGTTGCAGCCACTCAATGAGCTGCAGATTGTTGAGCATGCTGAAGCTTGCGGCAATATCCTGATTCTTGATGAGGGTCGCTGCAGTGGAGGTGTAGGTGAAGGCATCATTACGGTGTTGCAGCGCCATGGGCTGGGCGGCAAGCCGATCAAACGTGTTTCAGGTCTGGATACCTATATTCCGCTGGGCGCTGCGGCCAACCTGGTATTGCCTGATGTAGACGATGTAATAGCAGCGGCTGAGGAGCTGCTGATTGGTGAAAAATAAGCGCTGGTTGCTGTAACAAGTTCTGACCCTTTATCTAAAGCCCTGCTGCTAGACTGAAGTTCCAGTCCAGGAGATTAGGGAATGAAACTGATTAAGCTTTTGCCGGCCGTAATGGGCTTTGCATTGTTGGCCGGCTGTGTCGCGCCGTTGACCAACAAAGATCTGATCAAAGAATTCGATAATACGGAATTCACAGTAACCGAAACAGACCGCGGTCTGGTGGTGAATGTACCATTGGTGTTTTTTGAATTCGATAGCGCTGACCTGACGCTGGCTGCACGTGAAAAACTGGGCGAGGTGTCAGAAATTCTGACGCGGCCCAGCACCAGTTCCCGTCAATTGTCGGTTGAAGGACATAGCGACGATGTCGGTGATGAGCAATACAATCTCGCGCTATCTCAGGAGCGTGCTGATAATGTGCTTGAGATTCTCGCCTTCAGCGGAATCAAGCGTGAGCGCCTGGAAGCTATTGGCTTCGGAGAAACAAGACCGGTTGAATTAAGTGCAGCTGCAGGTGGGCAGGACGCTGAGCAGGCAAGATCAAGAAACCGCCGAGTGGAAATTGTCATTTTGAACAGCTGATCAATCGACCCGGCTGGAAGTTGTCACAATGCGTTTGCCACATTTGACCATTGTTCCTGTGCAGGATATGCACTACAGCGGACAACTGGTGAATCCGGTCCGGAACAAATACAGAAACAGTATCAGTTTTTCCGGACTGCCGGTATTGCTACAGCTAAAGTCACCCCGCTGGAATGACTGCCTTACCCGCATGCGGGACGCATTTGTCCAGCAGCATAACATTGAGTTACCACACGATAATGTGCTGGATCTGTATGAATGGGGTCATCATCTGAATCAGTTGAACCGCCGGGACCTGGTGGTTTTGCGGCTGCTTGAGCCATCCAGTTCCGAGATACTATCCAGGTTAATTCAATGGGCATCCGATAAGAAACAGGCGGCAAAAGCGTTATATGTGATTGCTGCCGTTGATCAGCAGTTGTTAGAGCGGGTACTTATTCAACAACAGCTGGAAACAGCCGGAAAAAGTGTTGATATTTATATTCATGATGGATCGCACGATAACTTCAAGCAGCGGTCCGGCAGCCGGTTATGGTTCACAGCATGCCTGGGTGTGCTGGCAGCAGTGGGGTGGTGGTGGTTCGACAAAGCTGAGCGGCAATCAACCAGGCAATCCGAAATTGAGCCGGTTGTGGCTATTCATTCCGATAATCAGCGTATGGTTGCCGAGGCTGATAGTCCGCAGGCAGCGTTACCCTCGGAAATCTGGGATTATCATGTTGAATCTGACTGGCTTAGAGAGCTGACCGAAAGACAATCTCAACAACCTGAAACCAATGGAACACAAGCGTCTCTGAATCGGGCGCAAAATGCTGATGATAATCAGGCGGTGGGGAGTTCTTCCGCTGACGATACGGCCACTCAAAACGCAGTTGTTCAAGATCTGGATGTTCAACAGGCACCACAACCAACTCAGGACGAGTTTATCCGGGCCCTGGAAAATAATGACTTTAACTGGCTGGATCAAAATGCAGCATCACTAATGCAATGGCGAACCGGCAATGGTGATTCTGCATTGGCTCTGCTGGCGGAAAGGAACCATCTGCAATGGGTGCGCCGGTTACTGGCAAAGGGCGCTTCGCCGAATATTTCCAATGATGATGATTGGACACCTTTGCTGATAAGCGCGATCTCAGGTCATGTTGAAATTGCAGAAGCACTGCTGGTTGCAGGAGCTGACCCGAACCGGGCCAATGCTACTGGCCGCAGTGCATTAATGGCCGCAGTACATAACCGCCATCACGCTCTGGCAGAGTTATTGATGGCACATGGTGCTGAAGTCAATCAGCAGGGTGATGACGGTTGGGCACCATTGTTTTATGCGGTTTGGAACAAGGATATCCCACTGGTCAGATCGTTGCTGGACGCAGGCGCTGATTTGGACCTGGTGGACAGTAATGGAACCAATGTCAGAGATATTGCCGGTCAGCAGGATAATCAGCAGATGTTGGCCATACTGAACAGCTGAAGTCAGCTTGACATGACTTCACATCCCATCTGGATACCCACCAATATTAATGCAGTTGATGGATTCGCCAACTGCTTAAGTTAAACTATTTTGATAATTGATCCGTTATCGGTCAGGAGCAGAGGTTATGAAAAAAAGAATAATTGCGGTCAGTATGTTGGTCATTGCATCGCTGTTGAGTGCCTGTGGTGGTTTTTACGGGCAGGATGAGCCGGAAATTGTGGTGCAAGGGGTGCGGGCAGTACCATCTGCCGGAAATATTCCCAATTTTGTCATTGATCTAAATATCGTTAATCCCAACCGCAGTCCGATTCATCTGAATGGTGTGTTTTACACATTGCATCTGGAAGGTCATCGGTTGTTCACCGGCGCGACCAATGAGCTGCCGGTGATAGAAGGATTCAGCGAAGCCGGTTTCAGTGTCAATGCCAACCCTGATCTGCTGAGTGGTCTGGGGCTGATTGCTGATTTATTCAGCCGCCCGCGCAGTGGATTTGAGTACGAGATTGACGCCAAACTGGATGTCGGTGGTTTCCGGCGTAATTTCAATATTTATGAAACCGGCCTGATTTCATTCCCCGGCGGTTCAACCCATTATGATCAGGGTATGTTGAATTCTCTGATAAACCAGGGATCGTTTTAGGATTTACTGCCTGAGCTGGATAGCGAAGCCGGAACCGTCTGTGGTTAGTACTTTGGTCTAGGTAAATGATGCTCTAAATGATTCGGGGTACTGTTTTATATACTAGTGAGCAAGTAGTCTGCATGACAGAAAGTTGAGCAGTTGAGCGATACTCTACTTCTATTGTCATGAAACTGACGTAAGCGTCGCCTAATCCTGCAGCCGGTCTTAAACAGGCGAGCTGTTGCCAGCGGCGCAATGGTGTTGTTTCCAATGGGTGCTGCAAGCCCGGTGACAGCTAAGTCATCCAGGTAACTGCCGCATCAATTCTCATTGGGCAGATAAGCCATACAGTTGAGACATTACGATAAATTACGAAAGAGAGAGCCATTATGAAAAAAGTCAAAGCTTGTTTAATCGCCTTTGCATTGCTTATTGCACCAATGCAGGCATTTGCGGAAGAACTGATCAATTGTGTGGTTCCTGAAAATCTTGGCAGCAGCGACAACCTCAGCCGAGGGTTTTATATTGATTTTTACCCCGGTGAGACGCTGGATCAGGTTTATCTGTTTTTTGAAAGCAATACTGTAGGCAGCGGCAGTTATCGTTTGACAGTGCGTGATAACACCTTTGACGGTGAGTTGCTGGGCACAGCAGAGACTGATTATGGATTTTCGATGACCGGGTTGCCGGTACCGGTTCTGTTTGATTTCGGCCGTATTTCAATTACCTCCGGTTCACGCATTACCTTCGCGATTGAACAGCTGTCCGGCGATGCCAATACGTTTTACAGCACTTTGGGCGCCGCTGAAGGTTGCCCGGTTATCGAAACCAACGGCACCACACCGCCGCTGAGTACCGACCGTGGTGTAGTGCATGCGATTATCATCGGCGCGTCAGAAGAACCGATGGCCTCAACAGCCTCCCTCGAAAATCCGGGTGACGGGGCCAATGTCAGCGGTATCAATACGATCTCCGGATGGGTGTGTGATGCCAATGTCGTCGAAGTTGAAATTGATGGTTCAATCCTGGTGGAAGCCGCTTATGGCACACCGAGAGCAGATACCATGGAAGTCTGCGGAGATGCGAATAACGGCTTCGGGTTGCTGGTCAACTGGGCGATATTCGGTGACGGTGCGCATACCATCAGGTTACTGGCTGATGGGATCGAAGTGGCATCAGGTACATTCACAGTGACCACGCTGGGTGTACCTTTCCTGGTAGGTGCGGATGGCAGTTTCATACTGCCGGATTTCCCGGAAGGCGGGCAGACCGTAACGGTTGAGTGGTCACAATCACAGCAGGGATTTGTGATTACTGAATTTACCGAGTAACCGGTCAATATTTCTGTACAGCTCCCACGGGGAGCTGTGCAGGCTCCTCTTATCCAGCTTTGCGTTCTTCTAGCTCATTCAACGTATCAATAACCTTGCGCATAAGCATCTGGCATCGCCCTTTACTCCGGCAAGGTCATCGTCCAGCCCGGATTTATTCAGAATAAAAGCGTATCTGTTATGATGCCATCGGCTTCATAAAACAGCACAGACTAGCTGTGCAACAGATGAAGTTGACAGGCAACAGCCTGATAAATCCCCTGGTGTATTGATCCGGTTAGTCAGAGCGGAACACCATAAAAGCATTTAGCATCATTCTGCAGGAATAAGTATGAAGAGAATAATTAGTGGTTTTGTATGTCTTTTTCTGTGGGTCCTGCCAGTTCAGCTGAGCGCTGAAGAAATCTACAACTGCGTGGTCCCCGATGCTTTGGGAGGCAGCGACGGGTTAAATCGGGGGATACTTATCAGTGCCTATTCGGGTTTTACTCTGGATAAGGTTTATCTGTTCTTTGAGGTCACAGCACCGGGTTCAGCGAGTTATCGCCTGACGGTGCGTGACAGTACTTTTGGTGGTGATGTGCTGGGTACCGCGGAGACCAGCTATGATTTTTCCATTGCCGATCTGCCGGTGCCGGTCATCTTCGATTTTCGCCGCCTGGCGATTGAGCAGGGTTCCCGGGTGACCATGGTAATTGAACAGCTGTCCGGTGATATCAGTACCTTCTACAGTACCGCTGGTGCCAGAGAAGGTTGTCCGGTGCTGGAAACTAACTCGGTGGAACCGAATGTGGGGATTTCCATCCGGGGAGCAGTGCACGCGATAATTCTGGGAGATACGGAAGAGCCAACGGCTTCGGTGGGGTTGCTGGAAAACCCTCCGGACACCGCCAGCGGCATTACGGCAATTTCCGGCTGGGTTTGTGATGCCGCCAGAGTGGAAGTGGAAATTGATGGTTCCATCCTGGTGGAAGCCGCCTATGGAACACCAAGGGCGGATACCATGGATGCTTGTGGTGATACCGATAACGGTTTTGGAATTCTGGTCAATCTGGGGATTTTAGGAGACGGCGAGCATACCATCAGGCTGCTCGCAGATGATATTGAAATTGACTCCGGTACATTTACTGTAACTACTCTGGGTGAGCCGTTTATCAGTGGGCTAAGCGGGACGTTTGATCTGACGGATTTCCCTGAAGCCGGTCAACAGGTTACGGTTGAATGGCTGCAGTCATTGCAGGGGTTTGTCATTACAGACTATGTGGAATGACATTTAACGACTGATACTGCTGTTGATATCCACCCGCCGGCCTTTCCGGCGGGTGCTCCTGCGGGTAGATTGCTTGTTATCGACCGCGGCTTTGATCGCGAATGGCTTTGAACTCATTGCCGGCATACCATTCAGGCCAGTCATTATTATTGGTCAAATCCCAGCCTATGTGAAAAAACAGAGCCAGGTCCAACTGCATACCGGATAAATCCCAATCATCCAGCACTTCATCAGCTGCTTTGTGGTAACGGTTGGCGTTAAAGTCTTTTTGTTTTTGAATCATCCAGGCGGTGCCATGTTCTATATGGTTGCTGCCGGAACCGGCAAATAATACCGGCACGCCTTGCTTGGCGAAATTGAAATGATCGGAACGGTAGAAACCGCCTGCTTCAGGGTGTTCTTCAGGCGCAACTATACGCTGTTGATTATCTGCATGCTTGCGTAAATAATCTTCCATCTGTGATTTGCCATAGCCTACCGCAACCAGATCGGTAGTCGGCCCATAGACGTTCATCGAATCAATGTTGATTCCTCCGATATGCCGGTTCATCGGCAGCGGTGGCTGCTGCGCGTAATGTGCGGATCCAAGCAGGCCGGATTCTTCTGCGGTAACAGCCAGGAATGCAACTGAACGGAGCGGCGGTTGCGGTGCCGCTGCAAAAGCTTCTGCAAGCGCTAAAATACCAGCAATCCCGGTGGCATTATCAACGGCACCGTTGTAAATGTTATCGACGCCCTCCGGCGCTGTATCGTCGGTTCCGATATGGTCCCAGTGACCCATGTAGATAAACCATTCGTCAGGTGATTCGCTGCCAGCAAGAACTGCGCCGACATTATAGGACTCCGCCCGTTCAATACTTTGCTGGATACTGCTGGTAGCCGTCAACGGTAATTCCAGCGCCTGGAAATCAGCACTCAGCGCTGCCTGTTGCAAGTCCGTCAGACTGTAGCCGGAGAGGTTTATCAGCTGTACAGCCGCTTCATGTGTCAGCCAGCCTTCCATGGGCAGTAAGCTGCTGTCATTGGTTCCCAGGTCTAAATGAAACTGCGGCCCGGACCAGCTGTTGGATACCACAGCCCAGGGGTAACTGGCAGGTTCCGTATCATGAATGATTAACGCCGCCGCTGCTCCCTGCCGGGCCGCTTCTTCGAATTTGTACGTCCAGCGACCGTAGTATGTCATGGCACGGCCCTCAAACAGCTCATTGCTGCTACTGGCAAAACCCGGATCATTAACCAGAATCACGACGGTTTTGCCAGTTACATCGACACCCTCGTAGTCATTCCAGTTATATTCCGGGGCAACCACGCCATAGCCGACAAAAACCATTTCACTGGCTTCTATGGATAACTGTTCCTGAGGCCGTTGCGACCACAGCATAATGTTTTCTCCATAAGCCAGTGTCAGTGGTTCGCCTGAATCGCCCTCGATTGCGTTTATGGTCATTTCGGCAGTGGGTTCGGTTGTTATGGCGACCAGTGGTACTGCCTGACGGAAATCATCGCCGAACATCGGTGTTAAACCAAGTTCCTGAAAGCGCTGTTCGATAAAATCCAGCGTCAGCGTTTCACCGTGTGACATCGGTGCCCGGCCTCCAAACTCATCTGAAGCCATAACAGTCACATCATTGAGTATTTTTTCGGTAGAAATGACAGGCTCGGCTGCCGGCGAATTGCCGGATGTTGAGCTGTCTGGGGCCTGATTGCAGGCAGATAGACTAATGCACAGCAGGAAGAAGCTGAAAAAAGGAACAAATCGAGGTGATGTGAATGCAGACATAGCGTGCTCCAGGTCAGGACGATAGGTTTCAGTTTTGAATAATTTTCGGTTCGGGCTGTAAATCAATACCAAACTGCTCAAAAACGTCCTGTTTTATGCAGTCGGCCAGTTCCAGCAATTGCCGACCACTGCCGTTACCGTAATGTACCAGCACCAGCGCGTGATCCCGGTGAACGCCCACTGGACCTTTGCGGTGACCTTTCCAGCCACATTGCTCGATCAGCCAGGCGGCGCTGAGTTTTATTTTATTTCCAGTGGCCCAGTGTGGCATATCAGGGTGCAGTGCCCGTATGGCATCAACTGTGTTAGTGGAAACGATCGGATTTTTAAAAAAACTGCCGGCATTGCCAAGCACTTCAGGGTCTGGCAGTTTCTGCTGCCTGATGGCAGTAATAACAGCAGCCACATCTGCCGGTGCAGGCTGTTGAATGTTCTGCCGCTGCAGCATTTCGGCAACTCCCGGGTAGTCCAGGTTCAAATTGCCCTGCCGCTGCAGGCGCAACGTAATACCGGTAACCAGCCAGTTTTGTGCAGTTGGTTTTTTGAAAATGCTGGTGCGGTAGTCAAACTGGCATTGATCGGAGGTAAGGCTGTGTTGACTCAGCGTATCCAGGTCTATGTAACTGACAGAGGTGCACACATCACTGAACTCAGCACCATAAGCGCCGATATTCTGCATCGGTGCGGCACCACACCAGCCGGGAATGGCAGCCAGATTTTCCAGGCCGTAATAGCCCTGTTCAACACTCCAGATAACCAGTTTGTGCCAGACTTCAGAGGCACCGGCCGATACGGTTACAGATTGGCTGTCCTGGTCGATGATTTGAATGCCGTGCCAGTCTGGTTGTACCACCAGGCCTGGAAAGTCTCCAGCCAGGACCACATTGCTGCCGCCACCTAGTATCAACCGCTGGCTGTGCTTAAAGCCGGCATCTTCACAGATGCTGGTCAACGCCTGCAGCGAGCCCACCTGACAAAAGCCTGCTGCCAGGCAGGGTAGGCCGAAGCTGTTCAGATGCTGGATATCAATATTGGTACGAATCATTAACCGGTCATCGACGGCAGCCGGCGCAGGCTGTCCACACAGTCGTTAATCAATTTCGGGCCGGTATAAATCATACCGGTATAAAACTGTACCAGCGTAGCGCCAGCCTGGACTTTATCAACAGCATCCTGCCCGCAGGTTATGCCGCCAACACCGATAATTGGTATTTCATCAGGCAGCCGTGCGCGCATTGCGGTCAGCAGACTGTCTGCTTTTGGTTTCAATGGCGCGCCACTTAATCCGCCGGACTCCTGTCCGAACTTCAGCTGATCAACCCCTTCTCTGCTGATTGTGGTATTCCCGCAGATAACGCCCTGCATCTGAGTTTGCTGAATCACTTCAGCGATTGGGTCCAGTTGTATCTGTTCCAGATCAGGCGCCAGCTTGACCAGCAACGGTACCTGGCGGTTATGCATGCCGGCCAGCTGTTGTTGCCGCTCATACAATGGTCCAAGCAGCTTAAGCAAAGCGTCACGATGTTGCAGTTCGCGCAGGTTGGCAGTATTGGGCGAAGAGATATTGATGGTGATGTAGCTGGCAACTGGATAGACATGCTCCAGACAAAACAGGTAATCATCGACTGCATTACGATTGGGGGTGGTTTTGTTTTTGCCGATATTGATACCAATTACGGCCTGGTCCTGCATTGCTTTGCTGCGTTCAACCTTGCGCACCAGATGCCTGACGCCTTTATTGTTGAAACCCATGCGGTTAATGACTGCCTCTGCTTCAGGCAATCTGAACATGCGTGGCCTGGGATTACCGGGTTGTGGTTTGGGCGTGACGGTACCGATTTCTATAAAGCCAAAGCCCAGTGCAAGCAAAGTATCTATATGATCGCCGTTTTTATCCAGACCGGCGGCCAACCCCACCGGGTTTGGAAAGTTAAGCCCGAAAAGATTGACTGGTAATGCTTCCGGTGGTCTGGTAAACAGCTGACCGGCCCAGTCCAGCCCGGTCAGGCCCAGGTCATGCGCTGTTTCGGCGGGCAGCCGAAACAGCAGATGACGCAGCAGTGAGTACAACTTAAATGTCGAACTTAATGCCTTGGGCCAGCGGCAGATCGCTGCTCCAGTTAATGGTATTGGTTTGCCGCCGCATATAGTTGCGCCATGCATCCGAACCAGATTCGCGCCCACCGCCGGTTTCTTTTTCACCGCCGAAGGCTCCGCCGATTTCAGCACCTGAAGTACCGATATTGACGTTGGCGATACCACAGTCACTGCCCATAGCCGAGAGGAATTTCTCGGAAGTCTGTAGATCACGGGTGAAGATGGCGGATGACAGACCCTGGTTAACACCATTCTGCATCGCAATGGCTTCTTCTATGGTGCTGTAGCTCATGATGTACAGGATAGGAGCGAAAGTTTCCGCCTGTACGATATCCCAGTGATTTTCCGCGCGGATCAGGGTGGGTTCGACAAAATAGCCGGGGCGATCCAGCCGCCGGTCGCCGCAGAGGACTTTGCCCCCGGAATCACGGGCTTGCTGGATAGCAGCATGGTAACGCTCTACAGACGCTTCGTCAGTCAGCGGGCCCATCAGAGTATCTGCATCCAGCGGGTCGCCGATGCGAACCTGCTGGTAGGCGGTAACCAGTTTTTCGCAAACATCATCAATGATTGATTCATGCACGAATAGCCGGCGGGTGCTGGTGCAGCGCTGGCCGGCTGTGCCCACGGCACCGAATACCACTGCAGGAATCGCCAGTTTAAGATCAGCAGTCTGATCGACAATTAATGCATTGTTACCACCCAGCTCCAACAGGCTCTTGCCGGAGCGTGCTGCCACTTTAGCGGCAACCTGGCTGCCGATCGCGCATGACCCGGTAAATGAAATAAGGTTGACGCGATGGTCGTTGACGAATTTTTCCGCCAGCGTATTGCCGTTTTCCATAAAGCTCAGGAAGATCGGCGGATAGCCGTGATCCTGCAATGCCCGGTTGGCAATGTTCTGCACGGCAACACAGCATAAAACACCTTTGGGAGATGGCTTCCAGATGGTGGCATTACCGCAAATGGCAGACAACATAGCGTTCCATGCCCATACGGCCACGGGAAAATTGAATGCGGTGATGACACCAACAACACCCAGCGGATGCCATTGCTCATACATCCGGTGACCGGGCCGTTCGGAGTGCATGGTTAAACCATACAGCATGCGTGATTGACCCACGGCAAAATCACCGATATCAATCATTTCCTGGACTTCACCGTCTCCTTCAGCCTTGATTTTGCCCATTTCCAGGCTGACCAGGCTGCCCAGATCATCTTTGTATTCACGCAGCGCGTTGGTTACCAGACGTACTGCTTCGCCACGCTGAGGCGCTGGCAACTCCCGCCAGGCCTGCGCTGCAGACCGGGCGGTTTCTATGACGCGTTCGTAATCATCATCTGAACAGGCGTACACACTGCCAATGACTTCCCCAGTGGTTGGATTGTAGGAATCAATTACACCACAATCGGTGGTGTTGCCCCATTCGCCGTACCAGGCGCCGGGATGAGTGGCCGAAATACCAAGACGTTGCATAAAATCCATGACGTTAACTCTTTTGAATATTGAAATTACAGCCGACTATTATGCCTGCGAGTGATGGTCTGCGTCATCCCGGGGTACATCAAAATTTAATGTAATTGTGTGCTGATCAAGGGAACCAGTGGCCACATTACGGGTCTCAAAAGCGATTTTGTATGCTAGAGTAATGTTCCACATGATAACTAATGCCGCAATCGCACAGCGGTCACTGACCAAGGATTCTGACATTGATGCGACCGATATGCCGGAACGACATTCTGCACCTGCAGTTGTTGACAACCGGTCAGCGCATTCCAACACCAAAACACCTCTGCCGCCGGCATCTGCCGGTATGCTGGAGAGGCACCAGGCGGGAACTGCGCGCATGAGCGAGCGGGAGACGGACCAATTGCTGGTGGAACGCGTTCAACAGGGCGATAAACGGGCATTTGATCTGCTGGTCCTCAAGTATCAGCATAAGATTGTCAGCCTGGTTACGCGTTATGTATCCGACTATGCTGAGGCGCTGGATGTAGCGCAGGAAGCATTCATCAAGGCATACCGGGCCATCAAGCGGTTTCGTGGCGACAGCGCTTTTTATACCTGGATGTACCGGATAGCCATTAATACGGCAAAGAACCATCTGGTTGCACAGTCGCGCCGGCCGCCTGCCAGTGATCTGGATGCACAGGAAGCGGAACAATTTGTAGGTGACAGCCGTCTTAAGGACAGTGGTTCACCAGAACATGAATTACTCAAGCAGGAAATTGAGAAAACCATCGACGATGCAATCCGGATGTTGCCGGATGATTTGCGCACGGCGATAACTCTGCGCGAGATGGAAGGTATGAGCTATGAAGACATTGCCACAACCATGGCATGTCCAATTGGTACTGTGCGCTCACGGATTTTCCGGGCGCGTGAAGCCATTGATCAACGTTTACGGCCATTACTGGACCACGAGTAAATGTTGTCAGCATCATTTGAGTCAAAATTTCAAAGTTGCAATTGAATTGAATTATTATTGAGGCCCCCGAAGCACATGAAAGATAAGGTTTTGGAAGAGATTGCCGGATTTATGGACGGAGAACTGCCGCGGGACCGCAGCCGTTTTGCGTTGCGCAGGCTGGCCCGGGACAGTGAATTAACCGGGCAGTGGCAGCGTATGCATATGGTTCGCAGTTATCTGCGGGATGGCGATGCCTGTCCGGTACCGGACGGTTTTCTTACGGAAATCCAGCAGCACCTGGATGATCAGCCAATGCTGGAAGATAGTGGTGCCGGTCATATTACCGGTGTAAAACGCTGGATGCGGCCGCTGGTTTCGACAGCTGTCGCGGCATCTGTGGCAGTACTGGCACTGGTTGGCGTTAACCAGAACATGCTGGAGCAGCAGAGTTCTCAGGGACAACCACTTGAGCAAACCGCCTTTAATGCGGGGGCAGCGCAAGATGGAGAGCAGGACTTCGTGGCGCGCTCCAGCATACTGGAGCAGCAGTTTACTGCACCGGTGGTGCCGGTGAACTTCAGTAACGATCCTCAGGCTACCCGACAACGCCTGAATGATTATCTGTTGCGGCATAACCAGCTGTCCGGCAACGGCGGGCGATTTGGTTTTGTTTCCTATATGCCATTGGTTTCCGGGGAAATTATCCGTGAACCGCTGGAGGTTGAGCAGGCCGATTCAGCCTTGAATCCCGTTGATTCACAGATAGTGCCTGCAACTGCCGCACAGGACAGCACTGATTGATGATCATCTTTGTATCCAATGATGATTAAACGCCTGTCCAGCAGCTGTATGCTGCTTATGTGCGTAGCGACGGCTTGTCTGGCGCAGTCATCGGCCGATGATTCTGTTTCAATGGCCGGAGAGCAGACTCAGGAGCAGCAGCGTGATGAAGCCCGCCGCTGGCTGGAAAGGATGGCTCTGGCGATGGAGCATCTGAATTACCGGGGCACTTTTGTATACAGTCACAGTGGTCGGCTGCAGTCTCTTGCAGTAGTGCATTTGCGCAGTAGTAACGGGGTTCGTGAACGCCTGTATTCGCTGGATGGTGATACGCGTGAAGTCAGGAGAAACAATAATCTTGTGCACGCGGTTGCCCCGGAACAGGATCACTACAGCCAGATGAATTACCGGCAGTTTACCCGCCTGCCCAACAGTCAGTTGCTCTATCAGAAAAGCCGTTACAGTTTCGGGCTTGGTGATAAACATCGAATTGCCAGCCTGAAAGCGCAGCAGATTGTGATCGAACCAAAAGACGGATTCCGCTATGGCTATGAGTTGTGGCTGGAAGAGCGAACCGGTATGTTGCTGAAACAGGTCATGTTGGATGAAAAAGGCAAAGTGCTGGAAAAGCTGGTGTTTACCAACATAGAACTGGGCGCCGAAATAGACGATGAAGACCTGGTTGAATCATCAGCTGATCAATCCCCGGTGCCTGCCAAACTGCTGGCTAACGTCAACAGTCAGCCACGCTGGCGTCCTGCGCAGCTGCCCAGTGGTTTTGAGCTGCTGGCTCATCAGCAAAGTGAAGACGACACCGAGGCGCTTGAGCATTTGCTTTACAGCGATGGTCTGGCGCATGTTTCGGTATATCTTGAACCGCAGGAAATCGCCACAGTAGATACTGAATACCCGGCTACCCGTTACGGTGTGGTGAATATCTATTCGCGCAGTATGAGCGGTATGCACATCACTGCCATGGGAGCAGTGCCGTATCGGACTTTGCACTTGATCGGCGGCTCAATGTACGACAGCAGTCATCTGCAGCCGGCAGGTCAGCAGCAACCAATAGACAGCGCGGCTTCCGGTCGATAATCAGCAGGTTTTCTGCATGCTGACACAGACTGGTGTAGTAACTGATATACAGTTCGCTGATCAGTCTCAACCCATTCCTCAAGCCACTATCCAGGCGTTACCTGCTTCGGCCTGCGAACGTTGTCTGAATGGCGGTGGGTGTGGCGCTGGACTGTTTTCGCGATTATTGCGAATGCCGGCAACAGAATTGGTTTTACCGGCACCCGATGAGCTGCAGCTGGGTCAGCGTGTGTGGCTGGCTATTGATGAGCGGCAGCTGGTCAGACAGGCATGGTACTGGTACGGATTGCCGTCAGTTGGTTTCCTGCTGGGCGCAGCACTACCACAATGGCTGTGGCCGGCGGTTACTGCTGCAAAACAGCCGGGCCAGGATGCTCTGTCAATACTGTCCGGCGTATCGTTGATGATAATATCCTGGTTGCTTGCCAGAACCCTGCAGCGCCCGCAGATGCCGCGGATATTATTGAACTCGCCATGCACAGATTAATCATAATAAGGGTTTTTCAGTTACAGGCGGTTAAAAAGTTGCCAATTGTTACTGGGAAAAGCTTGAACCCTTTGAATAAAACTCCAATTTACTAAGCATAAATTTATAGAGATTAGGATATGATGAATACTCTCGCGAGCACTCGCCATTTCATGCTGGCAACCATTGTGGTTACCGCAGCAATGTTTATCGGTGCTGATCAAGTCAAAGCGCAAACCAACCTGCCTGATTTTACCGGGCTGATCGATGAGGTTGCGCCGGCAGTCGTGAATATTGAGACCTTGACGTTTGGTACGCGGCAGCGCGACAGACAGCGTGATGATGGTCAGCAACAGCCTAATCAGGACGATCTGCCTGATTTTTTCCGGCGTTTCTTTGATCCCCGTGGCGATGGCTTTCAGGGCGGTCAGCCGGACAGACGTTCAGGCGGGTCGGGTTTTATCATCAGTGATGACGGTTATATCGTCACCAACCATCATGTCATTGATCAGGCGGATGAGATTCTGGTGAGATTGGAAGACCGCAATGAATACTATGCCGAGCTGGTGGGTTCGGATGAGGCCAGCGATATAGCGCTGCTGAAAATTGAAGCCGATGATGAATTGCCGGTGTTGAGTTTTGGCGACAGTGATGAATTAAGCCGGGGCGAATGGGTAATCGCGATAGGCTCACCATTCAGTTTCGAGCAGACTGTTACCGCCGGTATTGTCAGCGGTAAGGGCCGCACCAATGCCACCCAGCAATATGTACCTTTCATCCAGACCGATGTGGCGATTAACCGGGGTAATTCCGGTGGGCCGCTGCTGAATATGCAGGGTGAGGTGGTTGGAATCAATTCATGGATTTTGAGTTCCAGCGGCGGTTATATCGGCCTGTCGTTTTCAATACCAAGCATAGTGGCAAAAAACTCCATCGATCAGCTGCGTGACAAAGGTTATGTTTCACGCGGTCTGCTGGGCGTAGGTATAGAAGAGGTATCCCGCGAAGAAGCTGAAGCTGTGGGCCTGGATAAGCCGCGTGGTGCGATGGTCAATCGGATTGAAGAAGGTGGAGCCGCTGAGGATGCGGGTATTGAAGTCGGCGATGTGATTATTGAATTTGATGGTCATCCAATCGTTGTATTTAATGATCTGCCGCCTCTGGTTGGGATAACTCCCCCAGGCAGCGAGGTAGAGATCCGTCTGATCCGCTGGGGCGATGAAATGACGGTCACAGCGACAATAACCGAATTAACCCAGGATGCACTGGCCGGCATAGATACCGGCAATAACGAAACTGCCCAGTCCAATCAGTTGGGGCTGGCTGTCGACAGCATAGATGATGAACTGCGCAATCGCCTGGGTAACCCTGAAGGCGGCGTGGTGATCACCGACGTGGAAAGTGATTCGGCCTACCGGGCGGGATTACGCAGAGGTGATGTGATCCTGATGATCAACAATCAGGATGTAGGCAGCATCCGCGAGTTCCGGAATATTGTAGAAGATCTGGAATCCGGGAAGTCGGTGGTTCTGCTGGTGTTCAGAGATGGTGCCAGCACTTTCCGCGCGTATACGCCGGAGACCGCGGACTAAGAATTAGCATTCCGCCCGATTACTCAGGTAATCGGGTTATAATAGGCATGCGCCAGCCAGATTAGCTCTGGCTGGCGTTTGTCATTAATGAATGAGTAAGATGACCGTCAATATCCGAAATTTTTCCATTATTGCGCACGTGGACCATGGTAAATCTACCCTGGCGGACCGGTTTATCCAGTTCTGCGGTGGTCTCAGCGAGCGGGAAATGGCTGAACAGGTACTGGACAGCATGGATATTGAGCGCGAACGCGGTATTACCATTAAATCGCAGAGCGTAACGCTGGACTACCAGGCTAAAGATGGTCAGGTTTATCAGTTGAATTTTATTGATACACCGGGGCATGTAGACTTTTCCTATGAGGTTTCGCGTTCTCTGGCTGCTTGTGAAGGCGCCTTGCTGGTGGTGGATGCAGCCCAGGGTGTGGAAGCGCAAAGTGTTGCCAATTGCTATACCGCTGTTGAGCAGGGGCTGGAAGTGGTGCCGGTTATCAACAAGGTGGATCTGCCTTCAGCAGAGCCCGACCGCGTTCGTGATGAAATTGAAAATGTTATTGGTATTGAGGCGCATGATGCACTGGAAGTGAGCGCCAAAACCGGCCTGGGTATCAATCAGGTACTGGAAACCATCGTACAGCGAATCCCTCCGCCTGCCAGTAACCATGACAAGCCGTTGCGCGCACTGATTATTGATTCCTGGTTTGATAACTACCTGGGTGTTGTGTCACTGATCAGAGTGGTTGATGGCCGGGTATCCAAGGGCGACAAGATTATGGTGATGTCCAGCGGTGACACTCATCAGGTTGATCAGGTCGGTGTTTTTACGCCCAAACGGGAAGTTCGCGATACCCTGCAAACCGGCGAAGTAGGATTTCTGGTAGCTAGTGTTAAAGACGTGCACGGCGCCCCGGTTGGCGATACGCTGACGCTGGCTAAAAACGGCGCAGAAGAACCACTGCCCGGTTTCCAGACCATGCAGCCCAGGGTTTTTGCCGGTCTGTTTCCGGTTGCCAGCGATGACTATCCGGACTTGCGTGACGCATTGCAGAAGCTTCAGTTAAACGATGCAGCATTAAATTATGAACCGGAAACCTCTGAAGCATTGGGGTTTGGCTTTCGCTGTGGTTTCCTGGGTATGCTGCACATGGAAATCGTGCAGGAGCGGCTTGAGCGTGAATACGATATCGAGCTGGTAACCACCGCGCCTACGGTGGTTTATGAAGTGGAACAAACTGATGGCACTGTTGAAACGCTGGAAAATCCTGCAGCATTACCGCCGGTCAATAAAATTGCCGAAATTCGGGAGCCGATCATCACTGCCAATATTCTGCTGCCGCAGGATTATATTGGTGCGGTGATTAAGCTGTGCGAGGAAAAGCGCGGCCGGCAGCAGCAGATGCGTTATCTGGGACAGCAGGTATCAATTACCTATGAGCTGCCTATGAGCGAGGTGGTGTTGGACTTTTTCGACCGGTTGAAATCCGTCAGCCGTGGCTACGCTTCTTTCGATTATCATCTGGATCGATTTGAAGCCGGGCCGTTTGTACGGGTTGATATTTTGATAAACGGTGAGAAAGTTGATGCATTATCGTTGATTGTGCACCGTTCCGTGGCCGATAAAAGAGGCCGTGAAATGGCTGAGAAAATGCGTGAGCTGATTCCCCGGCAAATGTTTGAGGTCGCCATACAGGCAGCCATCGGCAGTCATGTGATTGCCCGTACCAATGTGAGGGCGTTGCGTAAAAATGTAACGGCCAAATGTTATGGCGGTGATGCTACCCGAAAACGTAAATTGCTGGAAAAGCAAAAAGAAGGCAAAAAACGAATGAAGCAGGTTGGCCGGGTGGAAATTCCACAGGAAGCTTTTTTGGCGGTATTGCAATCCGACCAAAAATAAAGATGGCCAATCGCTGTTACAAATAAGGAAACAATGAGTGTATTTTGACTTTACTCTAATTTTGACCCTGCTGGTGTTGTTCACACTGGTATTGTGGTTGGTGGCGCGCTTTGTGCTGCGGCCGAAAATCAGGCAGCTGGCTGCTGACGGCGTCAGTGAACCACCGCGCAGTATGCGCGTTATTGAATATATCGGTTCTTTTTTCCCGGTATTGCTGCTGGTCTGGCTGCTGCGGTCATTCTTTTTTGAGCCATTCCGGATTCCGTCAGGCTCAATGATACCCACATTGCTGGTTGGCGATTACATTGTGGTGAATAAATTTGCCTACGGCGTCAGGTGGCCGGTATTGAATCTTAAGTTCATGGATACCGGTTTGCCGGAGCGGGGAGATGTGGTGGTATTCCGTTATCCGGTGGACGAGCGGTTGAACTATATCAAACGGCTGATCGGGCTTCCCGGTGACCGGATTACCTACCGTAACAAGCAGCTGTATATCAACGGTGAGCATATGCCGTTGGAGCCGATCGGGTTTTATGAGCAGCCGGGTAACCGGGCACCTCATGCACTGCAGCCGGAACAGTTTCTGGAAGACCTGGATGGGGTGGAACATGATATTCTGCTGCGTCCTCAACGCCGCGCCAGTGCAGAAGAATCCTGGGTTGTGCCGGAAGGGCATTATTTTGTAATGGGTGACAACCGTGACAACAGTCAGGACAGCAGAGTCTGGAAATTTGTACCGGAAGAAAACCTGGTAGGGCGGGCGGAACGAATCTGGTGGCATTGGGACTGCAGCCATGGTTGTGTGGATTTTGGACGCCTGGGTACTAAAATCGATTAGTGGATTAACCCTGTTCAGTGATGAAACAGCAGGCTTGACCACGACTTGTTGAGCACTTTAGCTTAAACTTGCATTCAGTCAGGTTTAAACAGGTTGGAGGATGCATGAATAAAATTCCAACAGCACAACGCGGTATGACCTTTATAGGGTTTATCTTTATATTGGCATTCCTGCTGGTATTGGTATACATCGGCTTCAAGCTGGTACCGCATTACATCAATTACTATTCTGTAAGAACTTCCATGGCTTCAGTAGCCGAGGAAAGCAAAGGGCAGCCCATGACAGTGGGGATTGCGCGTGTACGTCTGGTACAGAAGCTCGACATCAACTTCATCAATAACATCAAACCTGAGCATATCAAGATGTCACGGGCACCTACCGGCGGGCTATTGATGACGGTTGATTATGAAGTGCGCGAAAGCATGGTCGGTAACCTGGATGCAGTGATGCGCTTCAAGCATTCGGTGACCCTGAGTAACTCCCGCTGACCAGGCTGTTCAGGGCCCGGCTTATCCATGAATTATGAGCAATGGATAGCAACCGCCAGCTGGCTGTAAGCCAATTGCAGGCTGCACTTGGCTATATGTTTAAAGAGCATGCCTGGCTGGAACTGGCGCTTACCCACAGCAGTGTGGGGGGGCGGGACAACGAACGTCTCGAGTTTCTTGGCGACAGTGTGCTTGGGTTCGTTATTTCCGAGCAGTTGTACAAACAGTTTCCCAACGAAGATGAAGGTGCGCTGACACGCTTGCGTGCCCGCCTGGTGCGTGGTCAGACACTGGGTGAACTGGCAGCGGAAATGCAGCTTGGTAATTGTCTGTTACTGGGCAGCGGCGAGCGAAAAACCGGTGGTTCACAGCGTAAATCCATTTTAGCCAATGCCCTGGAAGCAGTATTGGGGGCGATTTTGCTGGATGGGGGGTTTAATGCCGTGCGTGAATCCATTTTGAACATTTTCAAGTCGAGATTGAATCAGATGCCGCCGGCAGCATCATTGAAGGATGCTAAGACCAGGCTGCAGGAATACCTGCAGGCTCGCGGGCACCGGTTGCCTGAATATGAACTGGTGAAAAAAGCCGGCCCGGACCATGCGCGCGTATTTACCGTCAGGTGTCAGGTATCCGGTAGAAAACTGCAGCAGGGGGATGCTGAAGATGCACACCAGGTTTTACAATCGGTCGCCAGCGCCAGTAACCGGCGTCAGGCCGAACAACAGGCAGCAGCCGATATTCTGCGTCAGTTGGATCCACAAAATGATCACTGAAACCGAGACATTTCACTCAGGCTTTGTGGCACTGGTAGGCAGGCCCAATGTGGGCAAATCAACACTGCTGAATCGACTGGTCGGTCAGAAAATCAGTATTGTTACGCACAAGCCGCAAACCACCCGCCAGCGTATCAATGGCATCGTAACCACTGATAATGCTCAAGTGGTATTCATTGATACCCCGGGGATTCATGTGGCCGGTGGCAAATTGCTCAATCAAAGCATGAACCGGGCTGCGCAGGAGGCACTGGATGATGCTGATGTGATCGTGCAGATGGTTATTGCCGGGCAGTGGCGGCCTCTGGATGAGCAGGTACAGCAACAGATTCAGGCAAGTGGCCGACCGGCTTTACTGGTGGTTAATAAAATTGATCAGGTAAAACAGCGGCAGGAACTTCTGCCGTGGCTGGAGGAGCATGTGGATGCCGGGCTGTGGCGCAAGGTGCTGCTGGTCAGCGCACGTAACGGCAGTGGCGTTGATGACCTGATGGTAAGCCTGGGGGAGTTGCTGCCTGCCGGGCCGCCCCTATATCCCGAAGAACAGGTCAGTGACCGCAACCTTCGGTTTATGGCCGCTGAGCTGATCCGTGAACAGCTGTTACGTTATCTGCACAAGGAATTGCCTTATGGAGTGCATGTGCAGATAGAACGCTTCGACGAGCAGACCAAGCCGCTGGAAATCGATGCGGTTATCTGGGTGGAACGGGCCAGTCATAAAGGTATGGTCATCGGCAAACAGGGCGCCATGCTAAAACAAATCGGTAAAGCTTCCAGGTTGCAGCTGAACCGGCTGATCGGCCGTCCGGTGCATTTGTCCTTATGGGTCAGCGTGCGCCCGGGCTGGCAGAGCAATCCCCAGACATTACGCGACTCAGGCTTTATCGACTAAGCATCTTCCATGCCTGCAGCAGGGTCACATCTGGGAGTGTTACTGCACCGCCGCAACTGGCGCGAAAGCAGCGCAATCATAGACGTCCTCACGCCTGATCACGGGCGCATAAGCCTGGTGGTTAAAGGTTACCGCTCACGTAAGACCATGAGCGGTTTACTTGAGCCGTTCCGGGAACTGCAGCTGAGTTGGGCCGGACGTGGTGAAATGTATACATTGACGCAACTGGAGCTGGCGGGTAAGCAATGGCCATTGACCGGGCAGCAGTTGTTTTGCGGTTTGTACGTCAATGAATTGTTATGGCGCATGTTGCCGAAGCACGATGCCCATGCTGATGTTTATCAGCTTTACCTCGACAGCTTATCAGCCTTGACGGCACCGGGCTGTCACCTTGCCAAGACCTTGCGAATTTTTGAAAAACGCCTGCTGGTGCTGCTTGGCTTCGGCCTGGTCTTGAATGTTGAAGATGATCAGCAGACCCTGGTCGAGGCAAACGGCAGGTATATCTATAACCCTGATTGCGGCGTACAGCGCAGCCGGTCAGCGCAGGCTATGGCCGGTTCGAGTCTGCTGGCACTGCACCATGAAGTGTTCGATAAGCCGGGGCAGCTGGCTGACGCCAGACGCCTGCTGCGAGGTGTAATTCAGCATCATCTGGGCGGTGTCACACTGAACAGTCATCAATTACTTAAAAAACATTGAATCACTGTATGAACTACGGGTTGTCATCACTCATCAGTGTGTATAACGTAAACATCTGAGTCTACTACGGCAGTTATCTGAAATGTCCAAACGAATCCGCCTCGGCGTAAATATTGATCATGTGGCTACAGTGCGGCAGGCACGCGGGGTGAGCTACCCCAGTGTTGTGCATGCCGGTCATATTGCTGAATTATCCGGCGCAGATCTTATTACCGTGCATCTGCGCGAGGATCGCCGGCATATCCAGGATACCGATGTCCGGGCGCTGCGCGAATCTCTGCAGGTGCCCTTAAATCTGGAAATGGCATTGACCGATGAGATGCTGGATATCGTGCTTAAAGTTAAACCGGACTGGGCCTGCCTGGTGCCGGAAAAGCGTGAAGAACTGACCACTGAAGGAGGGCTTGATGTGGTTGCTCAACTGCAGCGTGTCCAGGATTTCTGCCGGACACTGAGGCAGGCAGATATAAAAGTGTCGTTGTTTGTAGACCCGGACAGTGAGCAAATCCAAGCCAGTGGCGCCAGCGGTGCGAATGCAGTCGAGTTACATACCGGTACCTACGCCAATCAGGTTAAACAGGCTCAGCAGGATGAACTTCAGCGGTTATCACTGGCCAGTAGTCAGGCTGCGGGACTTGGCCTGCAGGTACATGCGGGGCATGGACTGACCCGTCACAATGTGTTGCCGATTGCCCAGCTTGAAGCGGTTGAGGAATTGAATATAGGCCATTCATTGATAGCCGATGCGGTTTTTCTGGGTCTGGCTGAATCAGTTGCCGGGATGCGCCGGCTACTGGATCAGGTACGCTAGGGGCAATACTCAGTTGCTCAGTTGTTCAAACGAATGAATGGCGACTGCAGTCTGTTCAACAACTTTGCGCAATTGAAGATAATCGGTCAGCAGAACCTCCATTGAAGCCTCACCGTCAATATGCTCCTGCATGCGGCTGCACACCGCTGACAACTGATTGGCGCCGGTATAAGCGCAACCACCGGCCAGCTTATGAACCACTGACCAGATTTCACGGCGCTGATCGGGGCTGTCCGGATGGTCTATTGCCGCTGTTATCCGATTGAGTGAATTGGGGAGTTCTTCAGCAAACTGCAGGCGCATTTTGGTAAGAATGTTGCGGTCATTATGGAGAACCTTGAGGGCAGACTGGTCATCCAGCACAGTATTGGCAGCCTGGCGTGAGCGGGCGATAGTTACCGGCTGCCCGGGATGTGCATTGATGGCAATCAGTCCAGTGACCAATGCTTCTCCGGAAATCGGCTTGGTCAGAAAACCATGAAAACCAAGCTGGAGCATTCGGTCCTGTTCAGATTTCCGGGCATCGGCGGTGATCACTATATACAGCGTCTTATTTTCGCCTTGCGGTTGTTCAGTCAGAGCCTGCATCACATCAATGCCATCGGCGCCGGGCATATGCAGATCCAGCAGAATGATGTCCCAATGTGACTGTGTACCTGCATTGATCGCATCGGTGCCATCGGCAACCACCTGCAGCTGTTTTACCTTCGAGCTTAGAATACCTTCCAGGAACAATCGATTAACATCATTGTCATCGGCAGCAAGTACTCGCATTTCGGTTAGCGGTTTATCAATATACGGCATAAGCAGAATTTACAGGAGCAGTTCATTTCTATTGTAACCACCAGTTTGCGTATCGTCATTTCAGCCGGATGCTGGTTTTTGTCGGGAATGCTTTCAGCCGATGATGCAGCACTGCAGTTGAATGATCTGCAATGGGGTGAATTTCAGGCAGCGGAAGTTATTATCTACAGTGATGTGAACACAAACGGGTGGCGGTTGGTTATTGGTGAGCTGACATCAGCCTCAATTGGGATAGATCAGATGGTTCTCGACTGCAGCACGGGTGCCTGGTTGTTATTTAAACCGGATTGTGCGGCTGGCGTATGGCAATTGACACTTGATGGTGAGGTGTATGAGGGAGAATTCAGCCTGTCTGAAGGACTTGAGTCAGCTGAATTCATGGCAACCGGTATGCGAATCAGCTGGTACGGCGGACAGCAACTGACGTTGGAGTTTGAGCAGAAGTCGCTGCTGGGGTTGGATCGGTTGTGGAGTAGACAGACCGACTGGCCGCAACTGTCTGAAGGCGTGCTTGATGGCGCAGTGCAAATAGGCCAGGTTGACGGCCTGCTGCAGGTTGACTGGGACTTGCAGGTGAAAGATGTGGGTTTTGATAATGCCGCCGGTGATCTGGCAGCAGTGAATTTAAATATGGCACTGCAGGGCTCACTGCAGCAGCAGGCCGACCCCCAGATATGGAAATATCATTTCAGCGGCAGCTGGGACAGTGGTGAGATGCTGTTTGGTATTCACTATCTGCCGGCGCCGTCTGCGCCGGCAGCTTTTTTGCTGAAGGGTGTGGTGGAGCGCAATGTGGATGACGGTATGCTGGACAAGCTGGTGCTGGATCAGATCAGTTTCGACCATCCCGGTGTTCTGCAATTGTCCGCTGCGGCAGCCTGGAGCAATCTTCACCAGGGCAGCTGGCGGCCTCAGACCTGGCGGGTTGAGTCTCTGCAGGCGGATTTGGCAGGATTGATCCAGGCCTATTTCAGCGGGATGCTGGGGAAAATATCGCTGGATGGAATGCAAACCTCCGGAACCATTCAGCTGACCGGTCGGCAGGATGGAGCAGGTTTTGCCGGCGGGCAGCAGGGCATTCGTCTGCAACTTGGAAATATCAGCCTAATTGATGCCCAAAGCCGGTTTTCTGTCAGTGGACTGGATGGAGCCTTGAACTGGCAGTTGCGTGAACCTGAGAACAATAATTCAAGTTTGAGCTGGCAGCAGCTGCAAATCTATCAGCTGCCGTTTGAACCGGCAGATTTGCGGTTTTCGCTGGGCGGTGATGCTTTCAGGCTGCAACAGGGCAGTCGCATCGGGTTCCTGGATGCCGGACTGGTGCTGCATGAACTGCAGGTTAGCGGGCTGTCGGGTGGAACACCGGTTATCAACATGGATGCTGAGCTGCTGCCGATTGATATGGCACAGCTTGCGGCAGTAATGGGTTGGCCGAGTTTTGGTGGGCAGCTTGCGGGGCGTATTCCAGGTGTCCAGCTGAGCAATGGTGTGTGGCAGCTGGACGGACAGTTGGCACTGGAAATCTTTGATGGGCAGGTGGTGCTCAGCAGCCTGAGCGCAGAACGTCCATTCGGTGTGCTGCCAAATTTTAACGCCAGTATCTGGCTGGATAGAGTTCAGCTGGAGCCGCTTACCGAAGCATTTGAAATCGGCAGAATCACCGGCCCGGTGGATGGGCGCATAGATAACCTTCGATTACTGAACTGGCAGCCGGCGCAATTCGATGCCTGGCTGCGGACTTCAGCAGATCCGCAGGTACCGTTGCGCATCAGTCAGCGGGCGGTGGATACCATATCCAGCATTGGAGGCGGTGTTGGCGGTGGGCTGCAATCCACATTTTTGCGCCTGTTTGAAGATTTTGGATATCGCAGGCTGGGTTTCTCCTGCCGGCTGTTGAATGAAGTATGTGAACTCGATGGTGTGGCTGATTCGCCTAGCGGATCCGGCTTTCTGCTGGTGGACGGCAGCGGTATTCCCAAGCTGGAAGTGGTTGGCCACAACCGCCGTGTCGACTGGCAGCAAATGCTGGAGCAGCTTAAAGCGGCAACGAAATCCGGCGGACCGACACTGAACTAAGAACTTCTCAGTCCGCTGCTACACTGGCCATAATGGCCAGCGGCCTGCCTTCCGGGTCATTAAAAAACGCCATCCATTCTTCACTGCCGTCATCATGCCGGTGAACCATATGCGGTGTGCTGATGAATTCAACTCCGCGCGCTGACAGTTGCTCATGACTGGCCTGAATGTCATCAACACTGAAGTACAGTATCGAATCATTTGCCGGTTGCCTGTTATCTTCATTAAGAAACAGGCGAACCCCATTGCACTCAAAAAAAGCCAGCTTGCCGAATGTAAACAGATGCGGCAGCCCCAGCACATCCCGGTACCAGGCTTCTGACTGGCTGATGTCTGATACTGACCTGGCTATCTGGCCGATAGCGGACAAATGCCCGTTTGATTCCATGGTGTTCTCCCGATGTTGCATAACGCTGTGTTTAGGAACGGCAAACCAATGTCTCAGCGCCTGTTTGTTCTTCAGTCCCAGTTTGGACACAGCGTTGCTGATATGAAATTTGACACCGTCTCTGGTGATGCCGAATAAAGTGGCTATTTCACGATTACTCATCCCGTGCTGTGCTGCATGCACAATTCGCCATTCGGCGGGCGTCAGAATGTCATCATATGGTGGACGGCCGCGCCGTTTGCTGTTGCCCATATGCTTATGCTAACCATTTAAGAAGTGATTTACACCTCCCCCTGGTGTATAAATACGCAGACTGGCATTTTTTTGTTACGCAATGCACAGGGCGATAGATGACTTGACGCTTTGTTGATAATGCCGGGCTTTTCCAGGGTAAGAATCAGGAATAAGTGAATGCAGCAGCTATACGACCGAATCGGTAAAACCTACCGTCCCTACCGTCAACCGGACAGTCGCATAGCCGCAACCATAACAGCGGCATTGGGCGACGCCGGCAGTGTGCTCAATGTAGGCGCCGGGGCTGGATCATATGAGCCGGATGACCGCTGCGTGGCAGCGGCAGAATTATCCATGACGATGATCCGGCAACGTGGCGATACTGCAGCACCAGTGGTGCAGGCCAACAGTATGGCATTACCTTTTGCCGATAACAGTTTTGATGCCGGCCTGGCTATCCTGACAGTTCATCACTGGCAGAACCAGGTTCAGGGCTTACGCGAATTAAGCCGCATTGCCCGGCGGCGGGTTGTTGTTTTAACCTGGGACCGTGATGCTCCCGGCTTTTGGTTGACGGACTACTTTCCCGAGATTCTGGAAATGGATCGCACCATTTTCCCTGCCTTTGATATTTTTGAAAAATATCTGGGGCCGCTCAGTATAGAAACCATCGCTGTTCCCTGCGATTGTCGTGATGGGTTTTTGGGGGCTTACTGGCAGCGACCCGCAGCCTATCTGGATGCCGGGATTCGTTCCGCCATATCAACCTTTGCCAAACTCGACGATGTTGAAACCGGGCTGCTGGCACTGAAACAGGACCTGAACAGCGGTGTTTGGGAACAGCGTTACGGCTGGTTGTACAACAGGCATGAACTGGACATAGGTTATCGGCTGGTGTCCGCAGAGATATAACGGAGAGCTCAGCAGTATTTGCAGCCGGTGGGTAAATCGCTAAACTTCGGCTTTGAATTATCGTTCTGGATACTCATGCAACTCAAAGAATATATTCATACCGTGGTTGATTTTCCCCAGCCGGGCATCCGCTTTCGCGACATCACCCCATTGCTCAATAACCCTGATGCTTATGCGCATGCCATCAGTGGTCTTGAGAAGCTGATACGGGACATTCAGCCGGATGCGTTGGTAGGTATTGAATCAAGAGGGTTTATATTTGCTGCGCCATTGGCCGACCGGCTTAAACTGCCGCTGGTGCTGGTGCGCAAGCCGGGGAGGCTGCCAAAAGAAACCCATGCCCATGATTATGATCTGGAATATGGTCAGGACCGCCTGGAGGTTCACCGTGACGATATTCGTGACGGGCAGCGTCTGGTGGTCATTGACGATGTACTGGCTACCGGCGGCACAGCACAGGCTACAGCCCGGTTATTGCAGCAGGCCGGTGGCCAGGTGGCAGGCTTGTTGTTTCTGATTGGCTTGAATGGACTGGGCGGCGCTGACCGGTTAGCTGGTTACCGGCATGACTGGCTGGTTGCTTATGATCTGGATGAATAACCAATAAGTGCTCTCTATGCCATTCTCTGCTTGAAACTAGTAATGTTGTAGCTGAGAAGTGGAATGATTAGCTATTCTGATTTATGTTAATCGTGACACGCATAATTATTAGGGGTAATTATTGTGGCAAGAAACCAACTTGGTTTTGACAGTAAAGAGTTTGAGCAGCGTCTCAACGAAATTGCAGCTGATAATCAAGAAGCCGTGATGGTATTAGCATCGCGCTGTGCGTTGCGGGTTTTCCCATTATTAGTGGATCGCGGTGGTTTTCATTATTGGATTAAAACTGATAAGGAAATTACTCAGGATAATCGAACAAAGCATTTGCTGGGTCTCTGGCGAGCGGTTGGGTTTTCCTGGTTAGGAGATGTAAAGGCTGCTGCAAAATACTCTCGTTACGCGTATGCTGCGGCATACGATGCCGACGAAGCATACACTTACTTTCCTGATGTCATTAATGCCGCTTACTCTGTTGCTTGCTCTGCTGATCCTACAGCCACTCCCACATCAGCTTTTATCACTGCTACAAGGTCAGTATCAACTCATGGTTATGTGGGTGTTGATGATTTTGCATTGGAAGTAGAAAGTGATATTGAGATTTTAGAGTCTACTAATCGGGCACAGTCTTTGAGAAATAAACCGCTCTGGCTAAAAATTCCTAGAGCAATTGGTAAGGTATTGAAAAGTCATTGGCTTACAGGGCTTAAAAGTTTAGCCGCTGATGAAGCTTATCATGAGAATCAAGAATTAGCTGAAGATATTCTCGCAATACATGATCAATATGCTTTAATTCTATCAGGCGAAGCTGATCCTAAAAAACTTGCTAATGTGGTGCATCGGATTAGCATAAAGCCCACTAAAAATTCAAATTCTAAGAAAAAAGCACGTAACAAGTTACAAAGAGAAATTTGGGGATTAGAAAAAACGGATCAAATTCCAGCTGAGACTGTTACTTATATTAATAATCCAGTTTATTCACCAGAAACCTTAATCGGTGAAGACTGCCTAAATAGGCATGGTCTTGCGCAAGCGATCGCCAATATATTATCAGCAGATAAGAATAAGCAACATTTGACCATCGGCTTACTGGGTGATTGGGGTTCAGGAAAGTCTTTTTTATTGAAACTAATCAAACAACAATTGCCTACACCTGTTCCTCATTTATATTCTGATGGAGTTGGTTTTTTATATGGTGAGTTTAATGCTTGGGCATATGAGCATACTGATAATATTCAGGCGGGAGTGACTCAGGAGGCAGTTACAGCATTGACGGGTGAATTGAGTTTCATCCGTAAACTGATTTTAACTGTTAGGTTCGCTTGGAGGTTAAAAAAGCCGTATTTAATACTTTCAATATTATTACCTATGTTGATAATACTTCTAGGGTGGTATGTCACCAAGGAAGGGTTGGATTTTGCTGGACTTGATGGATTGTTAGGGTTGGTTGGCCTGGGGTCTTTGGCAGGATGGATAGCAGTGCTCAAAGATATTATACCGCATCCATTTGCAAGAAAATTACATACTTATTTGAGACTACCAACTTATGGCAAGCATCTTGGCACTATTCCAATAATGCAAGAGCAACTTAAAGTATTAAGTGATATCCGTTTAGGAGAAAATAGCTGTAAGTACACTCATCGGCAAACCCGATTAATGTATGTGGTTGATGATCTAGATCGTTGCACGCCACAGGGCATTGTTAAAACTTTTGAGGCGATCCGCCTGGTCATGGATATTCCGCAGGTGACGGTATTCATAGCAGTAGATCACCGGATTGCTTTATCTGCCTTAGCGCAACATTATGCTGAAACCGCTGAATATTACTCCGGCCGTACTGCAATGGAAATAGCCCGCGATTACCTGGCTAAGGTGATTCATCTACCGGTCAAACTTGCTGATCCCGATACTGATACCGTGCATGGATTTTTGGTCAATGCACTATGGGGTGGCAATGATCCTTTAGAGTTGGGTGAAGTTGCACAATCGAGCAGCGCTGTAAAAAGTGATATTAGCGAGACTGATAAAACTAGTCCGGTGGATGTATTTGCTGATGACAGCAAAACATTGGCAGTCCAGGGTAAAAATGCCACTGCGAGAGTTCAGCTGGAAATCCCTGACTTGACTATTCAGCTGCCTAGTGATTCAGTTGAGATTAAAAAAATTATCGGTAGCAGCCCGCAGCATAAGCGCGCATTCAGCTATTGGGTTCAGATATTCGGGTTCGTCAATCCACGCCAGATCAAGCGGCTGCATAATAGTTACAGCTTGATGCAGCATTATTATCCTGGAGATGATGAGCTACTTGATTTCGATGACACAAAAGATAAGGAGAGCGTCGAAAAATTACTTGCAGGAACTGAGATAAATTTTGAGCTTGTCAATGAGCGGTATCAGAAACATGCTTATCCACGTATGGTGGGTTTGTTTCTGCTCGAATATATTAACGAACTGCCAGCGGAGATTCGAGCAAAATTTCATCAAGCGCAAGGCGAGTATTTTGACATGCTCGATATACTGGAAGATAAAGAAATTTACGCAGCATTCATCGTTCTACATCATGCGCCTAGTTGGATGGCAGAAGTGCAGTCTTTTGTGTTGCCAGCAATTGAAACAGAGATTACAAAGCAAATGGGCAATTAAACAGCATTAAGCTGAGTACTTACACATTTATTTAGTGATGCTGCATTATATGCATACCCTATGCATTAGCGCCAATTTTGTTAAGCTTTGCACCTGAAAATCAAAAACAGATCAATCAATAAGACTGCTAGAACCACCAGGAGTAGTTGTTATGGCTTTGCTTAAAAACACTGTAAGTATTATTTTACTGCTAACCGTTATCGCCTGTAGCCAGGATCGGAATTCGTCAGCGCCTGTTTCGGTCGAGCCCGATGCCGTTCAGCAGATTATTGACATAGAGCAATACGACGCCGCAACATTTTTCCAGACCACCAGTTTCAGCCTGGCCAGCAGTGCCGGCGCTTTTTCCGCCGATAACGACTGGCTGTTGGTCAGTTCGGATGAAACCGGGGTATTCAATGTCTATCGGTTGAACCTGGACAGCGGCACCCGCCAACCATTGACTGATTCAACCACTGATGCCACCTACGCAGTGAGCTACTTTGCTGATGGCGAGCGAGTGTTGTATACCGCTGACCAGGGCGGCAACGAGCTTAACCATGTTTATGTGCGCGCTGCCGACGGCAGTGTGACCGATCTGACACCCGGGGAGAATCTGAAAGCCACTTTCCTCGGCTGGTCTGTGGATAACAATTATTTTTATGTATTGAGCAATGAACGCGATGGTGCTGCGTTTGATGTGTATTGCTACAGCAGCAGTGATTATGCGCGCGAGCGGGTATTTACCAATGATCAGAACCTGCAGGTCAACGCGATCAGCCGGGATGGGCGCTGGCTGGCATTGAACCAGAACCATACCAGTGCTGATGCCGATGTTTATCTGGTTGACCTCAACAGTGATGACAAAACACCCCAGTTAATAACGCCACACGAAGGAAGCATTGCCTATGGTGTGTATGACTTTACTCCCGAGAGCGATGCCCTGGTGCTGGCGACTGATGAGCATGGCGAATTTAATCAGGCCTGGCGCTATGATCTCACCAGTGGCGAAAGCAGCGTACTGGTCAGTGCGGACTGGGATGTCAGTTACGTCAGTTACAGTGAGAACGGCAAATACCGGGTAGTGGGAATCAACAATGACGGTTCCACAGAAGTTACTGTTACCGACCGTGCTACCGGTGAAGCGCTGGCACTGGAGGGACTGCCGCCCGGTGATTTGCGCAATGTGCGTTTCAGTGAGGATGAATCTCTGATGGCGTTTCTGGTTAACGGTGACACTGCACCTTCAAATGTGTTCTGGCTTGATCTGCAGGGTGACAGAAGTGTGCATCAGATGACTCAGGCGCTTAACCCGGCGATAGACCCGACGCACTTGGTAGAAGGCCGGGTGGTTCGCTACCCCAGCTACGATGAGCTGCCGATTCCCGGTATTTTGTATCGCCCTCAACAGGCCAGTACCGAACAGCCGGTCCCGGGCATAGTGTGGGTGCATGGCGGTCCGGGCGGACAAAACCGCAAGGGCTACCGGGCTGCGATCCAGCACCTGGTGAACCATGGCTATGCCGTGTTTGCCATGAATAACCGCGGCTCATCGGGTTACGGCAAGACATTCTTCCATATGGATGACAAGCGCCATGGTGAGGTTGATCTGCAGGATGTCGTATATGCCCGCCGCTATCTGGAAACGCTGGATTGGGTCGACGGCAGCAAAGTGGGAATTATGGGTGGTTCCTACGGCGGTTACATGGTGGCGGCAGCGCTGGCTTTTGAGCCTGAAGCATTTGATGTCGGTATTAATATTTTCGGGGTAACCAATTGGGTGCGTACCTTGGAATCGATACCGCCGTGGTGGGAATCTTTCAAGAAAGCGTTGTATGACGAAATGGGTGATCCGGCCACCGATGGCGAACGGCACCGCCGCATCTCTCCGCTGTTTCATGCCGGCAATATTGTCAAGCCTTTGCTGGTGGTGCAGGGGGCTAATGATCCACGTGTATTGCAGGTGGAAAGCGATGAGCTGGTTGAAGCTGTACGCGCCAACGGTACGCATGTTGAGTATATTATTTTCCCGGATGAAGGCCACGGGTTTCGCCGGCGCGAAAATCGTATTACCGCATCAGATTCCTATGTGGCGTTTTTGAATGAATATCTTCGGGGTTAGTAACACCAGTGAAGCAATAATAATAGTTACTGCCCGATGGAATGCTGCGTACCGGTAAGCTGAAAGTTCAGATTATCGGCTGACTCAAACAGTGATGCCGCTGCATTTGCAGCGGCATCTTTTTATTGCAGACCCAGCCTGCAGGTATCCATCAGGCGGTTAGTCGCCTTCTCCAGGCCAAAGTGCCCAGCAGACCGATCAACACCAGCATGCCCCAGGTGTTGAGTGTAGGAACCATTATCACAATAGGGGTTTCCTGGATTGCACTGTCGTTATCTGCATTGGGATCAGGCTCGTTGCCGGACACGGTTGCAGAGTTGACGATCGGCATTGCCTGAGTCAGTGCAACAACTGCAACGAAGCTCAGGTCGATACTGTCACCGCTGACCAGTGGCCCGAACGGGCAGGTAACCACATTGGCTGCAGCAGTACAGCCTGATGCAGATGAAACAAAGTTCAGCCCGCCGGGTAATGCATCAGTTGCCTGGCCTCCGCTGGAATCAGAGGGGCCATTGTTGCTGACGGTCAGCGTGTAGGTGATTTCAGCGCCGGGAATTATTGCCAGCACATCGCCATCACTTTTGGTAATGGAAAGATCAGCTTCCGGCATCAGCACAGTATCGTCATCGGTGGCCGAGTCATTACCGGTATCCGGATCGGTGACTGAGCTGGTGCCAGTGGCGGTATTGGACAGGGTGCCGGTTGCCGATGATGCGATATTACAGTCAACCGTATAGGTGACAGAACTGCTGGCCGGCATATTCAGGGTCTCAGAAATATCACCGGTGCCTGCTGCGGTATTACCGGTAGCGCCACCGGCGGCAACACTGGTAAACGAGCAGTCCAATTCTGCCGGCAGCATATCATCCAGAGCTACTGCAGGGTCATCGCTGGGGCCGTTATTGGTAATGACTATCGTATAGCTCACTACCGTCAGGCCGGGAATGGCCGTAGTAATACCATCGGTCTTGGTAACCGAGATATCAGCTTCCGGCATAAGCACCGTATCGTCATCAGTCGCTGAGTTGTTAGCGGTATCCGGGTCGGTAACCGAACTGGTTGCAGTAGCAGTATTCGACAAAGTGCCGGTGGCCGAGGAGGCAATATCACAATCAGCTGTATACGTGACAGAACTGCCGGACGGCATATCCAGAGTATCCCCTATATCCCCGGAACCGGCGGGGGTATTACCGGTTGCTCCGCCGGCTGCCACACTGGTATAGGTACAGGTCAATTCTGTCGGGAAGGTGTCAACCACAGATACGGCCGGATCATCACTGGGGCCGGCATTACTCACGACTATGGTGTAAGTCAGCATGGTTTGACCTGGGACTGCAGAAGTCACGCCATCGGTCTTGGTTACTGAGATGTCCGATTCTTCCATCAGTACGGTATCGTCATCAGTGGCTGAGTTGTTAGCAGTATCCGGATCGGTTACCGAACCGCTGACAGTAGCGGTGTTGGACAAAGTGCCGGAAGCTGATGAATCGATATCGCAGCTGATGGTGTATGTCACGGAGCTGCCTGCCGGCATATTCAACGTTTCTGCAAGATCACCTGCAGCGGCCGCGGTATTTCCGGTAGCACCCCCGGCGGTTACGCTGGTGAAGGTACAGGTGAGCTCTGTCGGCAGCGTATCCGTGAGTGACACCGTTGGATCATCACTGGGGCCGTTGTTGGTAACCACGATGGTGTAAGTCAGCATATCCCCTGGAATGGCTGAGGTAATTCCATCGGTTTTGGTAACAGCAATGTCTGCTTCCGGTACCAGCACGGTATCTCCATCGGTTGCCGAGTTATTGCCGGCGTTGGGGTCGGTAACCGAACTGGTGCCGGTGGCAGTGTTGGACAGTGTGCCGGTTGCTGATGAATCGATATCACAGCTGACCGTGTAAGTCACCGAACTGCCTGCCGGCATATTCAGTGTTTCGGCCAGGTTGCCGGCGCCGGCTGCGGTATTCCCGGTGGCACCGCCGGCCGCCACACTGGTAAAGGTACAGGTCAGTTCCGTCGGCAGGGTATCAGTCAGCGATACTGCCGGGTCATCACTGGGGCCGTTGTTGGTGACCGCAATGGTATAAACCAGTGTGTCGCCCGGCGTGGCCGAAGTGGTGCCGTCAGTCTTGGTCACGGCAATGTCAGCTTCCGGCATCAACACAGTGTCGTTGTCGGTAGCGGAATTATTGCCAGGTACCGTGTCAGTTACCGAGCTGGTGGCAGTAGCGGTATTGGACAGCGTACCCGTGGCAGATGAATCGATAGTACAGTTGACCGTATAGGTAACCGAACTGCCGGCCGGCATATTCAGCGTTTCAGCCAGGTTGCCACTGCCTGCTGCAGTGTTGCCGCTGGCACCGCCTGCTGCCACGCTGGTATAGGTGCAGGTCAGGTCGGCAGGGAACATGTCGACCAATGATACTGCCGGGTCATCGCTGGGGCCGTTGTTGGCTGCCACGATGGTATAACTCAAAGTTGTTTGACCTGGAACGGCAGAGGTAACACCGTCGGTTTTGGTAACTGAAATATCGGCTTCCGGTTCCAGTACAGTGTCGGCATCAGTAGCTGAGTTGTTACCGGGAACCGGGTCGGTAATGGTGCCGCTGATGGTGGCGGTATTACTCAGCCCACCGGTGGCTGATGACGGAATGTTACAGGTCACGGTATAGGTTACTGAGCTGCCGGATGGCAGGTTCAGCGTTTCTGCAAGATCACCGGCGCCTGCTGCGGTATTGCCGGTAGCGCCACCGGCGGCCACACTGGTATAGGTGCAGCTCAGGATGGCCGGGAACGCATCGGTCACGGTCGCGGAAGGTTCTCCACTGGGGCCGTTATTTGAGGCAACAATGGTGTAGGTTACTGTCTGGCCGGGTACCGCGGTTGTCACACCATCGGTCTTGGTGATGGCCAGATCAGATTCTACTGCAACCACTACCGTATCCGGGTTACAGTTGTTGTTGCTCTCGTTCAGTTCAACCACGTCATCAACACCATCAACCGCACAGTTGCCACCGGTTGGGTTGACAAAAGTACCTTGCGCAGTCGGTGTGGATGGAACCACGATGGTCACTGTGCCGCCCGCTGAGAAAACCACACTTCCACCCTGTGCCCGGCATACTAGCCGGCTTGGGTTGACGAATGCACAGCTGATGTTGCCGGCTCCGGTGACACCACTTATTGAAGTCACACTGACTGCTCCGAATGACATATTGGTGCTGGGTAAAGAATCCACGAACAGAACCCCGCCGTCCATGAAAGTACCGGAATCTGCACTGACGTTGGTCAAAGCGATAGACCAGTTGAACGGCATGCCGACAAAACCGGCGCCACCGGTACTGTTGGACTTGACGGCAATGAAATCCGGGCCAGGATTAACTGTAATGCTGTCGGAGCAGCTGTTGTTGCTTTCGTTGCCTTCGGTAATGTTGTCACTTGGATCCACTGCACAGGTACCACCGGCTCGTGGATTAACGAAGGTGCCGGATGCGGTTGGATTGGCCAGCGTATTGACGGTAAAGGTGCCGGTAGGTGCCAATATTACGGTGCCGCCACTGGCGGTACAGCTGAGATTAAAGGAAACAATGGAACAGCTCACGGTTCCTGTTCCCGATATACCGGATTGTGCGGTAATGGTTGGTGCACCAAAGTTAACCCCTGCATTGGGCAGGTTGTCGGTAAGAATGGTTTGACCGCTGCTGAAGCTGGCATCCATGTTCCCACCGTTGGCCACCTGCACGGACCAGACCCAGGTGTTGGATGTGGTGCCACCACGATTATTGGTTTTGCCGACAGTTAAATCAGGGCCGGATACACCAGTGGTGGCAGTGACGGTATCGGGATTGCAGTTATTATTGCTCTCATTCAGTTCGACAACATCATCGACACCATCCACTGCACAGTTACCGCCGGTCGGGTTGACAAAAACGCCAGCAGTGGTCGGCGTGGATGCGACCTGGATGGTCAGTGTTCCGCCACCTGAGAAGACCACGCTGCCACCCTGAGCTCGGCAAACCAGCCTGCTGGTATTAACAAAAGCACAGCTGATGTTGCCGGTGCCGGTAACGCCGCTCACGCCGGTAACAGTCGGTGTTCCGAAGGTCATATTGGCATTCGGGAACGAGTCGACAAACAGAACGCCGCCATCAAAGAATGTCCCTGAATCGCTGCTGAGATTGGTTAGCGCGATTGACCAGATGAAAGGCGAGCCTACCGTTGCGGCTCCACCGACGTTATTGCTTTTTACAGCAATAAAGTCTGGCCCGGGGTTAACGTTGATGCTGTCGGAACAGCTGTTATTGGTTTCATCGCCTTCGGTAATGTTGTTGTTGGGGTCTACCGAGCAACTACCGCCGCCGCGCGGGTTGTTGAATGTTCCGGAGGTGGAGGGCGTTGCTGCGGTGCTCACGGTAAATGAGCCCAGTGTTGCCAGGGTGACGGTACCACCACTGGCAGTACATGTGAGGTTGAATGAAACAATTGAACAGCTGACGGTGCCTGTTCCGGATATACCCATTTGATTACCAAGGATGGGATTACCGTAAGCTACTCCGGTATTGGGTAAATTATCACTGAGAATCGTTTGGCCACTGCTGAAAGTTGCGTCGGCGCTGCCGCCATTGGAAACCAGTATTGACCAGGTCCAGGTATTCGAAGTGGTGCCGCCACGGTTGTTGGTCTTGCCAACAGTCAGATCCGGACCGGCCGCGCCGGTGGTGACAGTGACGGAGTCTGCATTACAGTTGTTGTTGGATGTATTGCTTTCTGCTACATCATCCAAAGGGTTGACTGCGCAGTTGCCGCCGGTTGGATTAACAAAGGTGCCGGCTGTGGTTGGCGTGGCCGGAATTTGAAAACTTAACGTGCTGTTCCCGGAAAAAGACACGCTGCCGCCCTGTGCGCGGCATACCAGCCGGCTGGTGTTGACAAATGCACAGCTGATATTGCCGGTGCCGGTAACACCCGAGACATTGGTCACAGTGGGCGTGCCGTATGTCATGTTAGCGCCGGGGAAAGAGTCAACAAAAAGTATTGAGCCATCTCCCCAGGTACCGCCGGTTCCTGAAATATTGGCCATAGCGATGGACCAGTTGAAGGTAACGCCGACAGTCCCGGCGCCGCCGGTGTCGTTGGACTTGGTGGCGGTGTAATCCTGCGCGAACAGTGGCGTTGCGGCAATGGTCAGTGCAGCAAGCAGCAGCAACTGAACAGTTTTAGCTGTAGTACGTAATCTCGGGAACATGGCTCTATCCTATTTATTATTTTTTCAACACCAACCCCCAGAGGTGGTCCGCGTAAACATTGGTGTTGATACTCACTGATTGGTTAGTTCAGCTGCTGGCACGCAGAGTATCTAAAGATCGTACATTAATTGGGCTAATAAGACCAGTAAAACACGCCTATTTGGATGATTCAAAAGGCAAAAGTGACTGTTGAGAATAGTTGCGGATTTTGTGGGCAACATGAATATGCTGTTCGGTAATGTTTTATCGTTTAAGAAGCATGCTGAATTTTCAACTAAGCCTGAGGAGTTTGTTGGATTATGGTCATTAATTTAATAGTTTAAACCTTTCATTACCTTAAAATGGTTTTGCAACCCTGAGAGAAAATGCAATCAATGTAGCACTAATCAGATATGTATCTGTTAGGACACTAAGGTGAAACATGTTGATTTCGGTTGTTAATCAATGTCGATCTATTCCGGATGAACAAGTGGTCAATGCGATCCGTGCAATAAACCGGCAACTAGCAGAAGATTTTTACTCGTTCTGGAGCAGGTATGGACGGTTACGTTTTGATGGAACAGCGATTTCTCAAAAACCCCTTGACAACCTAACTCAGGACATGCGGGGTGATGCAATCATATACCTATGGGATAGTTATGATTCAGATGATCCCTTTGGCTATCATGACCTGCATCATAGCGGTATTCCTTTTGGTTTTGTTTTTTTGGAATTGTCTGAAGCATTAGGCGAACCATGGACTGTTACGCTTTCACATGAAGCTATTGAACTACTGATGGATCCAGAGGTTAACTTGCTGGTAAAAGGCCCTCATCCTGACCCCTATGAAGATGGCCGCGAAGTTTTTCATTGGTTCGAAATGTGTGATGCAGTTCAGGATGAAACCTATAAGATAGATGGAATTGAAGTATCCAATTTCTTATTGCCACTGTATTTCACACTGCATGAGGAAGATGGTAAGCGTAATGATTTTCTTGGTACGCTTAATTGTGAAGGGCGAACCATTACTTCATTTGGTGTCAATCCAGGTGGATATGCAGGCTTTTATGACCCCTTGATCAACGATCATGATATCTATACACCGGATAAGCGTTCGAGAGATAGGCAAGCGCTCAAAAGCAATGTAAAAGCATTACGACGTGCTATTCGGTATCAGGAATCATGCGTAGCGAGAAGACACCATGATCAGATACGGCCACATCAACTTTCAGTTGATACTACAAAAGATATTAAGCCATTGCGTTGTGAATCAATTGTTGTTGAACTGGCTGTGCCTAAGAATGTACGTGCGCTGAATGAAATATTGCAAAATATTATTGCTGAGCGCTTAACTGGGAAGTGGACAGTAAACCGTTTCATAGCTGGAGATACCGATCTGGAACTTGTTTGCCGAGATCGACAAGTCACACCAGCTGAGGCATGGGACATTTGTCATGAACTTGTGCGTGACCCCAAAGTACGAATGGCAGAGCCATTTTTTGAATTCGAAGAGCCTGGAATGACTGTTGAAAGCAATGATGTTGCTGTTATTCGAGCGTTTGGTGGCCGTGATGACCCTTTTAAGGATGGCGAAAAAGATAAAGAATGGGCATTAAAAAACCTTGGTATTGATCAAGTATTTAAACTCGACTGGAATGGCCGTACGCCTGGGGAGGGTATTGTAATTGGTCATCCAGATACCGGCTTTACAACAGACCCTGAAATCATTAATCGCCTGGACATTGCCAATGGCTTCGATTTCGTGGATAACGATAATCTGGCAAAAGATCTGATGAATGGCGGTAATGAGGGGCATGGTACCGCAACAGGTAGCGTGTTGGTTAGTGAGCGGAGGCAAGCAGATGACCCTGATAATCAGATATCAGGTGCAGCTCCTGGTGCTGTCCTGGTTCCATTGAGGGTCAATAAGCGAGTAATACTACTTAGCATGCGAAATCTCGCGAAGGCATTTGCATATGCTATAAACAAAGGATGCCATATTATTTCACTTAGCATGGGCGGTTTACATTTGCCGTTTAAGCTAAAACGTTTAATTCAGGAAGCAGTTGATAAGGGAATTATCGTGGTATGCGCAGCCGGTAACCGGGTAAAATTTGTAGTATCCCCTGCTTTTGATGCTAATACCATAGCCGTAGCCGGTTCAAATATTAACGATAAACCATGGAGAGGTACATCACGTGGTGAGCAGGTGGATATTTCCGCACCCGGGGAAAATGTCTGGCGGTCTATGCCGTTGAAGGTTGCAGATAATTTGGTTTGGCAAGCAGGTGTCGGTAGTGGGACATCGTACGCTACTGCATTGACTGCAGGAGTAGCTGCATTGTGGCTGTCATTTCATGGTCGGGATAATTTGGTTGATAAGTATGGTGAAGAAAATCTGGTAGCAGTATTTCGTTATATGCTGCAACAAACCAGTAGAACACCTCCAGACTGGAATAACCGTCGCTATGGGCCTGGCATAGTTAATGCTTATGCTTTGCTGAACACGCCCTTGCCAGACCATTTGCCATTTACAGCAGAGGAAGATTCTTTGATTCATGACACTGCATCAACGATGCGCAGAGCCATTCCTGGGGCGAACGCTGACAAGTTTTTATCTATGACATCGCAATCAAAAGGTGTGTCTAAAGCCGATAGTTTTCTTCATATCCAGGAGTTATTAGCGATCGCCGGTACAGACATGGCTTTACATGACGCGTTAGATTCAGGGAAAAGTAGCGTCAGGGCTACTCAAGTAAGTAAAGCCAAGCTATCAAGCTTGTTGAATAATATGCAAATTTCAAAGTCTTTGCGGTCAGTTATTTCAATCAGCAGTCCATAAATTTTTAAATATCACATAGCAATATAAACCTTGAGAAGGTTACAAAATGAAAGTAATCATATCAGTTATTTTGTGGTTATCAGCTGCTATTGGATTAATGTTTTTGGTTGCTTGTAGCAACGATTTTTCTCATGAGGATACAGCAGCTGAGTCAACCGTGCATTCACAAGCGCCTGTATCATCTGATTCTGGAGATAGTGACCCAGCACCTGCAGAGTACACATTTGGGTCGTCTTTGCCATCGTCAGTACCAGTGCCTCCAATTAGCGACTCAGTAGGTCGTTGGGGGCACCAATGGTTTATTGATGTTGACAATATTTTAAATAGTTTACCAATGGCTAATATTGCTTTTAATACGCCAGAGAAGATGCGAGTAAATGAATCACATATTATCCAACTTGTGCTTGGCTTGGAAAATTCTCACGCAGAGCTTCAACAGTTAATAGATGCTGCCGATTCAATTGATAATGATAAAATAAAAGTATCCACACGAATGCAGGCACGGCTGACTGGTGCTAATTTTTCTATTACGGCCATTAATCCTGAAGTGCAGGGTATCTCTTCAGTCAATGTTACAGAGTGGAATTGGGAAGTTAAGCCAATTAGCGAAGGTGATCATGATCTGCATCTGACTATGTCAGTCATACTAAGAGTTGAGGGCTCAGATACCCCACATACTATCAGAACTTTCAGCAAGCTTATAAAAGTCGAAGTGCATTGGCAACAATGGCTGGGGAAGTTTATCTATGAGAACTTGCAATGGTTATGGGCCATTTTGGTAGTGCCATTGGCAGGGTGGGTATGGAGGAAAAAACTTGCACCTTAGAATAGAAATGTTGTGGATTGCAGGATTTGCAAAACCCAAGGTTGTATAAATCATCTACCGATGGGTTTGGATGAATGGTTAAGTGTTCCTTCAAATATAACTAAAAAGTTTATTGTCGGTCGAAGATAGCGGCGCAATCAGAAAAGCACTGGAGGTTTTTTAGCATTACGCGCTATCGCCTTTAAGTTTATTTACTTGATTAAAATCTAGCGATACCAGAACCTGCCGATCCAATGGCTGTTCTGGTGTCTGTCGGTTTGGGCAGTGGTTCCATCAGTGCTGGACAACAGTAGCTTGAGAGTGTTGGCGCCACTACGAATCAGGGTCTGCTTGAGTTTTTTGTACATCACCATCTCCATGTTGTTGTTGAGGATGTGCTGAAGAGAGTAATACCTCAACTTAACTTGAGGTCAAGCCTGTATTGTTGTTAATATCGCCAATATGAAAACACTAAGACAGTTAAGTGTTGGGCAGGTGGCCAAACGCAGTGGTGTAGCGGTTTCGGCGTTGCATTTTTACGAAACCAAGGGGTTGATAAAAAGCTGGCGTAATGCCGGAAATCAACGTCGTTATCCACGGGAGGTATTACGCCGGGTAGCTGTGATTAAGGTTGCTCAGCGTCTAGGTGTACCGCTGGCCGATATTGCCAACGCATTTCAGGGATTACCGGAAGCACGCACCCCTACAGCGGCCGATTGGAATAAAATATCCGATATTTGGCGGGCACAGCTTGATCAGCGCATTAACGGATTGATAAAACTGCGCGACCAGCTTGATGGTTGTATCGGCTGCGGCTGCTTATCGTTGAAGGTATGTCCGTTACGCAACCCGGAAGATAAGCTGGCAGAGCAGGGCACCGGTGCCAGGTTATTGAGCGGCAGTTGACATTCGCATGGCCTTGGATCGTAATCATGCGCAGTTACAGTCCGAGATAGTTTCACAGGTGTAGCAGTATGCGGGAACGAGATACATCCTCAGTGACCAACTGGCAAATCGATGATCTGTTGTTCCAACCCGGGATACGCCGGCTAAGCCGCCGTGGGCGGGAGATTCGGCTGCCGTCGTTATCTTTTGAAGTGTTGCGTGTTCTGGTGGAATACGCTCCGGAGCCGGTCAGTATTCAGGCTTTCATTGACAGTGTCTGGCAGGGTGTACTGGTCAGTGATGAAACAGTTACCCAGCGAATAAAACTGTTGCGTCAATCACTGGGTGATGATGGCCGCAGACCCCGGTATATCCAAGCGGTACGCGGACGTGGTTATCGTCTGATGCCACCGCCGGTTGCCGGTAAAGAAAGTACCTCTCAGAGTCGCATATGGCTAGCTGGTGCCGGTGTGGTGTTTGTGCTGCTGGGAGTTGCCGGGACGTATTTTTACCGTCAGGATCAACCCATAGAGCAACTTAGTAACATCCACGGGTCTACAACAGTTCAAGACTATATTGACCAGGCAAGTGAATATTTAGACCGGCATCAACAGGCCGATAACCAGCTGGCCATCGATTTATTCCGCCGGGCATTGGCATTACAGCCGGAAAATCAGAAGGCAATGGCAGGATTGAGTATGGCGTTGAGTCAGAGCGTGACCAAGTTTAATGCTGAACCGTCATTGCTGATTGAAGCACAGAAACTGGCACAGCAGGTTATTAGTGCTGAGCCACATCAATATCCCGGTTGGCTGGCATTGGCTGCCAGTCTGGACGGGCAGGGGGCACTGATACCCGCCATTCAGACCTATCAAAAGGTACTGGAAATTGCGCCGGAGCATAACGGTGCAAAAGCCAGTCTGGCTTACTTACATTTGATTAATGGTGAACTGGTTACCTCACTTAAGCTGAATCTGGAAGTTTTTAACAGCGAGGAGGAATTCCACTATCTGCATCTGCAGATTGCCCAGGCACTGTATCTGTTGGGGTTTGATCCTGCCGCAGAACCGTGGCTGCAGCGTACCGATGAACTGCAACCCGACAATGTGTTTGCAGCAGAGGCCAGGGCGCGGTTTTTACTGGTAAACCGGCGTTTTGATGATGCTGAACAAGTTCTGAGTAATGCAATTCAGAGAGGCGTCAGGCGCGCTGAGTTATGGCTGGAGATGGGTATGATCGAGCTGCTGCGTGATGATTTGCCGGCAGCGCAGAGGAGTTTTGATCAGGCATTGCGGATTGAACCGCAAAACGGTCAAGCGCAGGCCTGGCAGCTCAGCCTGGCTGCCTTAACAGGTGAGCTGCAGCAGTCCATGTATCAGCAGAATCTGAATGAGATGCAGGCCACAATCAAGGCCGGCGACACCTGGCCGAACAGTTACCTGCAGATGGCCAGCCTGCAGGCGGCCTACGGTGATCACGATGCGGCGCTGGAAACCATTCAGCAATTGTATTCTGCAGGGTTTCGTGATCACCGGCTGTTGAATCTATGGCCCACGTTTACACCATTGCTTACAGAGCCGCGATTCCAGAATGAACTGGTTCGTATTCAGCAGGAAGTTGTGAGGCAGCGCGATGCAGTGCTGAGAGCGGCCTGGGTGCCTCGTGAATTACTGTTTGCCCAGCCGGTTCCGGATAGATAAAGTTAAATAGGGGTCGGTGTCAGCCTGTGGGCTGATACGTCATGTGCAGATCAGCACGCTGGTAGGTTTTTTCACCATTTGCCAGTGCAGGCGCTGATACAAAGCCTGCTGAGTGGTAGAGCGCAACAGCAGTTTTAAGTTTACGGCTGGTTTCCAGTCGCAGTGTTTTACCTTGCAGGTTATGGAATTTCTCTATGGTGGCGGTCAACAGCTTCCGCCCAATTCCCAGGCCCTGATAGGGGCTGGTGACTGCCATTTTAGTGATTTCATAGTTGCCGTCACCGTTGTTCAGCAGAGCAGAGGTACCAACTATTTTCCCCTGGTAGCGTGCAAATAGAACTGCGCCGCCAGGTAGGATAATCTCCTGTTGTGGAGCAGACAGAATTTTTTCGTCCATGGCTTCAACAAAAAAATGCCGCTCCAGCCATTCCACATTCAGCTTGTAAAAATCAGATGCCAGTTCCGGGCTGAAATCAATAATTTCTACACTGGACTGCCGGTTGCGATTGACCGCAGCCAGGGTATCGGCGAACAGATCTCCTTCGTCCAATGCCTGCTCGAAGGCTTGCAGTATTTTAAATACATCATGGCCTGCGCGCTTAAAGTAAGTCCGCGACGTTTCACCGATTCCATCCCATACGGGTTTCAATTCGCGCAGCTGTCGCTGTCCCTGCTCTGTCAGGCTCAGCAGGCGGCGGCGGCCGTCTGCCGGATCTGCAGATTCATTGATAAGTTCTGCCTGCAGCAGTTGTTTACTGATATGCGTTATTGCAGGATGGCTTAGTCCGACTTCTTCAGCTAATTCGGTAATGCTCAAAGAACCGTGTGCAGCGATAGAGACCAGAGGAGCAAACCAGCTACCCTGAAAATTAATCCCGCAGTCCTGATAGACCCGGTCAATGGTGGAATACAGCCGGTCAGTCAGGCGTTTGAGTAACAGCCCCAGCGCCAATTCCTGCAATTGTTTGAGAGAAGGGTTACTCACTGATCAGTTTATCTACTTAGTCAGGTTTGATTGTACGGGAAACCGATTAATTATTGCTTTGGCCAGGGCCGTGTAAGCCCGAAAACCCAGTTTTCCGTCAAGCCATTGATTTGTCCATTATCATCTCGCTGAAAAGTCAGCCTGAATCCATTTATGCCTTTCAGTATAAACCGGTCGTCGGCAATGGCCAGCATAACCTGCGGTGGCCGGTTGCTGCGCACATAGAATAACTGCCCGTCGATCAGTTGAATTGTGCGCTGTCCCGAGAATTGCCCGGTGTATTGACGGGCCTCACCGTCGGTTAATATGCGCCGGTTCTGACGTGCTTCTATCGCCCAGTCCAGTTCACGCTTATGCTGCTGTTCTTCAGTGATATTGGCCAACTTGGCCAAGGCATCGTCAATGGCCCAGTCCAGGGCATCATTGGCCGGAACTTCAACATCCGGCTTAACGCCGGTGCCTTCCCAGTTGGTGCCGGTGATCGGATTAATGGCTTTGCCGGTGGAAATAAAAGCGCTGTATCCATGCATGATCGGAAATACTCCTCCAGGGTTGGCCGCGCCGGCTGTGGTCTGACCCACCAGTGTGGCGCGTTCGCGGGTTTTCAGGTTATAAGCGAATTCTTCAGCGGCAGATCCGGTGCGTCCGCTGATCAGTACGTATATCGGTGTTTCGGTGAAGCGCCGGCCGTCAACATTCGCATAGGTCCAGTACTGCTGGGTTTCATCTGTGGGGCGATAGTACAAAGCATTCAAATAAGTTTCCGGAGGAAACAGGTAGCTGCTGAGCAGCTGTACCATATTCGGATCGCCACCGCCGTTCTGACGCAGGTCAATAATGACTGCATCGCTGGATGCCAGAAAATTCATAGCGGATATGCCCGCCTGTGCAGCTTCAGAAATATTTGCGTCGCTGAACTGGGACAACTTCAGGTAGCCGAGATTACCCTCCATTATGCGCAATTCCTGAAACCCGTAATTCTGTCTGCGCAATGCGGCCAACTGGGCAGAAAACCTGGCCTGACGCTGTGCCTCTGACTCCTGATTTGATGGAGCCTGCTGTGCCGGATTTTGCCAGCTGACACTGAAATGGCCATCGTATTGTCTTAAAAAATCTGTCAAAAGGGCAGCCAATGCTTCCGGTGACCGGGCATTGCGGAATTCAACCTTGTTGCTGCTGGTATTGAGGTCAGCTGAAATCGAATTGGCTAAATCTATCTCAACATAATTATCAACGATGGTTTCACCCAGTCGATCAAGCAGTTGCTCCAGCTGATCATTGGATATCGGTTGTGCATGAGTAATGACTGCGGGAAGACAGAGAGCCAGGAGCACTGCGAAATGGCTGATTAGCGGTTTGAACATGTAATTACCTGTATACTTACGTAAATGTTAACGAAATTATTATTTAGATGCACGTTTGCGGCAAATGGTCGCATTCAATGATGAAAAGTTTTGCTGTGGAATGAGCCAGGCTGTAATCAGTGCGGGGTATCGGATTCAGTAATTATCGAGGCAAATCGCTGCTGCAGATAATCAGTATTCTCGCCCTGATGGCGTAGTGATTCAGCAGCAGCTCCGGCCAGATGAGCCAGTGCAGCCACACGACCCTGACCCAGCAGTAATGTGTCCGGCATGAATTTTGCAATCGGATCCTGATATGCATCGGTAACCGGAATAATTGACCAGCCTGATGCCTTAAGTGCTGTAACAAGACTGTTCAGATAAAGCGCAGCGATATCATTCTCATGTAACAGCAATACATGTGCAGGCGTTCGATCCAGCCAGCGGCAGGCCATGTTGTGATAGTGCTCGGCTGCGCCGACAATGACTTCTGCGTATAACTGACTGAGTTTGCTGTGATCAATACCCAGGCCGGCGGCAGTGGCTTCACGCAGCAGTCTGTCAAGGTAGAAATCAAAATTATCGATGGTGACATATCCCTGGCGGTATCCCAGGTTGTTGAGCCCTATGCGGATTTGATCACGCTGTTGAGCGCTTATGCCTTCGTTCAGATATGGAAATCTGAACAGCGGCATGAAGGTTGGATATTTTGACAACGCCCGATGAGCTTTTTTGACGTCCTGTAAAAAGGCCTGTGTCGATACCCGGTGTAGATTGATATGCGAGTGTGTGTGGTTGGCAATGACATGCCCGGCCGCGGCATAAGCCGACAGCCGCCGATCGCCGGCTTCATCAAGCCGCTCTGAAACAGCAAAAAAGCCCGCCTGCCTGACACCGGCCTGTTGCAAAGCGCTGATGATTCGCTGCGTGCGTTGTTCACCGGTAAAGATTCCCGTATCGATAGTCGGCGCATCATCAAACGTCAGTGCCAATCGTTTATCGTTGCATTTCTGTGCAGATGCAGCCGGTGAGAGATGCATCAGCAGCAATACAATAATCAGTGTCAAACGCATTACTCAATTTCCTCAAAAATATTCAATTACCGGAGCACTAGAGTTTTTCCAGCAGAAAATCGAGCCAAGCGCGCACTTTCAGAGGAACACCGCGGCGGCTCGGGTAGACTGCATAATAGCTGAACGCAGGGGTGCGCCAGTCAGTCAGGACTTCCTGCAGCAGTCCCTGGCGCAGTTCATTGACAGCCAGATAGTCGGGCATCTTGGCAATGCCGACTCCATCCACTGCAAGCCGTTTTATTACGGCAAAGTCATTAACCGTAGCAAAAGCCTGAAAAGCAATGGTCTCCTGGTGATTGTCGGAATTGACCAAAGTCCATTGATGCGGACTGATGGTATCGCTCATGATCAGTAAACGGTGGCTAAGCAGATCGGTGACCTCAACAGGTACACCTTGCTGTTGCAGATAGTCAGGAGATGCATAGAGTTTTCCAAAAGCGCTGCCTAGGTGCTTGCTGATCAGACTCGAATCATCCAAGTGTCCAACTCTGATCACCATGTCATATCCTTCAGCGATAAGGTCAACCCTGCGGTTGGTCAGATTCAGCTCGATCTGCACGTCCGGGTATCGATTGATGAATTCGCCGATAAGTGGAGCCACCAGTTGTTGACCCATGGTGACGGATGCCCCAATGCGTAGAATCCCCCGGGGTTTTTCCAGCATGCTGCTGACCGATGCCGACGCATTGTGCACTTCTTCGGCAACGCGCCGGCAATGTTGAAAATAGATTCTGCCGGCTTCAGTCAGGTGCACTGCACGGGTGGTACGCTGCAACAACCGGATTCCCAGCTCGCTTTCCAGTTGGCTCAAGCGCCGGCTGACGGTGGATTTCGGCATATGCAAAGCCCTGGCTGCACTGGAAATACCGCCGAGCTCGGCTACCTTTGCGAAGATCAGCATGTTATTCAGATTCTGCATTTATTGTTCCATATATAGAACATAAAATTCCATATATGTTATCTAGTATGAGTTTTCGGAACAGTTGATAATATAACTGATGACTCAACCAGGTGTCTGCAGGAGATCATGATGACACAACTGATAGGTATTGCAGGAAGTTTGCGCCAGGGCTCTTTTAACCGGGCGTTATTGAGACAGGCAGGTGCTGTTATGCCGGCCGGGTCGACGCTTGAAATCTTGGCTATTGACGAAATACCACTGTACAACGGAGATTTGGAGCAGACTGAGGGCATTCCACCAGCAGTTGCCGCTATCCAGACTGCACTAGGCGAAGCGGATGGTCTGGTTTTGGCAACCCCCGAATATAACGCCGGTATTCCAGGGGTGTTGAAAAATGCAGTTGACTGGCTGTCAAGGCCAACCAGAGATAATCAGCGCATATTACATGGCATACCGGTGGCTCTACTGGGCGCTACGCCTGGCGGGTTCGGCACGGCCGCTGCACAAAGTGCCTGGCTGCCGGTGTTACGGGCTTTACGCATGCCGCTGTGGATTGATCAGGGTGCTTTACAGGTTTCCAGGGCACATCAGTTTTTTACTGATGGGGAGCTGACCGATGAAAAATACCAGAACCTGCTGACCGGTTATATGGCGGGTTTTGTCAATTTTCTGCGTGCCCGGCATTCACAACAGGAGGTTTAAGATGCTGCCGATAGAAAAAGTTGATCATGTGGGTATCCGGGTTGCTGATAAAACCCGTTCTATTGCATTTTATAAACTGCTGGGCTTCCAGCTGGTTTCCGATATTGGGTTCGAGCATGGTCATCCGGTCATCATGCAGCATGGCAGTGGTGTGGTGATCAACCTGCTTGGACCTGCCAATGTAAATTCAGGCACCAATATTTTGATGGATGTCGATGAAAAGCACCCGGGCATCACCCATGTGTCATTTAAAATCGCCTCAATGGCAGAGACCAAAGGCGTGCTGAATCAGATGGGTATCAGGTTGACCGGTGAGTTCAGCTTTAAGGATATGCATGCGATATTTATCCGTGATCCGGACAGAAATGTGATTGAATTGGATGCATATGCAGGTGATCAGCCGGCAACACGCCAGTCAACCGGTGGTTATGACGCACATCCATAATGAAACAATATACAAACCGGGCTTGAGTAATGTTTTGCATACGCTTGCCAGTTATCCAATCATATAAATTTGATTAGGGGCACTTGTGATAGCGAGTACTGGATGCTGGAAAATTAATTGAGATTAATGCGATACCTTGCGTTTATACGCGAAAAAGGAGCTGTCAGACAGGGGACTGCATGTGAGAAGTATCAGCGCAGCAATTATTGATTGCGTGCGTCAAGTATTGCAGTAATCAGGTCTTCCGGAACATCCTCGGGCAAAGATTCATCGTCGGCTGAAAACATCGCCTGTCCCAGTTCAATGGTACGCTGGTAGGCCGCCAGGTATTCACGGCATTCGCGGCAGACACGTAAATGCAACTCAAACACTTTGCACTGTCTGGCCGGTAAACTGCCTTCCAGATAACTGAATACAAATTCTTCAAACTGGTGACACGTGATCATGCCGTGCATATGCTTGAGCATGAAGCCTTTTAGCCATTTTCTGATACTGAATTTATGTCGATGAGCCATATCAGCGCACCTCCTCACGAAGTATCGGTTCAAGCAGTTTCTTTAATGCAGCCCGTGCCCGATGCAGACGCACCTTGACGTTGGTTTCGGAAATTTCCAGCAATTCCGCGACCTCTGCGGTTGCATACTCCTCGATATCGCGTAATTGCAGAATGATCCGGTAACTGTCCGGCAGGCTGTTGATTTTTTGTATTACCAGCAGCCGCAGGCGTTCGTTATGCAACACTGTTTCTGTATCGACCAGCTGGGTCCATGGCGGTTCAATACGGCAGCCCATTTGATTGAATTCAGGCAGGTGCTCATCAATTGACTGTTCGCCCAGGCGCTTTAACCGGCGCAGTTTCATCAGTGAAGCGTTAACAGTAATGCGGTGCAGCCAGGTCTTCAGGCTGGAGCGTCCCTCAAAGTTTTCCAGCCCGCGAAAAGCAGCAATAAAGGCGTCCTGAACAGCATCTTCAGCAAGTGCATGGTCAATCAGAATGCGCTTGGCCAGTGCCAGCATCCAGCCGATATTTTCACGAACCAAATGCTCGGCATCGCGGACATCATCCAGGCGGTCGTCTTTTGCAATGTCTGATGATGGCTTCACAGTTTGATCAGGCACTCGAAAGTGTTCAGGTGGTTGGTGGCCGGCATGCAGTGACAGGGGGAACCGAGGTTAGCATGATTTTTTCAGAATATCGCTATTTTGCTGTAACCAATTTTCTCAAACCATCATCTACAGTTTTCAAATCAGCCTGAGCGGCAAAGGTCGCAGCTGTTATCGTTCGCCGGACAGGTATACAGTAATTAAACAGTCAGGCCAACGGCAATAAAAATGATCCAGTGATCAGATGCCGTTGAAAGTTGAATTGTTTTGGAGTTGAGGATGGATCTTATAACCATAGCCATAATCGCCTCAGGCCTGTTAGTGTACTCGCTGGTTTCCGGCAGGCTGCAGGGAACAGTTATCACCGCGCCCCTGGTATTTATCCTGTTTGGTTTTGCAACCGATGGCCTGGGTGTTCTCAAACTTGATATCAGCCACTCTGTCATTCACCTGATTGCTGAATTGACACTAATACTGGTGCTGTTTACCGACGCTGCCAGAATTGATCTGAGTCGAATACGCAGAAACCATAATCTGCCGGTGCGGATGCTGGCCATTGGCCTGCCCTTGAGCATATTGGCAGGAACAATGGCAGCGGCAGCATTGTTCCCGGATTTTTTATTTTGGGAAGCAGCATTGCTGGCTGCGCTGCTGGCACCTACTGATGCGGCCTTGGGTCAGTCTGTGGTATCAGCACAGTCTGTCCCGGTTCGCATCCGCCAGACTATTAACGTGGAAAGCGGCCTGAACGATGGTATTGCTCTGCCGGCTGTTTTGTTGTTTGCAGCTTTAGCCGGTGCTGAAGGCGCTGGTGAAACGTCAGACTGGATTCAGTTTGGCCTGCTGCAGATTACTCTGGGCCCGTTGGTTGGAATAGCCATCGGCTATGCGGGCGCCCGGTTGCTGGATACGGCTGCCGCCAGCGGCTGGGCGGGCACAACTTTTCAGGGTATAGGCATTTTGATGATCGCTATACTGACTTTTGCCGCAGCTGAGTTGATTGGCGGTAACGGATTTATCGCAGCGTTCATCGGCGGCATGGTATTCGGCAACAGCATCAGGCATCACTGCGCCTTTTTATTCGAGTTCATGGAAACCGAGGGGCAGTTACTGATGCTGATCACTTTCCTGATATTTGGAGCGGTACTGCTGCCGGAAGGTATTGAGCATCTTAATCCGATGATTGGACTGTATGCTTTATTAAGTCTGACGGTGATCAGGATGATTCCGGTAATCATTTCACTGCTGGGGGCAGGCGTCCGTTTACCCACACAATTATTCCTGGGCTGGTTCGGGCCGCGAGGACTGGCATCCATTTTATTTGTACTGCTGATACTCGAAAAGTCAGCAGTGCCGCATCTCAATGAGCTGCTCTCCATCACTGTAATAACGGTTGCACTAAGTGCATTGCTGCACGGTGTGACGGCTGCGCCCTTATCCGGATTGTATGGCCGGCTGGCAGCCGGCATGGGTGAATGCGAAGAAAACCAGCCGGTAACTGAGATGCCATTACGCGAAGGCCATATTGACAAACAAAGCAAATCTATAGGATCGGAATGAATAAAATTGCAGTAAAGAATTGGGATGAACTGGAAGACAGAATACCGGCGCATGCACTGGTTGCCGGTGTGGATCTGGTGATTATCCGGTTTGATGAAGATGTCAGTGTGCTGTACGGGCGTTGTGCGCACCGTGGCGCTTTGATGTCAGATGGTCATGTTGACGGTGATAATCTGATCTGCGGCGTGCATGGCTGGGATTACCGGCTGGATACCGGCGTCAGCGAATATAACAACAGCGAAATACTGCATAAGTTTTATGCCTGCGTGGAAGACGGCCAGGTTTTTGTCAATGAAGAGGAAATTGCTGCCTGGGCCCGTAAGCACCCACAGCCATATCAGCGAAACAGCTATCAGGGGGCTTATCAGGATCCAGTGGGTACCGTTGATGAACCCTACGTGAAGTACATTCGCAAACTGGCTGATGAAGGCCTCAGTAAAATGGGCCACCATGGACCGGCAGCAGCCATGGGGGTGCCGCGCGATACGCTGCCGAAGTGGGATGATCTGCAGTTTGTTGTCGGTCAGTTGCATAAACTCCCGTTACTGGATGAAGAAGAAGTGGGCACGAATATAGTGATTGGTCCGAACGCAAAGAAACCACTTCATTTGAAAATTCCGCTGTTTGTTTCCGATATGAGCTTTGGCGCCCTTTCCGAAGAAGCGAAAGTGGCGCTATCCAAAGGTGCGGAACTGGCGGGAACCGGTATATGTTCAGGAGAGGGCGGCATGCTGCCGGACGAACAGGCGGCCAATTCACGCTATTTTTATGAATTGGCTTCTGCCCGGTTTGGCTTTTCCTGGGACAAGATTCTGCGTACTCAAGCCTTTCACTTCAAAGGCGGGCAGGGCGCTAAAACCGGTACCGGCGGGCATTTGCCCGGCAACAAGGTTAAAGGAAAAATAGCTCAGGTACGAGAGTTGCCGGAAGGCCAGGCGGCAATTTCACCAGCGCGCTTCCCTGACTGGACCAGTATCAGTCAGTTCAGGGATTTTGCTGCAGAGGTGCGCGAGCGTACCGGTGGTATCCCTGTCGGTTTTAAATTATCAGCTCAACATATAGAAAAAGATATTGATGCCGCGCTGGAAATTGGCGTCGATTACATTATTCTCGATGGCCGGGGTGGCGGAACAGGGGCTGCGCCACTGATTTTCAGAGACAATATTTCCGTGCCTACCATACCCGCGCTGGCCAGAGCCAGAAGACACCTGGACCGGAGTGAAGCTGCCGGTGTGACATTAATCACAACCGGAGGGCTGAGACAGCCGGCTGACTTTGCCAAAGCTATGGCATTGGGGGCTGATGGCGTTGCAGTCTCCAATGCTGCACTCCAGGCTATCGGGTGTCTGGGAATGCGGGCCTGCCACACCAATAATTGCCCGGTAGGCATTGCCACACAGAAACCGCATTTAAGGGACCGTCTGCCGGTGGATATTGCCGCAGAGCGGCTGGCAAGATTTTTTTCCGCCTCAGTTGAGTTAATGACAGTATTGGCCCGTGCTGCCGGACATCGGCACCTGAGCGATTTCAGCATTAACGATTTGACCACATTCAAGACAGATATGGCGCATCTGGCAGGAGTTGCCTATGGCGGTGTATCTACAATGGAGTAACTGATGTCTGCAAATCAATTCCCCAAACTTGATCCGGTATCAATAGAGTCAACACGGGATGCACTGCACAGCTATGCCGGGATTCTGGGTAACTGGCTGAAAACCTGCCGGCCGAAACGTAAACATTGGTGGCACGCCAGTTTGCGTCCGTCTTTGAACGGTTTAACCACAGGTGTTGTGCATGCCGACCTGGATTTTGAAATGGAGCTGGATTTCAGTCGCAGCAGCTTGAATGTTCGCACTGCATATGGCGGGCAGTTGACAGAAGCATTACATGGTCAAACGGCATTGCAGCTGGCTACGCAGGTACGCGATTTTCTGATTTCATCAGGCGTTGACGAGCAGTTTGTTCCGAATGCCGCAGCTTATTCGGATGCTGAGTTCCCCGGTTATTCGGCAACGCATGCAATTGACCTTGGGCGGGCGTTGAATGCTGTGTCAGCTGCATTGCAATTGTTCAGAGCCGGGATTAAACAGGAAACCAGCCCGATACAGCTTTGGCCTCACCATTTTGATCTGTCCATGTTGTGGCTGCCGGGCGGGAAAATACCCGGTCAGGACCCGGAAGATGAAGAATACTCGGATCAGCAGATGAATTTCGGCTTTACCTTTGGTGATGCCGGTATCCCTGAACCTTATTTTTATATCACGGCCTACCCTCTGCCTGATGGATTGCCGGAAGTGATCTTGCCCAAGGGTACTGTGTGGCAGTCGGAAGGTTTTAACGGAGCTGTCCTGAGATATCGGGAACTGCTTTTGAACAATGCGCCGGATGCTTATCTGCTAGGACTTTGGAACCAGTTGTTGTCTGCAGGACGTAAGCATATGCCTGAGTTGGCGGCCTGAAATAGCCTGAATAATGGATTGAATCCAATAACGACTCGATGTTGTTTACATGCTAAGTGAAAGGAGTACCGGCTGATGGGTGCTGCGCTGTCTGTTTTTGTACTGATGAGTTTTTCTGTGTTTGTGATCAGAGTAGCTGCTGTAGCACTGCGATTAACCGGGCTAAGTGAAGCCAGCGCCAGATTTCAGGCGCTGTCTGCTTTTTCAGGTACGGGCTTCACAACCAGTGAAGCTGAGATGATTGTTAATTATCCGGTGCGCCGCAGAATCATCAGCCTGTTGATGGTGATTGGCAATCTGGGGCTGGTAACCGTATTTGCTACCGTGGTGGTTTCACTGGTTGAAACCGAAGGTGAATTTTCTGCAGTGATGCAGCAGCTGGCCTGGCTGCTGGCCGGGCTCGGTATACTCTGGTTTACCGTCTTGAATCCGGCTGCAGACCGTATGATGTGCTCGTTGATCAGTCGCTTTCTCAAAGCAAGAACCTTGCTTGGGGAACAGAGTTTCCAGCGGTTGCTGCAGGTCAGTGATGAATACAGTATTTGCGAGCACTGCATAAACAAAGAATTGTTGGATGAAAACAACAAACTGCGTAAAGTCAGCCTGACTGAGCTGGACTTAACAGTACTGGGAATCAGATCGCAAGGTAAAACCCATACCGCAGAAGAAGCGTTGGATATGGCAATCAGTGAGGGAGATACGTTGATAGTATTCGGGCGGGAATCACGGCACATGGCATTAAGCTGGAGCGTATAACAGTCCGGCAAACAGTAAGCAGATTACCGGTAGAGCCGGTTCGGGTAAGCCTTCAATGATTTTTCAATGCTTGATTTAAGCCGGCCCTGCGCCGCCGACTGACCGGCAGGGTTTTGCCATGCTTCATGATGACAGTGGGTTGCTGATTACCGTTTCTGGTGATTCGGTCAATGGCATTCAGGTTAACAATAAAAGATCGGTGTATACGCATAAACTGCCCAGGATTTAATTGTTGCTCGAGGTTGGTCATGGTCTCTTTTACAAGCTGGCTGTTCCGCCCTCGCCAGATTTGCACGTAATTGTCACAGGCCTGTATGTAGTCAATCTGTTCCACCGGAATCAGGTGGGTTTCATCATCGATCTTAATGCTCAGCCTTTGCAGGAAGTTGCTGCTGTCGGAACCATCAGGAGCAAGCAATTGCCGGCGTTTGCTGAACAGTGTCATCAGTGACAGACAGGCCCAGTAGGCCAGCAGTTCGTAGGGCAGCCAGCGGATCAGTTTCTCAAGATATCCTTCCCCTACATCGAAACTGCCGGATAAACAAAGCCAAAGAAGCAGAGTATCGATCAGCAGGTGACTGCTGCCGGCTATAAAGCTGAAAAGCAAATGTCTGAACCACCAGAATGGCTGCTCCGCTGTAAACATCGGGATGGCAATATGCAAACGGTAAATCAGCAGCGCGATGGGAATCCATAATAAAAGGCTGATCCAGATGACCGCAAAATAGACCGGCAGAGAAGTTATCTCTGCCAGCGCGGTGTTGCGTTCCCAGCTTTGCCAGGTTGTCGATATCGCCATCAGCAGAGTGATAAACACACCACTGATTATCCAGCGCAGGGCTATGCGCCGGCTGTCTGCCATACCTGATGGTGACTGCGGATAGCCGTTACCGGTTGCGTGCATCAGCTGAGTATATCAGGGCAGGCTGATGGAGTCGGGAACGATCAGCCAGCTGCCGGGATTGCCTGAAGTCTGCATTTTGATCGCAAATGGATATTGCTTGCTGATCCAGATGGTTTTCTTTTTGATGCCGTTGGAAACAACTTTCCAGGTGTCAAATGATTGATCACCGATGGCGACCATTTCTTCGCCCAGCACTTCGATATTGGACCAGAACATTTGCGAGCCGTTGTTCAAATCGAAAACCGGTATGGATGCGGTGTAACCTGTGCTCAGCGGCAGTGCGGCAATGAAGTAATTGATAATTGCCGGTTCGAAGGCATCATGCGGATAGATTTTATGATAGTCCACGGCAGAATAATCAGAGCCTTCAGCAGGGCTGAGTGTTCCGCTGAATAAGCCATCGCGCATGCTTACATCAATGGTGTAGTCCTGCAAGGGTAGCAGCCTGCCGCGGAATGCCAGCGTCTGTCTGTCATACCAGATGCTGTCCGGCTTGCTGTCAGCCTGGCGGTTAAAGTAAATATCGGCACGCCACAATTGCAAATTATCTTTTTCTGTTGCCGTGATCTGGTAATCCATGCTCCAGGAGGATTTTTGATAGCGGATGCTGTGCGCCTGCATACGTTCAGAGTTAATGTCCGCGTTACCGGGAATAACTTTCTGAAAAATAGGTTCAGGAGGTGTTCGACTGGCACATGAACTCAGTGTTATTGCTATCAACAGCAGAATGGCCGTGAATGTGGGTTGGAATAGTTTTGAGGACATGCTGGATACTCGTTTTGATTGCCAGGTTTGACCATAGCAATCAGTAGGCGAAGGATCAGGAATAGTCCGTCAGCGGCAGTTTTTCAGCGGGGAGTGGTTAGGTCAAAGAAGGTTTTCCGCCAAAATAATTAAAAAATTGAGTGTTTACTTAACGATGTCATAGACAAGGACTTCAACAGTGCTGCCAATTTCTGTATCAGCACTACAGGTAGGGCCGGGTTTTACTTTGCCGAAAGCGATGCCTACGCTGTCCGAATCAAGACTCTGCTGGCAGTAGGTGTTGTCCAGGTCGCCGGGGTGATAACAGGAAAACGAAGTGACATGCTGGTTGTCTTTATAAACGTCAATGGCAGCGACCTCAGAGCGCTCGCTGCGGATATTGCAATTGCCCCTGGCAACAATACCCAACACCTTATGGTGGCTTTCAAACACAACTGTGTAAGGAACATAGTTGCTTCCGGAGGGTACAGTTGTGGTGTTTATTCCATGAGCATTGAATGGCGGATTGCTTTCCGGTGAAACCTGGGCATCGTCCTGAGAATGCAATGCATGCAAATGCTGATTGGCTCGCTGGAAGTTTTGTGTGGTGTGGCTTTCGACCACACAACCGGAATGATCACCGTTGTATTTGAGGGTGATGCCTTTTGCATAGCTGGGGTTCAGACAAAGCTGAAAATTCTCATCGGCAACACTGTTGCCAATCGATAAAACGACACCTGCAATCAACAGAAAAAAAGTTGGTTTCAATGTCATTGTGGTTTCCTGTGGTATTCGGGCAGGGTATTGATGTAAACCGTTACACTTTGTTTGGATTCACTGCCTTCATCGGCACTGCAACCCATCACCATGGTGCCTGGCGTGGCATATCCGTAGTTCAGTCCGTTGGTGATGGCTGAACAACGCATCAGGTCGCCGGAGTCGGAATAATCTTCCATCAATACATGTCCGAATGCATGTCGTGAAGTATTCACGTAGTAGTCAAAGCTAATGCTGGTTTCAGAACCTTTGTTGCCTTTCAGACAGCCCAGCGGCACACCGTAAGAGCCGTCATTCCCATCAGGCAGATAGAACTGATCGCCGCCTTTGAATGCCATGCTGAAAGTAAAGGAATGACCCGATTCGATACTGACGTTTTTTAATTCGGTAGTATTGGCATGAACGCATTGGCCTTCATTGGAACCGACACCATCGCCCAGCTGCATGCGCATTTTGAATTCAGTGTTGTTCTTAACGGTAACGGTATAGACCGTTGTATTGTAGGCGTACAAAGCCTGGCTCATGGCCAGTGTCAACAATACTGCTGTTAAATAAACTAAGCGTTGATGGTGCATGACATCCTCTCAATGTCGATATGCTGCTGGTCAAGTACTCTATCGGGGCAGGTAAGGAATTGATTTGAATCTGAATTGTTTCCCCGGGTAAACCCCTGTACGAAAGAAATGGTATCAGTTATCCACAAACGGTAACAAGTTAGACGATTCACGGCCGGTTTATCCTGTCATCATTCTGACAAGTTGGCAGTGTATACAGTTGCATTGCATAAAGCTGACCTGCCGATATTAAGATAAGGTAATATATGGATTCATATACCGGCCGGTCAGTTGAAACCTATCATCAGAATGGACTCTGCTGCACCCTTTTTAAAATTTTAGAGGTACCACCACCATGCGTTTGATCGCTTTCCTGTTGCTGTTGCTGCCATCTTTGGCATTGTCGCAGACCACTGTATTTGTTAATGAACTGCATTATGACAATACCGGCGGAGACACGGGTGAGGGTGTGGAAATTGCCGGGCCTGCCGGAACCGATCTGGCCGGTTGGAGCGTGGTACTGTACAACGGTGCCAATCAGCAGACCTACAACACTGTCAACCTGACCGGAACCATCAGCAATATGTGCAGCGGTTTCGGTGTGCTGCACTTTCCGATAGCCGGTATCCAGAATGGCAGCCCGGATGGGTTGGCCCTGGTTAACGATAGCGCTACTGTTATTCAGTTTCTCAGTTATGAGGGTGCATTTACGGCTGCCAACGGACCTGCCAATGGCATGGCCAGTACCGATATCGGTGTTAGTGAGCCGACCAATTCGCCGGTTGGTGAATCACTGCAGTTGACTGGTACGGGTACTGAAGCAGAAGATTTTGTATGGCAGGCGCCGGCAGCGGCTTCTCCGGGTAATTGCAACCCGGGACAGACTTTTCTGGGTATGGCTGCAGATCCGGTGATTAATGAATTTGTTGTGGATCATACCGGTACCGATACCAATGAATATATCGAAGTGTTCGGCAGTGCCAATGCTGACTATAGCGGTTTTACCCTGATTGAAATTGAAGGTGACAGCGGTAGTACCGGATTGATTGACGATGGCATCTTTACATTGGGCACCAGCGATGCCAACGGATTTTTTGACACGGGTTTTGTTAATAACATTATCGAAAACGGTACGGTTACCTTATTGCTGGTGGAGGGTTTTACCGGTGCTGTCGGCAATGATATCGATACCAATGATGATGGCGTGATCGACGCTACTTTCTGGACCCGGATTGTCGATGACGTCGGGATACCGGATGGCGGTGGTTCAGATATTATTTACAGTGCCACGGCGCTGGCGCCCAATTATGACGGTAATACCTTCCAACCGGGCGGCGCTTCACGAATCCCTGATGGGGCGGATACCGATACAACCGCCGACTGGATACGCAACGACTTTGATGGTGCCGGTATTCCGGCGCTGGATCCGGGTACGCCGGATCCGGGTGAAGCACTGAACACACCCGGAGCAACCAACCAGGTGATCAGCGCACCACCGGCTGCATTGGTGATCAACGAAACCGATGCCGATACCCCTGGCTCGGACATGCTGGAATTTGTCGAGCTATATGACGGTGGTGTAGGCAATGCTTCACTGGATGGTTTTACTGTAGTGTTCTTCAACGGTGCCACCGATACCAGCTACAACGCCTTCGACCTGGACGGTTTCACTACCGATGCCAATGGGTATCTGGTGCTGGGTAACGCCGGCGTAACCGGCGTGGATATCATTTTCGGCAACAACGGTTTGCAGAACGGTGCAGATGCGGTTGCGCTGTATCAGGATAATGCCACCAGCTTCCCCAACGGTACCGCAGTGACCACCACCAATCTGGTTGATGCAGTGGTGTATGACACCAATGATGGCGATGATGCTGGTTTGCTGGTATTGCTGAACCCCGGCCAACCACAGCTGAATGAAGGCAATAACGGCGCTCAGGCAACCGAGTCCAATCAACGTTGCCTGAATGGTCAGGGCGGACCACGCAATACCTCGGGTTTTGTCCAGGCGGTGCCTACGCCGGGTGCAGATAATGACTGCTCGTCTCTGTTGCCGAATGTGCTCATCAATGAAGTGGATGCAGATACCCCGGGCAGTGATATGCTGGAATTTATAGAGTTGTATGACGGTGGTACCGGCAATACAGCATTGGATGGGTTGGTGCTGGTGTTTTTCAACGGCAGTGGTGATACCAGCTACAACGCTATTGACCTGGATGGACTCAGTACTGATGCTGGCGGATATTTTGTCGCCGGCAATGCTGCTGTCAGTGGTGTTGATCTGACTTTCCCCAATAACGGTCTGCAAAATGGTGCGGACGCCGTGGCCCTGTATTTGGGCGATGCCTCATCATTCCCGAACGGCACGGCGGTTACTACTGCCGGATTGATTGATGCGGTGGTTTATGACACCAATGATGGTGATGATGCCGGCCTGCTGGCCCTGCTGAATGCAGGTCAACCGCAGCTCAATGAAGGTGAAAACGGTGCACAGGCCACTGAATCCAACGGTCGCTGTCCGAACGGAGCGGGTGGCTTCCGCAACACTGATGCCTTTGTCCAGGCAGCGCCAACACCCGGTGCCGACAATACCTGTGTACTGCCGCCATTAACCTGTGGAGCGCCGGCCACCTTGATCAGCGCCATTCAGGGCAATGGTGCGGCTTCAGGCATGATCGGATCGATAGTGGAAATTGAAGGCGTGGTCGTGGGGGATTTCCAGGGTTTAACCGTGAATGGCGATCTGGGTGGCTTCTTCCTGCAGGAAGAAGACGCTGATGTTGATGGTGATCCCTCCACATCGGAAGGCATATTTGTATTTGACGATATTCTCGGTGTGGATGTGAATCCTGGCGATATTGTCCGTGTAGAAGGTACGGTAGCCGAGTTCAATGGGCTGACTGAGCTGATGCCGGTAACCAATGTAACGGTATGCCCGGGTACCGGTACGGCCACCCCGGCGATGGTGACACTGCCGCGTACGGCAGCTGATGATCTGGAACCGTTTGAAGGCATGGCGGTAACCCTGCCGCAGACATTGACCATCAGCAGTGCAGGCAACGCGGTTCGCTTTGGTGAAGTCAACTTGTCTAATGGTCGGCTGTTTATTCCAACCAATATCGTGGCACCGGGTGCGCCGGCTGTGGCTCAGCAGGCAGCCAATGATTTGAACCGTTTGATACTTGATGATGCACGCAACGGTTCGTACAGAATGCCGTTTATCAACGGCCAGGATGACGCCACACCGATCAATGCACTGAACCCGATTCGCGGAGGCACAACGGTCAGTGGTGCTACCGGCGTGATGTCATTTGCATTCAACAGTTACCGGCTGCGTCCTACCGCGCCGGTGGTAATCGACGAATCAGCCAATCCGCGAACCGCCGCACCGCCGGCAGTGGGTGGCAATATCACAGTAGCCAGCACCAATGTGCTTAACTTCTTCGATACTATTGATATTGGTGGAGCAACCTGTGGCCCTAACAATATTGGCTGCCGCGGTGCAGACAGTGCTTCTGAGCTGATTCGCCAGACCGATAAGCTGGTCGCCAAACTGATTGGCCTGGACGCAGACATTACCGGGCTCATTGAAATTGAAAACAATGCCAGCAGTTCACTGCAGGCATTGGTGGACGCGGTCAATGTGGTTGCCGGTGCCGGTACTTACGACTTTATCAATACCAACACGATTGGAACTGATGCGATTAAGGTCGGCATTATTTATAAGCCCGCGTCGGTGACGCCGGTTGGTGGCTTTGCGATTCTCGACAGCGGTGTCGACCCGTTGTTTATCGATAATCTGAACCGCCCGGTACTGGCCCAGACTTTTGCTGATGGCAACGGTTCGCGGTTTACCGTAGCGGTTAATCATCTGAAGTCAAAAGCCTGTGGCGGTGCTGTTGGTGCAGATACCGATCAGGGTGATGGCCAGGCCTGTTTCAATCTGACCCGTACCGATGCAGCCACTGCACTGGTCAACTGGCTGGCGGGTGATCCTACCGGTAGCGGTGACAGTGATTTTCTGATTATCGGTGATTTGAATTCCTATGCCATGGAAGATCCGATTGTGGTGATTGAAAACGGCGGATATACCGATTTGATCAACAGCTTCCAGGGTGCGGATGCCTACTCCTTCGGCTTTGGCGGCCAGGTGGGCTATCTGGATCATGCATTGGCCAATGCCAGCATGGCTGCTCAGGTAACCGGCGCTGCGGAATGGCATGTGAATGCTGATGAAGACGGCAATATCGACTATAACGAGGAAGACCTGCCAAGTGGCGGACCGCCCAAGCCGGCAGATTTTTACAGTCCTGACGCGTTCCGCGCGGCCGACCATGATCCGCTGATTGTCGGGCTGAATCTGACTGTACCGGAAGTGGCTTTTGCTGTGGCTTCCAGTTCAGTATCTGAAAGCGGTGGAAGCATAAACGTTACTGTCAGCCTGAACACTGTCAGTGAGCAGGATGTGATGGTGAATGTTGACAGTGCCAACGGGACTGCTACGGCCGGATCAGACTTTGTTGCGGTCAGCGAAACCGTTGTTATTCCGGCCGGGCAGCTGTCCGGCACGGTAACTGTCAATATCACACCGGATGATGTTGATGAAATGAATGAGGATCTGACACTGACCTTAACCTCACCGTTAAATAGTGTACTGGGTGCTCAGAACGTGCATACATTGACCATAACCGATGATGACACGGCAGGTGTCAATGTAATGCCGGTGGCCGGCCTGCAGACGACTGAAGCCGGTGGTACTGATACCTTCACTGTCGTGTTGAATTCACAGCCGACCGGCGCAGTTGATATTGGCCTGCAAAGCGATAATCCTGCAGAAGGACTGCCGTCACCGGCAACGCTGCAATTTACTGCCGGCAACTGGGATCAGCAACAAACTGTAACGGTAACAGGCCAGGATGATGCAATCATTGATATTGATGTGGTTTACAACATCATGGTTCTGCCTGCCACCGGTGCTGATCCGGTCTACATAGGAGTGGATGGGGCAGATGTTGAGGTAACCAACATCAATGATGACTTTGCCAACACATCGTTTACCGGGCCAACAGCAACCGGCAGTGGAGATGCCACTATCAGCTTTACCGGTGGCGGATTCCAGTGCACCTTCCAGAATGTGGCTTTCGTGCCGCTGGATGTGACCGCACCCAGTGCACCGCCCATCGGGTTTGTATTCCCGCATGGTCTGGTGGAATTCACGGTCAGTGGTTGTATACCCGGATCCACGCTGGACTTTACCATTGAGTACCCCAGCGATCTGTTTATCCACACGGTTTACTGGAAGTATGCCGGCAGCCCGAGTTCACCGACGCCAAGGTTCTTCGAGTTTCCGGCGGTGTTGAACGGCAATACCGCTCAGTTCAGTATTACTGACGGTCAGCTGGGTGATGCAGATCTCTTCGTCGATGGTGTGATCACTGATCCAAGCGGACCGGGAATCCGGGTCATTGAAACGCCGACATTAAGCCGCTGGGGCTTAATACTGCTCGGGTTGATTCTCGCCGGGCTGGCAGTGTTTGGTTCGCGCAGCAGAATGGCAGCCCATTTCCGCTGATCAATAACCTGCAGGCCCGGTCTGATGACCGGGCCTGTCAGTAATCAGCAATACCGTATCAGCTCAGTGCAGTTTTGCTACCACTGCCTTCGGCGGTCACTTAGCGTATCTGCAGCAGGCATTGACCGGCTGCGGCATTATATTCATAACCGGATGGGCAGCTGCATGAAGATGGATTCCCGCACTCGTTAATATCGCGGGTACAGATGCCCTCGGGCTCCACTACACAATGCTCAATAGATTCGTTGCCGCTTGCAGTCAGTGGCTGCTCATCAGCAGCTGCATCACTGCCGGCCTCTGCACCCAGCATGAACAGGCACTCACCGATGGCCGCATTGTATTCATATCCATCCGGGCAGGTGCATGAAGATGGATTGCCGCATTCATTGATATCCCTGGTGCATATATCTCCGGGAATAACACATTCCAGCACATCAGCTGCCTGCTCACCGGTTTGATTACCGGTGTCAGAGTTACATCCGCCTAAAGCGCCCAGCATGACAGTAATGGTTAAAGCAATGAACAGTTGCGTGGTTTTCATGGGTATCCTCCTTATCCAGATGTTCGGCGTGAATGCCCGCCGTAGGTTTGCTGGCGGAATATGGTTGTTATCTGTGTACGCCGGTCCACTGAAAATCCCAGTAGACGGTAAATAGTCTATCAGATGCCGGATTATCCTATGTTTTCAGGCATATGGGGGAGTGAATCATTCAGCAGGTATATCCATTATGGATAGAGGGTGGTGTGGGCAAAACCTTGCGACTTAATCTCAATTGAAGCAAACTTGAATGCAAATGACAGCACTGTGATTTTCACGGTGGCTTAAATTTTCGCCGCCTGCGCCGCCAGCTGGATTACGGTATCAGGCGGTTTGTGTTGTTGTAAGCCCCTTAACGGGGAAGGTTCGATATGAAGCCCACAGATACCAGTAACCCGGATTATTATCACAAAGTAGTGGACTGCCAATGGGCCTGTCCGGCGCATACCAACGTTCCAGAATATATTCGTTTAATTGCCAATGGGCAGTTTTCCGATGCCTACATGTTGAACCGCAAGTCAAATGTGTTTCCGGCAATATTAGGCCGCGTATGTGACCGCCCGTGCGAACCGGCATGCCGACGACGGCGGGTGGATGAAAAGCCGGTGGCGATCTGCAGGTTAAAGCGGGTGGCTGCTGATCACCGTGATGATATTACCGATCGGTTACCGGTTGCGCCGGAACAGAAAAACGGTAAGAAAATTGCCTGTATCGGTGCCGGTTGTGCTTCGCTGACGGTTGCCAATGATCTTGCACCATTGGGTTATGAAGTGGTGATTTATGAAGCGCTGGATAAAAGCGGCGGATTGATGCGCACCAATATTCCGGCGTTCAGGCTGCCCGCTGAAGTGCTGGATGAGGAGATCAATTACATCCTTGATATGGGAATCGATCTGCGCCTTAACAGCCCGGTCAACAGCATGCAGGAGTTACTGGATGAAGGCTATGACGCAGTTTTCGTCGGCAGCGGAGCGCCCAAGGGCAAGGAGCTGAATCTGCCGGGACGTGAAGATACCGACCGGATTCATATCGGCATCGAATGGCTGGAGTCGGTGGCTTTTGAGCACATAGACAGCATTGGTGAGAAGGTTTTGATTATTGGTGTGGGTAACACCGCAATGGATTGCTGCCGAACATCATTAAGACTGGGGGGCAAAGATGTCAAGGTGATGGCACGCAAACCAAGAGGCTTCTTCAAAGCATCGGACTGGGAACTGGAGGATGCTGAAGAAGAGCATGTCGAAATCGTTATCAATCACTCGCCTAAAGAATTTGTAATTGAAGACGGTAAGCTGGTGGGCATGCTGTTTGATGAAATGGAATACGATATCAATGACCAGGGTCGCATCACCGACTCCAGGGTTATCGGCGAGAAATTCTTTCCCTGCGATGATGTGATTCTGGCAATTGGACAGGAAAATGCCTTTCCGTGGATCGAGCGCGATCTGGGCATAGAGTTTGATCAATGGGATGTGCCGGTGGTGGATGCGGCCACTTTTCAATCCACCCGTGAGGGCGTATTTTTCGGTGGTGACTCGGCTTTTGGTCCGAAGAATATTATCTGGGCGGTGGAGCATGGACATCAGGCATCCATATCCATTCACAACCATTGCCAGGGTCAAGCACTCACCGAGCGGTTGCCGCGCAGCATGAACCTCAACAGCACCAAAATGGGCATCCATGAATGGAGCTACAGCAACGACTATAATCCGGCCGGCCGGCGCCAGATGCAGCATGTGGACCTCAGCGAGCGGTTCAAGAAGATCAATATCGAAGTTGAGCTGGGCTTTAGTCTGGAGCAGGTGGTAACGGAAGTTGAGCGTTGCATGAATTGTGATGTGCAGACGGTATTCTTCGATAAATTATGCATCGAGTGCGATGCCTGTATTGATATATGTCCGGTAGATTGTCTGACGATTACCCATAGCGGTTCCGAAGAGGAGCTGCGGCAGCGGTTGAGTGCGCCGGCGGAAAATCCTGAGCAGGATTTATTTGTTTCCGGTGATCTGCCGCAAACCGGCAGGGTAATGATCAAAGATGAAGATGTCTGTGTGCACTGTGGATTATGCGCCGAGCGTTGTCCAACCGGTGCCTGGGATATGCAGCAGTTCAAGATCAATATTCCCTATGCCAAGGATCATCAATGAGTTCGCCGGTTATGCAGCGGGTAAACGATTTCGTTATAAAACTGGCCAACGTCAACGGCACCGGCTCTGCCAGTGCCAACGGGTTGCTCAGCAAGACCATCTTTCGGATGGGTGTACCGATTTCAGCCAAGAATTTTTTTCCATCCAATATCCAGGGTCTGCCGACATGGTATGAGGTGCGGATCAGTAAAGACGGTTATCAGTCGCGCTCCGGCCGGGTGGATGTGATGGTCGCCATGAATGCAGAAACCTATGCCGATGATGTGGCAGAGGTCAGCCCCGGCGGATTTTTACTGTATGACGCTTCCTGGCCGCTGGACAAACAACTGCTGCGCGATGACGTGACGTTTCTGGGTATTCCGCTGGCTAAAAGTTGTGCTGAGGAATTTGATAGTGCTCGGGTACGTATTCTGATGAAGAATGTCATGTATGTGGGCGCTCTGGTGGCACTGCTCGATCTGGATATCTCAGTAGTGGAAAAGCTGCTGGAAGAACAGTTCGCCACCAAGCCCAAACTGGTGCCTTTGAATATGCGCGCAGTCAAAATGGGCTATGACTATGCAGTAGAACATTTTGACTATCCACTGCCGGTTCGGGTAGCCCCTATGAAGGCCACTGAAAATCATATCATGATGGATGGCAATACCGCTGCAGGACTGGGTTGTGTGTATGCCGGGGCCACGGTTGGCGCCTGGTACCCGATTACCCCCTCTACATCGCTGATGGATGCTTTTGACGGATTTTGTCAGCGCTTCAGAAAAGATCCTGAAACCGGTGAGAAGCGTTATTGTGTTATCCAGGCTGAAGATGAACTGTCCGCCATCGGTATGGTGATCGGTGCAAGCTGGAATGGCGCGCGGGCGTTTACGCCAACCAGTGGACCGGGGATATCGTTGATGAGTGAATTCATCGGCTTTGCCTATTTCACTGAGGTACCCGCGGTACTGTTTGACGTTCAGCGGGTGGGGCCGTCAACCGGGATGCCCACCAGAACCCAGCAAGGTGATGTGATGATGTGTGCCTATGCATCGCATGGAGATACCAAGCATGTCTGCCTGTATCCGGCTGATCCCTCAGAGTGCTTTTACCTAGCTGTCGAGGCTTTTGATCTTGCCGAACAGCTGCAGACACCAGTGTTTGTATTATCCGATCTGGATATCGGTATGAATGAATGGCGGTGCCCTGAACTGCAGTGGGATGACGGTTACCAGCCGAATCGCGGTAAGCTGCTGGATGCTGCAGCACTGGAAAAGATCGAAAAATTTTACCGGTATCTGGATACGGATGGTGATGGAATTTGTGCTCGCAGTGTGCCTGGTGTACATCCCAAGGGCGCATTTTTCACCCGTGGTTCAGGACACAACAAATATGGTGGATACACCGAAGACCCAGATGAATATCAGGAGGTGCTGGATCGTCTGGCGCGAAAGTTCCAAACGGCTGCAGCATTGGTGCCCGAGCCGGTTATCAGGCAGCAAAGCGGTATTACTGATGCGGTCATCTGCTATGGCAGCAGCGACTGTGCCGTGCAGGAAGCCCTCGACCGGTTGCAGGATAGCGGCATTCAATTGAATTATATGCGGATCAGAGCATTTCCATTCGGTGATGAAGTTAAAGCGTTTCTGAAGTCTCACCAACGCATTTTTGTGGTGGAACAAAACCGCGACGCGCAAATGGTGTCATTGCTGACTTTGGAAACCGATGTAGACAGGGAAAAGCTGATTTCACTGCTGCATTACGGTGGTTTTCCCATTTATGCAGATTTTATAGTCAATCAGGTTTCTGAATATTTAGGGGAGCGGAGCAGCGTATGAGTTATATCACTAAACCGGTAGCCCGGCATCCGGGGCAGCGCAAGAACAGCCTTGGACTGACTGCCCGTGATTATGAAGGCGGTATGTCCACGTTATGTGCCGGCTGCGGGCACGATTCGATTACAGCTGCGCTGGTGCAGGCGTTTTTTGAGCTGGAGGTGCAGCCGCATCGGGTGGCCAAATTAAGCGGCATCGGTTGCTCATCCAAAACTCCGGCGTATTTCTTAAGTGCTTCGCATGGTCTGAATTCAGTACATGGGCGAATGCCATCAATTGCCACCGGTGCCAATGCTGCCTGCAGCGATTTGACCTATGTCGGTGTTTCCGGAGATGGTGATTCTCTGTCTATCGGGCTGGGCCAGTTTGCACATGCACTGCGCCGGAATTTGAATATGCTGTACATTATTGAAAACAATGGTGTTTACGGATTAACCAAAGGCCAGTTTTCCGCTTCAGCCGATGTCGGTTCCAAATCCAAGCGCGGGATACCCAATCAATTCGAGCCAATTGATCCGGTATTAACGGCGATTGCTCTGGGCGGTTCTTTTGTTGCACGCTCGTTCTCCGGTGATAAACACCAGCTGGTTCCGCTGATCAAAGCCGGTATGGCGCATAAAGGGTTTGCCTTGCTGGACGTCATTTCCCCATGTGTAACCTTTAACGACCATGACGGGTCAACCAAAAGCTATAAATACACCCGGGATAATTTTGCTGAAGTAAATAAAGCGGATTTTGTTCCACATGCTCAGGAAATTACTGTCAAATATGACCAGGGATCGCTGCAGCCGGTCACACTGCATGACGGCAGCCGGGTTTTTCTTCGCAAAGTAACCGAGGAATATGACCCCACTGACCGCAGCAGTGCTTCTGCCTATATTCAAAGGCACCAGCAAAAAGGTGAAGTGGTTACCGGGTTGCTGTATATGAACAGCGATGCACCGGATATGCATGCAACCAATAACACGGTATCTCAGGCGCTTAGAGACCATGAATATTCGGATTTATGCCCCGGACCGGATGCACTGAAAGCCCTTCAGCAGGGTTATCGATAAGCCGGCAAGATTGTAATTATCGGTATCAGGAGATTCTGGGCTGGCTGCAGGATGCAGTATTTCTGTTATTTGAAAATCATAACTTCACCTGTCTGATCAAAGTCGTCACTCTCAAGTACTTCGCTGGCTTTCCAAGCTGCGCTTAATCGAATGCGATTTTGACGCGGATCCTGATTTATCAACTTGATGAGTTATCCACGAATTAATTAATACGAATTGTGCTGTAGTTTGTGCTACACTGATTATGTAAATGTTTACGGATAAATATTTGCCTCGATAAACCACTAACAGACAGGTATGGATCCAAATGATAGTTTCCTTAAGATACGCAGCATTCGCTGTATTACTCAGCATGGCCTGTTGCTGGTCTGCCAACGCTCAAAACAGCTTTACTATTCAACCGGGACATAGCGGCACCTGGTTCAACGCCAATCAATCCGGCCATGGCCTGTTTATTCAGGTAGTGGAAGGCGGTCTGGTGGTGGTGTGCTGGTTTGTGTTTGATCTGGACGGCAACCGGGCCTGGCTTTGCGGCAACGGTCAGATAGACGGGAATCAGGTACTGCTGAATATGAATATTGTTGAGGGTGGAGCTTTTCCGCCGCTGTTCGACGCAAGCCTGATCAACCGTATTCCATGGGGGACGTTGCTGTTGATTTTTACTGACTGCGACAATGTGTCGCTGGAGTGGATGACCGATCAGCCGAGGTTCAGTCCGGGCACTCTGGATATGCAAAGGTTAACGGGTATTGATGGATTAGCCTGTGAGCCACCACCCATGATTGAAGGGTTGGTTATACCCCGTGCGGCCGGGCCGGTTTCAATTGATGGAAATTTCCAGGCTGGAGAATGGGACCAGGCTGCTACACAGACGCTTTTCATCAGAAACGATTTCCAGGTAACGCTTTATTACCAGGCCGATGATGAGTTTGTGTATTTTGCTTTTGAAGATGTCGGCGGGCCCAACGACATCAACCTGGTGGACATGGTAATGGGCGATACTTTATTCCCGGAAATATTTATCGATACCAATCCGCCCGGCGATGACACGTTCGATAACGATAATCATTGGTTTCATGCCTCGTTTCAGGATTGTTACCAGCGGGGTTTTTTCAATAATGCCATTGGCTGTAATTTCTTTTTGGCCGGATGGGCTGCTAATAATTTCCCGTTGATAAGTCCGGGAATTACTGAAATACGGATTTCTTATGACCGGTTGAATATTGTCCCCGGGGAAACCCCGGCGATTGGGGTGATGGCGACCATGACGAGTGCCTTGCTGGGTACAGTTGTCTACCATAACTGGCCTGCAGACAGCGATGAAAGCAGCCCTGCAACATGGCAGACGATGATATTGCCGTAATCCTGGTAGAAACATCTGCCGGTCAGAAGACCGGCAGAATGGACATCACTGGTTTTGTGCCGGGCTTGTCCGGCACTTTGGGGCAGGGCAGATGGGCTAATCAAACACTATAGGCTTGCCTTTACTGAAATCATTACTGTTTACTTTGTCTCCCTTGACAGTGTCATGATCCCAGTCCTGCGTGATCAGCCATTGTCCGTCAAGCTTTTCAACAACAATATGAAACTGGCCATAAAACGTGCTCTGCTGTTCTTCAGTGACTGAATGAATTCTGAAGTAACCCACTTCATAAGAGGTATCGGTATCGGTGTGCCGATGTTCGAACCAGAAATCCAGTTCAATCTGCGTGCCGGCCGCCTTACGCGCAGCAAACCGTTCGAGATTCTGCTGTTTGAAAGCGCCCCGGGTATCAATCCCGGCCGGGGTTACCCGCAATACCTGATCGGCATAAAGTGCATTAAATGCTTCACCATCCATGTTTTCATATGCGGCAACAAAGGGCTTCCAAAGCTGCTGATCAATTTCCCGCTGCAGTTGTTCAGGCGTAGTGGCAATGCCTGTTTGTGCATATAGCAGTAAAACCAGCGTACAGAGAGTTAATTGAATCGGTGGTAAAGAAAGTTGCATATGCTTGCCTGTAGCAGGTGCAGACTCAAGTGAAGAGCCTGAAGTTACACATCAGTTAATCCGGATTATCGGTCAGTTGCCTGTGGACCAGTTCCGCAAGCTTTGACAGTCCTGCATCAATGTTATCACTCCACGGATGCCCATAGCTTAGCCGGATATGGTTTTTGTAGCGTCTGCCGGCAGAAAATACCGTGCCCGGCAGAATGCTGATGTCTTGCTCGATTGCCTGTTGGAACAGCAGTACTGAGTCGACTTTGCGGGGTAGTTGCAACCACAATACAGAACCGCCACCCGGCTGGGATATGCCGGTCTGTTTGGGGAAATAGCGTGATATGGCAGCTGACATTCTTTGCGCATTGTATTTTAATACCGGCAGCAGGCGCTTCAGGTGCCGATCGTAGTCACCTGATGCCAGAAAATCAGTCAGCGTCATTTGCTGCAACAGGCCGGATGAACAGGATATCGAGCGCTTTAATTTATGTGCGGTCCGAAAGGCGCTACCGGCCAGCAGCCAGCCGATCCGGTAGCCTGGAGCGACAGTTTTGGAAAATGACGAACAGGTCAATACCAGGCCTTTGCGCGAATAGTACTGGGCCGGATGCGGGCGTGGCCCGGCATAGATCAGATCACCGTAGACATCATCCTCAATCAGCGGGACTGAATAGCTTTCCAGCAGCTCGACCATTGCCTGACGGTGTTGATTGGAAGAGACACAGCCCAGCGGATTGCTCAGTGAGGAGGAGAACATGCAGGCTGCTACCTGGTGGCGCCGCAGTGCTTTATCCAAAGCCTCCAGCGACACACCAGATACCGGGCAGGTTTCCAGTTCCAGCGCTAACATGCCCAGGCTTTCGATCAACTCCAGCAGACCATGATAGGCAGGGCTTTCCACGGCAATTACATCGCCTTCGGATGCGACTGATTTAAGCGCCAGTGCCAGTGCTTCCTGAGCGCCGTTGGTAATCAGGATTTCATCCGGATTAACCGACAGGCCGTGGTTGAGATACCGGTAAGACAGTTGACGGCGCAGGCCCAGGTCACCAATGGTATGTGCATACCCCAGGGTGCGCTCTTCAGCACGCGCCATCACCCGCTTCATGGTTCGATTCAATGTTTTAGTGGCCGGTAGTGCCATGCAGGGGTTGGCAATGCCAAACGGCAGAACCCCGGGGCTATGGATAGCATCGTAGATTCGTTCGATCAGGTTCCGGCAACGAACTTCCACCGGCCTGCAGGTCCGGCAGCCGATACTGACCAGCGGATTATTCTGTTTGTCCTGGATGAAATAACCGGATTTTTCTCTGGCGACAATCTGTCCCTGTCGTTCCAGCTCCAGATAGGCCTGGCGAACGGTCGGAATACTGACAGTCAGCTCACTGCTTAAATGCCGTAGAGAAGGCAGTTTATCGCCCGGGCTCAGAGCGCCGCTGCCAATCTGCTGGCAGATTAGATCTATAACCTGTTGATACAGGAATTCTCCAGATTGTTTATGCACGCTGAACATGGGTGATCTGTATAGGTTGCATTATTAAAATACTGTATCTGTTATACAGTCAGAACTAGCGTATAGTCAAGCTATGGAATGCTGTAGAGCAATCTGACAGGAGCGGGTGATGAGTAATACGATGTTGTATGTAATATCAGTGGTGGTATGGGGCTCCACCTGGCTGGCTATCAGTTATCAGCTTGGCAATGTCGAGTTGGAGGTATCGCTGGTTTACCGATACGGCATTGCCACTGTACTGTTGTTCGGCTGGTGTTTGCTGCAGCGGTTGCCCATGCGCTTCGGGTTGTTTGCGCATATCCGGTTTATGCTGCTGGGGCTGTTGTTGTTCAGTCTGAATTACATCGGTACCTACTCAGCCCAGCTGTATATTACTTCGGCCCTTAATGCGGTGGCGTTTTCCACCATGATGTGGATGAATGTACTGAATACCCGGCTGTTCTTCGGCACGAAGATAGAGCCCAAAGTATATCTTGGTGCTGCATTGGGAATGCTTGGAATTATTGTATTGTTCTGGCCGGAAGTCAGTAGCATCAGCTGGTCGGACAGAACGCTGCTGGGCGTGGCTTTTTGCTTAAGTGGCGCATTGCTGGCCTCATTGGGCAATATGGTATCGCAAAGCGCTCAGCAGCAGGGATTGCCGGTATTGCAGTCGAATGCCTGGGGTATGTTTTACGGGACTTTGTTTACCGGGCTGATAGCCATCAGGCAGGGGCATCCATTCGCTTTTGATACTTCAGCGGCATACGTGATATCACTGTTGTATCTGGCGGTTTTCGGTTCAATCGTCGCGTTCGGTACTTACCTGAAGCTGCTGGGCCGGATAGGTGCGCATAAGGCAGGCTATGCGGTGGTGATGTTCCCTGTAGTGGCGCTGATTTTGTCGGTGCTGTTCGAAGACCTGCAGATCAGTATGAATATTATCGCCGGTGTACTGCTGGTGCTTTTCGGTAATGTTATTGTGCTGGGCGCAGGTCAGAGTAAGCCATGGTTGAGCAGCCTGTTGAAGAGGCTTAAGCTGCAGCGCGCAGCTTAAGCGGTTGCCTGCGTTGGCGGTTTAAAAACTGACGCGCAGTCCTGCGCCGGTCAGTACATCACCATCGTCATTGATCTGAACTAATGTATTGATACCGACTGTGTCATTAATTTTAAACAATGCGTTGACTCGTCCGAATACATTGTCCACACCGTCCTCCAGGTTGGCATAGCCTGCTTTAAGTGTGAGTTCAAAATGCTTTGAAAAAGATGAACGGATACCCGCTGCCAGACTGAAACCGTCCAGATTGGATGAAAACCCATCGACATCTGCGCTGAATCTTTCATAGGCGCCTTCAGCAATAAAATCCGTGTTGGATGAAATCGCAAAATGCGCACCCAGGCCGAAGGTGAATGTATCCAGGTCGATATCATCAGGTTCAAAGTAGCTGTATTCACCGAAAACATACAGAGTATTGCCGAGTCCCAGTGACCCCTGCAGGCCCAGGCCCAACTCATTATCTAAAGGACCATCAGGGAATACATACAATGCGTCGGCTTCCAGGTAGGTATAACTGATGTCATCGGTGGATTGTGCATGTGCAGTGACAGCCGCCAGCGACAGCAGCGCCAGACTCCATTTGAAATTCATAAATTCTCCAGTATTTATCGTTATTGATCAGCCTGATTGGAGTGCTACCAATCCAATACAGGTGTGCGCAAACTGTAATGTGATGAAGCTGACTGGCAGATGAATGCAATCTGAATGCCGGCTGAACAGGCAAACCGGCAGGACACTCGGAAAGCTGCCTGTTTATATTGAAGAAAGGCTTGAGTCGGGCAGTTAAAAAGGTTATACCGGCAACAGATTATTGACCCTTGTTTTTCAATAGAAGTGCAATCACAGCATGAAACCGGATCATCACTATATTCTGGAACTGATGCAACAGGAATTTGGCTTAAGTGGCGAGCTTTGTGCATTGCCGGGTTATGCCGACGATAATTTTAGATTGGATGGTGCTGAGCAGAGTTTTGTCATCAAGTTTGCCAGCGCCAATGCTGATCCCGGTGAGCAGCAAATGCAAAATGCCGTACTCGAGCATCTGCAGGTAAATTGCCCGGATATCAATCTGCCGAGGCCACAGCAAAACCTTAACGGCCAGACATTGATCAAAGTTGATCTGTTTGGTCAGCAGCGGCTGCTTAGAGTGCTGAGTTATATCGAGGGCAAGGTATACGCTAATGTCGAGCAGCCGGACAGGGAATTACAGACTGCTGTCGGGCAGTTGCTGGGACAGATTGATGTGGCACTCGCAGATTTCCACCATGCTGCGGCCACCCGAACGATTGATTGGGATCTTGCTCAATTACAACGGTTGCGGCCATGGGTCGGTTGCATTAATGATCCCAAGGTCCGAGACAGTGTTAACCGGGCAATGGATGATTTCGATCACTACATTATTCCGGCTGCGGCTGAGTTGCCGACACAGGTGGTGCACAACGATGCCAATGATTACAACATTGTGGTCAATGACAAAGCTGAGGGAGGGTATGCACTGTCATTGATTGATTTCGGCGATATGGTGCATACCATTCGCGTTGCGGAACTGGCGGTTGCACTGCCCTACATTATGTTTGGCCGGAGTGACCCGGTAGCATCAGCTGCTGCCGTGATAAGCGGTTATAAAGATTGGGCTCCGTTAATGCCGGTAGAGCTGGAGTTGCTCTATTACCTGATCAACGGACGTTTGTGTAACAGCCTGATTATGTCATCAAGGACAGCTGCACAGCAGCCGGAGGATGAGTACATTATGATTTCTGCCAAACCCGCGGTCGCCTTGCTTGAGTTCATGCAAAAGCTCGGTAAAGAACTGTTTCTGCTGCAGATGGATGTAGGCTGATGGGCACGATAACGCAACGCAGTGTCGCCGATATTCTTGATATCCGCCGCCGGCATCTGAATCCCAATTTGAGTGTGTCCTATCAGCAGCCGCTGAAGATCGTCAAAGGCTCGGGCCAGTATCTGTTTGATGATAAGGGCAACCGTTTTCTGGATATGGTGAATAATGTCTGTCATGTCGGACACTGCCACCCGAGGGTGGTGGCCGCCGGTGTAGAGCAGATGGGTAAATTGAACACCAATACCCGCTACCTGCATGATGGGCTGGCGGAATATGCGTTGCGTTTAACGGCACAGTTTCCTGATCCCCTGGAAGTCTGTTTTTTTGCCTGCACCGGTACCGAAGCCAACGATCTGGCCATTCGTCTGGCGGCAGCGGCAACCGGAGGGGATCAGTTGATCTGCGTGGATCATGCTTATCACGGCCACTCTCCCACATTGATTGAGATCAGTCCGTATAAGCACAACGGCAGCGGCGGAGCAGGTGCGCCGGACCATGTGCATACAGTTCCAGTACCGGATCTCTACCGTGGGTTGTATCGTGAAAACGATAAGACTGCCGGACAGCGCTATGCACAGCATGTGCAGCAGGTTTGTGAGTCCTTGTCAGTCAGCGGAAAGCGCCTGTCTGCATTTTTCTGCGAATCCCTGTTGGGTTGCGGAGGGCAGATTGTACTTCCACCCGATTATCTGCGAACCGCTTATCAGGCGGTTCGCCGACATGGTGGTGTTTGTGTGGCTGATGAGGTTCAGGTGGGCTTTGGAAGAGTCGGTAAGCATGCCTGGGCGTTTGAACTGCAGGATGTGGTTCCTGATATTGTCACACTGGGCAAGCCAATCGGAAATGGCCACCCGATGTCCGCAGTGATCACCACCCGTAAGATTGCCGATGCTTTTATGAATGGCATGGAATATTTCAATACCTTCGGCGGCAACCCGGTGTCCTGTGCCATTGGGTTGGCGGTTTTGGATGTTATCGAAGAAGAGCAGCTGCAACAGCATGCTTTGGAAACCGGTAATGTCCTGCTGTCCCGTCTGAGAGAATTGGAGCGCCGGCATGAATTGATCGGAGATGTCCGGGGTGAAGGTCTGTTCATCGGTATTGAACTGGTGAGTGACAGGCAAATACGCGAACCTGATGCTGCCGGCGCAGATAAAGTGGTTGAGCTGATGCGTCACCGGGATATACTGCTGAGCACAGATGGCCCTGATCATAATGTAATTAAAATAAAGCCGCCTATGACATTTAGTATTGAAGATGCAGAGTGGTTTTTGAGTGAGTTTGGCGCCGTTCTCGATGAGATTTATTAAGCTACGATGACAATTGTCAAAACATGTAGTTTTGCATTTTTGATTGGTTGTCTTTGGGCAGGCTCGGGGAAGGCTCAATCACTGAGTTTCTTTGCTAATAATCAACCGCAGCCTGTCTATGAATATGGTTTGCAGGTGATGCTGCCGACAGGTTTTGGTGAGGCTGAGTTTACCTTTGAAGCCTGGATTTTACCGGATAGCAGTTTCCCGGTCGGGCCCGCCGTTCCGGGTACAGAAGGCCAGCGCCTGAACTGGTCGGATGCTGATAATGAACCGTATTCAAGCAACGACTGGTGGTTTGAGGGTAACTTCCTATTGGATGGGCATAACAATGCTGTTTTTGAAAGCGGCACATTCAGTCTGCAGTTTTACGGCGGGGGCAGGTTACGCTGGCTGTTCGGTGACGGCAGTATTGCTGGTCAGGGGCAGGTGCGTTCAATTGGTGCATTTCCAGCGGTCTCGACGCCATCACTGCTGGATAACCAGTGGCATCAGGTGACACTGGTCAGACGCTGGAGCGGTGATGATCAGGCTCAGTTGGAATTGTGGATTGACGGCGTGCTTGTCGATAGTCAGATCAGTCCGGTCAGAACCGATATGCGGCAGTGGTGGGATGTCTGGACCGGTTTTCCGGAGAATCAGGAAGGCTGGTTCTGGGGTGTGGAAAAACAGGCAGCGATTGGTCTTCTGGAACAATATGAGGACTATAAAGGCCTGCTGGATGAGGTCCGATTGTGGTCAAGCGCCAAGTCGGCAACAGAGATCATCACCGGTTTTGCAGCCCCGGTCAGTGGAAATGAAGAGGGATTGATCGGGCACTATCCGTTCGCGGAAGGGCAGGGAACAACAACGGTAAATACGCTATCCGGCGGGGATGTCATTGATCTGCTCAATGGGGGTGGCATGATCTGGTCTGCACAGGATGTGTTCGGCGGCTTGTTCCAGGATGGTTTTGAAGCCTTTTCAGTCGATTGACAAAGGGTTTTCAAGACGGCTGGTGAGCAGGGTACAATATTGCCCGCCCAATAACAGATCATAACCAAGGAATCACCATGGAATTGTTTACCGTTGAAAATTTAGTCAGTTTGCTGATGCTGGTATTGCTGCAGGCAGTACTGGGTTTTGACAACCTGCTTTATATTTCACTGGAATCCAAACGGGCGCCGGCAGATAAGCAGCAGATGGTGCGGCGCATGGGTATCGCGCTGGCGGTTATTTTACGCATAGTGCTGCTGTTTGTGATTATGCGTATGGTTCAGTATTTCCAGGAACCGGTATTCAGTCTGGGCTGGACAGGTGTTGTCGAAGGAGTATTCAATTTTCATAGCCTGATCGTGCTGCTTGGGGGTGTGTTTATTCTGTACACCGCGACCAAGGAAATTTGGCATATGATGGCTGTCGATGACCTGGGCCACGAGGAACGCAAACCTTCTTCAGTCCTGAAAGTGGTAACACTGATTGTTGCCATGAACCTGGTGTTTTCATTTGACTCGATACTCAGTGCAATGGCGCTTAGCGATGTTTTTGCCGTAATGGCGGTGGCCATCATAATCGGTGGTGCATTGATGATCTGGCTGGCGGACAGTGTGTCGAATTTCCTGGAAAAGAACCGCATGTACGAAGTATTGGGGCTGTTTATTCTTTTCGTGGTCGGCATCATGCTGCTTACCGAAGGTGGCCATTTAGCGCATCTGAGTCTGTTTGGAAATCACATCACACCAATGACCAAAGTGACTTTCTACTTTGTTATCGGTGTACTGGTGGTAACAGATATTGTGCAGTCGCGTTATCAGAAAAAGCTGCTGGCTCAGCGTCAGCGTGCCGCGGCAGCACATAGCGATTAAGCAGTTTTCAGGAAGAATAGCCGGTTAAGTACCGGCTATCGGCTGCTTTGCGGGCGTATGGCCGGCAATACTTCGGAGATTTCCCGGTCAAGCATTTCTATCACTGATTCGAAGCCATGGTTTTGACGCCATCCAAGCCGGGTATGTGCATGCGATGAATCGTAGACGCGGTCGATCGACTCAGGCAGTTGCCAATCCAACTTATCGAATATCGAAGCCATTTCCGGACTGCGGGCCCGAATGACCAGACCGGCATCCTGCTTCAGACGGACACAATCTTCAGGTCTGAATGGTGAGTGTCCGGAAATGATAAAGCATTCATATGGGTTGCCCTGGTGTTTCAGTGCCAGTTTGTGCGCCAGGGCCACATCCCGGGCATCGACGCCGCGATGCAGGCGATAAGCGGCCATGACCGGTGCCGGTTCTGGAAAGCATCTGGACATACGGATGGTATATATACGGCAGTCGTCTTCAGCCTGCTGCTGCAGATAGCTTTCAGCGGCAAGCTTGGTTTGGTGATAAATAGTGCGGGGCTGAGGTGTTGTGTGTTCGTTTATCCATACCGCTTTTTCCGCATCAGTCACGGCATGACCGTAAAGTGCAGTCGTGCTGGTAAATATCAATCGTCTGATGCCGCATTGCCGGGCAGCCCGTAATACGACTTTGGTTCCTTCAACATTGATTCGCTCAAACTCAGCATCACTGCGCAGATCGACATGCGGCGCGTGCAGTGCTGCAGTATGAACTACCGCATCAGCGCCAGAAAAGGCACGGCAAAGCGACTGATAGTCATTGATATCAGCGATGAGCCGGGTGCTGGAAGCAGGTGATATGTCTATACCCAGTACCTGATAGTCACTCGACAGGGCAAAATGTATGGCTCTGCCGATCCTGCCGCTGGAACCGGTCAAAACAATCTTTTTCATAACTGCAGGCTATCATTCTATAGCACCGGCAGCACGCATATTTTCCAGATAGTTGATTAAATTGCTACTGCGCACTGCCTGTCTGTTGCCGCCATCGGTACAAGCCGATGATGCTCAAGACAACGACATAGCCGAGATTCCACCAGATTCCCTGATCATGTGTAAGGTGGGTATACATGGCGCCAAACATGATGACGATGAGCCCTGCTGCTGCATATGGAGCCATTCTTGGGATCAGCAGACCGATGGCGCCGGCGGTTTCCAGTAATGCGATCAGATATAAAAACCATGGGGCATAACCCCAGCTGGCAAACCGGTGAATCCAGCCTTGGTCGATAAATTTCGGAATACCGGATAGTAAGAATAAGGCAGCCGTCAACCCGGCCAGTACCCAAACAATGATATTTAGTGTCTTGGTCATGTTCATGGTTTTCCCGGTAGCTTGAATCAGCTTGATTACAGCATGCCATGTGCAGGTCAAGGCAAGTAACAGGCCATTTTTCTGACAAAGCCCTGACATGTCCGTAACACCAGCCCGGCTAAAAGGGCAAAAAACCGAATTGCTCAGCTGTGGTAAGTGAGTGAACGATGGGGAAAAGGCAGGAAAAAAATCATTTGTGTGAGCAGGTACAACTGTGCCCGCAATCTGCGGGCACAGCATGGATAAAATATTGAAAGTGCAGTTTATTCAGCTGCCTTAATACCATCCAGGTCATACCAGGGTGTCGGGTTGATCGGGCAGCGGAATCGTACGCCATCGGCAGTAAACTCAACGGTGGTGGTACGGGTCTGGCCCGGATCCAGAGGAAACATATCTATCTGGTCGTGGGTTTTAAAGTTTTGCAGCTGAAAGCCTACGACTTTTTCGGTTTTGTTGGTTACCGTAATTTCGTAAGTGCCGGCCTTTAACCCTGCCAGTGTTTTATCAGCTGAAAAGTAGCCGCCATACTGATCCAGGTGAATGCGGGTAATGCCATCTGCATCAGGTTTTGCCACTTCAGCGTTGGTCAGTCCGGGTACCAGCATTGCAATTAATAATGCAGCGATAATGGTCAATTGCTTAAACATAAGTCACCTCACAAAGTTTGGTTATTAAAAAGTGATGTCATGATATGCCCGGCTGAGTGGGTTGACCATGTGTCAGCGTCGGTAATTTATGTGCAATAGTCCGAGAGTTTTCCAGGCGGTTTGGAAAGTGCCCGATATCGTTGCGATAATGGCGGTACTCCATTCAATTCCTGCAACCATATAAGTATCAAAAAAATGGATGTTGTCAGTGATATTCTAAGAACCATCCGCTTGAATGCGAACGTTTACCATAATGCTCAGTATTGTGGGAACTGGGTCATGCAGGGCAGGCAGGTAAACAGTGCCAGCTTTCACTTTGTATCGCATGGCAACTGTTATCTGCATCTGCCGGATGCAAACCGGCCGGTTGAATTGAATCAAGGTGACCTGCTGCTGTTTCCACGTAATCAATCACACCGTATTTCAGCGTCAGAGCTTGCCCCTGAGCAATCCAAGGGCATCCCATTCCAGGACTATCAACAGGGTGTGCTGCCCGACAGCACCGGGCTGGTATGTGGCTTGCTGGAGTTGGAACACATCCACAAAAACCCTTTGCTGGATGAGCTGCCTTCTGTGGTAATAGTCCGTAACCAGCCTGGTCAACATTACTGGGTGGCGCCATTGCTGGAATTGATTAACCGGGAACTGCAGGATAGCGATGCCGGCTGTGAGGCAGCTATTGATAAGCTGGCAGACATTTTATTCATTCAGGTTATCCGCTGTTATCTCAAAGACCATCAACCCCTGAGCGGGTTGCTGGCAGCGCTCCAGGACAGCAAATTACACAAAGCACTGAAATTGATGCACGCAAAGCCGGCCGATAAGTGGACTTTGGAGTCACTGGCTGCTGCCGTAGGCGTATCGCGTTCGGTGTTTGCCGAGCGGTTTCGTGAAGTAATCGGTGAAACGCCAATGGGTTATTTGACGCGTTGGCGTATGCAACAGGCATATCACTGGTTGCATAACGAACATTTGTCGGTCATGGATGTCGCGGAGCGTACGGGATATCAATCAGATGCTGCTTTCAGCAAAGCCTTCAAAAAGGAATTTGGATTTGGGCCGGGTGCAGCGCGCCGGGATGTCAGCACATAAGTCGATCCAAGTACAGGTGTTTGCTGACTGTCAGGGTGAGCAGCTTAAGTTATCCGCTCAAGATTTGGTGTATCGTTCCGAATAACATCTGAAAGTGGTCGGCTTATGTTCAGCTTGTCGCATTCTTACTGCTTCTGATCGTTGCGTATCTTATTGATGTTGCGGGGTATTGTTAGACTCTGTTGGGGAGAGGCCTTAATAATCGGAGGCTATTAATGCGATTATCGATTCAATTTTTGTCAGGATTGTGCTGCCTGTCAGCATATGCTGTCGAGCTTGACCTTGAGTTTTTTAATTCCCCGCAGAACGATGTGAGCATCACTTTCAGCGCAGATGCTTCCGAAGCGTGGCTGGAGCGCCGCAGTGGTGAGTGGGGGGCATCCGGCAACAGTAGTTATCTGCTGTACACGCAACGTGATGCCGGGGGCGGCTGGCAGCCCCTGGTTCCGGTGCCGTTTGCGGCAGATGGATTTAACGAAGGCGATCCTTTCTTTGACGATGCTGCACAGACACTGTACTTCACTTCCGACCGCGCACATCCGGATTTGCCTGAAGGTGATGTGAATATCTGGCGGGTTACCCGCAGTTCGCAGGGCTGGGGAACACCGGAAGCATTGCCCGCTGTGATTAATCAAGCAGGTATGGAGTTCAGTCCGGTACGGCGTGGCCAGCATTTGTATTTTGCCGCCTGGCGTGATGGAGACGGTGAGCTGTATATAGCTGAAGAACTGCAGGGTGGCGGCTGGCAAAGCAGTAAACTGGGGGCAGCAGTTAATTCGCCTACCGGTGAATGGAATTTATGGGTGTCGCCGGATGAACAGTTGATGCTGTTTGAAGCATCCGGGCGCAGTACCAATGTAAGCGTGTCGGGTGATGTGTATCTCAGCAGTAAAGATCGGGCAGGCCATTGGCTACCGGCGATGGCAGTCAGTGAAATTAATGGAACCGGCTCGGATTTGAATGCGCAGATTATCGGCGATCAGCTCATTTATGTCAGCACTTCCGAGCACCAAAAGCACAGCGACTTATACATTGAGCCCGTGGAAGCGATTATCGAGCGCAGCCGATCGGTTCATGCGCATACACTGCAGGTTGTGAACCGCTCCAGCCATGAGCTGGTTTCAGTCAATTTACAGCAGGGGGAAATTACAGCCCGGCATGCGGTTGGTCCGGGACCGCATTTGCTGGCAGCCGGTGCAGGTAAGCTGGCAACAGCTGCCTACGGCATCTATCCCAGGCCGCACAATCAGCCGGTGGAACAGATGCCTGGCTGGGTCCAGGCAGACGGCGGACAGTTGCTGGTGGTCAGTGGTGAATCCATAATGCGGCAGCAGTTGCGTTGTAATCGTCCTCATGGTGCTGTCTGGGATGATTCCGGCAGCCGGCTGTGGGTTAGCTGTGAAGACCGTTTGGGTGTGGTTGAAGTTGAATTCAGTGGTGCTCAGCCTGCTTACCGGTTTTTACCAACCGGCCGCAGTGGAGGACATGTGCTGGCCTGGGACAGCGTGCGTCGGCAATTGCTGATAGCACATACCGCAGCCGGTGGAGTGGCTATCATGAACCCCGTTACAGGCAACAGCGAATTTACCACGCTGGGGCCGGGCAGCGAAGCACTGTGGATCAATGCTGAGCGTGACGAGGTATGGGTAACCATAGGGCAGGCCGGTCAGCTTGCCGTCGTAGATTTGAATTCCGGTGATGAAGTCCGGCGGCTTGACCCGGACTGCGGTTTCCCGATAGATTTTGCTCAAAGTGCCGATGGTGTTTTGTGGGTGACATGCTTTTGGTCATCTGAGGTACTTGGCATTGATATGGAAAGTTATGCAGTTATTGATCGCCTGGATTTGCCATACGGGGCATTAAACATCGCAGCTCATCCATCGCTGCCGGTGTTATATGGGAGTATGACGCGCAGGAATGCTGTTTTTGAAATCAGCCTTACCGGGCGTGGAATCACTCGGCAGTTTGGAACAGGAATGGAACCTGACGGGCTGGCAGTGCTGCCAGCTGAATAAAACAGGCAGAAATCAGCCACTCGCTGGAAGGGGTGTAATGCTTATTTTTTGATGCCTGCTACACAATGCGGCTGGATCATTTTCAGCATGCTGGGCAGTATTTTGAACGGTGCAGCAATAACATTGCCGGTGTCCAGGTAGTCGTTTTCACCAGCGAAATCAACAATAACCCCACCGGCCTCACGTACAATCAATGCGCCGGCAGCCATGTCCCATGGCTGTAAGCCGATCTCAAAAAAACCATCCAACCGACCGGCAGCCACATAGGCCAGGTCCAGGCTGGCAGATCCGGTCCGGCGCAAGTCTTCGCATTGCTCAAAAAAACTGTTGAACATGGCCTGGTAGGCGGGCATAAAGCGCCGCTTTCGGAACGGGAAGCCGGTGCCGATCAGGGCATTTTTCAGGTTAGTTCTTGCGCTGCAACGGATGCGGCGGTCGTTCAACAAAGCACCTTCACCGCGGGTGGCGGTAAACAGCTCTTCGCGAACAGGGTCATAGATTACCCCATGCACAATCCGGCCTCTGATCTGTAGTGCTATGGACACTGCAAAGTGGGGGATACCATGAAGGTAATTGCTGGTGCCGTCCAGCGGATCGATGATCCAGTGATAATCGCTGTCCGGGTTGCCTTCCTGGCCGCCTTCTTCAGCCACGATGAAATGCCCGGGGTACATATCAAGAATACAACGCTTGATGGATGCCTCACAGGCCAGATCGACGTTGGAAACAAAGTCGTTCGGCGCTTTTTCACTGATTTTCAATTGGTGCAGCCGGTTCTGTTCCCGGCGCATTATTTCGCCCGCCTGCATGGCTGCGCGAACGGCAATGTTGATATAAGGTGACTGACTCACAGCGAATTGCTCTGAAAAACGCGCAGCATAGCAGAACTGGCGGGCTATGCAGAGAGTTACATCACAATTTTACGCATCAGCGCTGTAGTTGCCAGGTTCGAATGGGAACAGCTTACTCAGCGATACAGGTTGTGGCACACTGCTCATCTGAAAAAACATGTGCTCAGAAATGGACAGTTTATCTGCAATTCGCATTGTACTTATTGATACCACTCACCCGGGCAATATCGGCGCTACGGCCAGAGCGATGAAGGTCATGGGGCTGAAGCAGCTGGTTTTGGTCAGGCCGCGGCATTTCCCTGACGCCACCGCCACTGCCATGGCCTCAGGTGCCGCGGATTTATTAACAGATGCAATTGTGGTCGACAGTCTGGATGATGCCATCGCCGATTGTCGGCTGGTACTGGGGACCAGTGCCCGGCCGCGTTCATTGGAGTGGCCGATGCTGGCCAGCCGGGAAGCTGCAGTGCATCTGCACCAGGTAGTGCAGGCAGGTCAGTCAGCAGCACAGACTGCAATATTATTTGGAACGGAAAGTGTTGGTTTATCGAATGAGCAACTGCAGCGCTGTCAGTATCGTATTGAAATCCCGGCTAATCCGGATTACAGCTCGCTGAATCTGGCTCAGGCCGTGCAGGTGATCAGCTATGAGCTGCGCCAGGCTTTTCTGACTGAACAGAAACCGGATCAGCCACCACAATCGCATGCATCACATGCGTTGGCAGATGATCGCAGCGTGGAAAGCTTTCTGGAGCGGTTCCACCAAATGATAGTGGAACTGGATATATTGAATCCGGCTCAGCCCAAAATGCTGATGCAGCGGATACGCCGGCTGTTCATGCGGGCCCGTCTGGAAACCAGTGAGGTCAGTATTCTGCAGGGAATAATCAGCGCGGTGCTGGCAGGCCAGCACCGTGATAAATGATTATTTTTTACGACGCTAAAGAAGGATTCGGTTTATCTGTCTAGCGCTTCATTGAGCTGAAGAATTCAGCGTTTGTCTGGGTTGCTTTCATTTTATCCAGCATGAATTCGATGGCCTGGATTTCATCCATCGGGTGCAGGATTTTGCGCAGAATCCAGATGCGCTGCAACTCATCGCCCGGCATCATCAATTCCTCGCGGCGGGTGCCGGAGCGATTGATGTCCAGCGCCGGGAATACCCGCTTCTCTGCAATGCGGCGGCTCAGGTGAGCTTCCATATTGCCGGTGCCTTTAAATTCTTCGTAGATCACTTCGTCCATTTTGCTGCCGGTATCAACCAGGGCAGTTGCAATGATGGTCAGGCTGCCGCCTTCGGTAACGTTCCGCGCGGCACCGAAAAAGCGCTTGGGTTTTTGCAGGGCGTTAGCGTCTACACCGCCGGTCAATACTTTGCCGGAAGAGGGCGCTACGGTGTTGTATGCGCGTGCCAGACGGGTGATGGAGTCTAGCAGGATCACTACGTCGTGCTTATGCTCGACCAGCCGTTTGGCTCGTTCGATAACCATTTCCGCAACCTGTACATGGCGGCTGGCGGGTTCGTCAAAAGTACTGGAAATAACTTCCGCATCCACAGTGCGCTGCATTTCAGTGACTTCTTCTGGACGCTCATCGATCAGCAGAATGATCATTTTGCAATCCGGTGAATTCGCCCGCATGCTGGTTGCCAGTGTTTGCAGCAGCATGGTTTTACCGGCTTTAGGTGGCGAAACGATCAGGCCACGCTGGCCTTTGCCAATGGGGGCAATCAGATCGATAATTCGGGTGGTTATGTCTTCAGTGCTGCCGTTACCGCGCTCCAGAGCCAGCTGCTCCCGCGGGAATTCTGCGGTCAGGTTTTCAAACAGGATTTTGTTGCGGGAGGCCTCCGGCGCTTCATAGTTCAGTTCCTGAATTTTCAGTAACGCGAAATACCGCTCACTGTCTTTGGGCGGGCGGATTTTGCCGGAAATCATATCCCCCGTACGCAGGTTGAATCGTCGAATCTGACTGGGTGATACATAGATATCGTCGGGGCCGGCAAGATAGGAACTGTCTGCCGAACGCAGGAAGCCAAACCCATCCTGCAGTATTTCCAGTACCCCATCGCCATAAATTGATTCACCGCCGCGTGCGTGATACTTGAGGATGGCGAAAATCAAATCCTGTTTGCGTGAGCGGCCCAGGTTGTTCAGCCCCATTTCGTTGGCGATATCAATCAGTTCGGCAACGGATTTTTGCTTTAATTCTGTCAGATTCATGGAAGTATTCAGAGATATATGCGCCTGGTTGGGCGGCTTGCTTAAAGGTTAATCAGCAACAAATGATCTGTTGTAGCATTTGCTACGGCGATAAATTATAGGATTGCTGTTACTGAAACTAAGCGAAGCGGGATGCTCCGCGAAAGCAGGTAAATTACCATCAAAACCGGCTGCCGTCCAGCCTTGAAGTTAATTTGTCGGGTTTTGTTCAAAGCACCGGTGAAGCCGCACCGGCGCTTTGATATGAACTGTCCGGTCAGGCAGCTGCTGATAATACGCCGGCATCCTCAACAAAGGCTTCCAGCTGACCTTTGGTTAATGCGCCGACTTTCATGCCCTGAACTTTGCCGTCGTGGAAAATCATCAGGGTTGGAATGCCGCGTACGTTGTACTGCACCGACAGATTGCGGTTGTCGTCGATATTCAGTTTGACCACTTTCAGGCGGCCTTGATAGTTATCGGCCAATTCATCGATCAATGGACCGATCATCTTACAGGGGCCGCACCACTCCGCCCAATAGTCAACCAATACCGGCAGCTCTGATTCCAGCACCTGCTGTTCAAAATCCTGTTCGGATACATGCACTACCTGTTCACTCACAGTTGTCTCCATTTATTAAACGTTATGGCCAAATAATAGCATTGCCCAACCTGAAAACCAGTATGCCATATCAGGGAGGTTTTCCGGTGCGCTAATCGTGGCCGGTCAAAGCATCAAATGCAGCCACTGGACCGGATAGTCAAGTCCGCGCTGACAACATCAGCGCATAAGTTTATGATATACAGCTATGCTTAAGAAATTTTTTACCGGGATGTGGCGGCGAAGCGCTCCGGAAACCGTGCCAGCTGCTACCCAGTCCGGTAGTCAGTCTGACAGCGCTTCCGAGCATGTCCTGACATCCACCAAATTTACCGGATTACCATTGCACCCGCTGGTTCAGCGGGGTTTGGCTGATGCCGGGTTCAGTCAGTGCACACCTATTCAGGCACAGACACTGCCGCTGGCGCTAGCCGGCGGTGATGTGGCCGGCCAGGCGCAGACAGGCACCGGCAAAACAGCCGCTTTCCTGCTGGTGATTTTTAATCAGTTGCTGAAGCAGCGTGAGGAAAACCCTGATGAGGGTGGCAAGCAAAGCGGTTCCGGTAAAGCAACCCAGCTGGCATCACTGGTGGTGGCGCCGACCCGTGAGCTGGCAGTCCAGATACACCGTGATGCAGTGTTGCTAGGTAAGCATACCGGGCTGCGGCTGGGGCTGGCATATGGCGGCGTTGATTATGATAAACAGCGCCGGCAGCTGGCTGCCGGTATGGACGTATTGATCGGTACGCCAGGGCGAATCATCGATTACCTTAAGCAGGGTGTATTTACACTGAGAAAAGTTCAGGTAGTGGTGTTGGATGAGGCCGACCGGATGTTTGATCTCGGGTTTATCAAGGACATCCGCTATCTGCTGCGCAAATGCCCACCGGCGGCACAGCGTCAGTCCATGCTGTTTTCCGCTACCTTGTCATTGCGGGTTATAGAACTGGCCTACGAGCACATGGATAACCCCGAAAAAGTGGTTGTCGAAGCACAGCAGGTTACTGCCGATAATATTGATGAGCAGGTGCTTTATCCGGCCAATGAACATAAGCTGCCGCTGCTGGTACAGCTGCTGCGGCAATCGGATGATCATCGCGCCATTGTATTTGTAAACACCAGACATATTGCCAAGCGGGTCGCAGAAACACTGCGTGCCAACGGCATCCCGGTGGCGTTGCTGTCAGGCAATGTGCCTCAGGATCGCCGCCAGAAACTGCTGGACCGCTTCCACCGTGGGGACCTTGATGTGCTGGTAGCCACTGATGTGGCCGCCCGCGGACTGCATATCCCTGCTGTCTCGCATGTTATCAATTTTGATCTGCCGCAATCGGCAGAGGACTATGTTCATCGAATCGGGCGCACTGCCCGGCTGGGTGCTTCCGGGCATGCGATCAGTTTTGCCTGTGAGCACTATGCGTTCCACTTACCGGAAATTGAGGAATATATCGAGCATCGGTTGCCGGAAGCCGGTTATGATCCTGAACAGCTGCCACAGTTAAAGCGTCCGCCGGTGAATCATCAGCACAAGGGTAAAAAAACACATGGTAAGCGCCGGCCCAGACGCCGCAAACCACCCGGCAATGCACCCGGCCAGTGATTCTGATGGTTGGCTGTCTGGAATGTTGTCGGCTTCCCTACTATCATTTGGCTGGTTGAGGCATAAGAACCTGTCATGTCTGCTGCTGCATTTAAACAATACTCGCTGAACTCTATGCAATGGTCGCACTGGTCACTGCCGGGTGCGCGTATTGTCTGCCTGCTGCTGGTGTTGATGCTGATGTGGCAGTCGGTCCGCCTGGTATTGCTGTTGCTCAGCGGTCCGGAAGTGGAGTTGGACGTACCTGCCGCTCAACAGTTCAGCAACAGACAGGCAGCGGCACCTGTAGATATATCCAGCTGGCATTTATTCGGTCGTGCTGCGGTCAGCAATCCGTTGAATTTGGCTGCATTGCCGGAAACACCATTGAATCTGCAACTGCGCGGAATTGTATCCGGTACTGAATCAGACCAGGAAGGTCATGCAATTATCGTTGACAGCAGTGGAACTCAGTGGGTGTATGAGGTCGGCGACGAGGTTCCCGGCGGCGCTGTGGTTCGGGCGATTACTCCCGAGCAGGTGGTGCTGGAGCGTAATGGCCGGAATGAGGCACTAAGCCTGCCGCAACGGCCTGCGGGCGTGAATGCCACGGCAGGTTCAGGTGCCACCGGCCGGAATACTGCCTCAGCCGGTCTGATCAATGCTGCGCCGCGTCAATTGCGTGGATTACGCGGTCAGCCCGGCAACTCACCGGCGATCACTGCGCCGGCTGGCAGCATAACCGGGGCACAGCTGGATACCGCTAATCTGGCGCGGCTTTCGCAAAGTGTGCAGGTAACGCCCGTGAATGGCGGGTTTAAAGTATTCCCCGGGCGCAACGCCGCTGTGTTCAGGCAATTGGGTTTGCAGGCCAACGATGTCATTACCGCCGTAAACGGCCAGCCTCTGAATAATGCCCAGGCGGCGATGCAGATATTTCAGAACCTTGATAGTACTCAGGCAATCACTTTATCAGTCCGGCGTGGCGGTCAGGTGGTGCAATTGCAACCGGATTTGAACTCGTTGCAAGGCCAATAGCAAAATGGAAGTTTAATGAAAGCGCATTTATTACTACTGCTGACCACCTCACTCAGACCGATTGGAGTGGGTCTGGCGCTGATCTGGATATCTTTTAGCAGCAATTTGCTGTATGCCCAGCCGCAGATGTTGAATTTCAATCAGGCAGACATCCAGTCGGTGATTGCCACCATTGGTGAAATTACCGGGAAAACTTTTGTAATTGATCCCAGGGTCCAGGGCCAGGTGACCGTGATTTCCAGTCAGGCACTGGATGAAGATGAGTTGTATGGCGTTTTTCTAAGTGTTTTAAGGGTTCAGGGTTATGCGGCTATTGCGGATGGTGATGTCGTGCGTATCGTGCCGGATGCCGTGGCCCAGCAACAGGCTGCCAGCAGCGGTGGTAATGGCGGAGAGGCCATTGTTACCCGCATATTGCCGGTCAATAATATCAGTGCCAGTGAGGCTTTACCCTTGCTGCGGCCATTATTGCCGCAGACCGCGCATCTGGTGGCGCATGAGCCAAGCAACAGCCTGATTGCTGCTGACCGTCAGGCAAACATTGACCGGCTGCAGGCGATAATCCGGCGCATCGACAGGGCAGAGCAGGCCGAAGTGGAGGTGATACCGCTGCAGCACGCTTCGGCAACTGAATTGATGCGGACCCTGCAGATGCTGAGTCCTAACCAGACAGAGTCAGTGCTTGCCGATGAGCGTACCAATTCTCTGCTGTTGAGTGGCGACAGCGGCCGGCGTCTGCGGATTCGTACCTTGATATCTCATTTGGACACACCGCTGGATTCGGGCGGAAATACCCAGGTGGTACATTTGAATTATGCAACTGCAGAAGAACTGGTGCCGATACTGCAGGGTGTTGTGGATCAACAGTCAGGCGGAGCAGATGCCGCTGCTGTGGGTGGTAGCAGTGCAAGAATACAGGCGCATGCAGAAACCAATTCCCTGATTATCAGCGCCCAGCCCGCCGAATTGAGGTCATTGCAGGGTGTGATCCGCAGTCTGGATATTCCCCGCGCACAGGTTCTGGTGGAAGCTATCATTGCAGAAGTAACCGTGGATACCGCACGTGAACTGGGTATTCAATGGCAGGCGACCAGCTCGATTGACACCATTACCGATGCCAGTGGCAATGTCATCGGCCTCGAGTCAGGGTTTTTGGGCGGGACAAATTTCGGTACCGGCGGCAACAATATATTGGCACAGTCTTTTGATCCAACCGGTGCGCTGCCGGGACAGGGGCTGAATATCGGTTATCTGAGCGGGACAACCAGCATTCTCGGCAATGATGTGCTGCAGTTGGGCGCAGTATTGAGAGCATTGAGTTCCGATACCGATTCCAATGTGCTGTCCACACCCTCGGTAGTCACCATGGATAATGCCGAGGCGAGTATCAGTGTGGGCCAGGAGGTGCCGTTTATCACCGGACAGTTCACCAATAATTCGGTAGATACGGCGGCCGGTCAGGTAAACCCTTTCCAGACCATTAACCGCGAAGAAGTCGGTATTCAACTGACGGTAACGCCGAAAATCAACGAAGGCGACTCAGTCATTCTTGCCATTCAGCAGGAAGTGTCTTCACTGACTTCTGCAGTGGGTGCAGTTGACCTGATTACCAGTAAAAGGACTCTGTCAACTCAGGTTATGGTCCGTGATAACGATATCCTGGTGCTAGGCGGGCTGATTTCCGATGATCTCCAGGAAACCGAAGACCGTGTACCCGGGTTGGGTGATATTCCATTGTTGGGTGAGTTGTTCAAGTTCCGCAGCAACCGGCTGGTGAAGCGTAACCTGATGGTATTCATTCGCCCGCGAATCCTGCGTGATCCAGACCTTTCGCGTGAGATCAGCAGCAGTAAATACAACTTCATCCGCGCCCGTCAGCTGGAACAGCGCAGTAATGCCCAGGGGTTAACACCTGAGGACGAAATGCCGTTGTTACCGGAACTGTTTGAATATCTGCAAAGCTCACCTGAATCGGTACAGCCGCCGGATGATGGCAGCTCCTGAATCACCGCGGAAAGATCGCCCGAACCGGCCGGCATATGCATTTGCCCGGCGTCATGGTGTGTTGCTGCTGGGCTGGTCAGAGGATGGTCAGGCGCAGGTGGCCTGGCGGCAGCCGGGAGAGTTACGTGCTTTAACCGAGCTGCGCCGCTATCTTCGTGCGCCGTTGCAGGTGGATAAGGTTGACGCAACTGAATTTGACCGGCTGCTGGAGCAAACCTACGCGGAAAGTGAATCCAGTGCCAGCGCTGTTGCCGCTGATATCAGCGATGATCTGGATTTATCTGCGCTGGCAGAAAACCTGCCCGAGCCGGCAGATTTGCTGGAAAGTGAAGATGATGCACCGATCATCCGGTTGCTGAATGCCATTCTGACACAGGCGGTTAAAGAGGGCGCTTCGGATATTCACATAGAGCCTGATGAAGCACACCTGGTGGTCAGGTTTCGCGTTGATGGCGTTCTACAGGAAGTAATGCGCCCCGAGCGTAGCCTGGCACCATTGATCGTATCCCGGGTAAAAGTGATGGCTGAACTGGATATAGCTGAGAAACGTCTGCCGCAGGACGGCCGTATCAGCCTGCGGGTTGCCGGCCGCCCGGTGGATGTGCGCGTGTCTACGCTGCCGGCAGGGCGTGGTGAGCGGGTAGTATTGCGTTTGCTGGATAAGCAGGCCGGTCGGATGGACTTGCTGCAGCTGGGGATGGACTTCGACACTGTATCCCGCTGCCAGCGTTTGATTGCCCGGCCGCACGGAATTTTGCTGGTAACAGGTCCGACCGGATCAGGCAAAACCACCACTTTATACGCCATGCTGCAGCAGCTTAATGATCGCAGCCGCAATATCATGACGGTCGAAGATCCGGTTGAATATCACCTGGAAGGCGTGGCTCAGACTCAAGTTAACAGCCAGATTGATCTGACATTTGCACGTGGACTGCGGGCTATTCTGCGACAGGACCCGGATGTGGTGATGGTGGGCGAAATTCGCGACCTGGAAACCGCCAGAATTGCGGTACAGGCCAGTTTGACCGGTCATCTGGTGTTATCAACTCTGCATACCAATTCAGCTATCGGGGCAGTTACACGGCTCCAGGATATGGGCATTGAGCCGTTTCTGCTGTCTGCCAGTCTGATCGGCGTTCTTGCACAGCGGCTTGTGCGTA
>JANQPN010000015.1 GCA_028289455.1 Wenzhouxiangellaceae bacterium
GCCGGCTGCCAGCCGCAAGCTCTTCCGGCTGCTGCACAGCATGGATTTGTCACAGGCATTGCCACCGATCCCGTCATTGCCCTGATTAGCCTTCTGTACCGCCGACCGTCAACTGGTCAATCTTCAATGTAGGTTGTCCGACGCCAACCGGTACACTCTGACCTTCTTTGCCGCATACCCCAATGCCCTCATCCAATGCCAGATCATCAGCCACCATACTGACCCGAGTCAGTACATCAGGGCCGTTGCCGATAAGTGTTGCGCCACGCACCGGTTCAGTGATTTTGCCGTTTTCTATGCGATAGGCTTCGCTGGCTGAAAATACAAATTTGCCTGAAGTAATATCTACCTGGCCACCGGCAAAACTGACTGCATAGAGCCCCTTATCAACCGATGCAATAATTTCTTCACGGTTGTGCGGCCCGGGCAGCATATAGGTATTGGTCATACGAGGCATCGGTAATTGCGCAAAGGATTCACGACGGCCGTTGCCGGTTGATTTTTCACCCATCAACCGGGCATTCAGCTTATCCTGCATATAACCGACCAGCCGGCCGTTTTCGATCAGCGTGGTGCATTGTGTCGGGGTTCCTTCATCATCCATGCTTAATGAACCACGGCGCTGTTCCAGCGTTCCGTCATCCACCACTGTGCATAACGAACTGGCCACCTGCTCACCGACCCTGCCGGCAAATGCTGACGTACCCTTACGGTTGAAATCACCTTCCAGCCCATGACCGACTGCTTCATGCAGCAGCACGCCCGGCCAGCCTGATGCCAGCACTACCGGCATCTGTCCGGCTGGCGCCTCACCAGCTTCCAGATTCACCAGCGCCTGCCTGACTGCCTCGCGGGCATATCTCTGCCAGCGATCTGTCTCGCACAGCAGCGGCAACGAGAAACGCCCGCCGCCGCCGGCCATGCCCTGTTCATGGCGGCCATTGTGCTCGGCAATAACATGTACGCTCAGACGCACCAGCGGCCTGATGTCACCGGCCAAAGTGCCATCGCTGGCTGCAACCAGAACTGACTCGTGAGTGCCGGCCAGACTGACATTCACCTGTTTCACACGGGTATCCTGCGCCCGTGCAAATGCATCAATTTCACGCAACAGCGCCACCTTATCTGCGGCAGCCATACTACTGATGGGGTCATTGTCCGGGTATAGCGGTTTTACCGAATTACTCTTCCATGCCTGCAGTTGTCCGTTCTGGCCTGACCGGGCGATGCTACGGGCAGATCTGGCGGCCTCCAGCAAAGCCGGCAGATGCACGTCGTCAGCATAGGCAAAACCGGTTTTTTCACCGCTGTTGGCACGTATGCCCACACCTTGTTCGACACTGTAATTGCCGGCCCTTACCAGCCCGTCTTCCAATGTCCAGGACTCCGAATGCGCATGCTGGAAATACAGCTCTCCGGCATCGACTGCCGGGCCCATCAATGTATCCAGCACCTTATGCAGCTGCTGCTGATCAACACCGGCGGGCGTCAAAATAGTATGTTGTGCTTGCTCCAGAACGGTGCTCATCAATTTTCCTGTGCTTGTTCAATGTTGTCTTCCGGCGCCGGCCGGACTGCTCCCGGAAACAAAGGCTCCGGGTCGTTGCGGTTCACAGTCGGCGCATCGGCAATGGCCCGCAATTGCGGCTCGGCCCATGGGCCGGTCACTGCATATTTAATTTCAGCCAAACCACCGAATGAACCACCCAGCAGCCCCTGCAGAGCAAACCCGGCGCCGGCGCCTATCGGCCCACCGGCGATTGCGCCAAGCACCGGCAAGGCAACACTGACCCCCGGTTGTACCGTAATCAGCTGGTCATACTCACCACGTACCAGGTCTGTTTCACCGGTAATGGTTATGTTGGCTGCAGCGGCATCAATCAAGATGCCACTGGTGCGGGCAATACCCGCATGAAATACTAATATGCCGCCAGCCCGGTCAAAATCCAGCCCTTCAGCAAAAACATCGCTGAAATCCAAAAACAGTCGTCTTGGCAAAGCCTGCAAACTGATCAGCCCCAATACTCTGCCGGCACCTGGGGCAGCCTGCGGTATCACACCAGCACCTGCCTCCAGGGTTAATTTTGCATCCATTTTTTTCAAACTTAACTCGCCGATGCTGCCCGGCCAGGAAGATTCCAGCATCAGGGTCAGCTGGCTGCCTTCCACCAGGCGTTCATAGCCCATTGCTTCCAGCAGATCACCGGTATTATCAGCATCCAGGCGCAGATTCAGCTCTGAACTTACACCTTTATCGGTGCGCCGCCAGCCGCCACTGCCGGTCAGCGTCATCGCATCAGAACGTGCTTCCAGTGTGTCGATCACCATGCCGTCAAAGCGCGGTAGAATTTCAATTCTGGTCTGCCCCAGTGGAATGCCGTGCCAGGTGAGGTCATCACAGATCAAATGCACAGTGACCCAATCAATCCGTTCTTCATCCTGCAAAGGCGGGCGTTCTTCAAGCAGCATCTGACGCCCTGAAGCCTGCTCATTAGTGACCAGCGGTTTGGGGACATTCAGGCGCTGCATATTGGTATCAATTACCCAGTTATGATCACTGATCGCAAAACTGACTTCACCGCTGATATTGTCGCCATCCAAACGTAGAATCCGCTGTGTTTCAAGCTCACCCTCCGGTGACTGCGCCAGCTGCTCTGCATAGTCCATCCGGGTTTCGCCCATGACCCGACGGTCTACCACCAACTGTTCGGTGTCCAAATGCATCTCCGGCACCAGGCTGTCGGCGGCAATATCTTCGCCGTCTGTGGATTCAACCACATTGGAAATAATTCCCATCCAGCCAAGGGGATCAAAAGCTTTGGTTTTACCGGTCAGCAATACTTTGCCCGGCTCCACCACCGGCGGAGGTGGCGCCATGATTCCGGCATTCGGCAGCCGGAACTGTGCGCTGGCCCCGGCTATATCATTCGTTTCCAGCTGCAACATTCGCAACCGCAGCTGGTCTGCGTAATCAATCGCAATATTGCGTGTACCACTGCCCAGCTCCCAATCAACCGACAGGGATTGACTATCAGCCGCAAACTTTTCCAGGGGCGCCGGCAGCCGCATCTCGCTGCCCATTAAATCACTGCTCAGCAGTACTCTGGGTATCTCACGGGAAATCAGCAACTGCAACAGCCAGTCACTTTCTCCGGACATCAGTTGCCGGGCAAAAGGATATTCAGGCAGAGCAGTGCCCACCACATGCTCAGCCGGATAACGCCCCTGCAGGTGTATCTCAGGACCGTTGTCTGTCCGCACCCAACGCACCTGTGAATCATGCCCGCCCCAGCGTGCACTCAGCTGGCTGTCAATAATACCGGTGTCATCAAAACCCAGTGCCCCTTCAATATCGGTGACTTCCAGCAGGCTGGCCTTGGCAGTTAACTGCTGCAGCTGGGCCTGGCCGCTTGCGGCAATCAGGCGTGAGCGCTGGCGCAGGTCCAGCGACAAGCTGGTATTTACCAGCACCGGCCCTTCCAGCTCGAAGTCCCGTTCGGCCAGTCCGGCGGTACCACCCAGTGGCATGATGGCCAGCAAATCCAGAACCGAATCAGCATCGGTATCCATTTCTGCACTTAAATCCAATATCGGATGATCGATAATGTCGTTAACAGTTATAGTCAGATTAGAAATCGGAATACCGGCTATCTCACCGGCTGCAGTCGTGGTTTGCAGGTGCTCTCCCTGCATCAGCACACGTGCCTGTACCTGATCAGCTGCCGGCCAGTTTCGGCCATATTTAAGTTCCACTGCATCCAGATTAACGGCGGCAATCAATTGCCCCTGTCCCGGTTGCAGCGGCCATTGTTCCGGAAAACCCCGTAACGATGCGCTGACATTCCGCCAATAGCCACCCTGCATGGAGCGGGTAATCCATTCATTGGCGCCTTTAGGCTGTTGCTGGTATGGCAGATAATTTTTTACCTGAGTAGCCAGAATGCGATCTATTCCGGCATGTAGATCCAGCCACAGGCGGCTATTAACCCATGCGGCTTTGCCGCCCAGCTCCAAGTTAAAATCTCCACTGTTCCAATGACTGGGCCGCATATGCGCAAACCAGTCTGCGCCATGCTGCTCCAGCAGCAACTCCAGCTGCAGCCGTTCCAGTGGGTAGGGCGCTTTGGTAAAACCGGGAATATCACATAAGCCCGCTTCACTGCTGATACTCAATTCACCCAGCTGCTGCTGCATCAGCAACTCCAGCTGCAGTGGCCCGCAGGACAGCTGCTCAGCGTTCCCGGGGGTCTCAGAATCTGAAACATCAAGATAAATCGCTTCACTGCCGGCCGCTGCCGATATCACCCGGCCATCGGCATCCATCGCCAACTGCAATCCTTCCAGTCGGCCCTGCAGCGCAACACCAGAATCAGCGTCCGGCAGCAACCACTGTTGCCATACCTGCAAGTGCTGCAGCGGCAGTGAACCGGCGGCAATGGACCATCCCCGCTGAACACCATCACCGGTATTACTGCCCGTTTCCAGCCAGGTTCCCGTCAGGTTGTTTCGTTCAAACGCCAGATTTTCCAAAGCCAGTGCCCAGCTATCACGGCCGACTTCAGCAATCACATCTGCCGCCATGAATGCATCAACCGCCTGATCTGCAGTGCTGCCTGACAATTGCATATGTCCGGTTATTTTCAACTGCTGCTCACGCACCCAGTCAAACCATAACTCTGCCTCAGCATCTGCCGGATTAACTATGGCGCCGCTGAGCGCTTCCGGCATTATCGCCAGCCACGGCTGCAATGCCTGTCGCTGCGAACGAAAATAGCCCTGCATCGATTGCAGCTCACTATCAGCCTGCAGCCTTAATCGCAGAACGGCTTCCGCATTCTGATCACCGTCAGGCTGAACTCGGGCAGCCAGTTGGAAGCGGTTGCCGCCGGCCGCTGGAAACTCTCTCCCCGGCTGAACCTGTTCAGGTATCTGGGCAATGGATACCTGCGGCAACAGAATCATTCGCGCGTAATCGCTCAATTGATCTATCAATTGCACCTGCGCATCGACCAGTTGCACATCCACTCTGCTGAGCAAAGCAGTAATATTTTCCATTTGCTGCGCATCGCTGCTGTCCTGGCTGCTCAAGCCGAGTAATTGCCAGCCGGCATCTGCTGTGCGCGTCACGGCCAGGTCGGCACCTACAATCTCTATCCGCAAACTGTTTCGGCCTGACTGGAACCAGGTCAACGGTTCGAACTGCAGACGGACCTGTTGCAATTGCAGCGCATTCCCGTCTGAGCCTATCGATACATCGTCAAGTTCCAGATGCGGTTGGCTGCCCCGCCAACCAGCTGATACATAACCTATGCTTACCGGTGTATCCAGTTGTTCGCTCAGATACTCACTTAACTGTGGCCTTATATGATCCGCATATGGTGCCAGTAATCGGCCCAGGCCCGTTACCACAGCGGCACTGATAACCAGCAAAAAACCGGCTGTCCAGAATATGCTGCGAATCCGCCGCCAGAAACGGCGGCTGCGTTGGCGTCGTTTAGTCACGCGGAGAGGCTGGCAAGAGTGTGTCGAGTATTAATCGGAACGCTGCTGATTGAACCTGATACCGTTGCGGGCAAGTTTGTCCGTATGCTGATTTTGTCGGTATTTACAGGGCTCATATCATGCTTAATCAAATATTCCGTTAGCTTAGAGCAGCACTACGTCAAACTGTTCCTGAGGGTATTGGTCATCTGCCTGAAAACGGATGTATTTACCCAGGCTTTCTTCCAGCTCAGCGATCGTTGTGGTGTGTTCATCACGAATCTGATCAACAACCTTGGTTGCCGCCAGCACCCGCAACTCGCGTGCATCAAACTGCTGCACAGCACGCACAATTTCACGCAATATTTCAGAACAAACTGTTTCCACACTTTTAATCACACCGTGACCGCTACAGGTCGGACAGGGTTCGCAAAGCCGATTGGCCAGGCTGTCGGTAGTCCGCTTGCGGGTCATCTCCACCAAACCCAGATCGGAAAATCCATGTACCGATGTACGAGCGTGGTCCAGCTCCAAAGCCCGCTCCAACGTCAGCAATACCTGCTCCTGATGCTGCTCATCCTGCATATCAATGAAATCAAGAATGATAATACCGCTGAGGTTACGCAAGCGTAATTGCCGCGCAATTGCCTGGGTTGCTTCCAGATTGGTCTTGAAGACGGTTTCTTCAAGGTTGCGGTACCCCACAAATCCACCGGTATTCACATCAATGGTACTCATGGCCTCGGTTTGCTCGATAATCAGGTAACCACCTGATTTAAGCCGGGTGACCGGCTGTAAGGCATTCTCAACCTCATCATCAACGGTATATAGATCAAATATCGGCCGGCGCCCGCGATAATACTCAAGCCGGTCCAGCCAGCCGGCCATAAACTGGCGGGCAAACTGTCCGACATGCTCATAAATAGAAATATCATCTATACGCACTTTTTCCACACCGGCATGCATAAAATCACGCAGGGCACGCAGCGGCAGTGACAGGTCTTCATACACGCAGTCTCCTGCTCCCGCCGAAACGATTCGCTGCTGGATACTGGCCCATACGCGGCGTAAATATGCCATGTCGTCTGCCAGTGCGCGTTGCCCGATGCCCTCTGCATTGGTCCGCAGGATAAAACCGAATGAAGCAGCTTCACCGTCCTGTTCCAAAGCCAGTTGATCACTGATGAGGTTTCTCAATCGCTCACGTTCATCAATATCTTCGATGCGCATGGATACACCAATGTTATGCGCATCCGGCAACAGCACCAGAAAACGTGATGGGATACTGATCTGGGTGGTTAGCCGCGCGCCTTTGTTACCAATCGGGTCTTTAATGACCTGAACCAGAATTTCCTGCCCCTGACGCAGCAGCTCAGTGATTTTATGCTCCGGATGAGATTCGCCCTCCGCCGGTTGAATGGCCACATCGAGTTCTAATTCAGCATCTTCCCTGACAATATCACTGGCATGCAGAAAAGCTGTCCGCTCCAATCCGATATCAACAAACGCTGCCTGCATACCGGGAAGCACTCTGGACACTTTACCCAGGTATACGTTACCCACGCACGAGTAATGGCTGCGGCGTTCAATATGAACTTCCTGCACCATGCCGTTTTCTATTACCGCCACCCGTGATTCGGTCGGGGTTACATTGATTAGAATCTCTTCGCTCACCTAATATCGTCTCAGGTCATGCCAATTGGTCACTGGTTAACAGTTCAGAATAACCCCAGGATACCTGTGCGCAAAGCTTTTTCTGCCATATCGCTACCGGATTGCATCGATTTGCAGACTACTGTCAGCAGGCACCATTCACCCGGAATCCGTCTTAATATTAAACAGACCGAAATTGAATTTGATTTTGAAACAAGCCCAGTAACTGCACCGTTTCCGCCAGCGGCAACCCCATTACGCCACTGAAACTACCGGATAAATGCTCCACCAGAGTTGCTCCTCGTCCCTGGATAGCGTACCCGCCGGCCTTATCCAAAGGTTCCCCGGTGGCCACATAGTCACTGATCTGCCGGTCAGAGAGCCTGAGGAAATTAACCCGACTGGTTTGCAGCTTGTATTTCAGCTGCAGCTGATCCGCGGTCTGAAATGCTACCGCCACTGCAGTCATTACCTGGTGTGTCCCGCCTGACAGCAGTCGCAGAAACTGCACAGCCTGCAGGCGGTCACGCGGCTTCCCCAGAATGTGCCGGTTCAGTACCACGGTAGTATCTGCTCCCAGCACTATTCGTTGCGGATACCGTTGCGCCACCACAGTGGCTTTTTCACAGGCCATGCGAACTACATAGTCAGCAGCCGGTTCTCCCTCGTTCAGCTGCTCGTCAATGTCCGCCGGGTCAATTTCATGAGCAATCCCGGCAACCTGCAGCAATTCGGTACGCCGGGGAGAACCCGAAGCCAGAACGATAGGCTGATCTCGGTAAACCATAGATTACTCGCGATGATAAGGATGGCCGATGGTGATGCTGTACGCCCGGTATAGCTGCTCTGCCAGAATGACTCTGACCAGATGATGCGGATACACCAGTTCGCCCAGCGACCAGCTGACATTGGCCTGTTGCAGTAACTCAGGCGCATGCCCATCGGCGCCACCGATCAGTAACGCGCAGTCCTGACCGAGGTTCTGCCAGCCATTCAGTTTGTTCGCCAGTTCCCTGGTGCTCCAGCGCCGGCCGCCGGCATCCAGTGCAATCCGGTAACAGCCATTGCTGCGCTGCAGTAACTTATCGGCTTCCTGTTGTTGCGCCTGTTGAACGTCGGCTTCATTACGACGCACTGCAGGCGGGATGGTAATGAGTTCCAGTTGCAGGTGCCTGGGCATACGCTTGGCATATTCATCCCAGCCTGCCTTGATCCAGGCGGGCGGATTGCCGCTGACCGTTATTACCCGTAAACGCATTCAGTTAAGCGCCCGCGAACAGTCCGGGCAATCCGACTGATACGATCATGTGAACAGCCAGACCGGCCAATCAGGTATGGTTTGCTTCGCGAATGCGGGGAACATCCCAGAGTTTTTCAAGGTTATAAAACTCACGTACCCTGGGCAGCATAAGATGTACGATTACATCACCGGCATCAACCAGCACCCATTCACCTTCACGCTCTCCTTCAATGCCAAGTGGTGGTGACGAGCGGCGCTTCAACTGCAGGATCAAGTGCTCTGCCATGGCTTTTAAGTGGCGGTTTGAGTTACCGCTGGCGATAACAATATAGTCAGCCAGGCTGCTGCGGCCCTGAATGTCTATGGTTTGAACATTCTCTGCTTTGTTTTCAGATAACTGATCGTGGACAAGTTCCAGCATCTGCTGGGCGGAAAGGGGTTTCGTTTGAATTTGACTCAATCGACTAACGCTGTAGTTGCAATGCGGTTAGTTTAGCAGAAATTGGCTGTACGGATGTAAATTTCTATTGACTGCGTGCGTCTGTGCAGGCTGCAGAATACAGGCTGCATCAGCCTACTTTCACCCCTCTCCAGAATGCCACTCTGCCGCGAATTTCCTCAGCGGCCGGTTTCGGCTCCGGATAATACCAGGCGGCATTTTCATTGCGCTCACCGGCAACTTCCAGATGATAGTAACTGGCATCACCCTTCCAGGGGCAATGGGTGTTCATATCACTCGTTTTCAGGTAATCCCCATTGATATCAGACAGGGGAAAATAATGATTACCTTCGACGATTACGGTATCGCTGCTCGACGCGATTTCCACATTATTCCAGACAGCTTTGATCATAAGGCGGCATCATACATTACAAATAGTTATCCAACGGTAAAACTGTGCAACAGCATACCCCTGCATCGCTGTCTGCTGCACCAGTCAGGAATTCACTACAGTCATCGACTGTGATTGAACTCACTCTCAGGGCTGATCCGGCCGATGCTATACTCCTGATTCCCCATGCAATCGATTCTCTACATGGAATACCATGGCTGAGTCCGGAACGATATTTCGCATCTGGCCGTTAAAGGCCATACTGACTGCGATCCATATATTAATTCCCGGTGGGTATATCTCGGCAGGAGAGGAGTTTGTCGATGTCTCAGCGGCAAGTGGAATCGGTGAGTACATCAATGCGGACGGCATGAATGCCGGAGCCGCTGTCGCTGACTTTGATGGTGATGGTGACCTGGATATCTTTGTTCCCAATGGGCATTCCACCCCCGATCAGTTATATCGTAACCAGGGCAATGGTCAGTTCGACGAGGTCGCTTCGGCATTTAACCTGGATTCGACGCGTAACAGCCGGGCGGCTTTATGGTTTGATTACGATGCAGATGCTGATCTGGATCTGCTGGTTGTCGCTGACGATTTCCAGCGCTCCGATGGCTTCGCGCCTTCAAACCTCACACTTTACCGCCACAATAGTGATGCAACATTCACCGATGTTACCGTGGCCTCCGGTTTATTCAGGGCACTCAATGATCCAATCACCAACCCCGACAATCACCTCGGCGGCGTGGCTGCCGGCGACCTCGATAATGATGGATACCTGGAGCTGTTGGTCACCTTCTGGCAGGGCTACGCATTCCTTTACCGCAACAATCGGGATGGCACATTTACTGAAGCAACAGCTCTCACACGCCCCTTCGAAACCTATTGGCAACCCGTAATCGCCGACTTTGACCGGGACGGCTATCAGGACCTGTTCCTGGCAGTGGATTTCAACCAGAACCTGTACTTCCACAATCAGCGCGATGGCACATTAGCTGAACTTGGCGCTTCCCTGAGTATGCAAAATGACGAGCAAAACGATATGGGAGTCAGCGTGGGTGACGTTGACAATGATGGTGACCTGGACTTTTTTGTCACTAATGTCTTCTCGGGTGAGAATCGCCGCAACCACCTGTACCTGAATGATTCGGTACCCGGTGTCCCGCTCTTTTCGGAAACGGCAGTGACTTCCGGAGTAGCTGATGCCGGTTGGGGATGGGGCGCAACATTTGCAGATTTCAACAATGACACGCATCTCGACCTTGCGGTTACCAATGGCTTCTTTGGTGAAGATGATGCTTCGCGACTATTTCGCCATGAGGGTCATAACCCGCCCACATTCATGGATGTCGCCGCCCAGGAAAATTTTGATGATACCCACTGGGGAGGCTGTCTGCTTTCATTTGACGCTGATAACGATGGTGATCTGGATTTTCTGCAAACCACGGTAAACGGTCCGTTGCGATTACTTGCCAATTCCAATAATTCAGGCGGCGGTTATCTTAGAGTCAGGCCACGTATGCGCGAAGGCAATCGGTTTGCGGTAGGCGCTGTGGTGAAAATTGAAGTTGGCTCAACCGTGATGACCCGGCCGATTTCGGCAGGCACCAGCCTGTTATGCCAGGAACCGGCTGAGGCTTTTTTCGGCCTGGGCCCGGCAACAGTGGTTGACCGGATTACAGTGGAATGGCCGGGCGGGCGCTTCAGCACACTGACTCAGGTACCGGCCAACCAGACAATTGTGATGACCGATGGCCTCATATTCAATAATGGGATGGAATCAATCAAGCGGTTACAGTGACCCGGATTCTCAGTAAGCAATACAGGACTGCTGAGAAGCATTCATCGTAATTCCCTCCATTGTTAAAATTTTATGATCTATGTGATAATCCAATCACATTTGTCAATATTTCTACACGCTGATATTGGCTCGCTGGGCATGATTTATATCGTCACCATCAAAAGGATGCCCCTAAGCGCATAAAAAAGCAGGAAGGAAAACGGGAGAGCTGAAGATGATCATTCGCTTAATTATTCTTGGTCTAATGGTCTTGGTTTCAACTTCACAAACAGCCATTGCCCAGAACTGGGATGAATCAACTGATGGTGGTGGCGACTCAGGAATACAAAATGCCGCCCAGGCAGTTGCTTTGGCAGGCCCCCTTACTACTATCTCCGGCAGCCTGAATCAGGCCGGTGGTGATCATATCGACTGCTTTCAGATAACTGTCGCCGATATATTTTCTTTCTATGCCACCTCCGACCCGGGTATTGATCCAAATGCCGTGGTCGGTGAAACTGATACCCGGATGTGGATATGGGATGCCACCGGCAACAACATCATCAGTGGGAATGATGATTCACCTGCCCAACCTGGACTTTTATCCGTTGTAGCAGACCCGGCGAGCGGGCCCATTGCTTTTACTGCCACTCCAACCAACCCGGTGACTACCCCTCTGGTTAACGGGCAGCAGTATGTCATTTGTGTTTCCTACTTCTCCAATGACCCGGAAGATGCAGGCAATATTGATCTGGTGAATCTGGGCACTTTCGAAGCACTCAACGGGCCGGACCCTGCCGCTGGTGCTTTTGCCGGCTATGAAGATACCGGATCTGATGCTGCAGCGGCATATACACTTGCTTTTGACGGCGCCGCCGGAGTTGGCGGTGCGCCAACCGATGCTGATCTGTCAATTACTAAAATCGACAGCGCTGACCCGGTCAATCCCGGTGATCCGCTGACCTATACCATCACCGTTGATAATGCCGGGCCGGCAGATGCCACCAATGTGGTGGTCACCGATACTTTACCGGCAGGCGTTACCCTGGTATCCACCGCCGGCTGCGCCGAAGACCCTACTGGCGTACCCACCTGTTCCTTAGGTGATATCACCAGTGGCAGTAATGCCAGTTATACAATTGCCGTTACTGTTGATGGAGGCACCATCGGCACGATTACCAACATGGCCAGTGTCACTTCGGATGTAAATGATCCGAACGCCGGCAATAACATGACCAGCGAAGACACCTTCGTTAACCCACCCGGCGGCCCCGTTTGTGATGCCGGCGGGCCGAATGCATTTGGCTATACTTTCTGCGATTCCAATGACCCGGTTGGCCCAACATTTGATTTTATCGATATCAGCGGCACCGGCATCGATTTGAACCTGATTGATGACAGCAGTTCAACCCAGGCATTAGGCTTTAATTTCGATTTCTACGGCTTCACCCGCACCGATGTATTGATTGATTCCAATGGGTACTTAACCTTTGACTTGAGTCAATCCTCTGATTTCACTAACGATTGCCCGCTGACTGGCACATCGCCTGATGATTTACTGGCTGTGTTCTGGGATGACCTGAACCCGGGTGACGGTGACAGCAATGCCGTTTTTTATGAGTCGTTCGTGGTTTGCCCCTATACCGGTGATGTCGGCAACACGCCCGGCGGCTGTGCCATTGCCCAATGGGACGGCATTGTCGATACCAATTTCGGCACCGATACTTTTAACGTGACTTTCCAGGCAATACTATTGGAAAGCGGCAATATCATTTTCCAGTACGATAACGGCTTTGACCCGGGTAATGATGATGCCACCGGACTGGAATCCACCACGGCCATATCTGACGATACTGGTACCGATAGTCTGACCTTTGCCTGTAATACTGCCGATACCATCAGCAATAGTTTCACCGTTCAATATTCTCCACCGGCAGCGGTTACCGCCAGTGCTGATTTGTCCATCAGCAAAATCGATAGCGCCGATCCGGTTAATGCCGGCGCCAGCCTGACATATACTGTCACAGTTGATAATGCCGGGCCGGATACTGCCACCAATGTAGTGGTTACTGATACTTTGCCTGCCGGCGTTACACTGGTATCAACCAGTGGATGCAGTGAAGACCCCAATGGCGTGCCGATGTGCAGCCTGGGTGATATTACTGCCGGCAGCAATGCCAGCTATACGATTACCGTCAGCGTTGATGCAGCAACCGTGGGCACCATCACCAACATGGCCAGCGTTACTTCAGATACAGCTGATCCCGACACCGGTAATAATATGGCCAGCGAAGACACCACTGTCATCGCCATTGCCGATTTATCGATCAGCAAGACCGACAGTGTAGACCCGGTGATTGCCGGCACCGCGCTGACTTATACCATTACCGTAAACAACGCCGGTCCATCGATGGCAACCAGTGTGGTTGTGACCGACACTCTGCCCGCCGGGGTCTCGCTGGTATCGACCAGTGGCTGCAGTGAAGACCCGGCAGGCGTACCCACCTGCTCTCTGGGTAATATCGCCAGTGGTGGTAACGCCAGTTATACCGTGACGGTTGATGTGGCACCAGATACATTGGGATCGATCAGCAATACTGCGATGGTGACATCAGCTACTGCAGACCCTAATACCAGCAATAATACGGTGACAGAAACCACCACTGTGAATGCTGAAGCCGACCTGTCCATTACCAAGACTGACAGCGCCGACCCAGTTGTCGCCAGTGATCCGCTAACGTATACCATCACTGTTAACAATGCCGGGCCATCTGATGCGGCCGGTGTGGTGGTTGCCGATACCCTGCCTGCCGGGGTAACACTGGTCTCGACCAGTGGCTGTGCCGAAGACCCGAACGGTACGCCAGCCTGCGGCCTGGGCACAATTGCAGCAGGCGCCAATGCCAGTTTTACAGTTGATGTGATCGTTGATCTGACCTTTGAAGGTCTACTGACCAATACGGCCTCGGTAAGCGCTACCACCACCGATCCGAATGGGGCCAATGATAGTGCCACCGAAACCACCACGGTTACTCCTGCAGTATCTGATCTGGAGCTGACAGTAACCAATAATGCACCGGTGCCATTGGAAGTGACTGATCAGTTCGAAGTGACACTGAACTTAAACAACAACGGTCCGCAGGATAATACCGGTGTGGTAGTTACTGCTGAGTTGTCCAACGGGCTGGCTTTTGTGTCCTCCGGGCCAGCATTTTCGGGAACCGCTTGCGCCACTGCTGCCGGTAATTCAATAACCTGGAATGTCGGTGACATTGCCAATGGCAATGCCATCAGCTGCCCGTTCATTGTTCAAACCATACTGTCCGGCACACAAACCATTGCAGCGACCGCAAATGGCCTGATCGGTGACCCGGTCACAGCCAACAATACTGATATCGTCGGCAGTGTCACGGTAGCGCTGATTGAAGTGCCTGCACTTAATCAATGGGGTTTATTGTTGCTGTTGTTGATCACAACAGGCCTGGCCGGCTGGCGCTTGCGCAAGGCAGCTGTCTGAGCACTGCATAAACCTGCGGACAATAGTTCGTGAGTTGCAGTCAATATACTGATGGCCGCAGCCATACCAGCTGCGGCCAGATTCAAATCAACAGCCGGCATAGCGCTATTGCCGGTGCTCTGCTGTTATTAACGCCGATTGTTTCTGATGCACAATTTACTGATGTCACCTCTGCATTCGGGCTTGACCTGACACACGCCACTACCCAGACAATCATCCGGGTGGAAGATGAGGCCATGAATAGCGTGGATCATATCCCCGGTTTAGCGCTGATTTCGCATTTATTTTCGACCTGGCTGACCGGCGGAGTCGCTGTTGGCGATTATGATCAGGATGGTTGGCCGGATATTTTTGCTGTTGGTGGTGATGCCGGGCAGTCAAAATTATTCCGCAACATCAATGGAACCTCCTTTGTTGACGTAACGGCAGATATTGGCTTGCAGCATTTATCCGGACGAATAGCAGGTGCAGTATTTGCCGACTATGATGGCGATGGTGACGTCGACCTGTTTATTGGCGGCGCCTTGGGTGAGGCACCACGCTTGATGCGCAATGATGTGAACCTGCAGGCCGGTTTTGTTGATGTTTTTGCCAGTGCATTGCCGGATTTTCAACCGGAATATTCACCCAACGCCTGGGGTGGAGCATTTGGTGATTTTAACGGTGATGACTGTCTTGATCTGTTGATACCACGGTCTTTATTGCCTAATGGCCCCAGCCCTACTTTTAAAACCCCTGAAGGCTCAACCCAGCATTTATGGCAAAACCAATGCGACGGTAGTTTTACCGATGCCTCATTGAGTGCTCAAATTTCGCAGATATTCACCCCGGGCATTCATCCCAATGCAGGACGGGATCAGACTTTCAGCGGGAATTTCAGTGATATTAATAACGACGGTCTTTCCGATATTTTATTCACCGGCGATACCAGTACCGACTTGATATTACTGAATCAGGGCGACAACACTTTTATCAATGTGGTTGACTACAATGTCATCACCGACAAAACCGCCATGGGCGCTGTAGTTGCCGACCTTAACAACGATGGCCATATGGATTGGTTTACATCCAATATCGGCATGCCCAGATCAGGTAACCGGTTGTATTTCGGTAATGGTGACGGTTCGTTCATTAATGCCACTGCAGGCAGCGGCACCTTGGAAGGACACTGGGGTTGGGGCGCCTGCCAGCTGGATGTCAATCTGGACAGACAACCGGATATCTTTCATGTCAACGGCTTTTATTTTCCCGATAACACCAACCCGGATGCACCGGGCGGACGCTACGATAATGCGCCGGCAGTATTGTATGTAGCAGATGGTAACGGCAGTTTTATCGAAAGCGCTGCTGCTTTTGGCGTGGATGATTTTGGCGAAGGCCGCGGGGTAAGCTGTTTTGATTTTGATCGTGACGGCGATCCCGATATTGCCATTTCCAACCACAGGGGCCCATTTAAACTGTACCGCAATGACTTACCTGAGGCACAGAGAAATTTCTTGACCATCAATTTATCCGGCATGGGTGCAAACACTCAAGGCATTGGCAGGAAGGTTTATCTGCGCTCACAAAATCCCATGGAAAATGGACGCTTAATGCACGAAATTCGCGCCGGCGGGAATTTCCTGTCAGATAATCTTGCTGAAGCCAATTTTGGCCTGGGTGACTGGCAAGGGCCGTTTATCATCGAAGTTGACTGGGGTGCCGGCATATTCAGCCAAGTGCGTGACCTGTCAGGTAATCAATTCATTTCCGTACCGGAAAGCGAAGCCAATGTTTGGCGTGAGGGTTTCGAAGGATAATGGCATAGCTGATCAGGAGGCACTGGTCACTTTTTGCTCCGATCAACGAATTATCAAGCCGGCATCCTCATGACTCAAAGCCAAATCTGGAGATAATGTCGGCTTCACCTAAATTCGGCTGGATATCAGGGCCATTAATAAAACCCAGTGGATTGTAATCGGTAAAGCCGGGCAGAACCGTACCCAGTTCCGGATTGGCCAGATGACGAATCAGCATTTCGCTGAATACGTTTCGGTAATCCGTAGTCATCATCACATCATTACCCTGAAACAAATCCTCATCCGCCAGACCCGGAAACGTACCGTAAAACTGGCCGCCATTCACCGCCTGTCCACCTGCCACCAGGATGTTACCGGCATAACCATGATCGGTGCCCGCGTCATTGTTATCAAATGCCCGCCGGCCGAACTCACCCATCAGCATCACTACAGTGCGGTCTTTCCAGTTATCACCTTCGCCGGTTGGCACATCCAGATCGGTCAGCAGCGCACTGACACATTCACCGATATCCTGCACCCGGCCACCAAAGCCCCCTGCTGCCAGCGGACCCTGGCCGTTATGTGTATCCCAGCCGCCCCGGTCCGCCTGGGCTACGCGCACACCGGTTCCACCTTTGATTAAACGGGCGATAATCAATAGTTCATCACCCAGGTCGGAGTCAGGATAAACCGCGCCGTTGGCAGGTGTATAAGGTGGATCAAGAATCTGCTGAACGATTTCAACAGCTTCCAAGGCCTGGCTGCCGGAAACTTCAATATCACTTGCGCCCTGTGCATACACCTGGCCCAAAGCAGCCTGCAGGGCATCTTCGCGGATATCATTACCGCCTTCCAATTCAAACGCGCCGGGATTACCCAGACTCAGCGCAGATTGCTCACCCAGTAACGACAATGTGATGCTGCTCTCGGCAGCCATACCGATGATCGGAACACTTCCGGGCAGATTGATGGCAGTCTGGATATGCCGGGACAGCCAGCCTGTAGCGGTAAAGCGATTACCGGGCGTGCCCAGCTCGACATAACGCTCAGCTTCAAAATGGCTGCGATTGGCAACCGGCAGGCCGGCGGCATGCACTATGGCCAGATCACCATCCTGAAACAGATCACGCAACGGCCCGCCGAAGTCATTGACTCCCCAACCGTCAGCCAATGGCAGCAACCGGTTATTCGGCAGCTGAGTGCCATTATTGCGTAATGCTTCATAATCCCCTCTGCTGGGATGACCGTCCATGGGGGTAATAAAACTAAGCCAATCCGGCCCGCCACGCATAAAAATATACACAAAAATATTTTTGTTAATGCTGCTGCCGCCCAAAGCCACGCGCAGCGAGCCGCCCAGTGCCGCCAGCCCGACAGCCCCACCGGAAAGCATGCTTGCCTGCAGCATCGAACGGCGATCAAATCGATTGGAATTATTTTTGCTCATTAGAGGCACTCCTTTAGCGGCGCTGTCCGACAGGCAGCAGGATAATCAGTGCCATTGCGGCACGCATGATTCTTTGATAATTGCCGTTCCCCAAATCTGAGGTATCAATGCCTGCACCGTTGTCCAGGGGTTCACTGACAAACACACCTGCCTGATCGGCAATGAACTGAATAACTATGACCATGGTGCCGGCATCCGGGATAAAGCCCAGCGCCTCCAACGCCAGAGTATTGCCAATCTGGACCGGCGTGCGGTTATTCGCGTCTGGTATCAATGTATTGGTTTGTTGAGCCAGATTCAGCGCAAAACCGTCTGCCATATTACTGCTGTTGTCATCACGTCTGCTCAGCAGGTAAGTCACCAGCCGCCAGCTGGATATCAAGGCACCCGTGCCGCGCCAATAAGCTTTGAAATCGGGATAGCCGGTAGGAAACTCGATATTCCACGGACGTTGTCCGGCATCTTCCAGTCGGTCATTTATCCCGCTGGCAATGCGGTTACGATCGGATGTTCCCGGTCGATTAACTGTCGGCGTGAAATCAATATCAGCGGCCCGCCAGGCACGGATCATGGTTTCCAGCGGGCGAAAAGCCTTTTCTGACCAGGTGTTTTGAAATTCTGGCGACAGCAATATGTGCCGGTAGACCTCACGCAGCTGATCAACATCACTGCGGCGATTGTAAAACTCCATCGCCGTACTCTGCACCAGCGATTCCGGTGGATTGTCGCCCACCAGCCGGGTGCATAATTTCTGAGCAATAAAACGTGCTGTGCCGAAATGCTCAGCCAGATACTGCAATATCTGAATGACATCATTTTCACCACCATCACTGGCAATGGTGACATCCATGACTTCAATTGGACCATCAGAATAATCGTAATGCCGACCGGGCCGGAATAAAAACGCACCGGTATCAGGAGCACCATCATCACCATCGGCAACGCCCCAGCCGGTTAATGCCCGGGCAAACTGAAATACGTCGTTTTCGGTGTAACCTGCACGTTCACCAAATGCATTATCCGGGACTGTTGCCGGGTCCACTGCACCGTAATAATTCTCCACTGCACCCAATGTATGCAACTCCAATACTTCACGGGCATAATTCTCATTGGGGCTGGGCCATGAATTACGGTAATTATCCAGAAAATACATCATCGCCGCATTGCGGGCACTGTTAAGCAGCAAGTCGAAATAATTACCAAACATGCGGCTGGCTGCAGCATCACCACGCAATGCACGATCATAAGAGGGCATGAACCCCCGGGTTTCATTATTAGTCCGACTGTATACGTGCAGATGATTATTCCAAAAATCCGCAATCAACTCGCGAAACTGCCAACGGCTGTAGGCAGCACGCACATATACCAGCCGGTCGAGCTCACTGAATGGGCGGTTGCGTACACTACTTTCATCACTGCGCACATACTGGGTCCATAAGGCAGCATCTGAAGCAGTAATGGTATTGAACTCAAAGCCCGCCTGGGCAATACGATTATCAACCTCAGGATCAACAGCAGTAGGGTTTAATTGCTCATCAACCCAGTTCTGCAGACGCCCGAAGTCGCTGCCACCCGGTAAATTTTCGAATGCCGCTATATCGCCACGAGCCGGACCGAAAGCTGCCTTATTCAACACCCTGGCTGCAAATGGAGGCAATGCACCGGTATCGCCGCGATTAACCGGTTTCGCCGGAAATAAATTATTGTCAAACAATGATGCACTTTGTCCGCCAGCAGGCGTTGCAACACTGATGCCTGCAGCAAGAGAACCGGAAGTTACAAATTGACGGCGGGAAAGCGTATACATATCAAATACCTTTCTGATGATGATTTAATCAGCAATCAGAATAATTCTGATTAAATTAATTGATTTACTTAACGCTAAAGATAACGCAGCGCAGCGAAAAATATGTGAATAAATTACCGGTTAAATAATTTATATATAGATT
>JANQPN010000023.1 GCA_028289455.1 Wenzhouxiangellaceae bacterium
GTCTGGACGATTAATCTTTTACTCTCAATGCAAATGCAGGGTAAGACTTTGCGCAAAGTGATTCATGTACCGGATAAACTGTTGAATCTGGTGGTATCCTGAGGCTATGAGAATGCCCGCTAAAAACTGGTTGATAATGAGCTGTCTGCTGCTGGGGTTATTATCCGGCTGTGGTTTTCAACTGCGTGGCAGTGCGGATTTACCGGCTGCTATGGACCGTACCTACCTGGATATGCCCGATCGTTTTGGTGAATTCGGCCGTTCTCTGGAGCGATCATTGGAATCCAATGGCGTGGAAGTGGTTTCATCGGCGGATCAGGCCAGCTCAGTATTGCAGATTTCTCAGGCACAGTTTGTGCGTGAAGCGGCTTCGTTTTCCGGTACTGCATTAATCAGTGAGTTTCGGCTAACCTTCCGGGTGACATTCCGACTGCTGAGCGATCAGGGGGATCCACTGTCCAGTCAGCGTCAGGTTGTACTGTTCCGTGATTACAGTTTTGACAGTCAGGAAATCCTGGCCAGTCAGCGCGAGGAAGAATTTCTGCGCGGTAATTTGCGTAACGATATGGTCAATGAGTTGCTGCGCCGGCTGGAGCAGCTGGAAGATTAATGAACTGCTCAGTCATCCGGAGCAGGCAGAGGTTAACGGCAGTTGAAACTTAATGCTGGCCAGCTGCAGGGTAATCTGAAGCGTGAACTGGCACCGGTTTATCTGATCGCCGGCCCGGAGATTCTGCTACGCGAGGAAGCGGTCGATCAGGTTCGTTCAGCCGCCAGGCAACAGGGCTTTACCGGCCGGATGCGGTTTACGGCTGAGCGCGGTTTCGATTGGGATCAACTCGCTGGAGCTGGCAGTGAGCTGTCGTTATTCGCTGAAAAACGGGTGGTTGAATTGCGCCTGCCCACCGGCAAGCCAGGACAAAGCGGTGCACGCGCCATCACTAATGCACTGGGTAACGAGTCTGATGATTTATTGCTGATAGTTGCAGAACAGTGGGATCTGGCCAGTGAAAAGACTGCCTGGGCAAAAAAAGTACAGGCTGCAGGTGTTTATGTTCCCGTATGGACGATTAAGAGCCCGCAACTGCCGGCCTGGATCAGGCAGCGGATGCAGACCCGCCAGCTGCAGCCGGATAATGACGCAGTACAGCTTCTGGCAGCCCGTGTAGACGGCAATCTACTGGCAGCAGCCCAGGAAATTGATAAGCTGTTGCTGGCCAATGGCGAGGGCAGAATTAATCTGCAACAGGTCGAGCAGGCAGTCAGCGACAGCGCCAGTTTTGATGCTTTCAAGCTATCGGCGGCAATACTGGCCGGACAGCGTACCTTAAGCCTCAGAATTGCCACCAGTCTCAAGCGCAGCAATACACCAGGACAGATCATAGTGGCGGCACTGGTGCGTGAGCTGGGGGTGTTGCAGCAGTTTCGCGGTCTGATTAGGGATATGCCTGAGCAGCAGGTGTTTCGAAAGCTGGGCGTGTGGCAGTCTCGACAGCAGGCAATACGCGCAGCAGTACGCAGAATCAGTGCAATGCAGTTACGCACGGCGATACAGCAGCTGGCTGCGCTGGATCGAATTGGCAAGGGTCAGCAGTATGGCGAGTTCTGGATTAACCTGGATCAGTTGATACTCATGCTGACTGTTACCGCCGGCAATCAGCGCAGCGCGGCATGACCACCGGTCATCCTGAACCGCCGGTAGCAACGATAATATTCGGCGGGACTTTTGATCCGGTGCATTATGGTCATCTGCGTGCGGCAGCAGAGTTGCGAGATATACTTGGTGTGGCTGATTTTCGCCTGCTCCCGGCGGGCCAGCCGCCACACCGTGATCATACCCAGGCCAGTGGTGGTGACCGCCTGAAAATGCTGCGTCTGGCATTGGAAATGCACCCTGATCTGGGTGTTGACGATCGTGAAATCAGGCGCAGCGGGCCATCCTATATGGTTGATACACTGGCTGAATTGCGTCAGCAACTGGGTGACCGTCCGTTGGTACTGGCCCTAGGCCAGGATGCTGCCAACGGGTTGGACCGCTGGCATCAATGGCAGCGTTTGTTCGATCTGGCGCATCTGGTGGTGATGACCCGCCCGGAAAGCGAGCGCCGGTATAGCGGTGAGCTGGCTCAGATCATAGACAGCAGTCTGGTCGACAAACCTGATTACCTCTGGCGGCAGCAGGCAGGATTGGTATTGCATTTGCCGATTACTCAGTTGGCGATATCCTCTACCGATATTCGCCGCCGGATAACTGCCGGGACAGACCCTCGGTTTCTGTTGCCGGATGCCGTGCTTGAATACATTTGCATTAAAGGCCTGTACGGATTAACCAGACCTGAGATCAGCTGAGCTGATAGCCCATCATCAGTTTTTGATGGGTGGTCTGAAATGATGAGTCTGATCAGCTAGGGGAGGCTGGTGATGGATTTTCCGGCTATCTGACTGGCGGTAGTACGCAGAATTTGAGGCGTTATGGCCGGACCGCTCATGGATAACTCGGCTATCAGGTTAGTAAATGCCTGATCACCCATCTCCTTGTGCAGATCGGCAAATACACCGACAGCTTTGGCGGTGGCGGCGCCGGTTGAATGGCGTCGTGACAACCGTGGAACTGAACTGCCCCAGCGTTTTTGCCTGTCAACGGCAGCCTGGAAGCGCTGTTCGGTCATGCCGCCTGCTTTATACAGTAGTACCAGGCTAAGGTATTCCGCCAGACCTTCGTCAATCCAGTCGGCATCAGGCGAGGCTTGGCGCCGCATGGCAACATGCACCAGTTCGTGCAGTACTGTACTGGTGCCGTTTTCGCTGACCAGGGGGCGTTCGCCGTGGAGGTAAATCGAACGGGGACCGGACAGCGCACCGCGCCACATGTCGTCAGTTGCACTGACAACCAGCAGGCGGTTGGGAAAATCAGGGAACCAGTCGCGTACGGTGGGCAGGGTAAACGCCAGCATGGTGAGTATATCCAGGCGTTGTACCCCCTGGTTAACCGGGGCCGATACTGCGACTCTGATACCCGCCAGCCGGTCCCGACGGATACCCAGCATGCCCAGTTGTACCCAGCCGGTAGGGCGATCAAAGCGGCGCAGTGGGTTATCAATAATGTAGTTGTGATCACCGGCTTGCGGATAAGGCGCAGCCGAAGTCCATTCCGGGGGCAGGCTGAAGCGTAGCCGGGTGCGTGAATAGCTGTTGCGTAATCCAAGACTGGCGGCTGCCGGAAACAGATCGTCGGCGCGAAACAGAGCCCAGTCCGCAGTTACCCGAGAGTCATAATAATAATCACGCTGATGATTCAAACGGATACAGTAATCCAGTTGTCCACCATCGGCACCAATATGCCAGTACCAGCGCCCCTGACGGTTTTCCAGCCGGTCAGCAGTGCGCAGATTCTGCATGCCGTCACGTTCGCGCCAGGATAAACGGCGCAACAATTGCTGGTTCTGCCGGATACTGACTGATACCGGGATACAGTCAACATCTGCATCTGTTGCAGTTACCTGACGAAAGTCAGCATGTATTTCAAGTTCATATTCCAACCGGTCCTGTGCCAGGGCAATTTGCGTCAAAACCAGCAGCCAGCCGGCAGCCCTGGTGACATCACGGACTAATTTCATGCGCTGATACTTACAGGCTGCCGGTAATATAGCGGTCTTTTTTGTGTGGGCGCAGTTTATACAGATCCACCAGAATCAAGCCGTCAACTGAATCTGAAAAGTCCGGATCCACACCAAATGCCAGAAACCGGGCACCGCCCGGTTCACACAACTCGGTGTACTGCTTGTAAAGTGTTGGCACCCGTGAACCCAATTGCTTGAGGTTTTGCTTGAGTACCTTGAAGCTGGTTTCCGCATCCAGCCCGCCAAAATCTGGCGCAACCCCATGGAAGTTGAATGGCTGGCGGGCTTCCGCCAGAGGCTGCTCAGATCCGAAGTAGCGGTCGTAATAGGCCACCAGCCAGTCGCGGGCTTCAGCAGGTTCCTTGGCAGAAATTGAAACCGGCCCCAGCAGGAAGCGAACTTCCGGGTACTTGCGCAGATAGGCACCAATTCCGTGCCACAGGTAATCCAGGCTGCGTGAGCCCCAGTATTGCGGCTGCACAAAACTGCGTCCCAGTTCCAGGCCATTCTCCAGATAAACCTGCATCGCGGGAGAGTAATCAAACAGGCCAGCGGTATACAGGCTTTGCAAACCATGCTGTTGAACCAGCGGAGCAGTGCGTGCCATTCGGTATGCCCCGGCAATTTCAAGCTGATCGTCATCCCATAGGATCAGGTGCTCGTAGTAGCGGTCAAATGCATCCAGATCACGGTGCTGGCCGGTACCTTCGCCGACAGCGCGGAAAGTAAATTCACGTAAACGTCCGATCTCACGCAACAGCACGCTACCGGTGTCCGGGCTGGCCAGATAAATGGCCTTGCCATCCTGTGTGCTGCCGATACGCTCACATTGTCTGAGTTCCTGGTACAGCAAGCGTGGATTTTCCGGTTTTGATACAGCTGCGACAGTAGCTGGACGCCGGCTGCGCTTACGCAGCTGATAGACCCGTTTGCGAATCGACTGTGATTGCTGGCGCAGCATTTTGGCGGAGCCCAGCTGTGGCGGGCAAATCGGTGTGCCGATTCGCACCGGTACCCTGGTTTCGCCTTTGCGCAGGAACATCTGGCGCGGTAACAGCAATGTTCCCAGTGGTTTGGCCAGCATCGCGGCGACATAAAACCAGGGTGAATTGTGTGCTTGCAGGTGTACCGGCAGTATTGGTGCACCGGTATGTGCCGCAAACCGCAGAAATCCGCTTTCCCAGCGGCCGTCACGAATACCTTTGGGGCCCAACCGGGAAACTTCTCCGGCGGGGAACACAATCACGGCCTGATCCTGCTCCAGTGCGCTCATAATGCGCCGGTAACTGCTGGCAGAGGGCTTACCACCGAGAATCTTGATCCCGAGCAGTAAATCCTTGATCGGCTCAATACCCAGCAGGATATCATTGGCCAGTATTTTTACATCCGGCCGCAGGTCACCGATCAGTTTCAATAATATGAACGAATCCAATCCACCCAGCGGGTGATTGGCAGCGATGATCACCCTGCCTTTCGCCGGAATCTGGCCGATTTCGATATCATCAACCAGATAGCGGCATTGAAACCGCCGCAATGCAGCTTCCACAAACGACAGCCCGCGCAGATGGCCATGATCGCGCAAAACCTCGTTGGCCACATCTATACCCAGCCAGCGGCCCAAGCCACGGCTCAATGGTCTGGTAAATTGCTGCCTGCGGCCGGTAAACCAGGCTGGAAACTGGTTTTCCAGGGTGTCCTCAAAGTTTAACTGAGGAATTTTGCTTAAGCGATCAGAGTCCGCTGAAGAAAGGTCGGAAGGCATGATCTGATTAATGAATAGTTATCAGTAAGTGAGAGCACAGATTAAGACTGTGTAAATTCCTGGTGGTTGCATCTGACCGTGCGTCACCAGGTATTATGTGTTTGCACATTTGGCTCACAACTTCTCTCCTTACACCGTATTCGGTGTACTGTCTGATAGCAGCAGCTACCTTCAGATAATGTTAACAGGCCACAGTAAGCTCAACTGATATTCTAACCCGAAATGTAGCACAAATGATGACAACTGGATGACAAGGTGTCATCACGCCATAACCCGCCTGTAGCAATCTGTCAATCATTGACAGGCACTGATCTAGCTGCCATCTTCGTAACCATGTAATGCAAGTCTGGCGCCTGGAACTGGGTTATCAGGCGCTTGAATGGGAGTTATATGGAGCCGCAAACCAGTTTAAGCTTTGACATTGTTATAGCCTTACTGGTCACCGTAGTTGTCTTTTTCGGGTTTTTACGGGAGAAACAGCCGCCGGATCTGGTCGCACTCGCCGGAGTGGGGTTGTTGCTGGCTGTAGGTGTGCTGCCGGGGGATGATTTGCTGATGGTATTCAGCAACAGCGCTCCGATTACCATCGCGGCAATGTTTGTGCTGAGCGCGGCATTGGATCAGACCGGCATTATTGCCTGGATGGGTAAGCTGTTTAAACGCGCCTCAGGAAAGTCATGGCTGCGGGCAATGGTGGTAATGATGGTGCCGGTGATGGTGTTATCGGCATTCATGAATAATACGCCCATTGTGGTTATCCTAACGCCAGTGGTCATGAGCGTGGCTGCTGCTCAATCAAAATCCGCAAGTAAATATCTGATTCCATTATCATTTGTCAGTATTCTCGGGGGGACCTGTACGTTACTGGGCACATCAACCAATATCCTGGTTGACGGTGTGGCGCGCGATTTGGGCATGGCGCCGTTCACCATTTTCGAGATTACCGGTATTGGCCTGCTGATGGCGGCTGCCGGGGTGTTATACATGTTGTTGTTCGGCTGGTGGCTGTTGCCCTCGCGTACAGCATTTTCAGGCAGCTTTCAGCCGGCACCGCAAAAGCATTATCTGACCGATCTGGTGGTGACCTATGCGTCCCCGTTGGTAGGGCAGGTATTGGAAGAAACACCGTTGTATAAACTGGACGGATTTAAGGTACTGGATGTGCTGCGCGGCGACTATTCACTGCGGGCCAATATGCACCGCGTCAAATTGCGCGCCGGTGATCGAATTCTACTTGAGTCCGCGCTGGATGATCTGATCGAGCTGCGCCGCTCCGGAGAAAAAATCTATGGCCTGGAAGAAGGTACCGGACAGACCATTTTGGAACCCATTTCCAGCCAGGAGACGCACGTTATCGAGGCAATCGTAGGCCCGGAAGCCAGAGTGCTGGGGCGGACTATTGCTGATTTGGATTTGCGCCACCGGTTCGGTGTCTATGTGCTGGCGGTGCATCGACACAAAACCAAACTAACCCGAAACTTCGAAGAAATCCGCCTGCAGGTGGGTGATACCCTGTTGCTGGAAGGCCCCAAGGGTGGCTTGGAACGGCTGTATTCCAGCCGGCAGTTTGTCAATATTTCTGTGGCCGAGCCCAAGGAACTGCGGCGCAGCAAGGCGCCAATCGCGATTGCTGCGATTCTTATGGTGGTTATTTTTGCAGCGCTGGATATTGCCCCGATTGCGCCATTGGCAATTATCGGTGCAACAGCAGTGGTACTGTTCGGCTGTGTGTCCAGTGAAGATGCCTATGGATCAATACAATGGCCGATTCTGATGCTGATCTTCGGGATGCTGGCGATTGGCAGTGCACTGCAGTCTACCGGGGCGATTAACTGGATTGTGGAACATAGCATTGCCATGGTTGATGAGGTATCGCCGATTGCCCTGCTGGCGACGGTATATTTGACTACGTCATTGCTAACTGCAGTGATGACGAATAATGCCACGGCAATTCTGATCACGCCGATAGCCTATGCGGTGGCAGTCGAGTTCGGGTTGGACCCGCGTCCGTTTATGGTGTGTGTGATGCTGGCCGGAAGCGCCAGTTTTGCTACACCGATCGGTTATCAGACCAACACCTTCGTGTATCAGGCCGGTGGCTACCGCTTCGTCGACTTTGTAAGGATCGGCTTACCTTTGAATATACTGGTGGCGATTGTCGCCATTTATGGCATACCGTTGTTCTGGCCCTTATAGTAAGGGCATGCGCATCTTTCTATCCGCAGCTCTAGTCTTGCTTGCCGGAATGCAGGTCCGGGTTCTGCATGCACAGATGTTTACCGACGTAACTGATACTGCCGGAGTTACGCTGCAGCATCAGAGCTCACAGACAGTTGTTGATATCAGCAATGCTCCGGATAACAGCATAACGCCGATCGAAAATATGCATATCACTGCACAGCTGATGTCTTCATGGCTATCAGCCGGTGTTGCGGCCGGTGACTACGATGCTGACGGCTGGCCGGATTTATTTGTCATTGGCGGGGATGCCGGCGCCGGCAGGCTGTACCGCAATCTGGGCAATGGCAGTTTTGAAGACAAAACCGGACAGGCAGGCCTGGACAGTCTGGATGGCTGGATTGCCGGTGCGGTATTTGCCGATGTTGACGGTGATGGCGATCTGGATCTGTTTCTAGGTGGTGCGCTTGGGCAAACACCAAGAATGCTGATGCAAAGTCAGGTTGATGGAGAGCCGGTGTTTGTTGATGCCTTTTCTACAGCCTTTCCCGGTTATCAGACGGCACTGGCGCCGAACACCTGGGGAGCAAGCTTTGCAGACATCAACGGCGATGAATGTCTGGATGCCTTTCTGCCGCATTCGATGACACCACTGGGCCCTGCGCCGTCATGGAAAACCGCTGAAGGTTCCAGCCAGCATCTGTGGCAGGGCGACTGTATCGGCAGGTTTCAGGACATTTCCATCAGCAGTGGCATAGCCGGTATTTTCGATGAGGACAGTTTTCCGAATGATGGCCGGGATCAGACTTTCGCCGGCATATTTGCAGATATCAATGAAGATCAGCGAATTGATCTGCTGATAGCCGGTGATGTCAGCACCAGCCTGGTGCTGGAGAACATTGGCAACAGCCAGTTTGCGGATATCACAAACCGCAATGATATTGATGATCGTAATGCCATGGGCACAGACGTGGCTGATGTTGATCTTGACGGACACCTCGACTGGTTTACCTCCAATATTTCCAATCTGAATGGTTCACCATTCGGCAACCGCTTGTATCTGGGAGACGGGACAGGTGGGTTTAGCCGTCTACCGGATAATGGAGGAGTACTGGAAGGCTTATGGGGCTGGGGCGCGTGTATCGGGGATTTCAACCTGGACCGGCACCCGGATATTTTTCATGTGAACGGATTTTATTTCGGGAATAACCTCAACCCCGGGGTTCCCCACGGGCGTTACGATAATACGCCTGCGGTGATGTATATCTCCAATGGAGACGGCACTTACACCGAAATGGCACAGAGCCTGGGCATAGGAGATGCCAACGAAGGCCGTGGAGTCGCCTGTTTTGACTTTGACCGGGATGGTGATCTTGATATCGCTATTTCCAACTACAAAGGACCATTCAAACTTTACCGGAACGATCTGCCGGCCGCCCAGCAACAGTTTTTAAGCATCCGGTTGGACGGCAGTACCAGAAATACCGAGGGTATTGGCGCTCTGATCACGGTGCAGTCGGAAAACCCCGATGATAGCGGGCAGACACTGACCCAGCTGGTCAAAGCCGGCAGTCACTTTGTATCGGCCAGCCCGGCAGTGGCGCATTTTGGTCTGGGTGACTGGCAGGGACCACTCACCATCACAGTAAACTGGCCGTCCGGTGAACAGCAGCAGTTCACCCAGGTATCGATTAATCAGCAACTGGTTTTTGAACAGCCTGAGCAACTGATCTGGCTGTCAGGGTTTGAGCTGAATCAATAAAAAAAGGGAGGCTCGCAGGCCTCCCTGATTTCTCCAGATTCTACAGGCTATTATTTATCGGTAGCCCGGCTGCGCAGATATACGGCGCCGTACAGGAACGCTACGCCGATCACAATGCCGACCCACATATCCAGCTGGGTGAATCTTGATAACATTTCACCCACTGTATATACGCCTTGCAGGCCTTCGTCAAAAGCTTCTTCAAAGTGGATGTCCATAGGCAGTATGCCTTTGAATGCCCGTTCCCAAAACAGCAGCCACACATTGGTCTCGGACAGACGCAGATTATCGGTGAGGCTTAAATAACTCTGGAACAATCCGATCAGACCGGGTACGGCTAATGCGATCAGCCAGGGCAGGCGTGGGGCAAAGGCGGAACAGAACATGAACCAGCCAAACAACGGCAGCAGCCACAGCATCTGCACAGGGATGATCAGCAATACATGAAACCAGACAGACAGGATATTGGCCGGACCCCAGATGTTGTCCCATAGAGGAATGCCGGCACTCAAAGCATAACCGCTGAATACCAGCAGAGCGATGATCTGCACTATCCCTGCCACCAGCATATAGGCAACCGGTACAGCAATACCTGCGGTCAGAATTTTGCTGAGAACCGTATTGCCATCGGAAACCGGCAGCGATTTCCAGAATAAGATACTGCGGTTTTTGCGCTCATCGTAAAGTGAACCGACCAGATAAAAGAACAGTACAATCAGCATAACGCCGTTGAATTGAATGTTCAGGCCAAACATGAATATGCGACCCATTTTCGCTTTGGTATCAGCATCAAAGCTGGCCAGTTCACGCATGGCAGAATCGGTAAACAGGCGGTTGCCGTCAATTTCTGCTGCAAACAGCATGCTCATCAGCATCAACAGCAGCATCAGACCTGCGATAATTAATGGCGCATACTGAAAGGCCCAGCGGTGCTCCCAGAACTCGCGTCTGATCAGAATGGGGAATTGTTGGGGGTTGATGCTGATCATGCCGCTTCTCCAAAGGCAGAATTAACCTGTTGTTCATTGCCGTTGCTCATGGTGGCAACGAACAAGTCAGCCACCGATGGTGTATGCAGCTCTCCAAGTTCACGCAGTTCCTCGCGGTTTTGGTCCTGAAACAGCAGTACATGCCGGCCAAAAACATGGCGTTCGTGTAACGGCTTGTAAGCGCGGGCGGCTTCCAGGTTTTCCGGGGTGACCATCAGTTCAACATAGCGCTGCTGAATATCATCCATGCTGCTGTTCAGCACAATATTGCCGTCGCGAATGAAAATCAGATCGCTGAGAATGTGTTCCACTTCTTCAATCTGGTGTGTAGTGATAATGATGGTGCGATCACCGTCAAAGTATTCTTCCAGCAGGTGCTGATAAAACTGTTTTCTAAAGATGATATCCAGGCCCAAGGTAGGTTCATCCAGTACCAGCAGTCTGGCATCAATTGCCATTACCAGGGCCAGATGAAGCTGTACCACCATCCCTTTGGACAGGCTTTTAACTTTGTCCTGGGGTTTGATTTTGGTCTGTGACAGGTATTTCCTGCATTGTTTCAGAGAAAACCTCGGATGGACGGCTTCCATCAGTCTCAGCAGCTGGGAGACTCTGGCCCAGCGGGGCAGGGTGGCGACATCAGCAATAAATGCAACTTCCTGCATCAATGCATCGCGTTCATTCAGTGGATGATAACCCAGTACTTTCAGGTCGCCGGAAAAATCCGCCAATCCCAGCAATGCTTTTAATGCGGTGGTTTTTCCGGCGCCGTTGGGTCCTACCAGCCCGACAATCCGGCCGGCCGGGATATCCACGTCAATATTGTTGACAGCAACTTTGCTGCCGTAATTTTTGCGTAAACCTCTGGCCTCGATGATCATCTGCCCGGAGACAGATTGTTCCTCTCTGATTTCTGGAGTCATTCTGTGGAGTCCTTAATGTGTTGCAGCAATTCTGCGATACTGATTCCCAGCTGCTGGGCCCGATCCAGGGTTTTAGGCAACTCCTGCATCAAAAACAGATCACGCTCGCTGTTAAGCAGCTGTTCGCGTGCACCGTGCATCACGAACATACCTAACCCGCGGCGTTTCTCTACCAGCTGTTCATCAACCAGCAGCTGATAGGCACGCGATACGGTAATTGGATTGATTTGCAGCTCAACTGCCAGCTGTCTTACTGATGGCAGTGCTTCACCCTCGGCCAGCTCGCCTGCCAGAATGCGCGCCACAGTGTGATCGCGCAATTGCTGGTAAATCGGTTGGGTATCGTCCCAGCGTTCAGTCATTACAGCTGCCATAAGCGGATATTCCGTCTGATAGTTCGTAATCGATGAGTTGGCACTGCATATCAACGGGTCAGCAGCAGAATGCCCAGGTCCAGCAGCACGTTGTAGTAATGCTTCTTTGAATCCTGTTTGGCTTCGGCGGTGATCAGTGTGTTTGTGTTATGAGCACCATCCTGAATTTCGCCAGGAGCAAATTGTCCCGTCTGGGCCAGCAGTAATACTAAACCTGTGACCAGTGCGAGACGGTTGGAAACCAAATGTCTGCGGTGGGAGTTGGCTAACATGATAGTGTTCTCACGTTTTAGTGTTGTATTAGACTACAACACCTAAACACCAATTGCAAATAGTTCTGCGAATAAATTGCTATGAAGCTTAAACAAATTAAAAATATCTATTAATATCAATTAGATAAATTGTGAAGGGCGCGTTCTCAATATGCTTTTTTGATGGTCAAAAAGCTTTTCTGAAGTGTAATAATGCGCTCAAAAACGCTTAAATCTTGCTCTGAGTAATACACCTCAGAGATGGCGAGCAATAATAAGGAGGAAAACGGGCAGTGTTCCTCCTGTCTGTTGTCAGGAACTGCGGGCTTTGCTGTTGCCCAGTAATGCCAGTACCGATGCCAGAATCAATGGAATCCAGCGTTCGGCAGAATCGCCTGGCGCATCCGGATAGAGACTGATGACTATGGTGCTCAGGAACCCGGTGAGAATAGCTGCCAGTTTCCAGTCAGGATGAATCGGGCCGCGCCACAGCATCACCATCAGTACCGGGCCGAATGCCGCTCCTAATGCCTGCCAGGCAAATAATACCCGGGAAAAAATGGCTTCGGGGAAGAAAATGGCCAGAATGACGGCTGCAGCGCCGATGCCCAATACCACCCAGCGGGCAGCATGCATCTGGCGTTGCTGCATGTCATGGCTGACGGCCGAGGCTGCAGTCAGCAGCTGACTGTCAGCAGTCGACATGATGGCTGACAATACACCGGCGATAACAATACCTGCCAATACCGGATGCAGCAATTGTTCACCAACCGCCAGCAAAACATCTTCACGGTTGCCCAGCTCGGCCAACAGCACCCGGCCACACAAGCCCAGCAGCACCATGCCGGTAAAAACCACAATGCCCCAGATAATCGCGATTGTCCGGGCTCTGGGTATCTGATCAGCATCCGCCATGGCCATAAACCGGTTAACAACATGCGGCTGACCCGGGTAACCGAAACCGATGCCCAGCAGGCCAACCACAAACAGCATTGCCGTTAACAGCCCCGGTTGATTGACTATTGCCAGCAGGCCGGGGTCATTCAACCCCTGCAGTCCGCTGATAAGTCCGCTGAAGCCGCCCACCTTAATCAGTGCCAGTATCGGCAACAGCAGCGATACTGCCAGCATCACCAATCCCTGCAGCGCGTCGGTAACACTGGCAGCCCAGAAGCCGCCCAGCCAGATATACATCAAGACGATGGCGGCGCCGATCATAATGGCCATTTCCGGGCTAACCGGTAATACCCGTGCAAAGGTGGTGCCGGCGGCCTGAAATTGAGAAGCAATGTAAAAAGCAAAACTGAACAGGATTATCAGAGCGCCGATCCAGCGGGTGCGTTTAACTTTTGCTGCATGCTGTTGTATTTCCGAGCTTGCGATAAACTCCACCACGGTAACTGCGCCATTGGCATGGCTGCGTTGGTGCAGCCGAGGAGCGACCAGGTACCAGTTAATCAAAAAACCGGTCATAACGGCGACAATCAACCAGACTGCCTGTATCCCCCAGGCGAATGCTGCACCACTGACACCCAACAGGCTCCAGGCTGAAGAGGAGCTGGTAGCAGCACTCAGCGAAGCAACCATCGGCCCCAGCTTACGGCCGCCCAGATAAAAATCTTCATTATCATGATTCCGACGGCTGGCCCACCAGCCAATTCCCAGCAGTATGACCTGATAGGCAATAATGACGGTAAGTATGGTGTAGGTTTGATTCATAAGCTGTTGGCCGTATCAGGTAGGAAAAGTTGGCAGGATCTTATAGCGCTGCAGCGATTTCAGTGCCTTCTTTGATGGCGCGTTTGGCATCGATTTCAGCAGCCAGCAGTGCCCCACCGATTACGTGGACCGGTTTGCCGGCAGCCTCAAGTGGTTCCAGCAGCTCGGTTACACTGAGCTGACCGGCACAGACAACCACATTATCAACTTCCAGCAACTGGTCCTGCTGATCGATGTGAATATGTAATCCATGCTCATCAATTTTCTGATAGGCCACGCCGGTAAGCATCTTAACTTTGCCCATTTTCAGCGTGGCACGGTGTACCCATCCGGAGGTCTTGCCCAGGCCTTTGCCGGGTTTGGTTGTTTTACGCTGCAGCATCCAGATTTGCCGCGCCGGTTTGCCGGGGGCTGGTTTGGTGTTCTCCACGCCGCCGCGCTGGTCCAGGTCAACACCCCAATAGCGGAAGTAATCCTGCGGGTCCAGGCTGTTGGAGTGGCCGGCATGCAGCAGGAATTCGGCGACATCAAAGCCGATACCGCCGGCGCCGATGATCGCGACCTTTTCGCCTATTTCACGCTTCTGGTTAATGCAGTCCATATAGTCAACGACTTTGTGATGATCTATGCCGGGGATGTTCAGTACCCTTGGAGTAACGCCACTGGCAAGTATGATCTCATCAAACTGGTTGAGCATGCCGGCATCAGCTCGGGTGTTTAGCTGCACATCAACACCGGTTTCTTCCAGTCTTACGCGATAATAGCGGATTGTTTCATGAAACTCTTCCTTGCCGGGAATGCGCTTGGCCAGATTAAACTGGCCACCGATTTCACTACTGCCTTCGAACAGTGTCACCCGGTGTCCGCGCTCGGCAGCACAAGTGGCTGCAGCTAGACCTGCTGGTCCTGCGCCCACAACCGCTATGGATTTGACCTGTTTGGCCGGTTCAATGGTGAGAATGGTTTCATGGCAGGCCTGTGGGTTGACCAGGCAACTGGCGGTTTGTTTGGTGAATGTGTGGTCCAGGCAGGCCTGGTTGCAGGCAATGCAGGTATTGATGCTGTCCGGCTTACCGGCACGGGCTTTATTAACAAACTGCGGATCAGCCAGCATCGGTCTGGCCATTGAAACCATATCTGCCTGGCCGCTGGCCAGCACCTGCTCAGCGATTTCCGGTGTGTTGATTCGGTTTACGGCAATGACTGGAATGTTCACATGCTGTCTGAACCGGTTGGTCACTTCGGTAAACGCGGCCCTGGGCACCGGCGTCAGAATGGTCGGCATCCTGGCTTCATGCCAGCCTATGCCGCTGTTTATCAGAGTTGCGCCGGCTGCTTCTATGGCTTTACCCAGCTGAATCACTTCATCCCAGCTGCTGCCCCGTGGCACCAGGTCCAGCATTGACAGCCTATAAATAATAATGAAATTTTCGCCGCAGGCCTGGCGGATGCGCTTGACAATTTCCACCGGCAGACGCATCCGGTTGCTGTAGTCGCCGCCAAACTCATCATTGCGTTTATTGGTGCGTTCAACCAGGAACTGGTTAATGAAATAGCCTTCCGAACCCATGACTTCCACGCCGTCATAGCCCGCTTTCTGTGCCAGTCTGGCACAGCGGACATAGGCATCAATCTGCCGGTATACACCTTTAACTGACAATGCTTTTGGTTTGAAAGGAGTAATCGGGCTTTTAATGGCTGAAGCGCTGACCACCAGCGGGTGATAACCATAACGGCCGGAGTGCAGAATCTGCAGACAGATTTTCCCGTCATGCTGGTGCACAGCATCGGTTACCAGACGGTGCCGCGGCAATTGCCAGCGTCCCATCAGAGTGCTGCCGAACGGTGTCAGCCAACCGGCGATATTCGGTGCAAAACCACCGGTAACAATCAGGCCTACATTGCCTTTGGCGCGTTCGGCAAAATAGGCGGCGAGTCTGGGAAAGTCTTTGGCTTTGTCTTCCAGACCAGTGTGCATGGAACCCATCAGCACGCGGTTTTTAAGGCGGGTAAAGCCTAAATCGAGTGGTTCAAGCAGATTCGGGTAATGACTCATAGGGTCTCGCAATACTGTGGCTGCGGTTATGATAGCCGACATCAGCGTTATATTTCCGCTTGGCCGGGAATTTCGATCTGCTGATTCGGAGAATTGCCGGTAACTGAATGATTAACATGAACTGGGTTGAACAAGCAAAGCAGATATTCTTGTGTGAAAAGCCTGAGCATTTCACCAACTATGAGCATTGCTGTGAATGCTTCGAGCATGATGAAACGTTACGTAACAGCGATGTGGATAGCATTGGCTACGGTGAGCTGGGAAACGCTGGATGGGATCCGATATGTTTTTGCACGGTAGAAGGCAAAAAATATTACATGCCTGCACTTGTTCGTTTAAGTCTGTCATCCATAGATGAGCAGTTTTATCTGGAGCAGTTTTTATTTCATTTAGAAGGCGATGGAATGAATAATGATTTATTTCAGTCGTGCAGTTCAAAACAGAGACAGTTTATCGCCAGGTTTATTGAGTATTGCATCATCAATCATGCCAATAAGCTGGAGTCCAATTTATGTCAGGATGAAGCGCTCAGGGTTCATGAAATCTGGACTAATGATAAACAATAGCGGATACACAGCTATGTACCATTGGTTAGTTGTTTAAGGGTTGGCGCCAACCGCTCACTGCTTTTGTTCTAGTATTTCCCAGCGTTGGTATAGCTGCTCAAGTTGTTCAGTGACATCCTGCAGTCTGTGTTGGGTTTCAGCGATTAGCGGCTTTTCCTGAGCATAGAAGTCCGGCTGGCTCATGGCACCGGTTAATTCAGCCTGTTCGATTTCCAGATCTTCTATTTTTTTAGGCAGGGCTTTGAGTTCTCGCTGTTCGTTATAGCTCAGCTTTTTGGCTGCCGGTTTTGGCTTGTTTTTTGGGGTGCGTTTGGCGACTGTGGGCAGCTCGTCGTTTTTTGGCTTTTGCCGCAGCCAGTCATCGTAGCCACCGACATATTCATTCACCACTCCGTTGCCTTCAAATACCAGTGTGCTGGTAACCACATTATTAATGAAAGCTCGATCGTGACTGACCAACAGTACGGTACCGGAAAAATCGATCAGTAACTCCTCGAGCAAATCCAGGGTATCCATATCCAGATCATTGGTCGGTTCATCCAGGACCAGTAGATTGGCGGGCCTGGCAAACAGTCTGGCGAGCATCAGCCGGTTGCGTTCACCACCGGACAATACTGAAGCCGGTTGCCGGGCACGCTGGGGACTGAACAGGAAATCCTGCAGATAACTGATGACATGGCGGGACTTGCCGTTGATGTTAATGGTGTCGCTGCCTTCTCCAACATTGTCCTGCACGCTTTTGCTGTCGTCTATCAGGCGCCGATGCTGATCAAAGTAAGCAATCTGCAGGTTAACGCCGAGCCTGACGGACCCGGCATCCGGTTGCAGTTCGCCCAGCAACAGCTTTATCAAAGTGGTTTTACCGGCACCGTTGGGGCCAATGATGCCGATTTTGTCCCCTCGCATAATGGTAGTGGACAAAGAACCGATGACCAGTTTACCGTCAAAGGCAAACTGCATCTGTTCCGCCATGGCTACCAGCTTTCCGGATTGTTGAACGTCCTGTGAGCTGAGTCTGGCAGTGCCTTGTTGTTCTCGCCGTTGTGCGCGTTCTCTGCGCATTGCCTGCAGTGCACGCACCCGGCCTTCATTGCGTGTGCGGCGGGCTTTGATGCCCTGGCGAATCCACACCTCTTCCTGGGCCAACCGTTTATCGAACAGCGCATTATGTTTTTCCTCAGCAGCCAGCTGCTGCTGCTTGCCTTTCAGGTAGCTGTCGTAGTTGCCCGGCCAGTCAGTCAACAGGCCGCGATCCAGTTCGATTATACGGGTGGCCAGTTTGCGCAGAAAGGCCCGGTCATGGGTGATAAACAGCAGGCTTCCAGACCAGCTGAGCAGAAAGTTTTCCAGCCATTCAATGGCTTTAATATCCAGATGGTTGGTGGGTTCATCCAGCAGCAGCAGATCAGGTTCACTGACCAGTGCCGAAGCCAGCAAGGCTCTGCGCTTGATGCCGCCGGACAGCTCCTGCATCAGAGCATTACCATCCAGTTGCAGGCGTGACAGAGTGGTTTCCACTTTTTGATTAAGCGCCCAGCCGCCAACATCTTCAAGTTGTTGCTGGCAGCGCTCGAGGGCCGGCAGGATGCTTGCATCATCAGCCACCTGCAGACTTAAATTGTGATATTGACGGATTAACTCACCGGCCTGACCCAGACCATTGGCAACAAAATCAAACACGCTGCCGCTAATATTCTGGGGTACCGTCTGGGGCAGTTGAGCTACCCTGACACCTGCTGAACGCTGAACAATCCCATCGTCGGGAACCTGTTCAGCCGCGGTAACTTTCAATAAGGTCGACTTGCCGGCACCGTTGCGACCTATCAGGCACAGCCGTTCGCCACTGTTTATCTGGAAGCTGACGTTATCCAGCAACGGCTGGTCGCCAAAGCTCAGTGATACATCGCGGAAAGTGAGTAACGGCATGATCTTATCGGGCAGTTGATGGAGACGGAATCACTGGCCGAAATTGTGGCCGTCACCGCTGTTCAGCCAATCGGTCTCCGGTTGGGTCGGCTGACGGCCAAGAATTTGATTGCGGTGTGGAAACCGGCCAAACCGTTCAATGATGTCATGGTGTAACTGTGCATATTTCAATGAACTTGCAACAGATTCCCGGGAATCTGGAAAATCATCCAACAATTGTCGGGTTTTGTCGACACTGATCTGTTGCGCAGCCAGATCCTCACTGTGTTGCAGCGGCATGTAGAAAAACAATCGCTCCTGCAACTGCAGCTCAATATCCTGACCGGCATGTATTCCCGCCAGACATAAGGACAGTGCCTGGCCGTCGTAAGCAAAAGCCAGAGGGGTCGACCGGTATAAAACCCTGGGGAACTGATCCAGCAGCAGGATCAGCCCAAGTCGGGCCTGTGGAGTGAAACACCAATGGGTCAACTCGCCTCGAATTGCGCACAAGTGCAGACCGGCCCATTGCTTTCTAAGATCGACTTCCTGAGATGCGCTGGGTGTAAACCACAGTTTCCGGTGCTGACGGCTGGCTTCATTGCGCTGGCCATCAGGTCCGAACCAATAATCAAGCAGGCGGTTGAGCGTGGTCGTATCGTGCATCGCGCTATGTTAACGCTTTACCACTCGAATAAAAAAGCAGCCGGCCATAAAAAAGCCCCGCGGAGTCCACGGGGCCAAGGAGTGTAAAGCGATTAACTTCAGTTAACCGTTACAGTTGCGCTGTTAGAGCAGTCAGTGGTTCCCTGATTACAGATCTCATAAGTAAAAGTACCTGTGCCGGGACGCTCACGGTAAAGCCCATCGTTGCGGGTTCTTCTCAGGAAAGATCCATTCCTGTACACGTCGACACGATTGCCTACTGCACCAGTCCACTGGAGTGTTACCCGGCCGCGGTTGTTGACCGAGGCAGTCAGGCTGATGCTCGGACCACCGTTGGGGTCAACGACAGTAATGGTTCGTGTACTGGTATCGCTGGCGCCGCCATCATCGGTTACGGTCAGGCTTACATCGAAGTCGCCGCCTGCGCCATAGGTATGTGAAACATTCACACCGCTGTCAGTGCTGCCGTCACCGAAGTCCCAGGCATAAGAGACAATGGTACCGTCGCTGTCACTGCTGCCGCTGCCGTCAAAGCTGCAATCCAGATCGGTGCAGTTATCGGTAAATGAGGCAGTGGGCGGATTATTTACAGGGCCGCCGCTGCAGGAGGGGATTTCAAAGCTGCACACGCGGGTATTCCACTCAAAGTTGCCGGTGGTTTCCACATATTCATTGGTATGCCAGAAAGTACAGCCGTTGACCGGGTCAACACTGGTGCTGGCATAATCAGCCCAGCGGTTGGCGCCGGTGGTGGCACCGCTGCCAACCACGCAGAAAGACTCACCCTGCACCTGTCCCGGGCCGTCAACGCCGCGTTCGTGAACAGTGATGGCAATAGACGGGAATGTGCCCGGACCGGCCACGGTATAACCAATACCCAGATTGCCGTTCTGGTCGACTGCCGCAGAACCCATCCAGCGATTCAGGCTGTCATTGAAATCAATAGTGCCCAGTTGCGCGCCGCCGTCAGCAATTACATGAGCATCGGTTGTTGGATTGATTTCAAATCCGGCCCACATTACACCAGCCTGGTCACCACCGATATCGACGTTGGTGGTAGCCACGGTACGTAACAGACCTTCTGACGGGAAATAGCGGTTGCTGAACCGGTAAATGGTAAAGCCGGCCAGTGCATCCAGCAGATTGTTGTTGTTGGAGTTCTGATCAATACAGTCACGCGAAAAACCGCAGAAATTCTGATCGAACGCAGGCACATTGATACTACTGAGCTGGGTCAGGGTTGAGCTGTTCGGGTTATTGAAGTTTACACAGGCTTTCCAGAACTGAAAACGGTCGGAACCAGGCAGACCAAATGCCTGGGCATCAGTGGCATGTACCAGGTAGTTACAGCTGCCGGCCGGCGGCAGGTCATCGCCTTCCAGATGACCGACCTGAACACCGAATTCCAGGTTGGTGTTGGTAAACTGAATAAAACCGGCATTCGGGTTACCTGCCAGCATTTCATCACGATCAAATACCGTTAAATTAACACCGGCAAAGCTTAAATTGGCTCCGGCAAATTCATGCGTGGTCATGTAATAACCATCCGGCCATACAGTGATTTTCGGATAATCATTAAAAGCGTTGGGGCTGACAACAAAGTCATACAGGGTATACGGGCCCAGTGGATTCTCACCATCGGTAATGGCGACACACTGATGACCGTCAGGAACGCCTGTGCCGGTGAATTGACTGAACAACCAGCGACCGGCCAGATGATCATATACAACAATCGGGTCACCAGCATTTTCGGTTTCACAGACACCGCCGAAACCCTGCCAGAAGGTATTGCCGGCGAATGGTCCGGCAATTTGCTGACCGGTGTTTTTATCGAATACCACCCAGCCCAGGTTGACGTACTGAACATAATGGTTCAGGCCGACATCGCCATTGGTATCCGGTGGGGTGATGCGGAAGCCGAACAGGCTGGCATTGTCATCATTGCCATAACCTTCAGTACTGATGTCCACATTCGGCGCATTGATAACCGGGCTGACACTGCTGCGGATGGCCACACCATCGGTAGCACCACTGATGCCGCTGTTTGTCAGTTTGCCAGGTAGCTGGTGATTGTTGATGACACCAAGCTTGGGTGGTGAAAGCAGGCCGGCAGCAGCATTTTCATCCCTCAGCCGTTGTTGCGTAAATGCATCAGCTGCGGTGCCATAGCCAACGGCCTGGCCGGTTCTTACGTTGTCTTTGCCCCCGTCGCCGCCAATGCCGGTTTGCGCCAGCAGACCAGAGCTGATCAGGCAGGTAATGCCGGCGAATAAATAGGAAAATTTCTGTTTCATTGAGTCTCTCGCTTTCCATGTGTTAAACACAAGCCTCTTGTGCCGATGCACAGCGGCTTTACGAAATTAGGGTTAATTTAAGAAGAATTAAGTCTTCGTCCTTGATAAAGGCATGCCCCAAAGCCCGCTTAGAATATAGGATATAAGTGAATGAATAAAGTTAAATTATCAGTAATTTCTAATTATTTTTGTTTTTTTAATAATATGGTATTAGTCGTAATTGATAATTAGTGCAATATTATTGATATTAATTTAAATATTATATCAATAAAGTTTAATTAAATTTCAGTCAACCTCATTGATGAAACAAAATAACATCTTACAATTTACTGTTCAGTGTTTTCAGGCAGCTTTCGCACCATTGCACTATGGCATTGATCTTTAATAATCCCAGCCGCAGAGTAAACTGCATTGCCTGTTCTCTGTCCGGCAGGTTGTCCGGGTAGCGAGGGTCGTCATTACTCCAGCTGTTGTCGACTTCGATCAGCTCATTCAACTGCTGACTGAAATAGTCATGTAAACGCTCAAAAAAAGTTATGCGCTTATTTGACGGAATTTCTCCAAGAAAGAATACCTGGGTCAGGTAGTGAAGCCGCTCGGTGTTCAACTGCGGACCATCCTGCAGCCAGGCACGCAATTGTTGCGTGCCTTCAGTGGTTCGCTGGTACAGTTTCCTGGGTGGACCTTTATCCGGTGCTGCCATCTGGCTGGTGGCCAGACCCTGCTGTTCGAGTTTTTTCAGCGCAGGGTATATCTGCGCCAGGTCGGCATTCCAGAAATAATGCAGGACCTGTTCGAAGGTCTGTTTGATCTCGTACCCACTGGTGGGTTCCTTGATCAGGCCCAGCAGAATATTAGGCAGGCTCATGCTTCTCCAAATTTTCGTTTATATACCCTGGTCCAGATTATAGTGGCTGGAATCCCTATGATGGATGGCAAAACCCATGGCAGCACCTGCCAGTTACCCGGCAGACTGACGTCAAATATTCTGGAGAACCCGAATACCGCAAACGCGGTGTGAAACGCAATACCACAACCGATCATGGCACCCAGGTGTTCATACATCCATGCCTTGTTTAGCTTCACCCGCCCGCGGATGGCATTCAAAATGCCAATACCGGACAAGACTCCAATAGGTGACAGTGCCAGCAGTATGATTTTAATCGGCGGCGAAAAATACACGGCATAGATAATCAGCAGTGCGCTGGCCGCAATGCTCAGGATCGCCAGGGTACGGTTCATTGTTGTGTCCATGGCCTGCAGGGAAGGTTTATTGCTAAGCACCAGCAGCCCGTGTCTGAGAATGACAAAAGTTACCCAGCTTAAATAGCCAAGGAACAATAAGAATGCATAACCGACTGGTTGATCAGCAGGTGTGGCGCCGGATGAAATAAGATTCAGCAAACGGACAATTACAGCAGCTCCGGCAGCCGCCAGTACCAGATAGGCGCAGTATTTGAATACTTTACCCAGCAACCGGTGATAGTGACCACCCTTACGGGTAAAAATCGGTACCCAGAAAGCAGCCAGGCCGATGAAACCGGCTGTTACATGAATACCCAATAAACCAGTCAGCAGTATATTCATATTCGACTCCAGTATATAACTTTTTATATAGTTGATGATATACTATATAAATAGTTATATAGATGCAACCGGAAATATTGACATTGCCTGCAATAGTAAATAGACTGACCAGTCAGTCAATATATAATCTGAGTGACGATATGCCCAGACCAGTTGCCGAAGATACCCGTTCGCGGATTCTGGATGCTGCCGAGCAGTGCTTTATCCATGCAGGCTTTGCGGCAACCAGCATGCGTAAAATCGCGCAGACCTCAAACACCACCAATAGCCTCATCGTGCATCACTTCGGCACCAAGGCAGAGTTGTGGGAGCAGGTCAAACACCGGCGAATGCAGGGTTTTCTGGAAAAACAACAGGCCATACTGGCCAGCTCTGAATTAAATATTCAACAGTTTCTGGATGCTACCCGATTGTATTTTGAACTGTTGCGTGACGATCCGGCATTGGTGCAGCTGCTGGCCAGAGCGGAGCTGGAGCAGGACCTGGCCTGTTCGCGATTCAAGCAGGAACTGGTCACCGGTTTTGTACAGCGCATTATGGCCGGCCAACAGCAGCAGATATTTCATCACCGGGTTAAGCCTGCTTATCTGCTGGCGTTGATTCTCAGCTCGATCACCCAATGGATGGAAGCCCGGCATCAGTTCACCAGCTGGGATGAGATTCAGGGTGATGCCGATCCCGATAGCGCGTTTTTGGAAACATTGGAAGATGTATTGCTGCATGGTGTGCAGGGAGCAAAGCAATGAACAGATTTTTTGCGGGAGTAATTATCGTATTGATACTTGCCGGCTGCAGCGAGGAGGCTGAGCAGCAGGCCAATATGCCGCAGCTCGTGGATGTGGCCCAGGTGGTTCGTGCTGATCTGATTCAGCCGATGCTGTTTTCCGGTGTCAGCCAGGCTGCAGATCGCGCCGATCTGGCATTTCAGTCCAGTGGGGTACTCAGGCTGCGGCCGGTACGCATCGGTGATGAAGTGGCTGCAGGCGATTTGCTGGCGGCTTTGGAAAACCCGGATCTTGAGCCTGGGAAACGCGCTGCAGAAGCCACACTGGCGCAATTGCAGACTGAGCAATCTCAGGCGCAACGCAATGTCCGTCGCTTACAGGATTTATTCGCAGAAGGCGCGGTGGGCGAGCAGTCACTTGAAGAAGAGCAGACCCGCCTGGCCTCATTGAATGATCAAATCCGGCAGGCCAGAGCGCAGTTGGCCAGCAGCACTGACAGGGTGGCTGACTCCAGTCTGACCGCGCCGTTTGACGGCTTGATCGGTCAGGTTAATTTCGAAGTGGGCGAGTATGTGCGTGCCGGTGAACCGGTTTTGGTGATCGGCGGGCTTGACCTGATGGAAGTGGTTGTGGAATTGCCGGTCTCGATCTGGAAGGGTCTGTATGACAGCCAGCCGGTGACCGTCAGTATCCTGGGCCTGAACCAGGAATTCAGAGGTGAAGTGTATGACATCGGTGCACTGGCTGATCCGGCTACCGGTCTGTTTCCGGTAGTGGTGCGTTTTCCGGACAGCCCGGATGCACGTTCCGGACAAAGAGTCACTGTGGAATTCAGGCAGGTCATCAGTGACCGGATGCAGGTGCCGTTGACCGCCATAGTCGATCCGATCGGTGGAGCGCCTAAGGTATACCGGCTGCAAGGTGACACTGCCTATGCGGTGCCGGTGGAAATCGTGGGATTTGCCGGTCAGCAGGTGGCAATTGAAGGGCAGCTGGAAACCGATGATCTGGTTATCACTGCCGGGCATATGTCGCTGGTGGACGGCCAGCGTGTCAATGTGCATGCCGTGCCCGGTTCCATGGCAGCACAATAAACATGAATACGCTAACCACACTGCTGGGGCAGAAACGGCTGGTAATGGCCACTGTGCTGTTGCTTGCTATTGTCGGTGTGACAGCCTGGTTGAGTATGAATCGCCAGGAAGATCCGGCGTTTCCGTACCGCTATGGTTTCGTTACGGTGCAATACCCGGGCGCCAGTGTCGATCAGGTCGAGCGTTTGATCACTCAACCACTGGAAGAGGAACTGGCTCAGGTAGAGTATGTTGATGAGCTGCGCAGCACCATTCGCGCTGGATTTGCGCTGGTTATTGTGGTGATGCGCCAGAATGTTTATGACACCGACACTGCCTGGGACCGCATCCGGGTAGCGGCAAGACGAGCCCAGGCAAGATTTCCGGAGGGCGCGCAGGAGCCTCAGATCGATGACCGGATTATTGATGCAGCCACGGTAGTACTGGCGGTGACCGGCAGCAATGATCAGGTGGCCATGCAGGATGCGGCGGAATTGCTGCGTAATCGCATGCTGTCTCTGGATGGTGTGGCCAGGGTGCGAATTTTCGGACATACCGATGAACAGGTCACGATTGCCTATGACGATGCTCAGGCCAAAACGCTTGGCCTCAGTCCGGGTGCACTGGCGGCACAGCTGCAAGGGCGTAACCAGGTGGTGCCCGGTGGGTATTTGAATACTGCCGGACGACAACTGCAGATACGACCACAGACTGATTTCGCTGATCTGGAGAGTCTGGAAACAACGCCGGTTGCACTGCCCAACGGCGTAACCGTACCACTGTCGAGTATTGCCAGTGTACGCCTGTCACCACGTGAGCCAGCCCGTGAAACCGCCTGGGTGAATGGTCAGCGTGCCGTTGTGATTGGTATTGTCGGTCAGAACGACACATTGAATGCCGAGGTATTCGGTAGACAGGTACGCGCAAGGGTTGAGGAATTGCGGCCGATACTGGCACCGCTGGAAATCAGTGAGCTGTTCTTTCAGCCCGATCGAGTCCACCAGCGTCTGAGTGAACTGGGGGGCAACCTGCTGGCAGGAGTGTTAATCGTAGCCACGATTTTGTTCCTGGTTATGGGGTTGCGTATGGGGTTGCTGGTGGCCCTGATGGTACCGCTGGTTACCCTGACTTCGCTGGCGCTGTACAGCACCGGCGGTGGTGTACTGCATCAGATGGCGGTAGCCGGCATGGTCATTGCACTGGGCATGCTGGTAGACAATGCGATTGTAATGGCAGAGAACATTCAGTGGCATATTGACCGGCAAACACCAAAACCACAGGCAGCACGGCGCTCGGTCCGGGAGCTGGCCGGCCCATTAGGTGCGGCCACAGGAACCACGGTAGCGGTGTTTATTCCCATGGTGCTGGCACAGGGCGATACTGCGGACTTTACCCGGGCAGTGCCGACAATGATCATCCTGATGCTGCTGGTCAGCTATGTATATGCCGTGATGGTAACCCCGGTGATGGCGGGGTGGTTTCTGTGCCAGCCCGGTGAACGTAAAAACCTGCCCCAGCGAGCCAACGAGTGGCTCAGTCGACGGGCCAGGGTATTTGGTCGTTTAGCCGTGGATTACTCACATGTACTGCTGCTGGGGGCACTGGCTTTTCTGATTGCGTGCATTGTTTTGAGCAGTGGGGTCAGCCGTAATTTTTTCCCTGATACCGATCGTAATCAATTCATCGTTGATGTGTACTATCCGGAAGGCACACCCATCAGTGAAACGACTGCTTTCAGCCAGCAGCTGGCGCATGAGTTGCGTCAGCAGCAGGGTGTGCAGCGCACCTACACGTTTACCGGTAACAGCGGACCGAAGTTTTACTACAACCTGAATGAAACGCCACGGTCTCCGCATCTGGGCCGGGTCGTGGTATTGACTGAAAGTGTCAGTGATATCCGGCATTTATCAGATTGGGTAAGAACACAAAACCACAGCCGTTGGCCACAGGTGCAGCTGGTACCCAGAAAACTTGAGCAGGGGCCGCCGACGCCGGCGCCGATTGAGGTGCGCATGCTGGCTGACGACTGGCGTTCATTAAGTCAGGGCATTGAGCAGGTCACCAGAATACTGCGGGGTATAGACGGTACCGTTGATGTTCGTCACGATCTTGGAATAGGTGTGCCGACCCTGCGCATCAATGTTGATGATCAGCGTTCCCAGCCGGCTGGCATTACCCGTGAACTGATTGGCCAGAATCTGGCAAGGCAGAGCCAGGGATTACGCATCGGCACTTACCGGGCCGCCCGGGATCCGGTACCGATTGTTCTGCGTTCCCGGCAGGGTGAATATTTTGCTGCTGATCAGATTGCCGCTGTACAGAGCTGGAGTGCTGACAACAGTGTCAGTGTGCCGGTGCTTGGCCTGGGCGATCCGGAGCTCATCTGGCAGTCTTCGGTGCGGCACCATTTCAATTTACAGCCATCCAGCACGGTGTTCAGTGAACTGCGGGAAGGGTATACCTACCCGGATGTTTATGCCGAGTTGGAGCGCCGCCTGGCGCAGACACCGTTACCGGGTGGTGTGAAAATTTCAGCCGGCGGCGCACAGCGATCTTCCGGCCAGGCCAACAGCGCATTGTTCAGCACGCTGCCACTGGGTATGATCCTGCTGCTGTTTTTCCTGATGATTCAATTCAACTCATTCCGCAAGGTCGGACTGGTACTGGTAACAGTGCCGCTGGCGCTGGCGGGTGTGGTGCCGGGGTTATTGCTGACCGGTTATCCGTTCGGTTTTATGGCCCTGCTGGGTGTTATTGCCCTGGTTGGAATTGTGGTTAACAATGCTATCGTTCTGCTGGACGTGGTGGATCATCATGTGCGTGAAGGCGAAACTTTGCGATACGCCATTATCGAGGCGGTAGCCCGGCGAACCCGGCCAGTATTGCTTACCACAGCCACAACTGTGGCCGGACTATTACCTCTGACTGCCACCCACAGTACTTTATGGCCACCCATGGCATGGACGATTATTTCCGGGCTGATCACCTCAACGGTACTAACATTAGGGGTAATACCGGCACTGGCCAAATGGGTGTTGCGCAAAGCTGCATGAATGAGCCTGGCCAGTCAAATCAGATCGTGCGGGCAGGTATCAGTATGGATGAAATTGCTGGAGTTCAAAGCTCAAAAGATAAGGCTATAACTTTAGTGTAATATTTTTAGTGTAACCAGGGTCTGTCTAGGCGATTCCTGAACCTGTCGGTGGCTGAATGCTTATTTCAAATTCGAGCCAGTCAACATTTAATACCTATAGCTCTGGGGGCTGCACAGGTTCGGAAACAACAATCAGGTCTTTGTTTTTCAGGTTGAACATTCATTACTCAACCGGTTATCGGGCCTAATTCATTTGTATTCCGGGCTTACAACGAGGTTACAATCCCAATGAAAAAACAGATTACTTTAGGTATAGCATCGCTTGCACTAATCGCAGCCGGCAGCGTTGTTTCAACCATTCAATCCGATACTAAGTTACCCCCCAAACTTTTAGCCAAAGCAGACAGTGGTGCCAAGCGTTATGACCAGCCGGCCGAAGCATTGGCCTTTTATCTGGAGGAACGTCTGCCACCCGGCGAAACCTCATTGGATTACGGTCGTTACCTGGCTGCACAAGCAACTATGTTTGATATGCAAAGGTATTCTGTTGCCGACCGGCTGGCGCTTCCGCCATTGTCACAGTCGGGCGGTAGGGCGCCTGACCCTGCCGGATGGACAGAACTGGGACCTGGAAATATCGGTGGACGTACACGCCGGCTGGTGATCAACCCGGATGATCCGGACATTATGTATGCCGGCGCAGTGGCCGGTGGGATATGGAGAACCACAGATGCCGGGGCCAGCTGGACACCGTTGGATGATTTGCTGCCTAATCTGGCAGTTTCATCGCTGGTCATGGATCCGGCCGATACCGATACACTTTATGCCGGCACCGGCGAAGGCTTTTTTAATGCAGATTCGGTTCAGGGAGCGGGAATTTTTGTAACCACAAACGGTGGTGACAGCTGGGCACAGCTGGCCAGCACTGATACAGCTGATTTCTTTTTTGTCAATGACCTGATTGTCAGCCCGAATGATTCGGATCGGATTTATGCCGCAACGCGTACCGGTATATGGCGGTCACTAGATGCTGGTGTCAGCTTTACCCAGGTATTCAGTACAGCAATTATGGGCGGATGTCTTGACCTGGATATTCGCACAGACAGTGGGCCGGGTGATGTGATGTTTGCCACCTGTGGCACGTTTGCCCAGGCTTCCATTATGCGTAACACCGATGCCGGTGGTGCAGGTGCCTGGACCGAGGTATTTACTGAAGCGGAAATGGGCCGTACCAGTCTGGCGATTTCTCCCAGCGACCAGGACACCATCTATGCACTGGCAGCCAGCATCGTGCCTGGACCGGGCGGTAACTATAATAATGGTCTGCATGCGGTATTCCGTTCGGAAGATGGCGGCGACACCTGGGCAGCCCGGGTGAGAAACTCCGACGCGACACTGGGTAATACTTTGCTGTTGACCAATGCACCGTTCCAGCAGTGTGTTGGCGGCTTCTTCAACCAGGGCTGGTACGACAATACCATTGCGGTTGACCCGACCGACTCAGACGTAGTCTGGGTAGGGGGGATCGATACTTTCCGCTCAGACAACGGTGGTCAGGACTGGGGTATTGCCTCGCTTTGGTTTACCGACCCGGCGACCGATACTGAATACAACCATGCCGATCAGCACTTTTTAATATTCCATCCGGATTATGACGGGGTAACCAATACCAGTCTGTTCAGCACCAGTGACGGCGGCGTATTGCGTACCGATAATCCCAGTGCTGCGCTGGCTAATATTGTCTCTCCAGACATCTGCTCAGGAGACGGCAACGGCATTGGCGTGGTATGGAACAACCTCAACAACGGCTATGCAGTGACGCAGTTCTACCACGGTGTGGCTTATCCTGATGGTGCTACCTATTTCGGTGGAACTCAGGATAATGGTACTCTGCGCGGCACTACCGGTGGTGGTGATGTCTGGGAGGAAATTCTGGGTGGTGACGGCGGCTACGCAGCGGTCAATCCGAACAATACCAACATTTTGTTTGCCGAAAATACCGGAATCAGCATTCAGCGATCTGATGATGGTGGCGTCACTTTTAACGCAGCTACCAATGGTATAACTGATACCGGCCGTTTTATTAACCCGTTTATCATGGATCCGTCAGACCCGACCCGGTTGTGGACCAGTGGCTCATTTCTGTGGCGTACCGGAGACTCCGGTGACAACTGGGTTCAAGCCAGTGTTCAGCTGACGGTAGCGCCGAATCAGATCAGTGCCATCGGCGTAGCACCCAGTGACCCGGATACTTTGGTTGCTGGTGATGAAATGGGTACCATTTTCCGTACTACTCAGGCAACCACAGCTGATTCAGCCACGGCCTATGCAAGTACCCAGCCACGTACCGGCATCGTATCATCCATAATTTTTGACCCGAATGATGCCAACATTGTTTATGCCACTTATTCGACTTTCGGTGGCGGGGATCATGTGTGGCGCTCTGCAGATGCAGGTGCGACCTGGACCGGTATTGACGGTGTCGGAGGTGGCCGCCTCCCGGATATTCCAGCGCATTCGCTGGCAGTTGATCCGTTTGATTCGAATACCTTGTATGCTGGAACCGATTTGGGTGTATTTGCAACCACGGATGGCGGAATCAACTGGATGCCGGTCAACACCGGTTTTGCCAATACGGTAATTGAAACATTGTTTGTGCAGCCAGCCGGCCAGGGTGCGGCACGGATGTTTGCTTTTACCCATGGGCGTGGCGCCTACGTGATCAACTTGTTTGAAAACGTACTGGCTGAGGAATTTTTCGAAGACGGTTTCGAAGCCCAGGCACCGTAAGCTATCTGAGAGACCAGATAACACCACCACAATCCTGCCCCGACTCTGTCGGGGCACATACATCCCTAACCGCAACTCAAATTTTTCATGATGATCCCATCCAGAACCGCTCAGGTTTCCGGGCATTGGTGCAAGGTTATGTTTACAATATCAATTAAAATTATCCAAGGCTGAAATGAATTCTGCATTGTAAACAGGCTGTTGAAGTCTGGAATGTTAACCTGATGAGCACATAAGGATATTTGCTCGACGCTATGCAAACCAGGAACACATCATGTGTGAAGCAAAATCATCGCGCCAGTTTAGGTGCAGTATCGGATTGTTATCTTTTGTTAGTGCTTTTGCTGGACAGGCTCAGCAGGCTGACAGGTCCGATGTGCCAGTTATACAAGGTGCCCAAACAGTCACGGGGGTGGTTTTTCCGGCGCATGTTAGTGTTGATATGTTCAACCTTCCAGCAGTCGAGCCATGGCAGCCAGGCGATCCTATTCAGGTCAGGCTGCCGCGCCAGGTATCACCACCGCAAAGTGGAATAGTCACCAATCCAGCGCCTCGTGGATTCGATCAAGACCCGTTACTGGAAGCTCAACTCGCAGTAGCCGGTCCGATCGACGGAGGCGGCATCGAAATGCCGATTCTGAATCAGGATGGCTTTTCACAGATCGGCAGTCCTTCAGATGTGATTGCTGATGTTGGTCGTCAGTATTACATTCAGATGGTTAATACAACACCGGTACGAATTTTTGACAAATTTACCGGTGCGGAAGTTATGACATTTGAGCTTTCTGACCTGGCCGTGGGAAGCGGAACCGGATGTGCGGAAAATAGAGGTGACCCGGTAATCAATTTTGATCAGCTGGCGGATCGTTGGATCTTATCTGAATTCACACTCACCTCCATCTGTGTATATGTTTCTGCGGAAACAGACCCGACGACCGGTAACTGGTTTGTGTATGAGTTCATTTCTGCATCAGACACATTGCCGGATTATTTCAAAATTGGTGTCTGGCCGGATGCGTATTATGTAGGCGCGAATGATGAATTTATGGGTGGCCGAACCAACTATGCATTCGACCGTGCCAATATGCTTCTTGGAATGGCTGCCCGGGAGGCACAGGTGTTTGTATCAGGACCAGAATTGGGTGGGTTCGGTTTCCAGTTGCTACAACCCGCGGATCTGGATGGTACAACGTTACCACCAGATGGTTCACCGGGTTTTTTGCTCCGTCATCGGGATGATGAGGTTCACAACTCCACGGGTGTCGATCCGACCATGGATTTTATCGATATCTTCGAATTCAATGTGGACTTCGATACACCGGCAAACAGTACTTTTGCCGGACCATTCCCTATCCCGGTCGCTGAATTTGATTCAGATTTATGCGGCACACTTAACTTCCTTTGTGTACCTCAGCCAGGTGCTGGTACGCAGATATTGGATTCAGTAAAAGAACCGATAATGTGGCGGGTTCAGTATCGAAACTTTGGCGATGTACAGCGCATGGTCGGTAGTTTTACCGTTGATGTGGACGGTAACAATCTTCACGGTGCACGCTGGTTCGTTATGGAGCGGGCGGGTAATGCCGTTACCGAGGGGTGGAGCATAGAACAGGAAGGGCTTTATGCTCTGGGTGATACCACTCATCGCTGGCTGCCAAGTCTGGCAATGGATCAAGATGGGAATATCCTCATGGGTGTGAGTGCAAGTGACCCGGTAACCGATGTGTTTCCAAGTATTCGTTATTCCGGAAGGCTGGCCAGTGACCCACCGGGAACATTGCCTAGAGGGGAATTCAGCCTGATTGAGGGTAGTGCAGCCAACTTCGTGCCTCCACCAAACGTGGGCCGATGGGGTGATTATGCTTCGGTGACAGTTGACCCGGATGATGACTGCACTTTTTATTTGAGTTCTGAATATAATGAAACCAGCACTTCCAGCACGAGGTTGGGTTCGTTTCGATTTGACAGTTGTGGTGAAGTCGCAGAAGAATTCTTTATGGATGGTTTTGAAGGTACAGCCAACCCATAGCGAATATATTACTTGATGTTTAAATTAAGAATGCCCCAGGATTTACCTGGGGCATTTTTTTACATGGCCAGAGGTAACAGGCCATGCTGGAGAAAGGTAACAATATTAGAACAACTGTTGAAAACCCTTGATGAGATAAACCAATCACCAACACTTTCAGCCGTCGTTCCTTGGTTGGTGGTGTCACATTGTTACCCTTCCGGAAAACTGTACCCCAGCGCCATATAGGTAAACCAGGCGATCGCAACCTGGTTGTTATTGGCGGCATCAATAAAAAAGCCCTCGCCGGAACGGTCCGGAATGCCCGCCCAGGTGCCTGACATCCAGTCACCGTTGGTGACGTTGTCAAAACCCTGTTCCAGGCAACTGTCCCCTGAGGCATTCGGCAGCAGCCGGGTAATGGGGTAACTGCCGGAGGCAAACAGGCCGCTGGTCTCGGCACTGGCGGAATAACTCATTTCAGCGCTGTCGCAGGAGGTGAAGATGATTTCCAGGATACCCCAGGAAAAACGCTGAATCTGTTGTGCGTCAAAGTCAGAACCGAATGCGCCACCGGTGGTGAAGCGCATATTCGGTATCATGATGGTGTTGCCGGAAATTTCTCCCAGCCCGGTTAACCAGAATTGCTGGGGAATTCCGGGTTCACTCATCTCTGTTTGTTTGGTTAATACAAAAATGAAGGTCGCGCCATTTAAACCACCGCTGCCTGCTGGAATGAAGGTATCGATAAAGCTGCCGTTGGCGGCATTCAGGCGAACAATCTGATTGGTCTGATCGCTGGTTGCATACAGGATGTTATCTGGACCAAATGCAATGCCGCTGACTCGGGATACGCCATTACCGAATGCGCCGATGAATGCACCGGTCGATACAGCGTATTCCAGAATCTGGTTGCTTCGCCAGCTGGAAACCAGCATCCGCTGATTGTCAGGGGAGAACGCGACTACCCGAGGGGCATTCAGGCCACCGCTGGCTGCTGGAATGGAACTGGACAGTACCGCTCCACTTTGACTGTCCACCCGGATAACGCTGTTGCTGTCAAACCCGGGAATATTCAGATTGCCGTCAGGACCAAATGCCATGCCTGCATCGATACCGCGAACACCGCCCGCCTGTGCTGCAACAAATGTACCCAGATCTTCGCCGGTGTCCGGGTTAAACCGCTGCACCCTGTTCTGGGAAAAACTGCCCACATACAACGAACCGTCGGCGCCAACCGCTGCACCGGTAGGGCTGAGCAGTCCGCTGCTTTCATTTTGGGGTGTTTGCGGATCATCCCCGACAACTACGCTGGCGAAACTCAGGCTTTGCCGGTCAAACCGCACCACCCGGTGATTCTTCTCACTGACCACCAGCAGATCGCCGTTGGGTGCTTCAACAATAGCCTGGGGGCCTGCGACGGTGCCGCTGTCGTCCAGGTTACGAATGAACTGACCGTCACAGCCATCATATATTTTGACGTTGTCAGAGTTGTAACCACTGACCAGCAGCAGTGTTTCACAATCCGGATTGCCCAGTGTTTGGCTGAAGCCGGGACCGGCCAACAGTAAAAAAACAACGCCGGGCAGCAATTTGGATAACTTGAACATAAACCATTCTCCATTTGTCCAGGCTGATTTTGCGACGCAGCCCCGGGCTTTGCCTGTGCTAGTTCGCGGTTTTTTCTCCTTTTTAAGTTTTATAGATAAATCAGTTATTTATTCGTTGCACAATTGGCTGTGCGGGCTGTTAATCCCAGCCAATTTGGCTATACTTCAAGTGCCTTTAATTGCCCGTAAACTATCTTGCCGAAACCATCGAACGCCAATCTCAGCAGACAGCCATTCAGGCTGGGCGACCGACTGGTGGAGCCGGCCATTAACCGTATCACCATTGGTGAACAAACCCAGAAGCTGCAGCCCAAGCTGATCAAATTGTTGTGCTACCTGGCTGAGCGCCCGCTGGAAATGCTGACCAGGGAGCAGCTGCTGAAGGAAGTCTGGGAACGTGAATTCGTCAATGATGAAGTGCTGTCGCGCAGTATTGCCCTGCTTCGGCAGGCATTGGGCGATGATGCCCGCCGGCCGGTGTTCATTGAAACCATTCCGCGTAAAGGTTACCGGTTATTGCTTCAGCCGGTTACCGGTGACGTTCATCGTCAGTCCACCGAGCGGCATAACCGGTTCAAATGGCTGATTGGACTGGCCATAGTGCTTTTGATTCTGCCGCTGGCATATATGTGGCTGGTTAAACCTGAACCGCAACCGGATAACCCAATAGAAAGGATAATTGACCCGGCACAGCTGGCCAGCAGATTTACCAGTCAGCCTGGAGTCGAACGGGGCGGTGATATTTCTGCCGATGGCAAGCAGGCGCTGTATGCCAAATTGTCAGGTCAGGGTACTGGAATCTATATCGGCAGCTTGGAGGGCGGTGCGCACCAACTGTTGATTGGTGGAGTGGAGTACAAGGATTCGCCGGTATTCTCCCCCGATCAATCACAAATAGCCTATCAGCTTCGCGCAGCCGAGGGCTGCAGCATTATGCTGTGGGACTTCGCGACCCGTCAGCAGGATGCATTGGGCAGTTGCTGGAATGGGTCGAGTTCGGCGCTTGACTGGTCGAAAGATGGCCGCTGGCTGGCTTTTTCCTATGCCGCACCGGTTGGTGCAGGTATCGCTTTGCTTGAAGTGGCAAGCCGCGAAATTACCGTGTTGACGTATCCGGAAAATCCGGAGCATGCAGATACCGGGCCCAGATTCTCACCGGATGGGCGGTATCTGTCATTTGCACGCGGTAACCGCATTACCAGTGAGTTGTACAGCCTGGAGCTGGATACCACCCACAGTGCCAGACAATTAACTTACGATGGTCAGCTGGTTAACGGTCATGACTGGGTTTCAGACAACCGCCTGATTTATGCCTCCGATAAGCAGGCATTTCAGGCGTTGTGGCTGCTGCAGGTGGATTCAATGGAAGTCAGTTATCTTGGTGCACGGCGTGCAAGAAGGCCGATGTACAGCATTGCTGCGAACCGGTTGCTGTATGAAGACTGGCAGTATCAGGCCAATATCTGGTCGGTGAGTATGGATCAGGATAGCCAGCCACAGCCTTTGATCGTTTCCACCCGCTATGACAATCAGCCGGTCTTTTCTCCGGATGGAAGCCGGCTGGCTTTCGGTTCAAACCGCACCGGCAGTGATTCATTATGGCTGGCGAATGCAGATGGCAGCATGGCGCGGCTGGCTTATAGTGTGGCCGGGGCAAGAGTATCCCGGCCGGCGTGGTCGCCGGACGGCGGTCGGTTGATAGTCAGTGTTTATGATGAACAGGGCAGTCAGCTGCATGAGCTGAACAGTGAGGGTGAATTTATCCAGGTTATCACCTGGGCGGGTGAGAATGCATCCAATGCGGTTTACCACCCCGACGGACAGCGCCTGCTGTTTATTCATGAGTCACCTGAAACTTCTCAGCTATGGCAGGCAGGCCTGGACGAAGATAACCGGACCAGCAGCTGGGTCGGCGCCATTCTGGCCAACCGAGTGCAGGTCAGCAGGGCGGGTGAAGTGCTGTTTACCCGGCCGGCTGTAGATGGCATCTTCAGCGTGCAGCTGGATAATTTTCAACAGAAACTGATTGTCCCGGGGTTCCAGGCAGCCGGCTGGTATCACTGGCTGGTGGTCAATGACAGTATTGTTTATGCCAACCCTGAAGGTGTCTGGAAAGTGGCTGTCGCTGGTGGCCAGCCCGGCTTGGTCAGTCAGTTCATTCCAACCGCAATCGGCACCACCATGGCCATGAGCGATGATGAACAGGTACTGCTGGTGACCAGAACCGATGCGGCAGAAATTGACTTGATGCTCAGCCGACTGTCTGCAGAAGAAAACCGCTAAAACGGTTGCATTTGTCTTCACCAGTGAAAGGGTGAAACTCCGATCACCGGTGACATCCATTCCTGCCGTGCAGGATTACTCTAATGAGCGCCGGATTTGACTATCCTGCCGCTCTGCATCACAAAACCAACATGCTGCAAGGTACTGATATCGTTTAATGGGCTGCTGTTAACGGCAATGATGTCGGCGGTTTTACCGGCTTCAATGGTGCCTACACTGTCAGCAACTCCCATCATTTCCGCGGCGTTAACTGTTGCTGCTTTGATGGCGTCCATTTCAGTCATGCCGATCTGAACCAGAAACAGGAATTCATCGGCATTGCGGCCGTGCTCCGGTTCACCCGAGTCGGTACCGAACACAATGGTTACCCCGGCGCGATAGGCCCGGCCGACATTGTCCATCATGGTGGGGATGGCTTCACGGGCCTTGACCCGAACACCTTCAGACATACCGGAGTCGGGATCATTGGCTATCTGCAGCACATGATCACCGACGCTGAGCGTAGCCACCAGTGGAGTACCGGTTTCTCTGAACAGCCGGATGGATTCATCATCAATAAATGCCCCGTGTTCTATCGAATCCACACCGGCGCGCAATGCGGCATTAACGCCACCGGCCGCATGTGCATGCGCCGCCACTTTGCGACCCAGGCTATGGGCGGTATCGACAATGGCTTTAAGCTCCTCATCGGTGAAGTGCTGGCCGATACCGGTCTGTGCTTCACTGTTAACACCACCGGTGGCCATGACCTTGATCCAGTCGGAGCCCTTGCGGATCAATTTGCGCACTGCTTTGCGGCAATCATCAGCACCATCACAGATGCCGTCGTGCTCCAGCGGCTCAAACAAATCCCAGCGAAAACCGGTAGCGCGGTCGCCGTGTCCGCCAGTGACGGATAAGTAATTGCCCGCTGCCTGCAGCCGGGGGCCGGGAATCAGGCCCAGTCTAATCGCATCACGCAGGGCATAAATGGACTCGCCGATTGATCCGATATTGCGCACCGAAGTGAAGCCGGCTTCCAATGTGAGCTTAGCGTAATGCGCACCATACAATGCCCGCATGGAATCAGAAGCAGTGGTATCCCAGATGCGTTTTACACGTCCCGGCATGGCAGTGATGTGATCGTGAGCATCGATCAGCCCTGGTAACACAAACTGCTGAGAAAGATCGATCAATTCCACGTTATCTGCATCCAGGCTGGCCGGGTCAGTGTAGCCGTCATCCACGCGTACGATGCGATCGTTGTGAACAATAATGCTTTGCCGGTTGTGCGGCGTCTCACCCGGCACACTGAGCAGCTGCCCGGCATGAATCACCTGCCAGCTATCGGTTGTCGCTGCACCGTTATGGTTATGCTGGGCGAAAACGGAAAAGGACAGGCATAAAGTTGAGAGCAGGCAGTAAAAGCGTTGCATGGTGATTTCTCCCGGTGGTGAAATGACGGCAGATAAAGCAGCGCTTTACCTGGCATCGGTTTAAAGGTGTCAGCAGTTCAAAGTGAACTGATTTGCAGCAAACAGCTGGTCAGCATTCAGGGAACCAGCGGTTGCGCCAGCACTGCCGTAATGATTGAAATCCCTTCGATAAAATTACCCAGTCTCAGGTTTTCATTGGGACTGTGCTGGTTATTGTCGATATTGACGGTCGGTACGCTGACAGCAGGGACACCCAGGGTGTCTACAAACGGCGAGATCGGTATCGAACCGCCGGCGGTACGGATGCGGATGGGATCTTCACCGAACAGATGGTTTAATGCCGCCGTTGTCAGCCTGCCGGGCACCGAATCGAAATCGGTTCGGAACGCTGCATAGTTAACTGTTGAATCGAAGCTGACCAGCCGTGCATGCTGCTGGCGCTCCAGGTCGCTGGGTGCATGGTCCAGAATGGTGTAGCCCTGTGCCTGGATATGCTCACGCAGCAATTGCAGCAGATATTCAGGGTCGCTCTCCCTGACCAGCCGTATATCAATTTCTGCTGTCGCGGTTGCCGGTATAACGGTACGCGCCTGTTGCCCGATCCAGGCTGAACCCAGTCCGCGGATATTCAGTGACGGGTACTGCAGTGACTGCTGCAGTGTGCCGGCCACCCGGTCAGCCTGTTTAACACCCAGCTGCCGGCGAATGGCTGCTTCATCATCAGGCACCTGATCAAGAATGGCTTTCACTTCATCGCTGATGCTTACGCCATCGTAAAAACCGGGTATCAGCACGCGTCCGTCGGGTGATTTAAGAGAGCTGAGTATGTGCGCCAGATGAAAACCGGGATTGGGGATGTAATTGCCGTAATGTCCGCTGTGCTGGGGTACTTTGGGGCCGTAAGTGGTTAAGGTTACAGTGGCTATGCCGCGTGCGCCGAACACCAGTGTGGGCTGATTGGAGGCATGCGGAGGTCCATCAAATATCAGCAGCATATCAGCGGCCAGCAGCTCACGATTGGCTTCCACAGCAGGCGGCAGGTTGGGTGAGCCCAGTTCCTCTTCCAGGTCGATTACTACCTTTAGATTGAATTCCGGTGTCACACCAGCCTGGTCCAGGTTATCGATGGCTGCCAGAAACTGGATGTTCGGTCCTTTGGAGTCTGACGCGGCACGCGCGAATACCCGCCAGTCCGGCCACAGTTCAACATCTTCAGGCGGCCAGGGTATGATCTGCCAGTTACCACTGCCGTCCAGGGTTTTCATCACCGGCGTAAACGGATGAGGCTGGTCCCAGGCAGCCGGATCAACCGGCTGGCCGTCGGCCTGCAGGTAAACCAGTGCGGTTTTTTGAGCGCCTGCAGAGGGGCGTTCGGCCAGCAGCAGGGGGCTGCCCGGCGTATCTATTCTGGTGACGGAAAAGCCGCGCTGACCGAACTGCTGTTCCAGCCATACCGCCATCCGTTCGATATCCTCCGGAAAATTGGCGTCATTCGGGAGTGACAGATACTCACGATACAGACTCAGCGCTGAGTAGCTGCGGTCTGCAGTCAGTTTCTTGATCTGTTCAACAGAAAGCGGGTGCTCTTGGGCAACGGCTGTCTGCAGCAGCAGGCTGAACAACAGCAATGAGAACAGGCGTGTAAGCATCATTCGGCCTCCGTTGTTGTCTGCAGGGCGCCGTCATCAATGGCGGCTATGGTGCTCAGCAACACATTCGCACCATTGGCCAAATCCTCAGCCGAGGTAAATTCCCTTGGCGTATGCGACAGGCCATCCTGTGAAGGCACAAAAATCATACCTGTCGGGGCAATCGCAACCATGTCCTGCGCATCATGACCGGCGCCCGAGGGCATAAGCCGGTGACTCAGGCCCAGCTGCTCAGCTGCATTGGCGATAACGGCCTGCACACGGGAATCGGTCGGCGCCGGTTGAGAGGCGACATCGACCGGTGCGAACTCAATGGTTACCCCGGAGCGGGTGGTAATTGCTGCTGCACGGCGTTGGATTTCAACGAAAATTTCATCAATAACGGTCTGGTCCAGATCACGGATTTCCAGACTCATTTCCACCCTGCCGGGAATCACATTGGGTGCGCCCGGAAAAGCCTGAATTCGGCCGACTGTGGCCACCTGGCCACCCGGTCTGGATGTGGCGGCCTCGTTGACAGCAATGGTGAGTTCTGCAGCAGCCAGCATGGCGTCATCGCGCAGATACATAGGCGTGGTGCCGGCATGATTGGCGATGCCGGTCAGGGTTACATCCCACCAGCCGATACCGACAATGCCCTCTACCACCCCGATATTGATACCGTTGTTATCGAGTACTGCACCCTGTTCAATGTGCAGTTCAACAAAGGCTTCAAGATCACCGGGGTGCAGCTGGTCCTGTTCCAGATTTTCCAGGTTACCGCCGATAGCCTCTGTGCCTTCTGCTATGGTTAAGCCGGAATGGCTGACAACGTCCAATGCAGAGTCCCGCAGTTTTCCAGTCAGTGCCAGTGAACCGACTAAGCCGCCTTCCTCATTGGAAAATACAATCATATCCAGTGGGTGGCGGGTGGTGTGTTCGGCCTGGTTAAACAGTTCAATAACTTCCAGTGCGGTTAACACACCCGCCGGACCATCGTAATTCCCGCCACCAGGAACTGAATCAATATGTGACCCGAACATGATCGGTTTTGCATCCGGGTCACTGCCTGCCCGGCGGCCGATGATATTGCCCCCTGCATCCACCCGAACCTCCAGTCCGGCATCCTCCATCAGCTGCCGGACATAGGCACGGCCGTCAAGATCAGCCTGTGAATAAGCCACACGGTCTACACCGCCATCAGCATTGGCGCCATGCGTGGCCAGAGTCTTGATGCGCTCTTCCAGGCGCTGCGCATCGGCAGCCGGCCATTGGGCATATGCAGGTATGGTCAGCACTGCAAACACTATAAGCAGAATGAGTGGTTTTGGCATGGCAAGATCAAATTGGCTGGTTGAGCTTAAAGTGTAGCAATTAATCAAATAAATTGTAGGAGCGGACATGTCCGTGACCATTTCCTATCATTGTTATATCAGGTCGCGGACATGTCCGCTCCTACAGGGAGGCGGGGGGCACCCGGCAAAAAAAACCCGGGCAGGGCCCGGGTTAATGTGTCGTTTTCCTCTGACTGCTATTTGGGCTGGCGTCTGCGCCGCAGACCCAGGAATCCGGCCAACGGCAGCAACAGCGCCATCAGCCATTTACCGAAGTCATTCAGTGTCGGTACTTCAACCGGCGTATCCCGGATAATCAGGATTTCCTGCTGTTCGCCGTCTTCGGCGCCGCCGACTACATCAATGATGTCGATAACAACAGTTTCATTCGGATCAGCCACCAGATCCAGGTTCACCATCAGGCCGATGGTGCCGGTGGTTTCGCCGGCCGGTATCGTCACCATGGTGTCACTGACGGTGTAGTCTTCCGGCATCATCGCGCTGCCGCTGAAGCCCAGCTCGATGGTGACATCACCATTGGCGGTTTCATCCAGGGTCAGAATGATATCGGCGTTGCCGCCTTCATCGACTTCAGTGACCGACAGGCTGACCGATACCAGGGTACCGTCATCATCGGTAATGGTGGTCATGACCTGCTGTACGCCGTTTTCAGTACCATTGACCACACTGGCGATATCAACCACTGCGGTTTCATCGCCTTCATCGTCGAAGTCGTCAATCGCCGTCAGGGTTATATCAGCGCTGGTCATGCCCGGTGGCACCACAATGCTGTTGGGTACGGTAAAGTCGACACCTTCTGTTGCAGTGCCGGAGAAGGACAGGTTGGTAGTAACCGCAAGGTCACTCAGGTTCGACAGAGTGGCGGTAATGGTCGACATGCCACCGTTCTCGGCAATCGGATCGCCGACCAGTGACAGGCTGACAGCCGGCGCATCATCATCGATGATGGTGGCAGTGACCTGCTGTACGCCGTCTTCGGTGCCGTTGACCACGCTGTCGATATCCACAATCACGGTTTCATCAAC
>JANQPN010000043.1 GCA_028289455.1 Wenzhouxiangellaceae bacterium
CTGATTGCGCCGATTGCTATGGAAGAAGGCGTACGTTTTGCGATACGTGAAGGCGGCCGCACAGTGGGTGCGGGCGTAGTGGCTAAGATTTACGAGTAAAGTTGCCTTTACCGGCAATAAATTTGGAGCATTAACATGGCCGACCAGAAAATCCGCATTCGGTTAAAAGCGTTTGATCATCGCTTGATTGACCGGTCTGCACAGGAAATTGTTGACACCGCCAAGCGCACCGGCGCTCAGGTAAAGGGTCCGATTCCATTGCCGACCAAGATCGAACGTTACACCGTGCTGATTTCGCCGCATGTCAATAAAGATGCGCGTGATCAATATGAAATGCGTACCCACAAGCGTTTGATGGATATCGTTGATCCGAATGACAAGACTGTGGATGCATTGATGAAACTGGATCTGGCCGCTGGCGTGGATGTCCAGATTCAGTTGTCCTGATGGGCGCTGACGGAACTGAGCGAGAAGTCACATGACGATTGGAATTATTGGTAAAAAGTGCGGCATGACCCGCGTTTTTCAGGAAGACGGCACCAGTGTACCGGTAACGGTCATTGAAGCCAGTCCGAACCGGGTAACGCAAGTCAAGACCGCCGAAAATGATGGCTATTCCGCCATTCAGGTTACTAACGGCAATAAGCGCAGCAGTTTGGTTAACAAGCCGATGGCTGGGCATTATTCCAAGGCTGATGTAGCCGCCGGAAAAGGCTTGTGGGAATTGCGCCTGGATCACGTAGGCGCTGATGAAGTGCCTGAAGTGGGTAACGAAATCACGGTAGACCAGTTTGAAGCAGGTCAAAAGGTTTTCGTTTCCGGTATCAGTAAAGGTAAAGGTTTTGCCGGTACTGTTAAGCGGCATAACTTCCACATGCAGGACGCAACCCATGGTAACTCGCTGTCGCATCGCGCGCCGGGTTCCATCGGTCAGTGCCAGACGCCCGGACGGGTGTTCAAAGGCAAAAAAATGGCCGGTCAGATGGGTAATGTGCGCAGCACAACCAAGAATCTGGAAATCGTACGTGTCGATAGCGAACGTCATTTGTTGCTGATCAAGGGTGCAGTACCCGGTGCAGCAGGTGGTCGGGTGATTGTGCGCTTGGCGTAACAATCGGTATTGAGGAGCAAAACAATAATGGAACTGGCAACCAACAGCGGCAGCAAAATCAGCGTATCGGACAAAGTGTTCGGTCGTGAATTTTCTGAGCCGCTTGTACATCAGGTGGTAACCGCCTATCTGGCCGGCGCCCGTGCGGGCACCAAGGCTCAGAAAACCCGTTCTGAAGTGGCCGGCGGTGGCCGCAAGCCATGGCGACAAAAAGGTACCGGTCAGGCGCGTGCGGGCACCCGCAGCAGCCCAATCTGGCGTACTGGTGGTAGAGCTTTCGCAGCCAAACCACGGTCGTTTAAACAGAAAGTCAACCGCAAGATGTATCAGGGCGCAATGCGCGCAATTCTGTCTGAGCTGTTACGTCAGGAGCGTTTGATTGTAGTAGATGAAATCAAGCTGGATGCACCGAAAACCAAATCCATGAATGCACTGTTATCAGGCTGGGATATGGGACATGGCATTTTGGTCAGTGACGAACTGGACAACAATGTTTATTTGGCCAGCCGTAATATCCCGGGCTTATATGCCATGGATGTTGCAGCGCTGGATCCAGTAAGCCTGGTGCATGCAGATAAAGTGGTAATGAGTGTTGCCGCCATTAATAAAATTGAGGAGTGGCTGGCATGATGCAGAACCATCTCTACAACGTGATCCGGCGTCCGCATGTGTCTGAAAAGACAGCTCATGCCAGCGCTGCAAGTAATCAATATGTATTCCAGGTGGCCAGTACGGCTACCAAATCAGATATCAAGCAGGCTGTAGAAGGGCTGTTTGAAGTGGAAGTAACTGGAGTACAAGTCGTCAGCATGCCTGCCAAACGCAAAGCGTTTCGTGGCCGTCCGGGGACTCGCAAAGGCTGGAAAAAAGCCTATGTGCGTCTGGCGGAGGGGCAGAGCATTGATCTGGTAGACGGTGAACAAGCCTGAGGTTTGATGCAATGGCAATTAGCAAAGCAAAACCAACTTCACCTGGCCGTCGCGGTCTGGTACAGATTAAACATGAACACCTGCATAAAGGTGCTCCGCATCGTCCGTTGCTGGAAAAGCAAGGCCGTAAAGGTGGGCGTAACAACACCGGGCGGATTACTACGCGGCACCAGGGTGGTGGACATAAACAACGTTATCGCAAAGTCGATTTCAAGCGTGACAAAGATGGTATTCAGGCCCGCGTAGAGCGGATTGAATACGATCCGAACCGCACTGCACATATTGCACTGTTGTTGTACGCAGATGGTGAGCGGCGGTATATCGTTGCACCACGTCTGCTGCGCGCCGGCGATGCCGTGATGAGTGGCAATCAGGCGCCGATTAAAATCGGTAACAGCCTGCCGCTGCGTAATATCCCGGTTGGTTCCACCGTGCATTGTGTGGAAATGAAACCCGGTAAGGGCGCCCAGCTGGTGCGCAGTGCCGGTGGTTCAGCTCAACTGGTTGCGCGGGAAGGCATGTATGCCACGCTGCGTCTGCGTTCTGGAGAAATGCGCAAAGTGCTGGCTCGTTGCCGGGCTACGCTGGGCGAAGTTTCCAACAACGAGCATAACCTGGAAAAACTCGGTAAGGCCGGGCGTCAGCGCTGGAAAGGCATCCGCCCGACCGTGCGCGGTGTAGCGATGAACCCGGTCGACCATCCTCATGGTGGTGGTGAAGGCCGTACTTCTGGTGGTCGTCATCCGGTTACTCCATGGGGTACCCCGACCAAAGGTTACAAGACCCGTACCAATAAGCGTACGGATAACATGATTGTGCGTCGTCGCAAGTCAGGTAAATAACGAGGAAAGTTATGCCACGTTCATTACGTAAAGGCCCGTTTGTAGACCATCACCTGATGCAAAAGGTGGAAAGCGCAATCGCGTCTAATTCAAAGAAACCGATCAAAACCTGGTCACGGCGTTCAATGATCGCACCCGATATGGTTGGACTGACCATTGCGATCCATAACGGTCGTCAGCATGTGCCGGTTTTGATTAATGAAAACATGGTTGGCCATAAGCTGGGCGAATTCGCTCCTACCCGGACTTTCCGGGGGCATTCAGGCGACCGTAAGGCCAAGTAACGGTGAGCACGATGGGAACACAAGCGGTATTAAGAGGCGTCCGTATGTCGGCGCAGAAAGTGCGGCTGGTCGCTGACCAGGTGCGTGGCATGCCGGTGGAGAATGCTGAACAGCTGCTCAAGTACAGCAACAAAAAAGCGGCCCATTGGGTGCGCAAGGTGTTGATGTCTGCGGTAGCCAATGCAGAGCATAACCATGGCGCCGATATTGATGAGTTGAAAATCAAAAAGATTTTCGTTGATGAAGGCCCTACCTTAAAGCGTGGTATGCCGCGCGCCAAGGGCCGTTATAACCGGATTCTGAAACGCACCAGCCACATTACCGTGGTTGTTGACGAAAGTTAAGGCACAAATATTATGGGTCAAAAAGTACATCCAATCGGTATTCGCCTGGGCATCGCCAAAGACTGGAATGCCAAGTGGTTTGCCGGCAAAGCAGATTATGCGCGCCAGTTAAACGAAGACTTGCGGCTGCGCGATTTCATCATGCGGCGCCTTTCTGATGCTGCGGTCAGCCGTGTGCATATCGAACGACCGGCCAAGGCTGCCAGAATTACCATTCACACCGCCCGTCCGGGGATTGTGATTGGTAAAAAAGGTGAAGATATCGAGCGCCTGCGTGCTGAAGTCAGTGCAATGACCGGCGTGCCGACAACAATCAGTGTATCTGAAATCCGTAAACCGGAGCTGGATGCCAAACTGGTAGCCGAAGGCATTGCAGCGCAGCTGGAAAAACGTGTGATGTTCCGTCGCGCAATGAAGCGTGCAGTGGGCAGCGCCATGCGTCTGGGTGCTCTGGGAATCAAAGTCAGTGTATCCGGCCGCCTTAACGGTGCTGATATTGCCCGCAGCGAATGGTATCGCGAAGGCCAGGTGCCGTTGCACACCTTACGCGCTGATGTTGATTACGGGGTTGTGGAAGCACACACCACTTACGGCGTATTGGGTGTCAAGGTTTGGATTTACAAAGGCGAAGTGTTTGATCTGGAGCAGGCTGGCAAGCAGGACCAGGACAGCCAGCGCCGGTCATCACGCTAGGAGTTAAGTGTCGTGTTACAGCCTAAACGTACTAAATTCAGAAAGCAGCAGAAAGGCCGCAATCGCGGGCTGGCGCAGGTCAGCAACAAAGTCAGCTTTGGCGAGTTTGGCCTGAAAGCGACGACTCGCGGTCAGATTACCGCGCGTCAGATTGAAGCGGCGCGACGCGCCATTACCCGTCATGTAAAGCGTGGCGGTAAGTTATGGATTCGGGTATTCCCTGACAAGCCGATTTCCAAAAAGCCCGTCGAAGTCCGTATGGGTAAAGGTAAAGGTAACGTGGAATATTGGGTAGCTCCCATTCAGCCCGGCCGTATGATTTATGAAATTCAAGGCGTCAGTGAAGAAGTAGCCCGTGCAGCATTTGCTCGAGCTGCGGCCAAACTGTCGGTTGGTACCACATTTGTGACTCGCTCGGTGATGTAATGAAAGCTGAAGATTTACGTACAAAAAGCGTTGATGAACTCAATCAGCAGTTAAAAGAACTGCTGGAAGAGCAGTTCAAGATACGCATGCAGCATGGCGCCGGGCAGCTGGTAGATACCAGCGGCATGCGCCGGGTGCGCAAAGATATTGCGCGCGTTAAAACTATTCTCGGACAACACCGCCGTGCCGATCAGTCGGCGCCTGCGGCTAATGGAGAAACGGCATGAGTGACGCCACCCAGGAAAACACAAAAGTGCAGCGCAGTCAGGTTGGTCTGGTTGTCAGCAACAAGATGGACAAGACTGTCACCGTGCGTTTGGAGCGCCGGGTTAAACATGCCCTGTACGGCAAATATTTAACCAGGAACACCAAAGTGCATGCGCATGATGCAGACAATGACTGCAACGAGGGCGATACCGTGCGTATCGTGGAATGCCGGCCGCTGTCCAAGAGTAAGTCTTGGCAGGTGGTCGAAGTTGTTGAACGCGCGCAGTAATTATAAGGAGTAACAGCCATGATTCAGATGCAATCCACCTTGTCGGCTGCTGATAACAGCGGCGCACGCAAAGTGCAGTGCATTAAAGTGCTCGGCGGCTCCAAGCGTCGCTACGCCAATATTGGTGATGTGATCAAAGTCACTGTAAAAGATGCCATCCCACGCGGACGCGTGAAAAAAGGCGAAGTTTACAACGCAGTGGTAGTGCGCACAGCCAAGGGTGTACGCCGGCGTGACGGCTCATTGATTCGCTTTGATGGCAATGCAGCAGTGCTGCTGAATGCCAAACTGGAGCCAATCGGTACCCGTATTTTTGGCCCGGTAACGCGTGAACTGCGTTCCGAGCGGTTTATGAAAATCATTTCCCTGGCACCAGAAGTGCTGTGATCAGGGAGCGGAGCAGATTATGAAACGTATTCGAAAAGGCGATGAAGTCATCGTAACTGCCGGACGCAGCAAAGGCCTGCGGGGCAACGTGCTGCGCGTATTGAATAACGACCGTTTGCTGGTGGAAAACGTGAATATGGTAAAGCGGCATACCAAGCCGGATCCAAACCGTCAGCAGCCGGGTGGAATTCTGGAGAAGGAAGCGCCGATTCATATATCCAATGTGGCGCTGTACAACCCGGCCACCGGATCAGCAGATAAGGTTAGTTTTAAACATTTAGATGACGGCCGTAAGGTGCGGGTGTTCCGCTCCAACGGCGAAGTTGTCGATATTTGAATACGTCGCTAAACAAGCGTACAGGAAGAACATCAATGACCCGTTTACATACGATGCACAAAGAAGAGGTTGCACCAAAGTTGACCGAGCAGTTCGGTTACAGCAACCCCATGCAAGTGCCGAAAGTGACCAAGATTACCGTCAATATGGGCTTAGGCGAAGCGCTGACCGACAAAAAAGTGTTGGATGTGGCGACTGCGGAACTGGCTAAAATTACCGGCCAGAAACCTATTGTGACGCGTGCGCGTAAATCCGTAGCGAGTTTTAAGATTCGTGACGGTTACCCGATTGGCGCCAAAGTAACTCTGCGCAGTCAGAAAATGTACGAGTTTCTGGATCGTTTGATCAATATTGCTTTACCCCGGGTGCGCGATTTCCGCGGCCTAAGTCCTAAATCATTTGATGGGCGGGGCAATTACAACCTGGGTGTGCGTGAGCAGACAATTTTCCCGGAAATTGATTTTGATGAAGTCAAGGCCATGCACGGCATGGATATTGCCATCACGACCACCGCAGCAACGGATGAAGAAGGACGGGCATTGCTTGCTGCGTTCGGCTTCCCATTCAAGCAGAAATAACAGGATTGACTAATGGCTAAAGTTTCCATGGTAGAACGTGAGCGCAAACGGGCCGCGCTGGTTGAAAAATACGCCAGCAAGCGGGCAGAGTTGCGTGCCAAGATCAAAAGCGCCGATACGCCTTATGAAGAAAAGCTGGAGGCAATTAAGCAACTGTCCAGCCTGCCGCGTGATTCAAGCCCGGTCAGGCAGCGTAACCGTTGCCAGGTTTCCGGTCGTCCTCGTGGCTATTACCGTAAGTTCGGCTTAGGCCGTAACAAGCTGCGTGAAGCTGCCATGCGTGGTGATGTGCCCGGTTTGCGCAAGGCCAGTTGGTAAGGCCGTTGGCTAATTATTGAGAGATTATCGCAATGAGTATGAATGACCCAATCGCCGATATGCTGACCCGTATCCGCAACGCCCAGGCAGTCCAGAAAGCGACTGTCAGCATGCGTAGCTCAACCATTAAGGTCGGTATTGCGCAAGTATTAAAAGATGAAGGCTTTATCACCGACTTACAGACTGCTGATGTCGATGGCAAAGCTGAATTGACGATTACCCTGAAGTACCTGGAAGGCCGTGGCGTGATTGATCGCCTGCAGCGTGTCAGCCGTCCGGGTTTGCGTCAATATCGCGGCAAAGATGAATTGCCTCGGGTATTAAGCGGGCTTGGTGTAGCCATTATCAGTACTTCCAAAGGCATCATGACCGATGCCAGCGCACGTGCCAGTGGGCATGGCGGTGAAGTATTGTGCCTGGTTGCTTAATGAGCTGGCTGCAAGAAGGATAGGAGAACACAGATGTCACGCGTGGCAAAAAAACCACTCAACCTGCCTAAGGGCGTTGAGTATTCACTGAACGGTCAGCAGCTGACCGTGAAAGGTCCAAAAGGCAGCCTTGATCTGGAACTGCCGGAAGCGTTTGGGCTTAAGGAATCTGACCAGGATATTTTTGTAACTGGTCCGGAAGAACAGGTGGCGCTGCGCGGTACCATTCGTGCTCTTGTCGGCAATATGGTGACGGGCGTGAGTGATGGTTTCGAGCGTAAGCTGGAATTACGCGGAGTAGGCTACCGTGCTCAAATGCAGGGCAAAAGCCTGAATCTAAGCCTGGGTTTTTCTCATCCGGTTGAGTTTACCGTTCCGGATGGCATTGATATCGAAACACCCAGTCAGACAGAAGTGATTGTCAAAGGAATTGACAAGCAACAAGTAGGACAAGTCGCGGCAAAAATCCGGGCCTATCGTCCACCTGAACCTTATAAGGGTAAAGGCGTACGTTACGCGGATGAGCGTGTGATTATGAAGGAAGCCAAGAAAGCCTAACGGCTGAGCAGGAGACTGGTTCGATGATTAACAAGAAAACCGCACGTTTACGCCGTGCACGCAAAACCAGGTCACGCATTCAGCGTCTTGGTGTGGCGCGTTTATGCGTGCATCGCAGCGGCTGTCATATGTATGCACAGTTGATTGCGCCTAACGGCGGCGAAGTGCTGGCTGCAGCTTCAACTTTGCAGAAGGATATTCGCAGTGGCCTGAAGAGCACGCAGAATAAAGATGCGGCCGCAGCAGTCGGTAAGGCAATCGCTGAAAAAGCTATTGCAGCCGGTGTCAGCAGTGTTGCATTTGACCGTTCCGGGTTTAAGTACCATGGGCGGATCAAGCAGCTGGCGGATGCTGCCCGTGAAGCTGGTTTGAAGTTTTAATCGGCAAACAGCTGAAATTTATATACAGAACACAACGATAGGATTGATAAATGTCTGCATCGCATCATATGGATAAAGACGACGGCATGATCGAAAAACTGGTTGCCGTCAACCGCGTGGCCAAAGTGGTCAAAGGTGGTCGGCAATTTGGTTTTACTGCACTGAGTGTAGTCGGTGATGGCAACGGCACAGTAGGTTTTGGTTACGGCAAGGCCCGTGAAGTACCTGCCGCCATTCAAAAGTCGGTAGAAAAAGCCCGCCGGAACATGATTAAGGTAAACCTTAAGGAAGGCACATTGTGGCACCCGATTAAATCGCGGCACGGCGGTTCACGCATTTACATGCAGCCGGCTTCGGAAGGTACCGGTGTTATTGCCGGTGGTGCAATGCGTGCGGTGCTGGAAGCAGTTGGCGTACACAATGTACTTGCTAAGAGTAATGGTTCAAACAATCCGATAAATCTGGTGCGGGCTACCGTTAAAGGTCTGCGCGCCATGATGTCGCCGGAAGCTGTTGCGTTTAAGCGCGGCAAGTCGGTAGAAGAGGTAATGGAAAATCATGTCTGAGACGACTAAGAAAGCGGCCAAGAAGAAGGCCAGCAAGAAGACTGCTGCCAAGAAAACTGCCAGTAAAAAGACTGCCAGTAAGAAAACCGCTAGCAAAAAAACTGCCAGTAAGAAAACTGCCAGCAAAAAGACAGCCAGCAAAAAAGCTACAGCTACTAAAGCTGCAGCTGAAACTGCTGCGCCAAAGGCTGCTGCGGAAGCCAAGCCGGCCAAGAAGAAGGCGGCTGCATCTGCTGCGCCTGGAAAAATTCGTGTCACGCTGGTGCGCAGCCCCAACGGTTGCATCGGCAAACACCGTTTGACAGTACGTGGTCTGGGCCTGCGCAGAATGCACCAGACTGTAGAGCTGGAAGATACCTCTGCCATCCGTGGCATGATCAACCAGGTTAATTATCTTGTACGAGTGGAAGCCGACTGATTTATCAGCGGTAACTGCGAATCTGAGAAACAAAGGAAAGTACAACCATGAAACTGAATAATCTCAGCCCGGCAGAGGGCAGCAAGAAAGCCCGCAAGCGCGTGGGCCGCGGAATTGGCTCAGGCCATGGCAAGACCGGTGGACGTGGCCATAAGGGCCAGAAATCACGTTCAGGTGGTTTCCATAAGATCGGTTTTGAAGGCGGTCAGATGCCGTTACAGCGTCGCCTGCCTAAAGTGGGTTTCAGCAGTGCCCTGGCTCGTCAGACGGGTGAAATCTTTCTTTATCACCTGGGTGCGATTAAAGGTGACGTGGTTGATATGGACAGCATCCGTGCAGCAGGCCTGATTAATTCTGCCATCAAACGTGTCAAGCTGGTTAATACCGGTGAAATCGACCGGGCTGTTACGGTGCGTGGCATCCGGGTAACCAAGGGTGCAGCCAAAGCTATTGAAGCTGCCGGCGGTAAGGTCGAAGCATAATGGCAACCAACTCTTCACAAGTAGCGGGTATGCTCGGCAATATCGGTCGTTTGACCGAGTTGCGTCAGCGCCTGCTGTTTTTGATCGGCGCACTGCTGGTATTTCGCCTGGGTACATTTATTCCGGTACCAGGCGTAAATCCTGATGCATTGCTGCAGTTTATGGATCAGCAGCGCGGCACGATTCTGGATATTGTTAACACCTTTTCCGGAGGCGCGCTGGGACGTTTTTCATTGTTTGCGCTGGGCGTAATGCCGTATATTTCAGCGTCGATTATCTTCCAGCTGATGACCTCTTCTGTGCCGCAGTTGCAGCAATTGCGCAGAGAAGGTGAAGCAGGGCGTCGCAAAATCACTCAGTACACCCGCTATTTCACAGTAATTCTGGCGATCTTCCAATCAGTAACCATGGCTACTGCGATGCAGCAGCAGGTTGCCGGTGCAGGTTTGCCGATTGTTATTAATCCGGGAATCAGTTTCATATTCACCGCTATGGTGGCTTTGACTGCAGGTACGATGTTCTTGATGTGGCTGGGTGAGCAGATTACCGAGCGTGGAATCGGCAACGGTATCTCGATGTTGATTTTTGCCGGTATTGTTGCAGGCCTGCCGTCTGCTATTGCCGGCACCCTGGAACTTGCACGGACCGGTCAGCTGGGACCGCTGACAGTGATTTTCTTCCTGGTGATGGCTGTTGTAGTCACTGCATTTGTAGTATTCGTTGAACGCGGGCAGCGTCGAATTACCGTTAACTATGCTCAAAGGCAGGGCCGCCGGGCATATAACAACCAGACTTCGCATTTGCCGTTGAAAGTCAATATGGCCGGCGTTATCCCGGCGATTTTTGCTTCTGCGCTGGTGTTGTTCCCGGCGACACTGACCAGCTGGTTCGGACAAAGCAACAATACTTTATGGTTGCAAAACCTGAATCAGTGGCTTAGCCCGGGCCAACCGGCGTATATGTTTATCTACGGTTTTATGATCGTATTTTTCTGCTTTTTCTATACAGCGATTGTATTTAACTCGCGTGAAACAGCAGACAATCTGAAAAAATCCGGTGCATTTATCCCGGGTATCCGTCCAGGGCATCAAACTGCTGATTATCTGGACAAAGTACTGACACGCCTGACGGCAATCGGTGCTATTTATTTGACCGCGGTGTGTCTGCTGCCGAACTTTTTGGTATTGCAGTGGAACGTGCCGTTTTACTTCGGCGGTACATCATTGCTGATTATGGTTGTTGTGATCATGGACTTTATTGCCCAGGTCAACAGTCACCTGGTATCGCATCAATACGACAGTCTGCTTAAGAAAGCCAATCTGAAAAACTACACCCGCTCCGGTGGTGTGGTCAGGCGTTAAGGCAGGTATGGAGAATCGAAAATGAAAGTACAGGCTTCAGTCAAGAAAATTTGCCGTAACTGCAAGATCGTTCGCCGCCGCAGGGTGGTTTATGTGATCTGCAAAAGCGATGCCAAGCACAAGCAGCGTCAGGGCTGATTGCTGGCAATATGCAGGGTTTATTTGTTAAAATTGAATGTTTTTCCCAGGCGAAAAGCCTGGTTTAATGGAGTGTAGCGATGGCGCGTATCGCAGGCGTAAATTTACCTGTCCAGAAACATACCTGGATTGCTTTGACCAGTATCTATGGTATTGGCCCTTCCCGTGCCCGGCTGATTTGTGCCGAGGCAGAGATTGAGCCAAGTACTCTGGTGCGTGATCTGGGTGAACCGGAACTGGAAAAAATTCGTAACCTGATAGGTCGCTTCAACGTAGAAGGTGACCTGCGCAGGGAAGTGGGCATGAACATCAAGCGTTTGATGGATCTGGGCTGTTATCGCGGCTTGCGGCATCGCCGCGGCTTGCCGGTTCGCGGTCAGCGGACCAAGACCAATGCGAGAACCCGTAAGGGTCCGCGTCGGCCGATCAAACGCTAGGAACAATAGTAAGTCATTACTCATTAATTAGATTGAGATACAAGCATGGCAAAGGCAAAAGGTAAAACAACGAAATCGCGTAAAAAGGTACGCAAAGTCGTAACAGACGGCATTGCGCACGTACACGCTTCGTTTAATAACACAATCATTACCATTACTGACCGGCAGGGCAATACCTTGTCGTGGGCAACAGCTGGTGGTCAGGGATTCCGCGGCTCACGTAAAAGTACGCCGTTTGCGGCGCAGGTTGCGGCGGATAATGCCGGCCGTGCAGCGCTGGATTACGGACTGAAAAACCTGGAAGTACGGGTTAACGGTCCAGGTCCGGGCCGTGAGTCATCGGTACGTGCTCTGAACAGCATCGGTTACAAGATACAGAACATCGTTGATGTAACCCCGATTCCGCATAATGGCTGCCGCCCGCCTAAGAAGCGCCGGGTATAGGAGATATTTGAATGGCCAGATATACAGGACCAACTTGCAAGCTTGCGCGCCGTGAAGGCACCGACCTGGGTCTGAAAAGTGCTGCCCGCAGTTTGGAGTCCAAGTGCAAACTGAGTCAGCCGCCGGGTGTGCATGGCACAGCCCGCCGCAGCAAACAGTCGGACTACGCATTACAGTTGCGTGAAAAGCAGAAAGTGCGCCGCATGTATGGTGTGCTGGAACGTCAGTTCCGCAACTACTATAAAAGTGCTGCCAAGCAGAAAGGCGCTACCGGTGAAAACCTGCTGCGTCTGCTGGAAGGGCGTCTGGATAACATCGTTTATCGCATGGGTTACGCGGTTACCCGCGCCCAGGCTCGCCAGATGGTCAGCCATAAAGGCATAGAAGTGAACGGCAAGGTGGTGAATATTCCATCATTCCAGGTTCGCCCGGACGATATCGTATGTGTCCGTGAAAAAGCCAAACAGCAGCTGCGTGTTAAGGAAGCCATTACCCTTAGCCAGGAGCTGGATCTGGTTCCGCATTGGATGGAAGTTGATGCTGACAAAATGGAAGGCAAGCTGAAAGCACTGCCTGACCGCGGTGACCTGCCGCCAGAGATCAACGAAAACCTGATCGTCGAGCTTTATTCGAAATAACCTTAATGAGCTGCCTGCTGGCAGCTACAGATTACAAGAGATAATAGTTATGTCGGTTGCATTAGAACGCATCACAGAACGTATGTTGAAGCCCAAGGCTGCGCTGGTAGAAGAAATTTCACCAACACATGCCAAAATTATTCTGGAGCCTTTGGAAAGGGGCTTCGGACACACCCTGGGCAACGCATTGCGCCGGGTACTGCTGTCATCCATTCCAGGCGCTGCCATCAGCGAAGTGGAAATTGATGGCGTATTGCATGAATACACTGCAGTTGAAGGCGTGCAGGAAGATATCATTGAAGTGTTGCTGAACCTCAAGCAGGTTGGCGTAGCGATGCACAATGATGAGCACGCAGTTCTGACATTGGACAAAAAAGGCATTGGCCCGGTTACCGCTGGTGATATTCAAACAGCACACGATGTGGATATTGTTAATCCGGATCATGTGATATGCCATTTGACCAAGGATATTTCCTTTGCCATGCAGCTGACGGTATCGCGTGGCGTGGGTTACCAGCCAGCAGCTCAGCTAACAATCGGTGATACGGAAAGCCGTCCGATTGGCAAGTTATTGCTGGACGCATCCTACTGTCCGGTTAAAAAGGTTTCCTACAGCGTAGAAGCAGCCCGTGTTGAACAGCGTACTGACCTTGACCGGCTGATTCTGGATCTGGAAACCAATGGCACTGTGGACTGTGAGGAAGCAGTCAAGCAGGCAGCTAACATTCTGGCTGATCAGTTGTCAGTGTTTGTTGATTTCGTGGCACGCACCGAAGAAGACGAGCAAAGCACTACGCAAACGCTTGATCCTGTTCTGATGCGTCCAATTGACGAACTGGAATTAACGGTTCGCTCTACCAACTGCCTGAAAGCGGAAAGCATTCTGTATGTTGGCGATCTGGTACAGCGCAGCGAAGTTGAACTGCTGAAAACCCCTAACCTGGGTAAGAAATCGCTCACTGAGATTAAAGAAGTACTGAAAGTACATGAACTCAGCCTGGGTATGGATATTGAAAACTGGCCGCCTGAAGGGTTACCTGGCGCCTGATGCTGTTGGAGAAAAATAATGCGTCATCTTAAATCCGGCAGAAAGCTGAATCGGAACAGCTCTCATCGTAAAGCCATGTTCCGTAATATGGCTGCCTCTTTATTCAAGCATGAAGTGATCAAGACCACTCTGCCGAAGGCCAAAGAATTGCGCCGGGTTGCTGAGCCGCTGATTACTCTGGCCAAGGAAGACGGTGTAGCCAATCGCCGACTGGCATTTGCACGTCTGCGTGATAAAGAAGCAGTGGGTAAACTGTTTGTTGAGCTTGGCCCACGTTATGAGCAGCGTCCCGGTGGTTACATGCGCATTCTTAAGTGCGGTTTCCGTGCTGGTGATAAAGCACCGATGGCATTGGTTGAACTGGTCGACAGACCAGATGCGGATCTGGAAGCTGCTGAATAAATCAGTTCCTTCAATAAAGTTAAAAAACCCGGCTTAGCCGGGTTTTTTTGTGTTTTATTGTTTTGTCATTGTTTAGTATGGGTAAAAATACACGACAGCTGATGGTAATGTGCTACTGAGTGAAGTTTCTAGATCGATTAATTAGCTTCCAGTTCTTGTAGCTCATGCCGCAGCCAGGCTTTAGCGAACTGCCATTTTCGGGTAATGGTTTTTGTGCTTACATTTAACCCTTCAGCTGCTTCAGCCACATTCAGGCCTGTTAAAAACCGCAGCTCCACTACTTTAGCCGCCATTTCATCAATGGCTTCCAGCTCATTCAGCTTTTTATCCAGGGTAATCCAGTCCGGGTATTTTTCCGGTACCGCTATCTGCCCACTGATCTCATCCATAGCAATCACAGGTTGATTGCCGCCACGCTTACGGGCTGTTTTGCGCCGGGCGTGGTCGACCACGATTCGACGGATTAAACGTGCTGCAATAGCAAAAAAGTGCGCACGGCTTTGCCAGTCCGTACGTTGACCACACAGTTTGACATAAGCTTCGTTAACCAGCTCGGTGGTCTGCAACGTCAACGCTTGTTCCTTACGCAGCTGATTGGCGGCGACGGCTTTCAGTTCTCCGAAAATGCATTCGATCACCCGCTGGCGGGATTGTTTGTCACCTGAGTTCCACTGCTTTAACAGTGCGGTTAATTCCGTTTGATCTTTCTTGCCTGCTGGTATTTTTGATTTTTTTGAAGCGCTGGGCATATACCGGGAAAAGTGCTAGTTAGCGAGTGCACTTTATATCATTGCCAACGCTGAAATTTCGTTATACAGCATGAACTTCACCACTTCTTGTTTGAGTGTCCCTAAATTCCCCGCACTTGCGCGTATGGAAATAAGCAGGCGTATTGCGTCTTTCGCATGCGCTGGATTTCAAGGATTACTCACGGAGTAGCAAGACATGCAAAGCATGCATTGGGTTAGCAATTGGAGAGAAGTTATGTCTGGTGTTCGCTATTGGGCAATTACAGGGGTTTTATTGGTATTGACTGTCACCTCGATACCAATATTTGCTCAGTCAAATATTCCAGCACCGGTTTGGCAACATGGTAATTTGACGTCTGCCACCAGCACTTACGTGCTAGATTGGACATACTCGGGCGTGCTTGAAATACCTATAACGGTCTTCGAACTGGAGGAAACGGTTGGGGGGTCAAGCTCAACTGTCCAGGTTCCAGCTGTTTGGAGTGGTTTTGGCAGTATGTCGGGAACACATACGGCAGTCGATAAGTCACCAGGTCAATACCAATACAGAACCCGTTTTTGTACAGGTGAAATTCCTGCACCCTGTGGCGACTGGAGTACTACCATTACGGTAACCGTTACGAGTAACAGCCTTGCTACACCAAGCTGGACTCATGGCAATATCGATGTGCCTGATGGTGACTTTGATCTTACATTTAACTCCGGTTCTACTAATTCTGCATTAGCGCTCGAGCTGCATAAACAGGTTGGTGGTGTTAATTCAGTTGATACTTATGAAGGAAATATTTCTGCCTTATACTTCAGCAACCAACCTATTGATGATTATTTATTCAAACTTCGTGTTTGTGATGACGTAGCACAAATTTGTTCAGCGTTTTCTAACGAGATAACCGTCAGAACGGGTATTGGAACCGTTTCCCGTAGCCTTGATGCACTGCCTGACAGTGGCTTCAGAGCATGTGCGGCAGAGCTGTTGTTCGATTATCTGTATATACAGCTGACTAATGTATCAACGTTGAACTGTGATAACCGCAGTATTGAGTCGGTGGTTGGGTTGAAGCTTTTCAGTGCATTGCAGACGCTGAATGTTAGCAATAACCCATTAACGGATCAGGATAATGGTCTGAATGAGTTGAGCGATACGCCGGCATTATCTACGCTTGGGTTAAGTCAGACTCAGATAGATGCAATGCCGCAGCTACATCAATTGCAGGCTTTGCAGTCGGTTGACCTTGCCAATAACCCAGCGCTTGCATCTGGTGAGGCAACCAGCATCTTGCTGGCTGCGCCGGTATTGCAGTCCCTGGATATCAGTGGAAATACACACTTTCAGTGTGTCCATGTGGATTTGCTGAGTAATGCGATTACCTCAACCATAACTCCTTCTGAATGTGTGCCGGATTATCCGGCTAATTTCTATGCATCACCAAATCCCAGCACCGACGGAGAAATCAGCTTGCATTGGGAACTGGCGCCGGTAAATTGGCAGGTTGATTATTATGAGCTGGAACTGACACCGGTTGGCGGCAGTACAGTATCAACTCAGATTAATGTATCGGACCCTCAAGCCGGTGATTACCCGCAATCTTTGGGTAACAGTACAGCAGAATACGAATATCGAATCCGCTCATGCAGCAGCACAGTATGCGGCGACTGGTCTCCTGTTTTGCGGGTGCAGGTGAATGCATTCGATGAATTGGTATCCCCGGAAAATGTAGCCTTTGTACCGGAGGGCAATTATCCACCGCTGGATGATGGTTTCAGGCTGGAGTGGAGTTATCCGGAGGCATATTTTGATAGCAATAACGGCGGACGTCCGGACAGATTCGAGGTATGGGTTACCAATGCTTTGGCGCCGGGTTATCCCATTCTTAACCTGGAAGTCATAGAGCCGGTGGCCAATGATGGTGACGATTATCGCTGGTCCAGTCGTGTCATTTTGCCAAGTGAGTTGCAGGGAAATCAGCAATTAGGCGATGTGCTCAGAGGCCTTGCGGTATTTTTAATCGTACCGTGTTATGCAGCCAATGACTGCGGCCCGATGGGCAGTACGTGGGTGAACATGCCACCATACGTTGGGGATTTACCGCCTGAGCCGGGCAATGTTCCGCATAATTTCCGGGGTAGCTGGGATAATCAGAGTGAACTGCGTTATCACATTGAATGGGATTATGAGTATCCGATCAATACGTTATTCTCGATTAAAGAATGGTATGACCTTAATGGTGATGACAGCTGCAACGATGGCGATCCCAGCATAGTATTTTCGTTTGGTAATACCCGGCATTTATTTGATAAACCAGATGATAAAACCGGTTTGTATTGTTACCAGGTGGCTGCCTGTATCGGTGGATTGGGGTGTGCGACGTTCCATCCGAACCCCGCCTTTGAGTGGATCGTGGATACCAGTGCCGGCGCCATCCAGGGGCCACCAGATAGTGTCAGCGCAACCTGGGAAGATGCCACACCATCACATCCATACCGATATACGCTCAGCTGGACTGCACCTGCAGGTGCAGCAACCTACAATCTGGAAGAACAAACGCCAGGGCAAAGCTGGAACCTGGTGGCTGGTGATATAACACAAACCAGTCTGCTGTTGGAAAAAGCGGCAGGTGAAGAGGGGCAATATCATTACCGGGTAAATGCCTGCAATGGTTCAGGGCAATGTTCTGAATGGGCACCGGATAACAGCGGGCTCGTTGTTAATGTGAATCAATCGGGTGGCTCCGGTACACCTGATCCGGTACCTGCTATTCAGCTGGCTGATCCACCATCGGCCAATGATCCGGCCATACTGGCATCAGCTGAAGTCGGCACATCTGCCGGTGAGTTTCGAGTGGATGAGTCTGGTAACGCAAATTATGGCATTCCAATTCTGACTGCACCGGGCTCTGGTGGGGTTGCTCCACAGATCGGGCTGGGTTACAGCAGTCAGGGTGGAAATGGGCCGTTGGGTGTCGGTTGGTCTGTTACAGGATTGTCTGCAATCAGCCGCTGTGCACAGACTATTGAGCAGGAAGACTCCACACCAACGGCGCGCGGCGTTACTCTGACGATGGATGATCGTTTCTGTTTGGATGGTCAGCGCCTGATGTTGGTGCCGGGTACCGGTAACTACGGTGCGGCAGGTTCTGAATATCGTCTTGAAATTGATGATTTCACCAAGGTCATTGCGCATGACAGTCAGGGTAATGGCCCGGCATATTTTGAAGTATGGCGCAAGGATGGCTCGCGTAGTGAATATGGAAACAGCAGCGATTCTCGAATTGAATCAGCTGCATCAGGGAGTGCGGTATTCAGCTGGGCGCAAAACCACTTCGAAGACAGCGCCGGTAATTATATTGAATATCTTTACAACGAATTTGATGCGGTTAATGCCGGTATTGAGTTCCATATCGACAGAATTTTATATACCGGGAATTCCAGAGCCGGCACACAACCATATAACGAACTGAAATTTAATTACAGCAGTGGCCGTACCGATACCGCAGAAGGGTATCTGGCCGGTGTTAAGTTGCAGTCAACCCAGTTGCTCACGCGGATCGACAGCAGGGCCAGGGTTACAGCCGGCGGGGCATTGCAATGGTTGCGCGCATATACGCTGCATTATGATGACGGCGATACCAATCCCAATGATGACAGTGACGGGCTGGGCCGCAAGATCATCCATGCCATTGAAGAATGCAATGATGCAGCAGGCAGTGTTTGTTATCCGGCAACAGTATTTACCTGGGATAAAAGCCTGAATGCCATTAATGGCACCAATGCTACAACAGTGAATTGGAATGATTCGGAGCAGCAGTTTCAAAGTGTCCAGTTCGGTGATATCGATGGCAACGGTGATGCCGAAACAATATTTGTTACCCGGAAAAATGGCGAATATCTGTTTGCTATAGGAGAAATTGGTAATTTAATTATGGATGAGTTACCGCCCAATGCTGAAGGCGAAATGCGTCAGTGGAGTCTGGTTGATTATGATGCCGACGGGTTTACGGATATCGTTTATAACTATCAGGGAGCCTGGCAAGGACGTTCCTGGAATGGAACGACTTTTGTCGCTCCGGTAACCATCGGCACTATCAATGACAGCAACGATGTAGCGGTGCTGAAGCAAGCACTGGACTTTGATGGTGATGGCCTGACCGACTTGCTTTACCGGCAGGGTACTCAGTTGTTTATCAGTTTTAATCAGGCCGGTGCATCCACGCCTATTGCACAAACCTTTACCAGCCCGATATTGATCAACCTGGAAAATACTGATGATGATTTTCAACCGATAACCGTCGGCTCAGAAACCTATACTCAAGATGGCGTGATTGGCGGTCAGGTTATCGGATCGGTCACGGTATTTGATTATAACGGTGACGGGGCGGTGGATATTCTGTGGCGTGATATCCGCAATTATGTTTCGTCCGGTAATCAATCGGGCAAAGGCGGTGGGGGAGAATCTTCAGGTTTTAAAAAGTCGCATTGGTATGTGATGTTGTCTGACCGCAGCTTAACTAACCCGAGTTTTGGTAACCGGCAATTGATCGCCTACGGTAGCGATTGCGCGATAAACTTCTGCCCGGGCCCGGGCAATCCGGTTAATTTGCCGGTAACCGCCAACCCGATCCCAACTGATGTGAATGGAGATGGTTTAGCTGATCTGCTGTATTTAAACCACATCAATGACCAGTGGCAATATCAGGTTAATACTGGTAGTGGCCTCTTACCGGCTGTGTCAGTAGGTGTTGTTCCAGAGAATGTAGAGCTACACGTCCAAATGGTGGATTACAACGGCGATGGCCGAGTCGATATTCTCTACCCAAGTGCGCCTGGTGCCGGGAATGCAACCTGGCAGGCGTATTTAAGTAATGAATCTGGTGGATTTGATGCCAGTATTGGAACAGGTGTGCCGGCAGGTAATATCGAAGGCGAAGGGGAAGCTTCGATATTCACCGATTTAAACGGCGATGGCAAACTGGATCAGTGGCAGGTTGAGCGGAATAATCTAGGTGAGATTGAACACCTGAAAATTCGTTGGGGCCATAATGTTGCACCTGGCGCTACTCAGGGTTTTACCAATGCTATTACTCAGATCAGCGATGGCTTTGGCGCAGAAACTGATATCAACTATGCGCCATTGACAGACTCCCAGGTATACACTCGCCTATTCAATGCCACTGATGCTGATTGGGGTAATGGATCAGTTGTATATGATGTGATTATGCCGGTTTATGTGGTTTCGCAGATCAGCAGCAGCGCGCCGTTGGATGGCAGCCCAAATGCAGAAAGTCATATTCAGTATCATTATGCGGGCGCTCGCCTGCAGGGCGGCGGCCGGGGCTTTCTCGGGTTCAGTGAAGTCATCACTTTTGATCCGCAGTCCAGTATCCGGACAGCAACGCGATACCGTCAGGACTTTCCGTACATTGGTACACCGGCCGATACCACGCAATCATTATTGACCATGGGTGAAGATCCATGGCAGTTGACTGCTGCAGATACAGGTGTAACGCTTCCGGTTTGGCCGGTAGCGGGCACAGCAGCTGTTACACGTGATGTGGTAGGCACGGTAATTAGCTATGCTATCAATGAGTGGGACAGCAACATTACTTTGGGCAATGCTCAATACCCTTACATAAAGGGTAGCATCGAGCGCAGCTTCACATTAGACGGCCGGGAAACTCATTCAGTATTGACCGGCAATATCTATGGTGATAACTATGGCAATGCCACTGCCGTTGAGGTGAAAACATACAACCAAAATAACCAACTGGTTGCAACACAATCCACAAGCAATACCTACCATGAGTCAGATGGTCTTAATGGAGATGATGCCAGTTGGATCAATAAATGGTTCCTGGGGCGGCTTGCCACCAGCGTGGTAGAAACTGATCGCCCGGGCACAGCCCTGGTGAGGCGTGAATCTGCATTCAACTACGATACCCAGACCGGTATATTGACCGAAGAAATAGTTGAGCCGAATAACAGCCAGCATCAGGTGGTGACCGGTTATACGCTGGATTTATTCGGTAACCGTCTAACGACTACGGTCAGCTCACCGGCAACAGGTGATGCTGCTATCAGTACACGCAGCAGCTCAGTAACCTATGATGCGTTGGGAAGGTATGTGCAGCAAAGTCATAATGCTTATGGGCAGCTGGTTCAGAACCTGGATATTGCCGGTGAAACCACCCGTGATGCTTATGGCAATCCATTAATGGTAGAAGATATCCATGGGGCACGCGCAGAATCCACTTACGATGCGATGGGCCGAGCTTACTTCAGTCGCTCTGAAACCGGCGCCTGGAACCAAACCCGGTATCAGCTATGTATAGACATACCCGGTAATTGCCCTGCTGCTGCGGAATACCGAATAGTCAGCACCGCTGCCGGCAGTCCGGAATCCAGAGCTTATTACGACAAGCTGGGCCGTGAAGTCCGCCGGGAACGGCAAACCTTTAACGGTAGTTTCAGCAAAGTGGACACGTTCTATGATGAATCAGGGCGTGTACACAAGGTATCAGAACCTGTGATCACGGGGCAGCAGTACTGGACTGTCACTAGCTATGATGAAGTAGGTCGGCCGGAAGTTATTACTTTGCCGGACAGCAGTGATACTACCTATAGCTATGACGTGAGTTTTGCCTGTAATGGTTCTACTGCAGACAGGTTAACGGTTCGGATGGTGGATGAACCGCTTAGCGGTATCGGGCAGACGCGCATTGAAAGCAAAAATGCTCTGGGTGAAACCGTTTGTCTTGAGGATAACGATGGTGGTGAAATTATCTATGGCTATGATTCCATAGGAAACCTGATGCTGGTAAGAGGCGCGGATCTCGTTTCGGTAACCATGAGCTATGACTTTATGGGCCGCAAAATTGGTATGAATGATCCGGATAAAGGTATTTGGTCATATCGGTATGATGTTCTGGGTCAGCTGACCCGGCAACGCGACAGTAAAAACCAGGCAGTAGATTTTGAATACGATCTGTTGGGGCGGATTATTAATCGCTATGACCGGACGGATGTTGATAGTCTGGGCGATCAAATTTTCAACACAGTTTCTACCACTGAAACCATTTATCAAAATCAGACTGGAAGCTCAGTATCTGGAAAAGGCCAGATAATAGTTGAGAAGATTCTAGATGATACGGTCACGCCCAGTGAGACGTTACACCAGCGTGATTATGACTATGACGGGTTTGGACGGGTATCAGTACGGACCACAGCTATTGGAGGGCAGGGTTTTACTGAAACCACCCGTTATGATCAGTTCGGCCGGTTGTTCCAGCAGTTCGATGCTTCCGGTGGGGATCGTGGTATCCGTTATCACTACAACAGCTTTGGTCACCTGAATAAGCTTCAGGAAGCCCGGGAAGGCTCGACCGGCTCCAACCCCGGCGTGATCTATCAGGAAATTACTGCAATGGATGCCCGTGGCAACATCACCTCAGCCACTCTCGGCGGTAATATTGATACATCGGCGATTTATGATCAGAAAACAGGGTATCTGCTTAACCTGATGGCCAGCGATGGCAACAGTATTCCAGTTCAGGACCTCAGCTTTATCTGGGATAGCCTGGGTACCTTGAAGCAACGTCACGATCAAAGCGGTGGTAAAGATCTTAAAGAAGACTTTTATTACGATAGTTTATATCGGCTAAATGAAGTTCAACTAACCGTACCTGAACTGAATAATGGCTTGCCGGTGGTTACGCAGACTGTGCGCTATAACGAAGCCGGCAATATCATATGTAAATCAGATGTGGGTACAACCACAGGTCCGGATGCCTGTGGCTCGGGCAGCACCTTGATAAATTATACCTATGGGCAAAATGCAGGTCCGCATGCGGTTACCGATGCGGGTGGAGTGGCCTATACATATGATGCCAACGGTAATCAGATTAGTGGTGATGGACGCAGTATTACATACACGGTATTTGATAAGCCACGGCAGATAGTCAAGGGTAGTCACACCTCGCTGTTTGATTATGGCGTGGATCGCAGCCGCTTCCGCCGGACCGACACAGGGACTAACAGCAAAACCACCTTGTATGTAGGCGCGGTTGAAATTATTGATTATGGAGTTACCACTGAATACCGTCGATATATCGCCGGCATAGCTATTGCACATTATTATCCTTCTACCAATGTGACTCAGGTGGATTATCTGCTCAAAGATCATATCGGCTCCACAGATGTAATCATTCAACACAACGGCACAGTACAGGCGATGTCATTTGATGCCTGGGGCCGTCAGCGTCTAGCTAATGATTGGAGTCCGCTTGGTCGTTATTCGCCGAACCCACTGAGCAATATTACTGATCGCGGATTCACTGGTCACGAGCATGTATCAGAAGCGGGCATTATTCATATGAATGGCCGTATTTATGATCCGGTGCTGGGTCGTTTTCTGCAGGCAGATCCGGTTGTACAGGCGCCTGAGAATGCACAGAACCTTAACCGCTACAGTTATGTGTTAAATAATCCGCTGAGTTATACGGATCCTAGTGGGTTTAGTTTTAAACGGATATTCAAAAGGGCTTTATTCGGGCTATTTGGCCACCGGATACTTAAGCATGTTGCTTCGAATCCGATACTTAACACCATAGCAAGTGTAGCAGCTTGCTCAGTGGGTCCGGCCGTTTGTGGTGCGTATGCATTTTTAAGTAATTATGCGGTTACTGGTGATTTCGGTAGATCATTGAAAGCAGGACTGATCGCTGGTGTCTCTACAAAAGTTTTCGGCAAAATTGGAGGGCTTAAAGATATTACCAACTCAACCAGGATTCTATTACATGCAACAGCAGGTGGTGTTATGTCCGAGCTTCAGGGTGGAAAGTTTGGGCATGGTTTTGTTTCTGCAGGATTAACTAAGGCCTTTAGTTTGGGGTTTGCTGAAAAGCTTGCAAGTATTCAATCTGCTGAAGCACAAACTGTAATAGTTGCCACTGTTGGTGGAAGTATTTCTGTTATAACCGGTGGAAAGTTTGTGAACGGAGCGCAAACTGCAGCTATCGCATATCTATATAATCAGTTAAGCAGCTTAAACGCTGAAGCAGAAGCGACATGGAACCGATATAGGTCTAAATTATTCGGTGTCTTTTTAAAACAAACTTATGAGCAAGCGAATGTTACTGCATATGGCGTAAAATATAGTATCTCAGAAGAGGGGTTTGATGCAGAATTCGTAGAGCCCAGTGTTAGCGTTTCCGCTAAGGTTTCCCCAGTCCTATCAGTAACATATGAGCAACCATTATCTGACCTCACCTCACTGGATAGTGTAGAAGCTTTAGAAAGAATAAAGGTTGAAGTAGGTAAAGAGGTGGGTGATGCTTTTAGAAGTGTTTCGGTTAAGGCGAGTGTATCAGGAGCTGGTTTTGCTGAAGCAAGTCTTGGTGGTTGTATTGGGGGTCACTGTGCAACGGGAGGTGTAGAAGCTGGAATTGTAAAGAATGCTATTGCACTCAGTTCAATTGCCTGGAGTGGCTTGGTTAGGATGCATCAAGAATTATTCTCAACAAGAATATTTAACTCTGATTAGAATTGCTCTGTTAACGGCTAGAGTTTAATCTTTTAATGATGAGCTTTTCATTAACCAAAAAACAATGGCAACAAATACAAGCTCTATATGAGCAACTGGCGGAAATTCCACCAGACCAGCACGAGATGTTTCTGCAGGAAAGCGATACAGAACCTGTAATCAAGCAGAAAGCGTTGCAGCTACTGGAAATATCCAGTGAAGCCGATACCGAAGGCGTAACAACCGCACTGGACAGCACATTGGAGCTGCTATCACTGGAGGTTCTGGATCCACAGCTGGACCGTTATCGCCTGATCGATATTCTGGGCCATGGCGGTATGGGCCAGGTGTTTCTAGCCGAGCGCAGTGATGAGCAATACCAGCAGCAGGTGGTGGTTAAGGTTATTCGTTCAGATGTAATGGGCGAGCAGACGGTTCAGCAGTTTAAGCGTGAGCGGCAAATCCTGGCCTATCTGGAGCATCCCAATATTGCCAGGATTCTGGATGGCGGTATGACCAGTTCCGGGCAACCCTATGTTGTCATGGAATATATCAAAGGGGTGCCCATTACGGTCTATTGTGAAAAACAACAGTTGTCACTGAAACAGCGTATAGCATTATTTATAAAACTGTGTCGTGCAGTCGATTATGCACATCGCAATCTGGTTATCCATCGTGATTTAAAGCCACGTAATATTCTGGTGACAGAAGAGGGTGAACCTAAGCTATTAGACTTTGGAATTGCTTCACTGCGTTCGGTTGAGGCTGATGCCAGAGTTGCTGAACTTACACGTGTTAATCGGGCGTCGCCTCAATATGCCAGTCCGGAGCAGGTCGCCGGCCAGCCAACCAATGTGGCCAGCGATGTTTATTCGCTGGGTATTATTTTGCACCAGCTGTTATTTGGTGTCCGCCCAGCGGATGGGCAGCATGAATCAGGCTCTTCGCATTCAAAGGCAGTCAAAATAGCTAATTCGCAGGCCAGGCGTGAATTAAATGCAATCCTGCACAGCGCCATAGCCAGTAACCCTGATGATCGGTACCCGACCGTCAACGATTTGATCCTGGAGTTATCGAGGTTTTTATCGCAACAGCCGGTATTGGCGGCAGGCCACAGCTGGCAATATCGATTAAGCAAATTCTGGAGGCGGAACTGGTTACCGACTGGCCTGGGTATAGGTTTACTGATTGCCGTTATCAGCGGCACTGTGCTTGTCTGGCTGCAATCGCAACAGATAAAAGCTGAACGAGATGCAGCATTGATGCAGCAGCGTCGTGCAACAGCGGTCACTGATTTGTTGGTTGATGCTTTTAAAAATGCTGATCCGGTTCAAACCCTAGGCGTTAAGGTGACTGCTGAACAAATCCTGGAAAGCGGCGCACAGGCTGTATCTGAGAATGCCACCGCCGCCCCTGAACTATTGGCAGACCTTCAATATACGATAGCCGATATATATACAACATTGACTGAGTATGAGTCGGCGAAAGCACTCGCAACTCACGCACTGGACTTGCGTGAGGGTGGTGACACTTTAAAAGTGGCTGAAAGCCAGGTCCAGCTGGCGCATGTCCACTATTACGGCAGCTACGACTTCAAGGCAGCAAAGCCATTGCTGGAGCAAGCACTGATAGAGTTAAAACAACACCCACCATCAGAAGCACTTTACGATGCTACTTTTTTGATGGCATTTGTTCACGGTAACCAGGGTGAGCATATGGCCGCTGTTGATTTGCTGTGGGAAGGGCTTCGTGGCCGTCAGCAGTTGTTGGGGGAAAGTCACCCTGATTCCATTCAGCCGTATATTTTTCTGGGGCAGAGTTATCGGCTGCAGCGTGATCCGGGACGTGCCGAATCTGTGCTGCGTGAAGGCCTGACCAAATCCAGCTCGGATAATCCGGAACACCAACGCTTCCGTGCCGGCATTTTGCGCAATTTATCTGAGTTGCTTGCTAATAAGGGGGAGTATGCAGAGGCTGTTGAAGCTGCACGCGAGAGTGCTGAAATTCGCGAAAATATCTTCGGTTCAGAGCATGCCGAAGCAGCGCTCGGGCTTTTAAGCCTGGCTAAGGTAATGGATGCAAATGGGCAGTATCAGGAAGCATTGCCGATATTGGAAAAAGCTGAGCAGGTTATCATTGCGACCTATGGTACAGAAGATATCAGAGCAGCCATGGTTGGTGAAACCAAGGCAAATATTTTGCTGCATTTAGGTCGAACAGACGAAGCGTTGTTGTTGGCATCAGCCGATCTGGAATTACTGATAAGGTTATTCAACCCTGATCATGTCAATGTCGCGTCGGCTCACGCGCAACTTGCGAATATTTATGAGGTAATGGGGCAGGGTAGTGAAATGGAATATCACTTGCAGCGTCGCTCAGAAATTCTCGAAAAGGTACGCGCCCAAAGGACGGGGCAGTAAATTAAGAGCATTAAATTAATCTTGACTGTGCTTTTCAGGCAAAACTCAGGTGATCGTAAGCTCCGACATATATCGGAGCTGTTGTAATTTTAACGAGGGCGTGGATTTATAAAGCAGATACCTGTCTTAAATGAGCAGTCAGAGCTCTCCTGGTTTCTGTATGCAACTGCCCGGATTTGGTTTCATCAGTCAGCAATGCTTCGCTTTCGGAATTGAATCTTTCAGAGTCCAGATCATTCAACACCAGGATAACCGCCTTGGATACACCCGGGGCATTGCTGTAGATAAATGGCATGATTAGTTCCCAGTCGGATTTTTCTGCCAGTGACATATCTCTTAATATTAGTAAGCTGCTTCGTACTAATAAAGGTGTAAAGCTGCCCAGGTCAAAAGACGATGGGTTATTTTTCAAGACGCTCAGCAAATAATCTCTGAACCAGCCTTGATACTGCTGTTCAGATAGTCCACGACTCGCTTGAATCAGCATCTCGGTTGCTTCATGTGGCAGGGTATTTTTTGCCAGAATGCTCTGCAGGTTATCAACATTCTTCTGGCTGGCCTGTCCCATCCAATCACCATGCATGGCCAGTTGAAAAGATGCCAGCCTGTGACTTTGCATATCTTCAGACTCAACCAGGGTTAAAAGGTCGGTAATAAGGGCGGATTTGCTGCTATCTTGATCTGTATCAATGACAGCGTCATAAATTCTGATAACTTCATCGCTGCAGTTGAAAACGCCCGGTCCCACTGCTGGCAATTGCTGAATTGTCATGCCGTCGGGGTTATCTTCGATTTGATCGCGGAACATCGGGTGTTTGCGGAAACGACTGATGACCAGAATATGGCAATCAACTTGCCTTTTATTGTTGGAAGGAATATTCCCGTTCAGGTGAGAGAAATTGCTGATTATTACGTCGTCATTTTGGTTGACTTGATTTCTTGGATCCCATAATACTTTTTTGATCTTGAATGAATCGCTCTGATCATTATCTGGAATATGCTTGGCTGCTACGATGGCATATCGTTCCTTTAAAGAACCTTCAAAGGGTGGCTTGATGGGTTCTGCAGCTGAAGACATCCCGCAGATTAATACCGTGACCAGCGCCAAAAGCCATTTTGGTTTTGCTCCTGCAAATAATTTTACTTTCTGTATGGGCATATTAATTTCCGAAAAAAACATTGAAAAATAATGGATTATGAAAAATATGGAGTAAGAACTTCATATTTATATAGCAATATATTAGCAAATAAATTGTTATGAATTTACAAAAAACAGATTGGTTGTCTGTTTTATTAGCAGCCTGGCTGAATGGGCAATACTGTTGCAAATCGGGTTAGGCAATCATGGAGGTTGATGACAATGAAGAAGACTAGGATGGGCCTGTTGGCCCTAGGCATGGCATGCTCGCTAGGCGCTTTTATGCCGTTTAGCGCGGTAGCCCAGGATGGCGCCGCGCAGGGCGCAGGCGGAGTTGTTGACAAAGTGGTCAACAGCGGCGCAGCACTTCGGACAGGACAGTCCGCACCATTGGCAGAGTTGTTGAACATCAGGCAGCAGAATGAAGATGCCGGGCTTTTACAGCAGGCCAGACCAGGTGCGATAAATGATCACCAGACACCTGATTTTTTGAAACTGGCACCTGCCGACGTTCCTCCCGGTACCGACACAGTGCAAAATCGCAGTGGAATTTCCCCTTTGCGTGCACCAAGCACTTTACTCAGTATTCCGGGTTACTCCAATGACAGCAATGCATCAATTGGTTTGCCACGTATTACTCCGCCGGACACCAATGGCGACGTAGGTTTGAATCACTATGTCGAATACGTCAACCTGGGTTTCATTGTATTCAACAAATCAGACGGTTCGGTAGCAGCCGGTCCATTTGCAGGCAACCTTTTCTGGCAGGGGCTTGGTGGTGTTTGTCAGAATACCAACGCCGGTGATCCAATCGTACTTTATGATCATCTGGCAGGGCGCTGGTTTTTCAGCCAGTTTACCGGTTCAGGCGGGAATGGAGTACAGTGTGTAGCAGTTTCGGCGAATGAAGACCCATTAAGCTCCTATACACAGTACGCCTTTCAGGTCACTCCGGCGTCTTTCAATGATTACCCTCACTTTGGCCTCTGGGAAGACGGCTACTACATGATTACCCATCAGTTTGCGGGTAACACATTTGTGGGTACATATCTGACGGTATTTGATCGTGATGCCATTTTGGCAGGTAATGCAAATGCCAGTTTTGTACAGTTCACCAGCAGTACCAGCGGTGACGATCTGGAATTCGGCACCATGCCGGCGCATCTGGAAGGTCCAAGTCTGCCGCCAGCCGGTACCTGTAACTACATGATCCACGCAACCGATGCACAGGCATTTGGAGTGCCTGGTTCAGACCGTTTGCGGATGTGGGAAGCTTGTGTGGACTTCAACAATCCGGGCAGTTCCACGTTGAATCAGATCAACAGCATTGGTGTGCCTGAGTTTGATATTAATTTATGTGGATTCAGCCGTGACTGTATTTTCCAACCCAACGCACAGCGGTTGGACCCTGTTGCTGCCAACACCATGTATCGTTTTAATGTTCGCTACTTCTCCAATGAAGGCCTGCTGAAAGGTGTAATGACCAAAAACGTAGACGTTGGTGGTGATCGCGCCGGTGTTTTATGGGCAGGTGTTGATATCAACCCGCTGAACAATGCCACCGGCATCAGTGACAATGGTGACCTGCTGGGCGTGATTGATTTTAATGATGGGCTCAGCCGCTGGATGGGCAGTGGTACGCTGGATCAGGATGGCAATATCGGTATTGGTTATACCCGTTCCAGCAGCAGTTCTTTCCCGTCAATTTACTTCACCGTGCATGAGCGTGGGGTAGATGCGCCGGGCACAGTTCAGCAGGAATCAGTTTGTGTGGATGGGTCCGGTGCACACACCGGTGCCAACCGCTGGGCTGATTATGCCAGTGCCAGTATGGATCCAGTTGATCAGTGTACTTTCTGGATTGCTAATGAATATGTGGAAACCACTGGTAACTTCAACTGGACAACCCGAGTATGTTCATTCCGCATTCCAAGCTGTGGCAGCGGTGGCCCGACCAATCAGCCGCCTAATGCAAGCTTTACCTTTAACTGTAATGATCTATCCTGCAGCTTTGACGCCAGTGGCAGCTCTGACAGTGATGGCAGCATCGTCAGCTATGCATGGAGCTTCGGTGATGGTGGAACTGGCAGTGGCGTAACAACCAATAATGTATATGGTGCTGCGGGCACATTTAATGTCAGCCTGACAGTAACAGATGACGATGGCGCAACCGATAATCAGGTTCAGCCGGTTACGGTAACCGATCCGCCAACCGGCAACTGCCCGGCAGGTTCTATTGACTTTAATAACTTTGCAACCACAGCCTTTGCCACTCAGGACGGCACCGGCAGTATCAATGTACTCAGTGGCGGTGAAACCCTGCAGTTGATCGGCAACCGCTGGCGCGCTTCCACCCAGACCTATACCCTGACACCTGATACGGTTGTTGAATTTGAATTCTCCAGCACTTCACAGGGTGAGATTCACGGTATCGGTATGGATGAAGACAATACCTTGACGCAGAATCGTGTATTCAGAGTATTTGGCACCCAGAATTACGGTAACGTGGTTAACCCGCAGTACACCGGCGGTGGCGCTTTCCAGAGCTACAGCATCCCTGTAGGGCAGAGCTTTACCGGCACTGGATTCCGTCTGGTATTTGTCAATGACAAGGATGCCGGCACACCGGATAATGAAAGCCAGTTCCGTTGTGTGCGCGTATTTGAAAACGCACCTGTTAACCAGCCGCCTTCAGCCAGCTTTACGTTCAGTTGTAATGATCTGTCCTGTAGCTTTGACGCAAGTGGCAGTTCCGACAGCGACGGCAGTATTGTCAGCTACGCCTGGAACTTTGGTGACGGTGGAACAGGCACCGGTGTAACCACCAATAATGTTTATGGTGCGGGTGGTACATTTAATGTCAGTCTGACTGTAACTGATGATGATGGCGCAACCGATAATCAGGTTCAGCCAGTCACTGTAACAGACCCACCAGCAGGCAATTGCCCGGCAGGTTCGATTGATTTCAATAATTTCGCTACCACCGCGTTCTCCAATCAGGATGGCACCGGTAGCGTTAATATTCTGGATGGTGGTGACACCCTGCAGTTAATCGGTAACCGCTGGCGCGCTTCTACCCAGACTTATACCTTGACGCCTAATACTGTTGTTGAATTTGAATTCTCCAGCAGCTCACAGGGTGAAATTCACGGTGTTGGTATGGATGAGGATAATGGATTGACCGCTAATCGGATTTTCCGTGTATTCGGTACTCAGGCGTTCGGTAATGCAGTGACACCGCAATATACAGGTGGTGGTGCATTCCAGAGCTACAGCATACCGATTGGCCAAAGCTTCACCGGTAGTGGATTCCGTCTGGTATTTGTCAATGATAAAGATACCGGCACATTGGATAACGAAAGCCAGTTCCGCTGTGTACGGGTTTTTGAAGACACCGGTGGCTCCGGCCAATGCAGTGTTGAAGAAAACTTTGAAAGCGGCGCTGCCGGCTGGGGCAATGCAGGCACTGCCACCTGTTCAACAGGTGATTTTGTCCTGGGTACTCCAGGCCAGCAAAGTGCAGGTGGAACCATTACTCAGGTTGGTGGAGATAACACCACAGGCTCGGGTTCTGCACTGTTCAGCGCTACCAATACTTCGCTCGGTGTGAATGATATTGATGGTGGCACCTGTATCCTGTTGTCTCCTGTGTGGACAGTTAATGAAGCTTCTACGCTAGAAGCGTTCTACTTCCACGGTCAACGGGATGCCGGTGACGATGCAGGTGATTTCTTCAATCTGGAAGTCTCCACCAATGGTGGCGCCAGCTTTACATCAATCGCCAGCTTTGGTGATGTCACGAACTCGGCTGCCTGGACACCTGCAACAGCGCAGATTCCGGCAGGGTCACAAGTTCAGCTGCGTATGCAGGCTGCTGATGGTCCCAGCACTGGAGACATCGTTGAAGCCGGTATTGATGATGTGAGTATTTGCGCGAATTAATTTAGTCAATTAATTCAAGAGGGATAGTTAAGCGCCGGGCACTGCCCGGCGCTTTTTTTGCTGATTAAATTGAATTTATGATAAGAATTATGCCGGTAACTATAAAATTGGCTAGAGTATTAAATAATAAATATACACCTGGTTATAGTTTAATCTTCGTCATCCGGTGGAGGTACATTAGTTACCTGGGGGTCACAATTGATAATATCCCCAGTCAATGTGTCTTCTACCAATATGGTTAATGCAATAAGTTCATTGATGTTTTTGTATGCATCAGTCATTGAAAATGAACTATCTGTCAACTGGAAGTCAGACATTTCATTATTAGGATCACAAATAGCAAAACTGTGTATCACAAAGCGCTTATCTCCAGGCCCGTTTAAGTTATAGGTAATTCGTGTATCGCTGGCTGATACCAGTGCAAAATCCGGAGTGTAACTATAGAAATATTTACCGTCATTGGCATTCCCCCCTTGGTTGACAAATGCGACGTTCAGCGCAATGTTGATGGATTCATTAATAGACATGTGTCGCCTCCCATTTTTTGGATTTACAGGAACATGCATATACAAATGTGTTGAAATGTACGGGCTATCCTTGGCCCCATAATAGGTTTTTGCTTATCCTTATGCTGCGAAGTTGTTCAACCCTTTTTAAGTATATTGCGATAAGCATCATACACTCATTTATCCTGTGTTAACAAATATAACTGACAGTGCCAGTGATGTCGGCAGGGCAATGAATAAAAGTGGTAAAGCTTTATGAGTGGAGTGGCGTAAGCCACTTTTTATGTTAATGCTAAACTTAGTTGCAATGTTTCTAAGAATCTACAATTAAGGCATTTTGAATATGAAATTAACGGCTGATTTATCAGCCGTTAATATTAATTGAATAAAGCTATCTCATATTTCAATATAAGGAAACGCTTAATCCGGTGGTGGAACGTTTGTCACTTGTGGATCGCAATCGATGATTACGCCAGTTTCGTTGTCCTTAACTAATATAGACAATATGATCACTTGATTTTCTTCCGAGCAATGGTCCATCATGGAAAGTACACCACCTTCAAGATTTACATCATACATTTGGTTGGTAGGGTCACACAGGGCATAACTGTAGATACTGAATCTGGTTGCGCTTTTTGAGTCCAATGCATAGGTTATTGCTGTATCTTTGTCATCAACCTGCACAAAATCAGGCGTGTAATTATAGAAATATCTACCATTTCTGGCATTTCCCCCGTGTCCTACATAAGATACTGTAAGTGTTACAGCGACTGGGTCGTTTTGCGACATATGTTGTTCTCCAGTTTGTTATAAAAGTAAGTGCCCAATAGCGCTGGTTTGTACCCCATACTTTCAAATTGTTTAACCAAATCATCAATTTCAAAGTTGAGATTGGATTTGGCCTTAAGTAACGGGCTGAGTATGCGTGTGTCCTTGCTTTCAGCAGCTATTGGTTCCAGGATTTCCATAGACGAACGCCATAAATTTGCGGCTGTTGATCTATCTGATTCACATACCCATTCACCTTTTGTGATTAGAATTTCAGCTAATAATATACGAGTTAATGTATCTTTGTCATTGCTTTGATATAGCTGTTGTGTGTTTGCCAGAGTTTCATTTATAAGCTGTTCAGCTTCCGTTGTTTCACGTAATTGATACATGATTTGAGCCAGCCTATGCTGAGTATTTAATAATGATCGCTGCCATTCAATGTTTCTGCTGTTAGAAGTGGTCAGCTGCTGCATTACTTCATGAGAATGTTCAAGTTGCTGCTTAGCTAAATTGAATTGGGATAGTTTATAATAGGTCCAGCCATAATCAATTAATAAGTAGGCGTAAACTCTTAACCATTCTTTATTGCTGGGGTCGATATCTATTAAGGACTGCATTTGCTGTATGGCTGTTTGAAAAATATCCACAGCCTTTTCCGGGCTATCCAGTTCGCTAAGTATTCTGCCTGAGTTTAATTTTGCAACTATCAGTCTGTAGAGAACTTGAGTGTTATCTTGATCAGCCATAAAAAGACTGTCCATTAAATCAATTTCCTCTTGGAAATAATCACTGGCTTTGTCAAGCAAGCCGGTCCTTTGGGCTGTCCTGGCAGTCCAGGAGTAGCTGTCTGCAAGTTCAATCGCAAGCGCTGTATCACCAGGTCGTGCTGTTAGCACTTGCTGTTTTAGATCTGTTGATTGCTCAAAATAGATGGTTGCGTCATTTAGTTGCCGGTTTGCATTGGCAAGAGTTCCAAGATTATTCCAGGCATATGACAACTCCATCTTGGCATCTAGGTTTTCCGGCTCAAGATCTACCCATTGTTGTGCATGGTCTTTATAACCCTGCCATTCCTGAGCGGCATCATCCAGGTTGTGTTCCAGATAGTTGAGATAACCCAGCCAGTATTTGGCATTTCCTGCCTGCAGCAGAGTAGGGCCATGTGCAGGTCGTTCCTGGATCAGATTCTCAAGAATATCATTGGCTTCCGAAAAAGCTGCCTCTGCTTCGGTAGATTCCGCTTGAGTAATTCGTATTTCTCCAATCTGGATAAGTGCATTGGCACGCAATAATTGTGTTTCCTGATTGGCATCACTGGTATCTTGAGAGCCCAGGTAACGCATGGCTTCATCACCAACCACATCCAGCAGGTTCAGACGGCCCAATGGTCTCAGACGATCCATAAGGTCCCCAAGCATAAAGCCGACCAGATTTTCGGCTTGGGCCTGCCGTTCTACGGCTGTTTTTCTGGCATCGTTGGCGATCACACTGGCAACCCCCGCAACTATGCCCAAAGCTGTCACCGTTGCAATGGCCAGATTGCGGAGCTGAGTGCGCCGGCTGGCGCGCTTGATGGATGCCTGGATAAACGTTTTATCGTTATCGTCCAGCTGAATCCGATGACTGTCTGATAATAATCTGGCTTCCAGCAATGGTTTGCCACTTCCGAGTAGATAATCTGAAGAGCAATCTTCATCCAGCCAGCGTTGGGAAGCTGTCGACAGGTTGGCATAGGAGCGTAACAGCTCGCGGTTGTTGTCGATCCAATCGCGGGCTCTTGGCCAGTGCACAAATAATGCTTCGTGGGTAACCGAGATGGTATGCCGGTTATTGCTGTATTCACTGATCAGCAACCTTGAATCGATCAGTGCCTGGGCCAGCTGCTGTTCATTGGGATCGTCAATCTTATCCCAGTCGGCTGACCGGGAAGACACTGTTTCATCGTCTCGCTGCATGACCAGGCGGCCCAGCAGGCTGTCCAGGCTGTTTTGAGCCGGTTGATCAAGTGCCTGGACCACAGATTCCACTTTCTGGCTCAGGGCTCCCTGCAGCCCCCCCATATCGTGGTATGCAGCAAAGCACAGGCAGTTATTCTCATCTCGATTGAGGTAAAGCTCATTCAGCGTATATTGCAGTAGCGGCAGGATGTCGGGGTGTGTAATCGCATCATCGCGAATCTGATCATCCAGCCATATCAGGGTTTCCTGATCCTGCTCAAATGTCAGGCCTGCAGCAAGGGCCGGGTTGCGGATCATCTCCGATATTTCCCCGGATGTCGGCGGTAAGATATCCAGCTGCCCGTTACCGCTTTTGAGCTCGGTGATATGCCGCAGGCGGGTAATTTCCTGGTAAAAGTCATTTCTGGATGCAGCCAGCACCAATACTTTGCCGGAATGCACCAGTTCAGCAAGGACATCCATAAAATGATTTCTTGCCGATTCAGTGATTTCCGGGTTGGCACAAAGCTTTTCAAACTGATCGACAACCATGCACAACAGGGTAGTGGTTGACTCTGGAATGTGGTGAACAAAACGGTAACGATTCAGTGCCCGATCCAGCTGTTCGATCAATTCATCGTATTGCTCATTCCGCAGCCACTGTTCCAAATCCGGTCGCTGGTTGTCGGAAAATATCGGTTTGTTATCTATGTCCCATTGGCTTATCGCGTCAACCATCGCCATGACCGGATCATCAGCCTGTTGCCCGCCCATATTGAGGGTAACGTTACTGACGCCCAGAATATCCTCGGTACCGTGCTCTGCTGTTAGTAAAGGTAAGATTCCAGCATGAATTAATGAGGTTTTCCCAGAGCCGCTGGGACCCAAAATCAGGACAAACGGCAGTACATCCTGTACCTGGTGTTTGATGCGTGTAGTCAGTCCGGCGATGGCTTCGCCTCTGCCAAAGAAGATACCCGCATGACGGCTATCGAATGCTTCCAGTCCAAGATAGGGAGAACCATCTGACCAGGTAACCTGTGACTTGGGGCGGTGCTCACCATCCGGGAATGAAACCGGTGCTATCAGTCGGTAACCCCGTTTTCGGATGGTTTCTATGTATTCAGGTTGGGATGCCTTGTCTTTCAGCGCTTTGCGCAGTTGAGCAATGGCTTTGTGGACTGGATTGTCACCATAAAAAGTCCCGGCCCAGCACTCGTTCAGCAACTGTTCGCTGGTCAGAATGGTGTTGGGGTTTTCTGCCATGTACAGCAGCACTTCCATGGCGCGTGGTTCCACCACAGATCTTCTATCCCCGCTTTCAAAGGCATTTTCAGATGGCTTGACCAGCCACTCACCTAAGCGGAAGTAAGAGGTCGACCCTGACATCCGTCTGCAACTCCCATCGTTCAAGGCCGAAGTATAGCTTGCCGGACAAGCATATGGCTAATCGATATGTCCCGGAACAGGGAAAACTCTAACGCTGGAATTAGAACAACAATTGGGCAGTGAAACTGAGGCAAATCAGTCGGCATTATTTGAATTGTTACAGATTATTGCAGTTCAGCCCGTATTAACCAGTCAATGGTATCTGTATTTCAGCTGTAAAACCGCTGAATCAGCTGAATTGATGGACTGAATTCAAGCAACAGGCAAGCGTTTCAAGTCAAATTACTTAAACGCTAGATCGATTTTAAATCATTGAAAATAAAGCATTTATATTTATTCCCAACATCGGAAGGTTTCCGGAAGGTTAGCAGCCCCGGGTATTGCAACACTGTAGCCACCTTAAGTCATGTGCAGCAAACATTCTAAATATGACATGAGGTGTTGGGAGGAGAAAAAAGGGGGTTGAAGAGCGTTTGGGGACCTAGGGGGGACTGGGGAGCCAAAGGGGTTCAAGGGACCGACAAGGGGGAAAGGGGGACTTTGAACAGCAAAGGAGGGCTATCGGAAATTGATGAAGTGCCGGTAGCGGCCTCGGGGAAAGGCCAAAGGGAAGAAATAGGTGGGCCGGCACGGGCCCACCTTTTTTATGTGCGCTTACAGAATGTCTTCAAATCCATCCATCAGCAATGTTTCTTCACCCAATGGCAACGGCCAGGCGAGTGCACCGCGAGAGCGGGTAAACAGAGCCAGCGTGGTGAAGCCACGATCTACTGCCATATCCCAGATCATCACTGAAGGCAGACCTTCGGTAAAACGCATCCACTCAGGTGAGTCAGCAGTAATGTTATTGGTGAAATACAGGCCCCAGTCTGAACCGGCAAATACCTGGTTGGGCAGGTTGGGGTTAACCATGATGGAGTTGACTGGAATATTTGGCAGGTTGCCTGATTTATCTTCCCAGGTAAAACTCGAGCAGTCGCTGTTGCATTCCACCCGCAGGACATGCCCCGGTGTTGTCGGTGTATTGTCATTGAACCCGCCAACCGCTGCATAACCGATCATGGGGTTAATCGCATCGGTTACCACATCCAGTATCGGACGATTGGGCAGAACGGTATTACCGTCGGTAACATCAACCCATGTGGCGGTATTGGCAACACCCTGGCCAAGGTTGAAGCCGATCGCGACATTGCCGTCATTGGTGCCTACGATAGCAACAGTTTCATCACTGAATGAGAAAGCCAGCTGGTTGATATGTGAGCGGTCATTCAATGTGCCTTTGGTCAGGTCCGGGCTGTTGGCATACCAGCTGGCGTTATTTAAGCCACCGGTGATGGTTTCCCAAACACGGTTACTGCCGGCTATCAGGTGCTCACAACCGGTAGCCATGGGGCAATCGTGTTTGTAAATTTCAAATGGGAACAGGAACGACAGCGTATCGCCTGCCCAGGGGCCATTGACGCCCTGGTATGGGCCGAAAGGACCACTCTGGCTGACCGCCACATTGCCGTTTTGAGATTCAACATACCAGCGCTGTCCCAGCACCGGTTCAATCCGTGCAAAAATGCCATCACCACCGAACACCCGGGTCCAGTTGGTGGCTGTCACCGGCCCGGTCCATGTGACCACAGATGAACCGTTGTCCTGAGCACCGCCGACAGCACCACGGTCATTGCTGGTGGCAAAATTTGCGGTGATATCGCCTGAGTAAAACTCAATGGTAGGCAGCGTATTGTTCATTTGAATGAAATTCACCTGTCCTGGTGTTGCTGCATCGGCATTGCCTGAGTAGTACACACCACCATCATTGCCAATCAGCAGCCTGGAAGGATCGTTCAGCACATAGGCTCGAGCATGGTGGTCGACATGTACATTGCTGCCACAGGTTGTACCACCGAATGTATCTCCGCCATTATCGGAGCGGAACAGGTTCAAACTGCTCAGATAAAGTTGATCCGGATCAGTGGGGGAAATCTGCAGACCGGCGTAGTACCAGGACTGCCCACCAGCGGTACAGCCAGTCAGGTCACCTGGGGTAGCACGCTGCGTCCAGTTGGCGCCACCATCCAGTGAGCGCCATACACCCATGAACTGTCCGTTTGCCGGGCTGACAGCTTCAGCATAGAGAATGTCCGGGTCGCTTGGCGCCCGGGCAATTTCCAGGCGGCCTACCGGTCCATTAGGTGCGCCGCTGCCGGTGCCTGCCGGCCAGCCGTTGTCACCACGGCTGAGCAGTTGCCAGCTGACCGGGCAGCCGCTGGCTGGAATAGTTGACTCATAAATACCGTTAGCACCATTTTGATCCAGATCCGGCTGTACTGCCGTCGGTAAACCACGAGTACCTACGGCTGCCATAATTTCGGTGTTTGTACCGGTATCAAACAATAACAGTCCAGTCATGTCCTGACGTTGAGTATTGAAGCTGTTGGTGAAGCATGGGCCAGTCCAGTTGGCTCCATCATCATAGGATAAGAACAGGCCGGTCTTGGTGCCGACCACTATGGTTTCGCTGTCACGCGGGTCAACCAGTACTTTACCGATTGACTGATATTGTGGAAAGCTGCCGGGTGGTAAAGTCAAAGCAGGTGCAAACTCATCGGCGCCCAGAATTTCCCAGTTAGCGCCCGCATCTTTGGTTCGCAGCAGGCCGGCGCTGCCGAATGAGAATGAGCCGTAACGTAAATCACCTGTCCCTGCATAAACAATATCCGGATCATTCGGGTCAAATGCCAAATCACCGATGGCAATGGAGTTAAACAGTGGATCGTCGGTTAGCGGAGTCCAGGTCGTGTTGGCATCACAGCAGTTGGTGGTTTTCCAAACGCCGCCGCCGTCTGATCCGATATAAGCAATGGTTTCGTCAGTCGGATGTGAAAGGACGGCATTAATACGGCCTGCATTGGCACCTGGGCCGGTATTTAGCGGGCGTGGGCCGAGAAGGGTAAAACCATCTGTTGGCAAATTATTGCCGCCTCGCTCAGTTTGCATTCGCAAACCGGCCGGCGTGGCTTCTCGCATGCGGTCATGCTGTACCCTGGCTTCAGTCAACCAGCGTGAATCGAACTGGAATGTAGGATAGGTGTAACGCGTGGCCCAATAATCACCACCGCCCGGTACTTTTCCGGCTGGGGCTGCAGCCAGCGCCTGATATTCTTGAGGTGGCTGTGGTTTAGACAGGTAAAAACCCGCAAGTACGGCAGCCAGCAGCGCAGCTGAACCGAATAAAAGCTTAAAGCTCATACGCATGACAACTTCTCCATCCAGGGATTTAAAGAAAGCAATCATACATTATACGATGGTCTAGCCCGTAATAGGTATGCGGATTTTGGGCTAATCGCTGGTGTGATAACTAAAACAGATGTAATTGACCGTTTTCCGGGCGTTTGCGAAATGCTTTGCAGTTCAGTTTGAATTTGTGATTCAGATGGTACTTTTTCTTGTGTACAGCAAACACATTGGCGATGTGCTCAGCATACGGGCCTTCACCTTTTTGACGAAAACCCCAGCGGGTGTCATTCAGTTTACCTCCTCTGATATCACGTATCCGTCCCAGTACCCGGGATTTCTTGTCAGGATAATGTGTATCCAGCCAACCCTGAAACAACTCACGCAATCCATAAGACAACCGCAGCATGGTGTAACCGGCAGAGCGTGCGCCGGCGTCAGCTGCCGACTTCAGCAGGGCAGGGATTTCATGATCGGTAAGCCCGGGAATAATCGGCCCCATTAGCACGTTGACCGGTATACCTGCGCTGCTCAGTTTTTCAATGGCCTTTAATCGGGTTGATGGCCTGGAAGTTCGAGGTTCCATGGTTTTGGTGAGCTCGGCATTTAATGTGGTCACTGAGATGTTCACGGCGATGCCGCCAAAGTCTGCCAGCTCTTTCAGAATATCAATATCGCGTGTAACCAAATGATTCTTAGTGATTATTCCAACCGGATTGCGAAACTCTGCCATGACCTGCAGGCAGCGACGGGTTATCTCCAGGCGTCTCTCAACCGGTTGAAACGGATCAGTGTTGCCGCTGATGGAGATGGGTTGGGGAATATATTTCTTCGCATTCAGCGCTTTGCGCAGCAGTTCAGGCGCATCATGTTTTACGAATATCTTGCTTTCAAAATCCAAACCTGCGGATAAACCCAGGTATTCATGACTGGGGCGGGCAAAGCAGTATACGCAGCCATGTTCACAGCCGCGGTAGGGATTGAGCATCACGCCGGGAGCGATATCCGGGCTGTTGTTGTAGGTGAGAATGGAACGGCTATGGTCACGATAGAATCGGGTTCGCAGCCTGTTTTCAGGAAAATCCGGGTCATTTTCGCTTAGATCCCAACCATCATCGAAACTGTCATCCAGTTCCATTGCTTCAAACCGCCCTACAGGGTTATCGGGTGCGCCACGGGCAACAGGTTTATTGATAGTAGACATATGATGGTTACAGGAAGCCCGCCTCTGTAGTTATTAACCCAATAAGAATGTTTTACCTAAGTGCTCGATAGTATTCTGTTAATTTCTGGAAATGCTCATGAAATCAGATTTTTAAGGTGATCAGCATTATGTTGAACTGGGCTCGCGGCCGATAGGTATGAGTTTTACAGTCAATAAATCAGTAACTTAGATATGGTAAGCTGATAATTGCAGAAAGTAATGAGAGATTTGACCGAGAGAACCTACGTATTTAAGCAATAAGTTATAAGGGAGAATATAACGATGAAGAAGCATCCGTTTGCGTTTATATCTGGATTCATTCTTTTATGCCTTGCCTATTCGGGAGCACTGCTGGCGCAAGCTGATGGAGAGGCAGCAACCAATGTTATTGCATTAGGTAACGAAGGCATCTATTCCAAGTCCCTGGCCGCACTGACCATGCTGTTTGTGTTGGCGGTTCTTCTTGAGAGTGCGTTCGCACTGATTTTCAACTGGCGGGTTTTTCTTACATATTTCAGCCTGCGGGGCGTCCGCACGATCATAATGATCGTGGTATCAGTGATTGTGGTGCATCAATTCAATCTGGATATCGTCAGCTCATTGATCAATGCTTACCGTGATGCTGATCAGTCAATAGCCAGCGGTCCATTGAGTAAATTCATCACTGCATTAATTTTGGCCGGTGGCAGTGCCGGAGTGCATAACATCATGCACGCCCTGGGTTATCGGGACAGCAAACGGGCTGATGTTCAGCCAACCCCCAAAGACCAGACTACCGCCTGGATAGCTGTGCACGTTGATCGTGTTAACGCTGAGGGAGAGGTGCACGTACAATTACGCGAGGGTGCTGCTGCCACTTCCAGCGATCCAGCGCCGATAGCCGGTACAGTCGGGTTTGAAACGCCACGGTTTATTGATTTGCTGTTAAGGAATAAGAATCGGTTTCCCAGCAATGGTGGTTATGTCATTAAGCCGAATGTGGTCTACGAGTTATCGGTTCGTGGTAAAGACGGGCAGGGTAATGCTGTCTATGCTTGGACTGATCAAAATGGTAATGAGGAATTCAAGGCGTTTGTTTGTTCGCCGCGGGCGATTGTTGACTTTTCTGTGCGGCTTTGATGAGCAAGGTCATTAGCTTTATATGCTGCTCAACTTAAAGTTCGCTCAACCACAGATAACCCTCACTGGAAAAATCCATATTATTGGGCAGGCTTTATTATTCAATAACTATTATCGTTGATTAACTTCAATGATGTAGTTTGCCAATGATGACTCATTAGTAGCAATATCTTGCCCGAAAAGCTCCACTACTATCTCATCACTTGGTATGCTTGAAGAGTTTATTGCAACTTCAATTGTATCATTCCAGGAAAGTTCAGGATTCAGCCTGAATTGCTCATCGCCTATTGATAACTGAGCTGAAAAGTTCTGATAGCTTCCAATCCATGGTTGAACACTGAACTCTAAAAGAACAACGGTTGTGTCATTGTCAATAGTTATTCTGGCATCTGGTCCAGTAGAATTAGTGCTTCTTGTGGTTTCAAACAGCATTCGTTTTGTAATACTAACCGGAGATGAAGTGTAGTCAATTTGCGCTTGTTTGCCTAGTGCAAAACCAATGCCGGTTCCAATAACCAGAGTCATGGCAGCAGCGAACTGCGGCTTAAGGAACCATCCAAACATACTCATATTGGTGGCCTTTTCAGACTGTTTTTCAGATGCCATGCTTGGGTTAATGGTGTTGGTAAATACAAGATCTAGCTTAATATCCTCCAGGGCCCCTGGATTATCCATCAACCATAATTCAACTTGTTCTTCATGTTCTGGTGACAGCTTGTGCTGGATATAGTTTTCCAGCATGGCTTGATCGGGTTGAAATGCACTCATTAGCGCCTCCACTCGATTAAAGATCTGTGATTGTGAATTGTTCTATTTGACATTGATCATTCCTCTTAAGAGTTGCCATTGTCTGGATATTGTTTATCGAGCTGTAACTTCAACCGCTGCTTGGCACGGTACAGTACTCGATCAAAGTGTTCAGTGGTTAAGTCTAGCACCTTGCAGATTGTCTCTTTGTTTTCACGGTTATAATAGAAACGAAGGAGAATCTCACGGTCCCGCTCGATTGGAAGCTGTGAGATAACTTTACCAACCAGCCTTAGCAAATCCTGTTGTTCAATGTTGTTGTATAAATCAGTCGAAGTGTCTGGTAGTTCAGGAATAGAGTCAATATCGATATCGGATTGGTGCTTGTATTCGTATCTAAGGTGTCTGCTTGCGATATTGAGCGCAGTTTGTCTGATAAATGCAGAAAGAGAGTTAGGTGATCTTAGTTTATTTTGCCTTATAGAGTAGATGACGGATGCAAGAGTTTCTTGGATAACATCTTCGAGAAAAGGTTGTCTCCAGTATTTTCGTTGCAAAATAAGCATTAGCGATCTTGTATAAGTATTAACCAGTTCTTCCTCAGCGCTGTAATCACCAATCGCAATGCTCTTTACAATTCTTTCTGCAGTGGTTAAATAATCAGGTACTAAACAATTTACAAAAGCAATATCAAGTTTCAAAAAATCAACTTCTGGAGGGTGGTCTGCGAGCCATAGCTCTACCTTTTCCTCTTCAGGGCTTGATAACTTATGCTGAGTATATCGCTGCAACATAATTTTATCTGGGCGAAATACATTCATGCCTAACAACTCCATGTCAGTAAGGAAATGTAAACCGCATAATGCATTGCTTATTCATCTCCCCTTGGTTTCCCTTTAGTTTTTTCCTCAACGAGAGCCCTAAGGCGCTGCCTGGCTCTATATAAAACACGATCAAAGTGTTCTGTTGTCAATTTAAGTTCAATGCAAATGTCTTTTTTATCTTCATGCTTATAATAAAAAAGTATCAATATTCTCTGATCCCTCTCATTAGGCAACTCATTAATGCACCGGCGAGTAAAATCTATTAAGTCTTTTTGTTCTATATCTTTAAATAGGTCTCTATGATCTTGTATTCCTGGGAATAAATCCAAATCTAAATGATTTTTAGAATCATAGCCTTTATTATGAAACTGAGCGGCTATATTAAGTGCAGATTGTCTTAAGAATGGCCTAAGTGCACTAGGGTTTCGCAGCTTGTTATTTCGAATTTTTTCTATTGTGGATAGAAAAGTTGCTTGCAATACATCTGGTATATAGGAGCGCCCATAGTATTGGCGATGTAGAATTGTTGCCAACCAGTCTTTGAACTTCAGGTATAGCAGAGTTTCCGCTTTTCTATCACCCGATTCAATGCGCTGAACTAATTCTTCATCGCTTGGAAAGTTATCTTTAGGAATATCATTCATGACTGATCCTCTATTAGACAGTCAAATGGAAGCTCATTGGTATAGGCTAACCTAATGCTTAACTTAGTCTTCATAAGCCCGTTCCCTTTCCCTAATCTAGCCACGATCCTTAGTAACATAATAACCATTTCTTAATAAATGGTCCAGATGTATTAGTTCTCTTAGGGCGTAGATTCTTGTGAATTCATTTTTTCAAAACTGGAGTTAATTTAGTTCATGATGAGAGATACATATCCGGATCGGTAACTATCTAAGAAAGCAGCCATAAGTATTAATAATTTGTTTGCACATTAATCTTATCAATATTTTTGCCTGTGAGTCGTATAAATGCTTGTTTTGTATTTAACTCTAGCGCAATGCATTGGTTGGTTAACCGCCGAGGTGATATGACATGTTCAAATATTGTGCCTGTATTATCCTATCGATTTGTAGCTTGTCTGTTTGGTCGCTCAATTCAGATTTGCTGATGTCAGGAGATAGCGGCAGGAAATCCTGTCAGAGTTTAGATAGTGCATGTGCTACTGAATGTGGATTTATCTATAAAGACGAATTTCCTGAAGAATGTTTAGATCAATCAAAATATGATATTAAGGGCATGTCATGTAAGGATGACTGCAAGACTGCAGCCTGTGTAGATGTTAAATATAATCTTTGTAATGATGAATACAAGTCGGCAGAAAATGAGTATGACCGGCATGAAGTATATTTAAGGTGCTTGGCGTTATGGAGTGGTTCGGACAAAAGCTGGCGTGCTATTGGTGAGTATGTGCAAAAAAACAAGATTGGAATTTTTAACCTTCAAGCAGAAGATGATGATGATAATAATGCTACGGTATTAACTGAATGTGGATTGCCTGCAGATAAAATCGAAAGCGCTAGTGAAAAAGCTTATGTAAAAGAAGATTTTTTTGTTCGCCGAAATATACAAGACGTCAGTATGTTGGAAGATGATATCAACTCAAGTGGTAACCAGGGGGCGTTGCTTTCTTATACTCGTAATATTGAAGACGATTCATCTATTTGGGAGTTGCGAGGTTTGTTGGCTTACAGCAGAATTTACAGTCTTTACCAACCAGATAAAAAGTCAAATTCAAGGTTTTCTCGTTGGGCATTCACGCCAACTCTTTTATTCGACCGGGTATCGAACGAAAATACCAATCAAGACGATAAACCAGTCACTACTGATGATGGTAGCGCGGAGGAGGCCGACGATGAGGATGTCAGCCGTTTATCGTTTGCGCCAGTATTTGAGTTCGAATGGTTCGATCATACAGGCGAAGATATCCTAAACGCACATTATTTGAGGCTTATTCCTGAATACACCACAGATTTTGAATTCAAATCAAGCATTATCAGCCTTGCTACAGAATGGGAGCCAGTGGCCATCAGACGAGCTATTGGCGCAGGCAGAAGTATTGGCAATCTTGGGTTTTTAAGATTTCGCCCCGTCTTCAGAACAGAATTTGGTGAGGTGTTGGATGCGGGTGATAACGCAGCACTGCAGGATACCGAAACTTTTGCCAGGTTTGGTGCAGTATTATCTTTGGAATACCGACCCCGCATCAAATTACTCAGGAATAATTTGAGTTTGAAGGTTGATTACCGTTATCTGACAGACTTGACTGGTGAATCGGAAAGCTCTGATTTATTTGAAGCCAGCGCCACGTATAGTTTTGAAGGTGAAAAGATTGGCCTGGAATTCAGTTACCGTAATGGTGATGCTCCGATTGTTGAAATACCGACTGAAACATTTAAAATCGGTCTGACGGCAAAGTTTTAAAAGATGGTGCCGGGGGAGGGAATCGAACCCTCACTCTGTTGCCAGAACTGGATTTTGAATCCAGCGCGTCTACCAGTTCCGCCACCCCGGCATAGGATAGGGAATGCATGATTTATGCAGGGCGCGCAGTGTAGCGCAGATTGGGGAAAATCTCCAGATTTAATCGAAGCTGCGGGGGCTGTTCAGAATGGTTGAGAAAACAGGCTGCCAAAATGGCAGCCTGAATATTAAAGTCAGCAGCTGGGGCAGGCTTTACAGACCTTGGCGCTGCGGGTGCAGACACAAGTCTTGTAGCTTCCGGTAACCGGATCGCGTCCTTCACAACCGCTGCAGTTATCACAAAGCTCTTCGCCGTCCTGACTGCACAGATCACCGACAACCACACCGCCGCCGCCATCCAGCGGGTTGGGGTAAATCTCTGGGTTTAGTGGTGTGATGAACACCATGTCCCGCTTTCTGGCGCATTGCATAGGATTCAGATCAGGAAGGTAGATCCCCTGCATGGGCGTATCAGGGAATTTTTTGCGCAGAGTCAGAATCAACCGCTCGTTTTCCCGGCCGCCATTGGATTCATCGAACTCTCTGGCAATGCGCAGAGCATCTCTTTCACTGATGGTTCTGAATTCCTGATTTGGATAGTTTCGGTCAACGTCAAACAGTTTCCAGATTGGGCTGGATCGGTTATCACCTTTGTCATGCCCTTTGTCTTGTGGAAATGCTGTCGTTGAAACTAACAGAGTGATTAGGAAGGAAGTTAATAATGGAGTCATTCTTATCATTGTTTTCTCCTTGTCCTCAATTCTGCAGAACGCATGATTGAGTTTGTTATTGGTATAGTTTTGAATGACAGGTGGAATGAGCGAAGCGCCGGCGTAGAATGTGCTTAAGCAAGTCGATAATCCACTGTCTGTTCTAATACAGGACACCAGTGGTTATACCGTTTATCGTCTGGCCCCCCTTGACTAGAACACTTATTAAGCTAGCACAAATAACCGGTTCAGGCATAACCGGCAGGTGGACTATGATGCATTGTCAAATATAAAAACTATGAATTTCAGTCGTTTAAGACTAATAGCAGTAAAAAGAATGAATATGCTGCTGAGACAAGCAGCAGGCTTTCAGAACCAGGTTAGTTGGTGCAACTCAACTGCCGCGCTTCCCGGCTATACCAGCCATCCTCATCCTCCTTGAACACATTACAGCTGGTCATTTCGCCGCTGTAGATATGAATTGACACAGCGGTTTCATGGTCATCAGGATTGCGGATCGTATGGTATTCATGCGGCGGAATCAGGCTGCCTGCACTGCCTACGCCGGCACGCATGGTGGTGCGTGGCTCAAAGCGATATCGTCCGGCTTTTTGAGCCATCAGTTCATATTGAACAACTTCGATACTCCCGTGCCAGATTCCTTCTACGCACCACATGCCACTGTGGTCGTGGATCTGCGTGCTCTGACCAGGTCCCCAGGTCATTGCCATTACACAAGCGCCGGTATCATCATCATGATGCAGCAGGCGGCGTTGATAGCCTTCCGAACTGGGTTCAAGGAAGGCTTCAGGTAGTCTGATCGACTTTTCATCCATCAAATCACACAGTGCTTCACGCAGGCAGCTGGTAATGCCGTGGGGGCAATCACCGCGGGTGGCCCAGCGCAGTCGTTCAATTAATAAATCTTTTCCGGGGAAATCTGGCGTCATGCCAGGAATTGTGCCACAAGCGGACCAAAGTTTTCTATGTCTATCAAAAAGGCGTCATGCCCTTGAATGCAATCCAAATCATGCATTTGAGTTTTGATATCAGCGGCTTGCAACTCCTTTGCAATATCTTTCTGTTGTTGTATTGGAAACAGCAGATCTGTGCTGACGCCAATCACCAGCGCGCTTTCAAGATTTGTTTGCCGCAGCATGTCGGAAACTGTTCCGGCATGCCGGTCACCGGCATCAAACCAGTCCATAGCGCGGGACAGATAGACATAGCAAACCGGGTCGAACTGACCGATAAATTTCTGAGCCTGGGCCTCCAGGTAGGATTCCACCGCAAAATTCATTCCATAAACAGTGGGTGGGAAGTGGTCCTGGGATTGCCTGCCGAAACGGCCAAGCCATTCGTCAGCTGAGCGGTAACTGATCATGCCCAGCTTGCGCGCCAGCCGCATGCCGGATACCGGCCAGCGGTTATCGGTGTATTGACCGTTTTGCCAGTTCGGGTCACTGACAATTGCTTCACGCTGAAGCGAGCGGATGGCAATAGAAAAAGGCGTGGCGCTGACTGCTGATGAAATATTTATCAGGCGGCGGGCACAATGGGGATGTTGCTTCAGCAAGGCCAAAGCGGTCATTCCACCCATACTGGGGCCGATAAGGCAGTCCAGCTGGGTAATGCCCAATGAATTCACCACCTGCCATGCGCTTTCTGCAATATCTTCCAGTGCCAGTTCCGGAAACTCCAACCGCCAGGGTCGGCCGGTATCCGGATTAAGTGAAGCAGGGCCGGTTGAACCCTTGCAGCTGCCTAGCGAGTTAACGCAGATAACAAAGTAGTTATCAGTGTCAATCGGCTTTCCTGAACCCAGCATCTGCTCCCACCAGCCTGCTTCAGGGTCCTCGGGTGAGGAAGCAGCATGTGCACCTGGAGATAAGCCGGTGAGCAGCAAAATGGCATTGCTTTTATCAGCATTCAATTCCCCCCAGCACTCGTAGGCCAGACAAATATTACTGATTTGACGGCCACGATAAAGGCTTAACGGTTGCTGCAACCGGAAGGTTCTTGTGGCAGAAAGATTGTGCATGGTGAGATTTATAGCCTACTCGCGCGTCTTTGTCACTGGGAGGATATATTGCCAATGTGCATATGGCTATATTCGAGCCACAGACTACGCCTATTTGTTAATATGATTTTACTGAATAGAATGGTCTAATACGGCAGCCCGGCTGGACCAGCGTTTTTACAAGCCGGGCTATCAACACATTTTAATGGATAAGCTGTAAGTACAGGTATGTTATGGTGTATGCTAATTGTCAAGGCGGGAACAACTGTTTAGATACTAGGTGACAAGGGAGTGTTACCGATGAATAAAACTATCAAGTTTCTACTCACAGCCTTCGGTTTGTGCGTGTTTGTCGTACTGGCTGGTTCCAGCCAGGTTTATGCAGAGGCTGATCAGGCTCGCTTAAGCAGCATTATCAATGCTGATTTTCGTACAGACATATCGCGCTCACGGGATCAGTACAGAAACCCCCTGGAGACATTGTCCTTTTTTGGCATTGAGCCGAATATGACTGTTGTTGAGCTGTGGCCCAGCGGCGGTTGGTATACCGATATTCTGGCACCCTATCTCAAAGACCGGGGCAAATTGATCGCCGCACACTATAACCCTGAAACGGATCACCCGTACGCCAACTTCTTCCGAAGCTCTTACCTGGCATTTGAAAGCAAAATGGAAACCAGCCCAAAGTGGTATGGCAATGTAGATATACGCGCTTTTGAGCCGCCGTTCACCGATGCCATCGTTCCTGACGGCACAGTAGATATGGTGTTGAGCTTCAGAAATATGCATGATTGGTTGAATGACGGCAGCATTGACTTCGTATTGGAGCAGGCACATGCGATGCTCAAGCCGGGTGGCATTCTGGGTGTAGTGGGTAACCGGGCGGATGTATATAAAAATGTCGATCCGACGGCAGAAAATGGCTACATCAACCAGCAGTGGTTTGTGCAGAAAGTGCATGAAGCCGGTTTTCAGGCAGTAGGGCACAGTGAAGTTAACGCAAACCCACTGGATACCGCCGATCACCCCAACGGTGTATGGACATTACCGCCTTACCTGCGAGTGCCTCAGGGAGCCAATACAGAGAAGTATCTGGCTATTGGCGAAAGCGACCGGTTTACTATCAAATTCATCAAGCTGGGCAAGTAGCCCGACACAAGCTGTAATGATTGCCATTTGACGCCCCGGCTGTGCCGGGGCGACAATTGCGGCTGGTTTTTGGAAATCAGCCGATATGTTCAATGAATTTCGCCGACTCAGCCTGCTATTGATATTGAGCTGTTGTGCCACGGTTCATGCACATCATGATGATCTGCACACCATTCTGGAAAGTGAGTTCCGTTCTGCAGATGCCAAAGCCAGAGATGAATTCCGCCACCCTTTGGAAACCCTGGAATTTTTCGGTCTGGCCCCGGATATGGTGGTGGTTGAACTATGGCCGGGAGGCGGTTGGTACAGTGAGATAATTGCACCGTACCTGGATCCCGAAGAAGGCGGCAGGTTTATTGCGGCACATTTCAACCCGGATACCGAGCATGAATTCGGTGATTTTTTCAGGGATTCATTAAGGGCTTATCAATTGAAAGTTCAATCAAACCCGGACTGGTTCGAGAATGTAGAAATCAAACCTTTTGAGCCGCCTGTTACAGACCCGGTAGCAGAAGCCGGCAGTGTTGATATGGTCCTGACATTCAGGAATATTCATAACTGGCTGGAAGACGGCAGCTTCACCGACGCAATAAGAGAAGCAAGGCGTATGCTGAGGCCAGGCGGGGTATTCGGCGTTGTCGACCACCGGGCCAGTTTAAGTCAGGAAATTGATCCCAAAGCTGAAAACGGCTATGTGAATCAGCAGTGGGTAATCCGGCGAATCGAGGCCATTGGTTTTCAAATGGTTGCCGCCAGTCCGATAAATGCCAACCTGAAAGACAGCACTGTTCATCCCAACGGGGTTTGGACTTTACCGCCGAATCTAAGGGTTCCGGAAGGCGAAGACCGCCAGAAATATATCGATATCGGAGAAAGCGACCGGTTTACCCTTAAGTTTGTGAAGCTGGGGCGCTGAGAAACCCGGCTGCAAAACTAAGCGGGTGCGGCCGGCTGTAATACTTTATCGATAGTCTGCAACGCAGCCAGGCCGCCCATTGCAAGCCCGATATGTTGAGGCTGTGTCTGAGGCTCATCGGGATTGATTCTGATCAGCCGATAACCGGTTTGTTCTCCAAAATACCGTACTGTGGGCACCGCTGTGCCGGCGCCCAGTTCGATGACCACTGGATTCCGGCAATCTTGCCGCCAGTGCTCAAGACGGTGTAGCTGATGATCCGTTCGCCGGCTATCCCATTGCCAATCACCAAACATCAGTATGTTGGGCCGTAACAATTGGCCACAATCCGGGCAGCGTGGTAATTCAGAAAGCAGCAGGCACTGTTGTACATCAACATCAGGCTGCAGCTGGTCAGCAGGCGAGATACCCACACCGCAATTGGCCGAGCATTGCAGATGATGAATGGACCCGTGACATTCGGCTACTCGTTCCTGTGGGAAGCCTGCCTGTTGAAACTGACCGTCAACATTGCTGGTAAAAACAAAACTGCCGTACGGCATACGTTTGGCCCAGCGGCGCAGCAGGGTAAAGCCGGTATGTGGTTTGGTGCGCCGGTAAAGTTGCAGACGATGACCGTAAAACCCCCATGCCAGCCGCGGATGGTTGATAAAAGACTGAGGATTGGCCATATCAGTAAATTGCAGGCCATGGCTGCGTAAGCCGGGGTAGGCACGCCAGAAACCTTCCTTTCCGCGGAAGTCAGGCAGACCGGAATCCACCCCCAAACCGGCACCGGCAGTGATCAGCAGGCTGTCAGCCTGATCAATCCACTTTGCCGCCCGGTAAATATCCCGTTCCTGTTGTACGCTCATAGAGTAAAACTGATTTTTCTGACAGACATGCCAGCAATGTCCGGTACATGTATCATGCGGATTATATGCGCTCAGCCCAATCAAAAATGATCGATGTTGCTGGTATCCAGGCGGAAATCATCCGCAGCAGACGCAAAACCGCTGCGATCAATGTGCGCGATTGCAGGGTATCTGTACGTGTGCCCTGGCGATTTCCCGAGGCTGCGGCGCGTGAGTTTATCCAATTAAAGAAGCAATGGATATTGCGCAAGCTGGGTGAGCAACAACAGTTGCAGGCGGCCAATACCAAAGCGTTTGTCAGCGGGGAGGCCTTGAGATTTCTTGGCAATCACTACCGCTTACAGGTCCGCTATACGCAGCAAATTCATGTTGAGCTGAGGAAAAATACAATAATTGTCGGTATTCCTGATCGACAGCTGCCGGCTGGCAAGGTCAAACAAGCATTGGTCGATTGGTATCAATCTGCGGCGGCTGAAGTATTGATGCCCAAAGTGGAGCAATTCAGCCAGCAAATGGGTTTACAGCCGACAGCAGTAACTTTACGAAAATGTAAATCACGCTGGGGCAGCTGCTCACCATCCGGCCGGATAATGTTCAACTGGAAAATTGTCATGGCACCGGAAGCGGTGGTGGATTATCTGGTGGTGCATGAGTTAAGCCATATACTTGAACTCAACCATTCATCGAGATTCTGGCAGCATGTCGAAAGTGTCTTGCCGGATTATGCCGAACAGCGAAAATGGCTGCGGGATAACGGCCGTTACCTGGAGATTTGAGTGGTCAGATTACGCCCGGCGCCGGAGTTGATTACACAGGGCTGGTTCAATACCGAAGCCGAATTGAGTCTGCAATCCATGCGAGGCAGGGTGGTGGTGGTGTATGCATTCCAGATGCTATGCCAGGGATGCGTGGCCAATTCAATTCCGCAGGCCAAACGCCTGCACAGTGTCTTTGCTGGGAAAAACGTGCAGGTAATCGGACTGCATACTGTTTTTGAACATCATGCTGCCATGCAGCCCACCAGCCTGGAAGCATTTATACATGAATACGGTATCACTTTCCCGGTCGCTGTCGACCGGCCGTCTGCCGATGGTTCGATACCGCAAACCATGCAGTGTTATCAGATGCAGGGTACGCCTACAGTATTGATGATAGACAGTCAGGGTAGATTGCGGCGTAACTACTTTGGCCACTTGGATGATATCCAATTGGGCGCTGAAGTGATGACATTATTGATTGAGGCATAGGGAGATGGGTAAACCATCGCCGGTTGGCTTGGCTCTGCAGGTATGACTGCAAAGCCTACCGCCCATAAGCCCCTGATTATCGCATCAATAAGTATCGATTGGCGCCAGACCAGGGTCTGGGTGATAAACTCCGTTATAAAATAACACTACATCAAGGTTTGTACATGTTTAAATCGATTAATAAGTTTTGGATAGGCTTATCTATAGCCCTTGTTATGGCAGGTTCGGCAGTGGCTCAGGACGATCCACATCCACTTGCTGGTATGCAGTTGCGCTCCATCGGCCCGGCCCTGGTTGGCGGTCGTGTTGCGGATTTTGCTTTTCATCCCGAACAGCCGCAGATTTTTTATGTGGCACTGGCCAGTGGCGGGCTGTGGAAAACTGAAAATAACGGCATTACCTGGCAGCCACTGTTTGATGGGGAAAACTCCTATGCGCTGGGTGTGGTCGAGATAGACCCGCATAACCACAATGTGATCTGGGTTGGCAGCGGTGAAAATAACAGTCAGCGCAGTGTTGGTTACGGCGATGGCGTATATAAGTCAGTGGATGGCGGTAAAAGCTGGCGCAATATGGGGCTGGAAGGTTCTGAACACATTTCCATGATCCGCATCCACCCGGAAGACAGCAATACGGTGTTTGTGGCTGCGCAGGGGCCGTTATGGAATTCCGGTGGTGAGCGAGGCCTTTATAAGACCACCGATGGCGGGGAAACCTGGGAGCGGATTCTGGATATCGATGAGCATACCGGTATCAACGAGTTTGTGATCGACGCCGACAACCCTGATGTGATAGTGGCAACCAGCTATCAGCGTCAGCGTCGAGTCTGGACACTGATTAACGGTGGCCCAGGTGGTGGTATCCACAAAACTACCGATGGCGGCAATACCTGGCGCAAGCTCAGTGGCGGCCTGCCTGGTGGGGATTTAGGTAGAATCGGCCTGACAGCAGCACCCTCCAATCCGGATATGCTGTATGCCATTATTGAGGCCGATGAAAAAGGTCGGGGTGTTTACCGGAGTACTAACTTTGGCGAAAGCTGGGAGAAGCGCTCTGGCCGGGCTACTTCGAGTGCTCAGTATTACAACGAACTGTTTGTCGACCCATTGAATTCGGATCGGGTATATTCCATTGACACCTTCACTGCAAAATCAGAAGACGGTGGCAAAACCTGGGAGCAGATATCGTTTGTCAACAGGCATGTGGATGACCATGCCATCTGGATCGACCCGAATAATACCGCACACATCTACATCGGTGGTGATGGTGGCGTATATGAAAGCTGGGATCGTGGCCAGACATGGCGGCACATGCGCAATATGCCGGTAGCACAGTTCTACCGCGCGACTCCGGATAACGATGTGCCGTTTTATAACGTTTGTGCCGGCACACAGGACAATCACACCTTATGCGGGCCCAGCCGTACCCGGTTTACCGACGGCATTACCAATGCTGATTGGTGGGTAGCTCAGTTTGGTGATGGATTCAAAGCGCAGTTTGACCCGGAGAACCCGGATATCGTTTACGCCCAGTATCAGTACGGCGGCCTGGTGAGAATGGACAAAGTCACCGGTGAGCGTGTTTCGATTGTTCCCCGTCCACCGTCAGGGGAAGACAACTACAACTGGAACTGGAATTCGCCGCTGATCATATCGCCGCATGACAACGAGCGGTTGTATTACGGCGCTGAACGGCTGTTCCGTTCTGATGATCGCGGCAACAGCTGGCGCGCCATCAGTCCTGATTTGACCCGGCAGCTGGACAGGAACCAACTGGAGATCATGGGCCGAGTATGGAGTGTGAATGCGATTGCGAAGAATGCTTCCACTTCCATTTATGGCGCACTGATTGCAGTGGCGGAAAGTCCGGTGCAGGAAGGCCTGATCTATGCCGGTACCGATGACGGCCTGATTCAGGTCACCGAAGACGGCGGACAGAACTGGCGCAGTGTTGACAGTTTCCGTGGAGTGCCGGATCAATCGCTGGTGGAAGACATCATTGCTTCAGAGCACGATGCAGATGTGGCCTATGCTGTATTCGACAATCACAAACGCGGTGATTTTAAACCTTATGTGCTGAAAACCAGTGACCGGGGGCGCAGCTGGACTCTGATCAGTAGCAATCTGCCGGAGCGTGGCACGGCACACACACTGGCCCAGGATCATGTTAATCCGGAGCTGTTGTTTGTCGGCACTGAATTCGGTGTATTCTTCAGCAATGATGACGGTGGCAGTTGGCATGAGCTGACCAGCCTCCCGACCATCGCTGTGCGTGATCTGGAAATTCAGCGGCGTGAAGGCGATCTGGTTGTTGGTACGTTTGGACGCGGTGTCTATATTCTGGATGACTATGCACCTTTGCGTATGGATGCAGATGCATTATCCGCAGAAGCCACCTTATTACCTGTTCGCGACACCTGGTTGTTTGTGCCCGACGATCGTCGTGGCTGGGGTGGTAAAGGCGATTATGGAAATGGCAAATACTCAGCCAGCAATCCTGAAAACGGCGCCATCATCAGCTATTACCTCAGCGATGGGCTGCAAACCCTTGAACAGCAAAGGCGTGAAGCAGAAAAGGAACGCGCCAAGCAGGGCGAAGACAACCCTTATCCAAGTTGGGATGCATTACGCGCTGAGGACCGTGAAGAGGACCCAAGCGTGATTATCACCATCAGCGATGCGCAGGGTAATGTAGTCAACCGGCTAACCGGCGCAACCGGCAAAGGCTTGCACCGGGTAGCCTGGAATATGCGTTATCCGACCACCGATCCGATTGACTTATCCGGTGGTGGTAATCGTCCACCGTGGTTCCCTGATCCAACCGGACCCATGGCATTGCCCGGTGAATACACCGTCAGTCTGGCTAAGCGCGTGAATGGCCAGCTGACTGCAATAGGTGGTCAGCAGACTTTCACGCTGAAGCCACTGTTTAACGGCGGACTGGTCACCAATAACCGCCAGGCGGTATTTGAATTTCAGCAGCAGGTGGCGGAGTTAAACCGCCGGGTATCGGCCGCCAACCAGATTGCCGGTGAAATTGATAACCGCATTGCACATATCAAACAGGCCATTACCCACACTCCGGCTGCCGGTGAGCAGCAGGCACAGGCAGTGCGTGCACTGGAAGGCCGCATGGCCGACCTGCGTATGCAGCTCAACGGTGATGCCACCATTGCCCGGCGCAGCGAACGGGTGCCGATGTCAATCAGCAATAGAGTGGGTGATATTGTGTTTGGCCAATGGGACAGCCAGGCTGATATCACGCAAACCTATCGGGATTCTTATGACATAGCTGTCAGAGAATTCAGCAGTGTAAGCAATGACCTGAGCAGCATTGATGATGATCTCGCAGACCTGGAGCAGGCCCTGGAAGAACTGGGCGCACCGTGGACACCAGGCCGACGATAAATGCATGAAATCATAACGGCCGACTATCTGAATCCGCGCCATGCCGCGGATATCGGTAGGTTGTTGAACTGCTACGCCACCGACCCGATGGGCGGTGGCGAGCCGCTGGCCGACAGCATTCAGCAACAGCTGGCGCAGGAATTGTCCAAGCTTCCGCATGCTTTCAGCGTACTGGGCTATATGAATAATCAGCCGGTTGCATTGGCCAATTGCTTCGAAGTATTTTCTACATTCAAATGCAAACCAATCATCAATATTCACGATCTGGTCGTGGTTAAAGCTGCACGTGGTTCAGGGTTCGGTATGCGAATGCTTGAAGCTATTGAACAGATTGCTGTGCAAAAGGGTTGCTGCAAGCTGACCCTGGAAGTGCTGGAAGGCAACCAGGTGGCCCGCAATGCTTATGTGAAATTCGGTTTTGCCGGCTATGAACTGGACCCGGAAATGGGCAAAGCGCTGTTTATGGAAAAACCGTTAGCCTGATTCAACTGTCTGGATTAGCCCGGCAGCGGGGTTATTACTGTTTTTCATAGGCCAACGACGCTGATTATTTTATGTGGCAGGTTTTATATTCCACCTGAGACATCCACTAAACTGCCTGTACAAAACGATGCCTGATCCGAGAGCAACCACAAAATGGTCCGGGCAACTTCTTCCGGCTGTCCACCACGTTGCATGGGAATTACCTGCTGTTGCCGCTGGATGCGGTTGGCTTCACCGCCACTGGCATGTATGTCAGTGTCGATAAAACCCGGCCGTACGGCATTGACCCGAATCCCTTCTGCAGCTACTTCCTTGGCCAGCCCGATAGTGAAACTGTCAATAGCGCCTTTGGAAGCGGCATAATCAACATACTCATTTGGTGAACCGGTGCGCGAGGCGATGGATGATACATTGACAATAGCACCGCCGTTGCCCTGATAGCGTGTAGACATTCTGCGTACTGCCTGCTGTGCGCATAAAAAGCTGCCGATAATGTTGGTGGAAAAAATGCGCTGCATCCTGTCAACATCAATGGCATCCACTCTGCATTGCTTATCCAGAACACCGGCATTGTTGACCAGCCCGGATAATTCCCCAAGCTGTTGATCGACTGTTGTAAACAAATGACCGACGGCTTGCTCGGATGCAATATCAGCCTGTACCGCAATGGCGCGATGGCCATCAGCGAGCAGTTCGTCGACTACTGTTCGGGCAGCCTGCACGTTTTGATGATAAGCAATGGCAACTGCGTAACCGTCAGCCGCCGCCAGTCTGGCGGTGGCGGCGCCGATGCCGCGGCTGCCGCCGGTAATCAGAATAACTTTTGACATGTTGTTGTGTATAGGTTCTATCCCGGCAGTGAAGCCGGTGAGTAATCAGCGTTTAAGCTTATGCCGGAATTTTTGGCAATTGCCGTCATTATATTGTTTTTTGTATGCCCGCATCTTGTTCTTCCACTGATCCATTTGTGGTCCCGATCCACCTTTGCGGCGACGCTGCTGATAATTTTCCGCCTGATCCTTATAACGCTGGCATTGTTCAATGGTGGCCTGCTGCGCAGTCAGCTGTGGGCTGAATAAGATTAAAAATACCAGGCTAATTAAATAATTGCGCATTTATTATCCCTACTGTCCGTACCAGAGAGCAGTGGATAATTTAGCGCCATTAAATGCCACTGTCTGTCGCAGGTTAACCCTGGTTTTTGTCAGATATCAGCGGTATATGAACCAATCATAATTATCAATAGCTGACAGCAGCTGATCAGTCGCAATCGCAGTTATGTTATTGCACTTCAGTCAGAACTCTAGTCTTAACTGATTAAATAGTACCTGGCTACATCACATTACGGGTTTTCATCCAGATAAGCGCGGTGCGCTGAGGAAAAAATCAGGCCGGCGAAACTGTCCCAATTAATTGACCATGTCATTAAGCCGCGGAAATCAGAACGCGCTTGTGCAGGAACATAATTAACACAGTTGTTTGCGGTAATAAGACAGTCCAGCGCCTGGTGGACATCCATGACGCTGGTTTGCCCGGAACCGGCGGCACCTGCCGAAGCGGGCAGGCCAAAGGCAAGCTGATCCGGTCGCAGACCGGGGAAGAAGTTATCCGGATTACCCGCAGCAGGAAAGCCGGTGATCAGCATGTCAGATAAGGCTACGTGAAAATCAACGGTGGCGGGCTGGTAAATCACACCATCAGCGCCCAGGATTGAGCCGGTATTGTAGTGTTGTACATGCAGCACCGTGAGATCATTGCGCAGCGCATGAATCAACGGCAGGTAGGCACCCCAAATACCGCCAAAAGTTGCAAACCCGCCCTGCACATAAGCGGTTTCAGGCGCCATGGTAAGCAACATGTCAGGCCCGAAGCTGGATTTGATTATCTGAATGGCGGCAATCATGTTGACCAGCGCCGGTGTTTGAGGGTTTGCAATGCTGTCATTGCCATCCAGGCTTAGTGAGGCGCCTTCCAGATCGATATCGATACCATCAAAACCATAAAGGCTGATGATGTCACTCATGGTACGGACAAAATTATCGCGCTGCTCAAGGGTTTCAAGCCGTACCACTGTGTTGGCTCCGCCCAGCGATAGCAGGACTTTCTGCCCACGCGCCTGCAATAACTGAACGCCCTGGATAAAGCTTGCCTGAGATTGTTCCAACGGTGAAAAGATTACTTCCCCTGGCAGGCCGTTAGGATCATCTTCGGCAAATGCGATATTAACGATATCCCAGTCCGCACTGACTTGTTCAATGGGAATGTAACCGGCCTGATTAGTGAAGTTATGCCAATAGCCAATTAACAGCCGATGATTTAAATCGGGATTGGCGTCACCCACCAGGGCAGAGGTGTTTTCCGTATTGCTGAGCCCGTCATCATCGGTAACCGTCAGACTGACTGGATATAAATCTTCTGTACTGTATGCATGTGTCGGGTTTGCATCGGTGCTGGTATCACCATCACCAAAATCCCAAACATAGGACACAATATCGCCATCAACATCACTGGAGCCGGCGCTTGAGAATTGAATCGGTACGTTGACAGCACTGGAATAGGGTCCATTGGCAGCTGCCACTGGGGGTTGATTGGAGGTGTTGCCGGTATCGCCTTCAAAGCCGCTGTTAAACAACAACTCCCCACCGCCCTGGGCGTTGAATTCAACGTCGATGCAGGCATAAAACGCTTCGGGGCTATCGTCACGTTGCCAGACATTGTAAATAACATGTTGACCGGTGCGTTCAGGTAATGGGCAGCTTATCCGGTACGCACCGCCAATACCGGGTATCTGTTCAAGATCAACCGATGTTATATGACAAAATGGATCAACAGGGTCCTGCGGGTTTCCCGGATCATCGATAAAATCGAGCGTATCCCAGCTGAGTGGCTGGCCGGGAGTCCAGCCTTCCGGCGTAATGTAAAACAGCATATCCTGAGTACTGTGGGGAGCCGAAGCCTGATAAATAAACTCAAAGTTCCCGTTGGGATCGGCACTGATGGAGCTGCTGCGCCAATCATCTCTTAGTAAATCAAGTCCTGCATATTCACTGCCACCGCCGCTGCATAGCTGGTCGTCTGGTACAACCTGCTGATGTTGCCCATCCGCATCACCCTGGCGCACACCTGCCCAGTCATATAAAAACTGAGATGTGCCGGCTGCTGCTACCGCGGCTGCACATGCCGGGTCCTGAGGGTTTTCCGGGTTGTCTTCAAAACGGCATTTCCAGATTCGGCTGGCAGGCGTATGCATGGTGCCATGTGCCTGCAGCGGTTCGACCCATAATGTATTTCCCAGTGTTGCCAGGGTAGCAGCCAATACTGTCACTAGGCGAAACTCAGTCAATGCAGTTTTTAAATCCACTATGATTTCCTCAGACTAAAACAAGGGTGACACACGTAAAAAATGGTGTGCCTGTGCTGGTTATTTATCTGGGTTTCCCTTCCGCTGTAAATGCTGCGGATGATGCTAGCATCAGACTGTCAATAATCGTTGATTGCAGTGAATGTCATTTAACCAATCGATTAACAGCTTATTTATGGGCAGGTTGAAAAACAGACCTGGAATGCTGAAAAACCTTTATGCATGCAGCTTTTGAGGGTTATGAAGCAATGCTGTAAAAGCCTGATCAGCGGTAAAAATACTGAAAGCAGTGAAGTTAAAGTTACGGTCTGCACACCATAGAGTGTGCAGACCGTGTGCTAGCGCTGAACATCAACAGCTCAATGATTGATTGAGGTGATCTGCCAGTCTTATTGATAAGGTAATAATGGTATTGGTCGGGTTGGAGATACCCGTTGATGGGAAAACCGATGAACCGGCTACATACAGGTTATCCAGTGAATGCACCTTCAGATTGGCATCAACCACACCCTTGGACGGGTCTGACGACATACGGGTGGTGCCGATGTGATGCCCGTTAACCACCAGCTGGCTCTTCACGGTTTCCCAGTCAGGGTAATACACATCACCACCACGGCTGTTGACTGCCGCTTTGAACAACGCAGTGGATTTTTCATATGTCTGTTGATCGGCATCAGATAGCTTCCAGGTAATGTGTGTCTGTGGTTGTCTGAATACCGGGTCAACCGTATTAGCAAGGGTGATGCAACTGTCGTAGTTGGGTGTCATTTCAAAATAGTACTGTCCGCCGCCGGCCCAGAACCAGCAGCGGCCAATCCCCAGTTTGACGGCTTCTTCCGCGCTCGGAATAAACCGGCCGGTCACCCGGACGCCATTGGCATCGGTCCACTGCCCATTGGGTGTCTGGCCATTCATCAAACGGCTTTGCGCATTGGTCAGATAAGGCTTGGTAATGCTGATGACACCATATTGCGAAAGCGGGTGACACATGAAGTAACGGCCAACCAGGCCGTGTTCGTTGCCGGCATTGGATAACAGCAGCTGCCTGGCATTGGCGACAGCACCACAAGCCAGTACATAGGCATTGGATTTGATCGTGAAATGTGTGGCCGGTTGCGGCTGGGTAGCGGTATCCATGCTGGCTACCTGCAGTTCACTCACGCTGCCGTTGGTGTGGTCAATATTCAACAACGTTGCGTTCAGGATTACCTCGGCATTGCTGTCTCCAATGGTGGTGGTGCCATCGAATGTGCGGGTGGCGAAGTTCAGGAAGTCGCCGCCCATGAACTGGTACATCTCGGTTTCGAACCCATCCAGCCTGGCATCTTCGGCCTGCAGGATACCGGCCCAGTAATCAGTGGAAAAGTTTTCCCCATTGCTGCCGTAATGGCCATGCAGCATGCACAGCGATGATGCCCTGGCGTAATACGGGTCCAGATCCTTACGGTTGATCGGCCAGCCCGGAAATCCGGGGCGTTCTTCAAATACAATTGGATCCAGAGGCCTTGATTGACCACCCCAGTGCGTGGAAGTACCACCGTAAACGCGTTCGCGTTCCCATGCCGGGCTGGTGTGGCCATCAAAAGGCAGAATCAGAAATTCCTGCTCATTGGTAGCAAACAGGCCATCGGCCAGGCCGTTATACAGCATCACCTTATCCGGCCAGCTATCTCTATAATTCTGGTATTCTCTGCTGCCTTCGATCAGGATGACTTTTTTGCCCGCCTTTTGCAGTTCCCAGGCTGCGGTCACTCCAGCCGGTCCGGTTCCGATTACGCACACATCAGCAGATAGCACTGTGCCGCTGGGAATGTCTCTTCCGTTTCTGATCATAGTATCCTCCTTTGATGAGTCGCCTGGTGATTCCCTGATCTGCCTGAGATGGGTGAAACGCCTGCCTGGCACCACTCTCAACCAGTTACCGGGTAATTTTGATTGTTATTAGTAGCATGAACGAGGCCGACTAAACATTCCGGTTACCTTCCGGATGTCATAAGCATTGAATTTAGTGCGCAGGATCGTTGGATAATGATTCGCTAAATACATCGGTACTGGTTATTCAGCATTGAACTTGGATTAATGTGCCCACGTATTTCAGACTGCTATAATCTTTCTATCTGGCACAATAAAAATCATCAGCCAGGTAATACAGAAAATATTAATGCAAGGAGCATTCAATCGCTGCTGCAGAAGCTGTATCAGAGGAGTGTCCATGACCGTGTTTTTTTTGCGCTGTGTCCGTATCCTTCCGGGTTTGATTGGATTGCTGGCCTTAGCCGGCCAGACTTTATTGCAGGCTCAGCCACAAAATGCCGACACCTTTGATAACTTCTTTGACAGTAGCCTGCCTTTTCAGAATGACTTGCGACGAGCATCAGTCAAACTGAGCAATGATCTAGTGCAGCTGCAATCTGATTTTTCCGCCCATTTGAATACCGGTGCTGCTGCAGGCAGTTTCAATGTAATGCATGGCGCCATCAGGGTATTCGACGGGTATGTGTCCATCGATGCGGTGGCAAGCGGTACCAGCACGGCTCTGCAGGCCGACTTACAGGTTCTCGGTATGCGCAAATCATCCATTTTCGGTCGGATGGTATCTGGACAATTCCCAATCAGCAGACTGGACCGGTTGGAAACATTGAACAGTTTGCAGCTGGTACGGCCTGCCTATGTATTGAGCAGTGTCGGTTTGACAACTACTCAGGGTGATCCTGCCATGAATGCAGATGATGTTCGCACACTGTTTGGCGTTGACGGGAGCGGCATCACCATAGGCACTTTATCTGATAGTTACGATTGTCTGGGTGGAGCGGCCACCGACGTCAGCAATAATGATCTGCCAGGTGGGGTTGTGGTGCTTCAGGAACTTACTCCCTGTGGTCCAGGAACCGATGAAGGACGCGCCATGATGCAGCTTATCCATGACGTGGCGCCGGGTAGCAGTCAAGCCTTTTTTTCGGCGACAGACGGTGGTCAGGCTGATTTTGCCAATGGCATCCTTGCATTGGCCAATACGGCTAATGCAGACATTATTGTTGACGATATATTGTTTTTCGCAGAACCAATGTTCCAGGATGGCATTATCGCCCAAGCCGTAGATACAGTGGCAGATATGGGCGTGCCTTATTTTTCATCTGCAGGTAACAGCGGTCGTGAATCCTATGAAAGTGGGTTTACACCGTCGGGTTTTACTGTATTGGGTGGTGGTGAGGCACATGATTTTGACCCAGGTGCTGGTGTGGATCTCTTTCAAAACATAACGGTTCCGATTGGTGGAACGGTATTTGTAGTACTGCAATGGGATTCTCCATTTTTCTCTGTCAGCGGGGCACCGGGTTCTGCTAATGACCTGGATATCTTTCTGACAGATGAACCACCAACTACAGGTGTTGCTGGAAGTGTCGATGTTAATGTGGGAGGGGATGCGCTTGAGGTGATGATATTCACCAACCCTGGAGGGATGGGTACGTCATTCAATATTGTGATCGAGAGGTTTTCAGGCGCGAATCCGGGGCTGCTGAAATACGTCATCCTGAGCGGTGGCACTATTAATGAGTTTGATACTGACAGTAGTACTATTTATGGCCATGCCAATGCTGAAGGCGCCGAAGCTGTAGGGGCGGCAGCTTATTTCGAAACACCGGAGTTTGGCGTTTCTCCGCCGTTACTTGAGTCATTTTCATCAGCAGGGCCTACACCAATATTATTTGATCTGGCAGGTGATCCGATAATGGAGTCACGTCAGAAGCCACAAATTGTTTGCATTGATGGTGGTAATACCACGTTTTTTGGTACCGATATCGAACCGGATGGCTTTCCAAACTTCTTCGGAACATCGGCAGCAGCGCCCCATGCAGCAGCGATGGCGGCTCTGCTGCTGGAGCTGGAGCCGTCTCTTACAACTTCAACACTGTTTGGAATAATGGAATCAACTGCGATAGATATGGGGGTGGCCGGTGTGGATGACGACAGCGGTTATGGCTTGTGCCAGGCAGATCTTGCAGCGACAGAAGTAGCCTTGACCAGTATATCGGTTACCAAGTCTGCTATGCCCGGCAGTGTCCCTGAACCTGGTGACGATGTGGACTTTAATCTGCGTGTTGATAATACCGGTAACAACACAGTGAGTTTAACGGATATAAATGATGATATTCATGGTGACTTGGATGGCCAGGGCGATTGCATGGTTCCACAGTCAATTGCACCCGGAGAATTTTATGAATGTGATTTTACTGTGCTGGTTACCGGCAATGCCGGGGACAGTGAGGTAGACACAATCACTGCTATGGCCTCTGGTCTATCCGGCGTGGTATCGGACCAGGACTCAGCTACAGTAGACATTACCGATGTACTGCCAACCATCAGCGTGACCAAAACTGCATCGCCGACCAGTGTTCCCGAACCGGGTGGAATGGTTACATTTACTGTTCGGGTGGATAACACTTCAACAGCAGAAAGTGTGGACCTGACTTCACTGGTGGATGATATCCATGGTGATCTGAACGGACAGGGTAGCTGTTCGGTACCGCAGGTTATTGCTGTTAGCGGTTTTTACCAGTGCAGCTTCAGCGCGATGGTGAATGGGAACGCTGGCGAGAGTGAAACCGATACGGTAACGGCCAGCGCATCTGATGATGACGGTAATAACACCCAGGCGATGGATTCAGCCACGGTAGACATTACCGATGTATTACCAACAATCAGTGTAACTAAAACTGCTTCTCCGACAGAAGTGGAGGAACCGGGTGGATCGGTCACATTTACCGCCCGGATTGATAACACTTCAATTGAGACATTGACGTTAACATCGCTGAATGATGACATTCATGGTGATCTGGATGGACAAGGTAACTGCATGGTGCCACAGGTTATCGCTGCCGGTGCTTTCTATGAATGCAGTTTCACCGCAGATGTTTTGGGTAATGCAGGTGAATCGGAAACCGATACCATTACGGCTAATGCCGATGATGATGATGGAAATACTGCCATCAGCAGCGATTCGGCTACGGTTAATGTAATCGCAGCAGGTGAGCAGGCAGATCTGAATGTTTTGATTTCCGATTCAGAAGACCCAACTTTGCCGGGTGCAACGCTGGTGTATACCGTGACTGTCACCAATAATGGCCCGGATAATGCTGAAGATGTTGTTATTACTGATACTTTCCCAGTTGAACTGACTTTGGTTTCCACCAGCGGCTGTCTTGAAGATCCCAATGGTGTGCCGACCTGTTCACTGGGTACGGTGCTGTCAAATACATCTGTTGTAGTGACTATTACAGTAACAGTTGATGATCTTTTTACCGGAGAAATCAGTAATACCGTAACCGTTACATCTTCTACCACTGAAGCAGCACCGGGTGATGAATCAGCTACGGAAATAACTGAAGTACTGGATCCGGATGTTCTGTTCAAAGATGGCTTTGAAGATTCTGATTAAATAGGCTGCGCTGCTGTTGCAGCTTACCAATGAAATTGCCGGGCAATTTGTTTGCTGCAGTTTCACAGCATCTATCTGTACGCCTGTTTGCTGCATAGAGCTTGCCATTCGCTTGTTTAACTGAATAGACATTTCTTTATTTATACCCGATTCCCCGCTCCTGATAAGTAGTCTTTGTTTTGGTCAAATCCCAGCAAATTGGCAGGTTGTCAGTTGATTTTCAAAAAAATGGCGAACTTTTGTCTGTTCATCGTATTAACAGACAAACAGACAGTAAAACCAATGTTCAAATTCCTGATAAGGAAATAGAGGTGATGAAGATCGTGGCTAAAGATTGTGACTTTCACAGATTGGATAACCGACAACACATGGTTCGCTGGTTAAGTTGAAATGTAATGAGCATTAGTGTGTGTTCCCCTCTCCGGTTCTGAGTGAACTTGCTGATTCCGTGCCAGTTCCGGAGAGGGGGATAGATGAAGGTTTATTGCGTTGCTCTCGGCAACGAAGCGTTGTGCATGCCGCTTATGCTCAAGTGTCAATTTTAGGAGGAAGTGATGCCGTTAATAGATATACAGGTAATGACAGGTTTGTTTGATGATGAGCAGAAAAGCCGTATGGCTGCCGGCATGGCTGATTTGATGAAGGAAATTACCGGTGTTGACCAGTCAGGCTGGGTGCGTATACAGGAAATTGATCGAGGGGATTGGGCAGCAGGCGCAGGCTATATGGTAGATGCTCCAATGCAGTCTCTGTTAAGCCCCTACCATGTATTAATGAATGGCACCAGTGGTGGAGATTGACTTCAGGGTTGGCCAATTCAGGTCATAGGATGCTTATCAGTTCAGCACCCCGGTCTGTTGCAGCATATCCAATGCCTGGTTTCCGAATATTGACCGGATATCATTCTCACCCAGCTCGGGGCGGATGCTTCGTGCATTGGCAATGGCTTGCCTGGCATCATCGGATAATTGGTTAGCTGCCAGAATAACCGCCAATGTGATTTGCGGCAGGTAATTTTTGCCATCGCGCTGACAGGCCAATCTGGCTTCATCAATAGCAGTTTCTGCCTCACCATTGGCCATCAGCGCTATGGCCAGAAAGCTGCCCCAAATGGCCAGCCGGTTATCCAAAGGACTGATGCGCATGCCCTTGCGCAAAAACTCAACTGCATCAGCTGTCTGTCCTGTTCCAATTTGAGAGGCGCCCAGGGCTGCCCAAGCCTGGGCATTGGAGGGGTCCTGCTCAATGGCTTTTCTTAGTAATGAAATGCCCCGGTCTGTATGGCCTATATCGGCCAGAGCGCAGCCGACAAAGCCCAGCACAATGGAATTCATATCGTCACGCTGCAAGGCTGCGTCAGCGCATATAAGGCATTGATTGATTGCGATTTCACGGTCGGTAAGCAGTCCGACACGGTGTCCCAGGCCCAGTATCAGAGCACGATAGGCGTAGGCCAATGCATATTCAGGATCAATATCAAGACATTGCTGCAGGGCTTGATCTGCTTCAGTGAAAGTATCTTCATGCCAGCCTTTTGTGGCCAGCAATCCACTGGCATACAAAAAATTCCGATGAGCATCACGTACAGCCTGATAACGTGGCAGGCGCTGAAATGATAACCGGGTCAATTGCGGTTCCAGCAACCGTGCCACATCCTGAATGATGTCATCCTCGATGGCCTGTAAGGCTGCAGGTATCGAGTCGTACCGGTGCGCCCATACATGGCCTTGGGTATTCACATCAATTAGCTGCAGGTTTATCCTGATTCGCCTCTCGTCACCTGAGCCCTGAGCACGGACACTGCCTTCAATGGCGTGGCTTACATCGAGATCGGCCTTAACCTGTGCCATGGATGGCGGGCTGCCTCTATAGCTGAAAGCCGATGATCGGGAAATGACCTGAAGACCGGGAATTCTGGCCAACAGTGTGGTCAGATCTTCCACCAGGGCATCAGCAAAAAACTGCAGTTCATGTTCAGCTGAAAACACCTGAAAGGGCAGGATCACCAGAGATACCAGGTCGCTTATCTGTGGCTGATGGGCATTATTTTCAGTTTGTACGCCGACATCTGCGGCAAACCGGTAGCCGTGTCCGCGAACTGTGCGTATCAGTGCCTGATTTTCACCGTCATCACCAATCGCCTGTCTGGCCTGTTTAACACAATTGGTTAATGTGGCCTCCGAGACGATTCTGCCGGACCAGACATGTTCCAGCAGCTCATCTTTGCTGACCGCACGGCTACGGTTCTCAAGCAGATACCGCAGCACCTGAAAAACCTGAGGCTCAACAGCTATAGCCTGATTATTATGGCGGAGTTCAAGCTGATCGGTATCCAGGCAGTAACCGTCAAATCTATACAGCATGGTGGGTTCGGGCTATTAACGATGGTGATGCAGTTGGGAGATGAGTATTCATTGGAATAAATGAAATTATACAACACCAACTGAAATCCCTATGTAATCCCTAGCAAAACCTCATGAACAGTCAGTGCCGGATCAATAAAGTAGTACTCGAAACGAATATTACTTTGATTTGGGTTAACTGGCCGGCAGGCCGTTGAGATGGAGGTGGAGAATGAAACAGATTATGTTAATGATTTTATTGGGTTTTGCAGTAAATTCTTTTGCTGAACAGTCAGCTGTGAATCCTGCTGAGCAGGCGTTGTGCCTGGGTTGTGATGTCATGGAACCATTGGGCGCTGAAAAAAGGAAATATCAGGTTGCCGCTAAACAAGCTGAAACACTAAGTATTCACCCGTCGAGCAAAAGCCAGTTTGAAAGCAAGTCACATTCCATTGTTGAAGGCAGTTTTAAAACTGTGCGCCGACACCAAGCAAAATCTATGGATATGTCCGATTTTCCCGGCAATATTCCAGCATTAACGGTTTATGCATTGGTGTTTTTATCATGGTGCTGGTTTGTGGCTAAGCGTTTGTAATTCTGTCAGCCGGTTTAAGGAGTCTAATTATGGCATTCATCGATATACAGCTGATGGCAGGTATTTTTGACGCTACGCAGACACAACGGCTGACTTCCCTGATTAACCAGGCAGTGGAGGATATGGTCGGGACCGAAGACTGCCACACCAACTGGGTACGGGTTCAACAAGTCAGCCGTAACGACTGGGTTTCCGGTACTGACTATATTATTGATGAACCGGTGAAATCTTTGCTTAGTCCGTATCAGGTGTTGATGGATAGAGCAGTTACAGAGCGCTGATCACATGTTCGCAGCTAATATCCTGACAGCTTCGACAAACTGTTCATCCGGAATGGCCAGTGCTTTTTCACCGATAGTGATTTCCATTGCGCACTGGTTTTCATGTTCATAAGCCCAGAACCGTTTGGCCAGCCACACACCTGTGTCACGCGCAGCCTGATCACGGGCTGCTTCGGCTTTATCGGCGGAGCATGGTAGCAGGACGTGGAAAAGGTTGGTATGCGGTGGCTGAGGATCAACCTGGATATCATCAATAGACGCCAGTAAGCCGGCAAGCTGCTGCGCCCTTGCAACAAAGGCAGGCATCTGCTGCAGGCGTTTATCCAGCAACCGCAATGCATCACAGATCATTGGCCAGGGTTCTATCAACAGTCCCCCCAGACGGTGGCGCCAGGTTTTGGCCTGATGAATGAAATCTGACTCGCCGGCTAATAACGCACCGCCCATAGCACCAATGTCCTTATATAAGGAAACATAAACAGACTGAAAGCCATCGGTAATTTCTGCAAAGCGCCGGTTATCGAAAAAAGGGCGGCAGGACCACAACCGCGCCCCGTCCATATGCAGGGGCAGTTCCAGTTCAGCGGCTCTTTGCTTTAATGCTGACAGCGTTTCCCAGTCCGGCAGCATCCCGCCACTGTGCCTCTGGGGCAACTCTATAAAAGCACAGGCAGCGTTACCGTCCAGCATGTCTGCTGAGAGTGGCTGGCGCCACTGCCCGATGGTATCAGCGGTAAGGCCATGGGCATACTGATAACCATCCTGTTCATGCAGCAGCAAATGGGAAGTAGGGTGCAGCAGCAGCCGGGTGGTATTTCTGCGTGCGGCATAAATGCGTGCTGCAATGGCCTGGGCCATCGTACCGCTGGGACACCATATGGCGGCAGGTTTGCCCAGCAGCGCAGCAACTTTACCCTCCAGCTGATCAACAGCCTCTCCAGTGATCAGGAATTCGGCTGACAACTGATGCTGATGCATGAACGTTTGTATGGCTGCCAGCCGTTCTGATGCTGATTGCGGATGATGAAAGGGAAAGCTTAAATCAAAGTTGCAGGATTTTTTTAGCTCAGAATTCATGGCATTAAATCTATAGTGATAATCGTCAGCCGGGTAATGATAATTGAAACCACAGTGGGCGACAGCTGTGTCTACTGTGAATCCAAAGATTGGCCGGCCACGTTAAATGCTTTGGCATTGGCGTGTCGTGAAAACTGCTTCAGCACGGTGGCAATTTTTCCGGTGACATAATTCCGGCAGAACGGCCTGTCAGGGTTGTTGTAATAATAATTCAGGTATTTTTCCTGATTGGACTTGAACGCTTTAAACGGCAGCACTCTGGTTATCAGCGGCTTATCAAATTCTGCCTGCAACCTTGAGAGTGCCGCACAGGCCTGCTGGTGCTGCTCATCATCAAAGCTGTAGATTGCAGAGCGGTATTTATTGCGCATGGCATGCGCAGAAGTGCTGCTGTGGGTGTTCAGGTGGATATCGATCAGCGTATCCAGAGAAATCTGGTCGGCATTAAAATGCACCACGATTGCTTCAGAGTAGGAATCTGCATCACCGCTTGATGCTATCCATCCCTGTTCTACTTTGCCAACCCCGAGCAAAGATGAAAACACGGCTTCTGTACACCAATGGCAGCCGCCACCGAAGCCTATTTTGTTATTGCTGCTCATCCGAGTGATATGGGTAGTCCGGCAGTGAAGTCAAATGCTGATACGATTGTACCTATACATGGGGCCGGTGGAGTCATGGATAGCTCGCATCAGAAAGCGCATTTACCGTAACGGCAATATTAATACAGTGCATGGTGGTGCAAAATAGCGCCCTCTGTGCTTCAGTTCCGGAGTGGTTATTTATGAGTACATCGTTTGATCCATCCACCTGGGTCTGGCGTGACGGACAGTTGATTCCCTGGGCTGATGCCACGGTCCATGTTTTATCAACCGCCGTGCAGTTTGGTTCATCAGTATTTGAAGGGATGCGCAGCTACGCTGATGCCGGCTCGGATGGCGCGCGTATTTTCCGTCTGCAGGATCACCTTAAACGGCTGAAACATTCAGCCAGCATTTATCGGATGGATTATGCCTATGATATGAGCACGCTGACTGATGCCTGTGAATTATTGCTGCGCCGCAATAACCTGAGAGATGCCTATATCCGGCCGATGGTATTGCGTGGTTATGGGGATATGGCCATGCATGGTGATACATCTCCCATAGAAGTGATTATCGCCTGTTGGAAATGGGGAGCGTATCTTGGTGAAGAAGCTTTGCAAAAAGGCATCGACGTGTGCGTTTCCACCTGGAATCGCCCCGCGCCGAATACATTTCCAGGTATGGCCAAAGGAGCAGGGCACTATAACAACGCACAATTGATCAAAATGGAATCCATCCGGCGCGGCTATGCTGAAGCGGTGGCGTTGAAGCCGGACGGAACCATTTCCGAAGGCAGCGGGCAGAACCTGTTTGCTGTGATTGACGGTGTGCTGATTACCAACCCTATAGATGGTACCAATCTGCGTGGGTTGACCCGGGACAGCGTAATTCAGCTGGCCAGGCAGTCTGGTATTGAAGTGCGCGAGCAGGTTATGCCGCGAGAGTATCTGTATGTGGCAGATGAGCTATTCTTTACCGGTACCGCCAGTGAAGTAACACCGATTCGCAGTGTTGATGATATTGTCGTTGGAGAAGGCACTAGAGGGCCTGTGACCGGATTACTGCAGCAACGGTTCCTGGACCTGGTGAAAGGTCACAGTGAAGATCCTTTCGGCTGGTGCCATATGGTTAACTTTGATACAGGAAAGCTAGATGAGTGAGTTATTTGATATCAACTGGGATGACGTTCCGGTGGAAGAGGTCAATGCCCAGATGAAACGGCAGATCATCACCGGAGAGCGCATGATGGTTGCCCGTATGCAACTGGCAGACGGTTTTGTTGTGCCGTTGCATACGCATGACAATGAGCAGATCACTCAGATTATTTCCGGACGTATGCGTTTCTGGTTTGGCCCGGATAAGGAGCATCAACGTGAATACGGCCCGGGTGATGTGGTGGTGATCCCATCCAATATGCCGCATGAGGCATTGATGCTGGGTGATGTGGTCGAGATGGACATGTGGGCGCCACCCCGTCAAGACTGGCTGGACAAAACCGATGACTATCTCCGTCAGGGTGAATAAATCATGGATTTAGGGCTTCAAAACCGCCGTGCACTGGTGGCTGCATCAACCTCCGGACTGGGTTTTGCAGTTGCCAAGGAGTTGCTGCAGGAGGGCTGCAGGGTTTGGATATGCGGCCGTGATCCGGACCGTTTTGCTAAAGCCAAAGCTGAGCTGGAAGCTATTGCACCAGGTAGAGTTGACGGTCAGGTATGTGATGTGACCATTGCCGCGCAGCGGGATCAATTAATTAAAGCGGCGATAGAACAACTTGGTGGCATCGACATTCTGGTGACCAATTCAGGCGGGCCACCGCCAGGGCCGTTTGAGCAGCATGATGATCAGGCCTGGGAAGACAGTTACCGTCTATTGCTAGCCAGTGCTGTGGGGTTGATTCGTGGGGTGCTGTCGGGCATGAAAGCGCAATCCTGGGGGCGTATCGTCACCATCACTTCACAGGCGGTTAAACAACCTGTTGATGACCTGATTCTGTCCAATACGGTGCGTTCTTCTTTGCTTGGTCTGGTGCGCAGCCTGGCCAATGAACTCGGGCCATCCGGTATCACGGTTAATAATGTGATGCCCGGGTTTACCCGCACCGAACGGTTGGAGCGCTTATTGGAAGCCAGTGATGCGTTCGAGAATATCGAGGAAACGATCCCTCTGCGGCGCATCGGTGAGCCACAGGAATTTGCTGCGATGGTGACATTTATTGCATCAGAAAGGGCCAGCTACATCAGCGGCACCTCAGTGGCGGTCGATGGCGGCTGGATCAAGTCGATTCTCTGATAGGCAAGTTGGGTCAGTCATCTTTTCTGCATATTATTTCTATGGGGCTGCAATGAAACTCATAATACTGTCTGTCGTATTATTGGCTACCGCATCGTGTTCCAATGCTCAATCCAGCTCGGGCTCGAGAGAAGTGTTGCTCGATAATGAAAAAGTTGAAGTGGTACGTCTGATCTATCCACCAGGAACAGAATCTGGGATGCATACTCATCAGTATCCCAATCGGGTGGTTTATTTTGTTAAAGGCGGGAAGCTGGAGCTGGTTCCCGGTGATGGCTCACAACCGACTGTAATAGATGCGGTTGACGGTCAGACATTGTTCCTGCCTGCGATGACGCACAATGTGAGGAATATAGGCAATACTGTGGTTGAGCTTGTTGAGACTGAATTAAAGTAGTTATGTCGTATAAACAGCGTTAGCCATTACATTCTTTTCTAGTACAAAACTCTCTGACCAAAGATCGTTTGTCCGACATACCTTGGTCCAAAAATTGAGCAACCACCCGAGCCTGGCTCTATCAGCGAATGCAACAAGACTGTCAGATTGCAAATCCGTGCTTTGATCTGAGGTGAACACCTGCATATAGGGTGCTGTTTTGGGTTTGCCGGTCAATTAGAGGTCAATTGCAGGAGAGGAGAAATACCTCGCTATGGTTTTGAGGTAACACAATAGTCACCTAAGGCTCTGGTGATCGCCTTTTTCGATTTTCAAATTTGGGATGAGGTTGTTAACAGCATATGGTTGTTTTGCATAGCTATGTGAGCATTCGATTGCGAAGAAAATCAGTGCACCAAATATTAAAAATCACTTATTAAACAATAAGATAGAGTTGTCACATGTTCGTCATTATTTCGTCCTCATTTCGTCACAGCTTGCCGTATTGACGCTAAAGACCGACCCCGGATAGTTTGCAAAGCGACGATATTAAACGTCGAAAAAAGGAGAAAACTATGAAACGTACTAAAACTACTATCTTTGGCTTAATTATCTTAGGTTTGTTTGCATCGGCACCTAGCTTCGCACAGTTTGTGCATGAGGATGAAGACGCTAATACATCACCCGATCCCTTGACTGAAGCGATACAAGGTAGAAGTAATGGTTGCCGTGACGGACAAATTTCCAATGCCGCCCAAGCTACCAATGCCTTCTACAGCATTATGGATAATCCCTTTATCAGCATGAACTACAAGGCAGCTTATGAGGCAGGGTGGGGTATTTGTCGTGCTGAGAGAGCAGCAGGGACGATATTAACAGCGTCAGGCATGACTAGCGAATCCCAGTGTTTCAATTTCGGACAAAATTGTTCTTTTGGTGACTTCTATAGTATTGCGAACTGTTTTGGAGACGGTCAATGCGGTGCGCAAACACAGTAAAAAGTGAAACATTTCTGTATTACATGCAGAAGTGTTGACTTAATCTGGCAGCTCGCCCTTTTAAGCGGTGTCTAATGATGCTAAAAAGGGCGAGCTCTATCCGATTAATTGGGAGCGCGCTGAGGCGGCCATTGAAACAAGCTGACCAGTGACTTAGCCGGATACCCATACACCACTGAAACGAAGGTGCCACGATTACCCGGTCCAATGCCAATCTGAGGGCATACACCAATGATCCAATTAATAAAGCAAAGAACTGAACAGTGAAACCGGCAATTCGCTAACACATGCATCGCAGATATCCAAATCAAGCTCGATCTGTGTAACCAGGACCAGTTGGTTTCGATCTTTAGGGCCTCACCTTATTAAGTGGTACTCTGTGGGCACCCGGCGTAGATTCAGTCGACTGGCGTCAATAGCACGATATCACTTTCACCAAGTACAGTACGGGTATATAACAGTGTCTTGTGATCTTGCGAAATATCAAAGTCAACGATAGTGTCGCGATTTAACCGGAGCACATCAACGGGCAGCTCTGAACCACCATCTATAGCCAGCCGTTGAAGGGTGGAAATATTTTTGGGGTCAACAAAAAAGAAATATTGTTCAGCAGAGTCCACTACCCAGTCACGGTTGAAGTTTTGGGTTTTAAGCCAATCGCTAATCGGCATTTCAGTGCCGGAATTTAAATTGAGCTTCCAAAAACCGGACTGAGGAATTTTGGAAAGGAAAAGTGCATCCTCAGATCGGCTGGGTGTGCTGCGATAGCCGCCGGATTGAGTGATTTGTGTGGTTTCTCCACTAATTGTCGAATAGCTGAACAGCTGCCATTCCAGGCCGACTTTATGTGAAAAATAAATCCGTTGGTTGTCCCAATCCCAAACTGGCTTCGCCACAGTCATAAGGTCTTCCGGACCAAAGTTAACCTGTCGATTGGTTATGTCCAGCCAGATCAGTTGATCATTGGCGGCGGCAGTAAGCTTGAGTCCGTCTGGCGACCAGCTTAATGACTGAAAATGATAGGCTTGATCAAACTCGGTGAGTTGGTGCAGTTGACCGATTTCATCCTTTAACCATATCTGCGGGAGACCGGAACGTTCTGATATGAACGCTACTGATGATATATGAGGATTCAGCCGGGGCAGGTAATCGGATTTTGTGGAAACGATAAAAGGGCTGGGTGTTATGGCCTCGGGTGATTCACTGTCAAATGCCCCATCAGCATGCCAGATTTCGCGGTGATGAAATGAACCGGCAGATGCAACCAGTTTGCCGCCGCTGGCTGATGGATGGAATAAGGACAGTACTTCTGATGTCAGCTCGACAGTCGTTCCTGTATCGATATTAACCGATTGCAGCTGTTTGTTTGGATTAGCCACGACCAGGTGCTTTGAATCAGGCAGCCATGCGAGTGCTCTCAGCCTCAACGGCAGCTTTATTATCCGCCTGGTCTCTCCGGTTTCAATTGAGTGCAGCCACAGTTCACTTTGGGTCCAGTAGACCGGATTGCGGACAAATGCCAGCCATTTGCCATCCGGTGACAGCTGCATACGGTAATCACCCCGGCCGCTATTTGGCGGGCTGGTAATCTGATTCAGATTCTTTGAAGAGATGTGATAGCGGTAGATGATAAAAGGATCGTTTTCACTGGCCGCCTCGGCATAATACAGTACATCCGGGCCTCCCCAGATGACACTGCCACTGCCGACGCCGCGATTGCAATCCAGTACTGACTCATTAATCACAGGCTTGCTGAGATTGCTGACGTCAGCAATATTTATCTGACAGTATTCTGAAGAATAATGGTTTTGATACACCAGTTTGGTATTGTCCGGAGACCAGGCCGGCAACCAGGCATTTTTGGCGCCTGTCGTGACTCCATAGGTCAAATTGTTATGCAGGTCCTTGACCATGATTCTAAAAGGTCGATCCGCCGATTCGCGATGCGCAAACGCCAGCAAGCGTCCATCTGAGGATAGCGCAGGGTTAATTTCATCGCCGATCAATGTGGTGATGGGGGTAAGCTTCATTGGTGAGTTTGAGGCGTTAGGCTCAGGAGCGTTCAGCCGGTAGGCAGAGCCCAGAATAATAATAACCAGCAATAATGCGATACCCGCCGCTATGGACCATTGCTTGGAAGGTGGATTGGCCGTTGACCTGTCAAGTGGCTGTACTGGCGCAATCAGCCGGTATCCCTTGCGTGGGACAGTGACGACGTAGGCCGGGTTTTGGGGATCATCATTGAGTGTGCGCCGCAGCCGGACAATACCGCGGCTGACGGTATTGTCAGAAACAATCGTTTGCCAGACGTTGTCCATCAACTCCTGTTTGCTGATAACCCGGTTAGGGTTTTTGATGAGATAGCTCAGCAAATCAACAATTTTCGGCTCCAAACTTAATTCATCACCTCCTTGTGAAATCGTCAACTTGTTGAGGTCGTATATCCACTCACCGACCTGAATTTTTTTGGCTTTACGAAATCTGGCTCGCAAATCTTTAGATGACTTCACAGTCATAACCAGTGGTTTCTCACTTAATAAAACTCAATCGCGATACTTTACAGCACGTGCTACTAAAGTCGATAGCAGAACACAGAACTGATGCAAAAATTCATAATCTGATTGGCTCAATGCATAGGCGACCCTTGATAATCCAAAAATGTGATTTTTCGTAACACATATGCAAGTGTACGAAAAAATGCTTAATAAAATATTAATAAGTTATTGACAAAAAGGAACCAAAAGCTTGATCAGGTTAGACAGTTTGAGTGGGCAACATGGTTGTGCTAGTTCAATGAGCGGACTGAGAAACGCCAGGCAGTAATTAACGCAAACCCATAGAGCATAAGAATTGATGGTGCTGGTAAGCTCCATGTCGTCAGGTCCGGGTTTTGGTTTGAGCCAGCATCAAAAATGCTTTTTATTACAGTGAGAGCTTCAGGGGTAATCAAGGTTGTGATTAGGCCGCTGATGAAAATTAACACGAGTAGCACAACCCTGATTAAAACCGCTCTTCTAACGGCCTTCTTTTTGAATGTGACCATTAATTGCTGTGTAAACATATCAGCTGTAGTACCTTCGAATTTTGCTTCGGCAGACATCAGTACATCTTTGAGTGCGGTGTCTGTGGCATCCCATTGGTTATTTATACTCATTGGGTATCTCCTCGGGTAGAAGGTTGATTTTGCACATTCCAATCTTCCAGTTGTGAAACAAGGACCGCTCGCGCTCTTAGGCAATAGGTCTTGACTGAACCGAGCGGGATTTTTGTGACTCGACTGGTTTCCGACTGCGAAAACCCCGCACCGTAGATTAAGGAAGCCACCATACGTTCCTTTTCAGGAAGGTTGTCAAGCGCTTGTTCAACATCATGTTTTGCCATGTTGGAATCAGTGTCCGCGCTATGCAGGCTTTGGTGGTTATACCAGGCCTGTTCGCGATGGCGGGAACGATTTCTGCTCTTTCGGCGATCCTTCACGAGTCGAATTGCCGATGCAAACAACCAGGATTTATATGCGGACGGTTCTTTGAGCTGGGAAATTTTCTGCCAGCTGGCAATGAAGGCTTCCTGGGCAAAGTCATCCGCATCAGCAGAGTCTTCACAAATTCTGTGAAGAAACAGTCGCAGAGAGGCCTGATGCCGGCGCGACAGTGCATCCATGGCTACAACTGATCCAGCCTTTGCTGCATTTACAAGGGCAGCGTCTGTTGAGTTCCCGAATGTATCAGGGACTGGCGGTTTATCCATTCTACCGATGTGTGATAGGCCACTCGGGTCACTGAGGTGACTTTTTTCGCAGATAATAAGCTAATAAACGTCCGGCTCCCTGGAAGAAAATGATCAGTCCGAAGGCCAGTGCCCAAATTGCTGCATCGGCAGTATTAAAGTTGAAATGTAAGACGCCTCCAGCGGCGGCAAAACCGAGGCCCAGGCCAATATCGGACAAGGCACGTGAGAGGTCTGTTTGAATGTCTGCTTGTGCCAGTGTCCACACAGCAAGCGCCTCCGAGTCTGAGGATTCGCTTAATTGAACCGCCTGCCGGAGTGTTTCCTGTTTATAACGCTTGTCTTTGAAATGAAAAACCAGGTATAGGGAAACGCAGAAGGTGAAAGCGACAATCGCTGATATCGATACCCAAATTTGGCTTGCAATCATGAAAAGGCTCCATAAGACTTTCGGCACCCGGCATTTCCAGGTGCCACTATCATAAAGACGACACCAAAGCTGAAATTGGATGTCACTATTGGCCGGTTCCAATCATTTTGGTTCTGTCTAGCGTTTTTGGATGGCATATCAATGGGCTTGACGATCAACGGCCGTTGGCGGCAAGAACGTCCCATCCTTTTTTGCCGTAGAGTTCAGTAAGAATCAGTTGCCACGTCGGAATTGCGCCATCTGAATTGGAGAGAATAACCACGCCGTCTCCGCTGTCCGGCCATATAAGCGCGAGGCTGCGAACACCGGGATCCGAGCCGCTATGTTGAATGGCTGGACTGTCAGGCAGCTTTAGGATGGACCACCCCAGCCCGAAATCGATTTTATCGGTCTGTGCAATTTGTGGTGAAATCATTTGCCCGGCGAGAGGAGATGTCAGTCCACCGCCTTTGGCAACATAGGCGAGAAACCTTCCATAGTCCTCAGCCGTGGTAATCAGGTTAGCCGCGGCATTGGCTGATTGATGCGGCACAACCTTGTGTTTTTGGCCATCCTGATCGAATCGGTCAGCCAGTCGATGTGTCTCGATTTCAGGGTATAGATATGAGGTCGATGTCATCCCAGCCGGTTTGAATACAAATTCATGTGCCAGATCGTCGAGTTTTCGCCCGGTTTTTGCCTCCACGGCGCGCCGTAGCCATTCAAAGCCCTCTCCAGAGTATTCGAATTGAGTTCCCGGTTTAGTCAGGAACGATAGCTTGCCGTGCGGCATTAAATACCTCCAGTTCGGCAGCCCGGAACTATGAGTAAGGATGTGCCGTGTTGTAACCAGCCTGGCTTCCGGAAAGGTTGCTAATGCTTGTTCCAGATCATATTCAGCCAATGGTGCATCAATTTCCCAGACGCCTTGTTCAACAAGCTTCAACACTGTTAGCGCTGTGACAGGTTTGGCGAGTGAGGCCACATTGAATAATGTATCAATGGACGTTGGGTTGCGATCATCCTGCAGGCCGAAATTTCTTACCTCTGTGACAACGCCGTTGCGGATGATCGCAAGTGATTGAGCCTGAATATTGTGAGCTTTATGCATAAATTCGATGGTGCTGAATTGATCAAAGCCTCCATCGAGCACATCGGCATCCATGGGGTGATTTTCCATTGGGTTAAGATGATCGAATGAGTAGGCGCGTTTAATCTTCCAGCCATTCGGCGTAATGTCCCACATGGTAAGAAACCTGGCCCGGTTGGTGAGATAAGGATTGTTATCACCCTCTTTGATAAAAAATGAGTGCTGGCCATATTGCAATGCCCCATATAGACGGCCGTTGTCATACAGAGGGAATATCCTGGTGGTGCCCGGGTCCAGGGTTCTGAGCGGTTTGCCTGATGAACCATTGCAGATATTGGTTTTAAGGCGATCAATAAAGCGTTTTTTTCCTTCATCGACACCGGCCTGATCGTGCACCAGGACGACGTCATCCAGTAATATCGTCTGCAAAGCGTCCATGTTGCAGTGATTGAAACCTTCTTCAAACATCACAGCATCTCCGCTGATGATCTGTTCCTCCAGTTCCCGGATAGATTCCGGGGGTTGAAAGGGAAGTGCTACTGCTGTTTCAGTTTCATATTTGTCAGCAATTGTTGGTGCTGCATAGCACAATAAAATCAGGGCGAAAAAATAGATAAAAAAATTAAATAATCGATACATATCCAAAAGCTTCCTTTTATTACGTCTTGTGCGAACTGCTCTTTGAATAAGAGGAAATCAACATGGAAATTGGATGTGGTTGGTATCGGAACACGCACAGAATGACTGCGTGTTCAGCGTAATCAGGTGGGCTCAATTGCCGGTTCTGTGTTTGCTATATACTTAAACAGAATTTTTTAATGATGGAGGTGGTTATGTCTGTTTCAGAATTGTGGCTGGCAATCCTTTTAGCCGGGGTATTCTGCTGGATCGCCAGTGCGCTGATACACATGCTGATCAAATACCATAACGCGGATTATAAAAAGCTCAACAATGAAGATGAAGTAGCATCAGTGCTGGGGGCATCTTCACCCGCACCCGGGCTTTACACCCTGCCGCATTGTATTGATATGAAAGAGATGGCCAACGAGGCCATGCAAAAGAAATTTAATGACGGCCCTGTAGCAATGATCTCAGTTATGCCCAATGGCATGCCTCCCATGGGCAAGTTACTGGGCCAGCAGATAATCTTTTTTGTTGCCGGTTCGTTTCTGATTGCATACCTTGCCACCTTATCGATCCCTGCTGGTGCAGAGTACATGGAGGTGTTCAGGTCTGTTTTTGTTGCCTCATTTCTGACCTATGGCTGGGCTCAGATTCCCTACAGCATTTGGATGGGACAACCGTGGTCAAACTGCTTACGGTTTTTAATGGATGCCTTGATATATTCAGGTGTTACAGCAGGCACATTTGCCTGGTTGTGGCCAGGCCTGGCTTAACAGGTAATGCGAATCGGTCTGATGAGCATCACAAGCTGTTCATCAGGCCGGTTTGTTTGGAATTCAGTATAAAAATTACGCATTGAAAAGACTTTCGGGTATTAATGAATACCTGAATAAAATTGGTGGAGGCGGCGGGAGTTGAACCCGCGTCCGCAAGTGATCTATTCCTGGCTCTACATGCTTATCCCATCAATTATTTCTTACTGACTTCAGCCCGAGGGGCAGGGCATTCCATCAGCCAGTTACCAGTGGGTTTTAACCAGTCCGGCCTGAAACGCACCGGGTGGCGAGCCTGCTAAGGTAACTTTCGGATCTGACGCACAGGCTCGTCAGGCGAAAGCGCAAAACGGGTTTTTAAGCCGCTAAAGCGTAGTTGTCGTCGTTGGCAACTAAAAGTTTTGCAGAGGTTTTACGAGACTACCGCAATGCTCGGCATGCACCGGAGAACTTCACTACCCACGTCGAAGCCAGAACGCCCCCGGTAACCAAATATCATATTAACAATGTTGGGTATGACTGGCCAGAGTCAAGAGAGGTTCCAAAAGTCGTGTAGGATTTGCCGCAGACAGGGCACCTGCAATTTCGTGTTAGCCGTGTTTCAGAATCCTTTGTTTCTGACGGTTCCAGTCACGATCTTTCTCAGTATGGCGCTTGTCATGCAACTTCTTGCCTTTGGCCAGCCCGATTCCGATTTTGACGCGGCTGTTTTTCCAATACATGGATACCGGCACCAGTGCGTAGCCTTTACGTTCAACAGCCCCGACCAGGCGGCTGAGTTCGTGCTTGTGCAGCAGCAGCTTGCGGGTGCGGGTCGGGTCAGTATTCACGTGAGTGGAAGCGCTTATCAGCGGTGTAATATGGCAGCCGAACAGAAAAGCTTCACGGTCTTTAAGCAGCACGTAGCTTTCATTGAACTGCACCTGTCCGGCACGCAGGCTTTTGACTTCCCAGCCCATCAATGAAATACCGGCCTCCAGGGTTTCTTCAATAAAATACTCAAATCGCGCACGTTTATTGAAGGCAATCTGGTTGCTGGGTGTTTTTTTGTTCTTCTTGCCGCTCATCGCTTCTAAGATTTGGGCTGTGCTGATGTTTAAAAAGGGCGCGTAGATTAGCACTTATTGCGACAGATTGCGTATCATGCGTTTTTTTCAACCGGCTTGGCATGACCCATATTCAGCACAGCGCACTGGTTCGGCACACCGCAAAGCAGATGTATGATCTGGTGCTGGATGTGGCTGCCTACCCAGAATTTCTCAGTTGGATTACCGATTCCAGTGTGCTGGAACAAAATGACCAATTGCAGCGCGCCAGTCTCACTATCGGCCTGGCGGGAATCGAAACACAGCTGACCACCCGCAATAAACTGCAGCCAACACAGCAGGTTGTGATGCAGCTGGAATCCGGGCCTTTCCGTCAGCTTGAGGGGCGCTGGGATTTCAAAAGTTTTGCTGAAGCCGGGTGCAAGGTCAGCCTGGTACTGGATTTTAGTCTGGAAAAATCATTGCTGGCTGGCGCTTTCCGCCAGGGCTTTGCCCGCGTTGGCAACCGGTTGGTCGAAGATTTTTGCCGGCGTGCGCAGGACTTGTATGGTAAACCTGCCGATGAACTCTGAAACCGAAACAACTGATATTGATCAGCTCATTGCGGTTGAAGTGGTTTATGCTGAGCCTGCGGTTCAGCATTTGATTGCATTACAATTACCGCAGGGCAGCAGTATTTGGGAGGCGGTTGAACAGTCGGGGCTGCTGGAGCAGTGTCCGGCTTTGCAGGCGCGTGGCGATAGTCTGCGCGATAATGTTGGTATATTTGGCAAAGTCAAACCGGCAGACAGTATTTTGAAATCCGGAGACCGGGTGGAAATTTACCGTCCGTTATTGATGGATCCAAAGCAGGCCAGAAGGCTGAGGGCTGAAAAAGCTGCCCTGGCCGGACAACAATCAAACCCTCAATCGGGAGACAGTAATGTTGAGTAGTGAAAATCCAGCGTCGGGCAGTGGTGACCAGGGCTCGGGACATGGTATGTGGTCATCGCGAATGGCCTTTATTCTGGCGGCCACCGGTTCTGCAGTGGGGCTGGGTAATATCTGGCGCTTCCCCTATGTAACCGCTGAAAACGGTGGTGGCGCGTTTGTACTGATTTATCTGGTATGCATTCTGGCCATTGGCTTACCGTTGTTGATGTCGGAAATTCTGGTTGGGCGTGCCGGACGGCATAGCCCTATCAACAGTCTGCGGTTGCTGGCAGAACGCAGTCAGCGTACTTGGCGTTGGATGTTTGTGGGTGTGCTGGGTGCACTGATCGGCTGGATGATTCTGTCGTTTTACAGCATGGTGGCCGGTTGGACCCTGGCCTATGGCTGGCACTATCTGGGGGAAATTTTCGCCAGCAGTACAGAAGCACTGGATCCTCAAGGCAAATTCGAAGGTCTGCTGGCCAGCCCCGGTGCATTGATTTTCTGGCTGACGGCATTTGTGTCACTGTCAGTCGGTGTGGTCGCACTGGGTGTGGAAAAAGGCCTGGAACGGGCTGTTCGGATACTGATGCCGATGCTGTTTGCTTTGCTGCTGCTGATGGTCGGGTATGGCATCGCCAGCGGATTTTTCCAGCAGACCATCAGTTATCTGTTTACACCGGATTTCTCCAAAGTTGATGGCGGAACCATTCTGGAAGCCATGGGACAGGCATTTTTCAGCCTTAGCCTGGGAATGACCGGCATTATGGCCTATGGCGCCTATGTGCCGCGCAACGTGAATATCGGTAGAACGGCCGGTGTTATTGCCCTGGCAGATACCGGTGTCGCGGTATTGGCGGGGATGGCGATTTTCCCGATTGTATTTGCCCATGGCTTGTCCACCGGAGAAGGTCCGGGACTGATTTTTGTCACGTTGCCGTATGCATTTAACGATATGGCTTTCGGGACCCTGTTTGGCTTTGCTTTCTTCCTGCTGCTGGCTGTTGCCGCATGGACTTCCGCCATTTCTCTAATGGAACCGGCAGTTGCTTATTTATCAGAAACCAAACGCTTTACGCGTGTATCAGCATCGATAACGGTAGGCGTCGCGACCTGGGTGCTGGCATTGGGTAGTGTGTTCTCGATGAATATCTGGTCTGAATACACCTTTGCCGGCAGAAACTTCCAGGAGCTGATTGAATACATTTCATCTAACCTGTTGCTACCCCTGGGTGGTCTGGCTACCGGTGTGTTTGTTGGTTGGGCGCTTAGCAGAGTGATTGCCCGCGAGCAGCTATCTGAGCTGAGTGATACCCAGTATCAAGTGTGGCGATTCCTGCTGCGTTATGTAGGGCCAGTGCTGGTATTTGTGGTATTCCTGAGTGCTGCAGGCGTTATCTGACCGGTTAATCAACCGGCTGTTCCTGCGCCACGCGCAGGAACAGCTTTATATTTTTGGTGACTGATCAGCCGCCGCTACCGTCACCGTCACTGGGCGTGGTGGGTAAATCCGGGATACTCGAGAGATCCTCAATGCCGCGGTCGGGTAGTTCATCCTGGTCTCCGGTTAGTTGCTCCGCGGCATCATCAGCCACGGTCAGGCTGTCCAGGTAATCGCCGGTTATGCTAACCAGCTCATCGCGGTCGAAGTTTAACCGCAGCTTCCTCAGGGTCTGATCGCCTCCGCGTGGAGAATAGGTGGAGACATAGTCCCAGCGGTCCTGATGAAACGGGTCGGAAACAGAAGGTGAGCCCAGCAGCAGCAATACCTGCCGCTTGGACATTCCCAGTTCAACTCGCTCGATATCGTCGGCGTCCAGTACATTGCCTTGCTGAACATCGGTTTTGTAGATCAGTCCGCAGGCGGTTTGCGAACCGATTAACAGGATCAGTGCGAGTTTGAAGATGATTTGCATATTGTCACTCAAAAGGTAGGCGTAATTCAGTTTGTGGATGATACAATGACCTCTGACCGCGACTCCAGCAAAATGATCAGGAAAAAATATGCAGCCACACAATTTGCGTAAGGTTGGACTAAAGGTAACACTGCCGCGCCTGCGCGTATTGGAAGTATTGGGGGAGTCCGAGGAAAAGCATCTGACGGCAGATGATGTCTACCGCGCGCTGATAGATTCAGGCGAGGATATCGGGCTGGCGACGGTATACCGGGTGCTTAATCAGTTTGAAGCCGCGGGATTGGTCGTTAAGCATAATTTCGAGGGCGGTCAGGCATTTTATGAGCTGGACGGTGGTGAACACCACGATCACATGATTTGTGTGGAGACCGGAAAAGTGATTGAGTTTGTCAGCCCGGATATTGAACGCCTGCAGTCCGAGATAGCAGACAAGCATGGTTTTCAGCTGGAAGACCATAGTTTGGTCATGTACGTGCGGCCCAAAAAGTAACCGCAGTCCAGCCTGGTGATCAGCCTGATCGTTTTCGGGCAGCCTGCACCATTTCCACTGCATGCTGGCGGCTGGAATCAGTGACATTACCGCTGAGCATCCGCGCCAGCTCATCCAGACGCTGATCATTTTCCAGATAGGCATGCCGGGTAGTGGTGCTGTCGCCGGTGACCTGCTTGGTTACCTGCAAATGGTTATCCGCAAACGCGGCCACCTGGGCCATATGGGTTACGCAGAAGGCCTGGCGGCCATCGGAAAGCTGTGCCAGCAGTTCGCCTACTGCACTGGCGGTTGCCCCGCCGATACCGGCATCAACCTCATCAAATATCATGGCCGGTAAGGCATCATCATTTTGTGCGGCCACCATCAAAGCCAGGCCGATCCGTGACAGTTCTCCTCCGGATGCCACTTTGGCCAGTGCTTTGGCCGGTTGCCCGGGGTTGGCGGAAAATTGTATGTCGACAGTATCTTGACCATGCGTGGCTGGCGGCCTGTCTGACTGAGTACTGACGACAATCTGCAAGCGCGCCTCAGTCATGCCCAGCCGTCTGACAATGCTTTGTGCCATATCGGAAAGCTTCTCCGCTACAGCAGTCCGCTGCCGGCTGAGCTGAGCTGCTTTGTTTTGATAATCCGACAAGGCATCAGTAATCATCTGCTTCAGTTCAGTGCGCCGTTGATCACTCTGTCCCAGTAAATCCAGTTCCGATTTCAGGCTGATCAGCAATGTCTGTAGTTCACCTGCCGGTACCCGGTGCTTGCGCGCAATATCATGAATCCGGCTTAATTGCCGGTCGATGCTATCCAGCCGCTCGGGATTTTGCTCCAGGTTATCCAGATACCGGCTGAGACTGCTACCGGCTTCCTGCAGATTGACGTTTGCTTCTTCCAGCATCTGCAGTATTTCAGCCAGTTCGGGTGTATAGCCGGCGATGTTTTGTAAATTATTCAAAGCCTGTTGCAGCAGGTGACTGACCCCATGTTCGTCGTTGTCAAGAAAAGTCAGCGCTGATTGTGCAGACAGCTGCAATTCCTCTACATGGCTCAGGTTCTGGTGTTCCTGCTCCAACTGCGGCAACTGCTCCAGCAACTCTGCGACGCTCTCCAGTTCCTGCAGTTGATAGCGCAATAATTCAACCCGTTGTTCATGCTGCTCATTGGATTGGCTGCTGAGCGTATCCAGTTCCTGCTGCAATTGCTGAATATGTTGCGCGGCTTGACGGCAGGCTGTCAGTACAGCAGGTTCAACGCCGGCCTGATCAATTAAGGCCAGACGTGCGCCTGGTTGTAATAATCGTTGCTGTTCATGCTGACCATGCAGATCTATCAGATAACCTGCCAGCTGCTGAAGCTGTTGAACGGTCACCGGGCTGCCATTGATATAGGCACGCGACCCGCCTTCTGCTTTTACGGTGCGGCGAATCATACATTCACCATCGGCATCCAGCTCCTGACGATGCAGCCAGCGCTCTGCGCGCGGAGCGCGCTGCAGATCGAAGCTGGCGTTCAGTTCAGCGCGTTCGGCGCCATGGCGGACCAGCGTGCTGTCAGCCCGTTGTCCGAAGATCAGGCCAAGCGCATCGACCAATATGGATTTACCGGCGCCGGTTTCACCGCTGATCACAGTGAAGCCGGGCCGAAACTCCAGCGCCAGATCATCAATAATGGCAAATTGACGGATGTGTAGGGCGTTAAGCATATCCGGGTACAGTGGATACCGAGACGTTCCAGTTAGCGTTATCAAGCGCACAGTGTAGTCGCGCGGCCGGTGGTGCGGCAATAACCTGTTGCACGGAATCTTTGAAAGCGGTAACAGCCAACCCCATATCACGCGCCATCTGTCAACGACACTTAATAGTAGCAAGCGGATATGAAAGATCAGGACAAGACCGAAGCGGAAAACCAACAGGTGAACGAAGCTGACGAACAGAACGGCCAGGCGGCAGAAGGGACCACAGAAGCTGTTGAAGATGCCTCTGAGCAACATGATGGTGCTGCAGAGCTGGAAACACTGCAGACAGAACTACAGCAGTATAAGGAGCTGGGCCTGCGTATTCAGGCCGAGGCGGATAATCAGCGCAAACGCATGCAGCGGGACTTTGACAAGCGCCGTCAGTTTGCCCTGGAAAAGTTTATGCGCGATTTAATCGGTGTGCGCGACAGCCTGGAGCGTGGTCTGGACGCCAGCATGGCGGCCGGGGACGGTGCTGATGATTCGGTTGAGCAGGTCACGCCGTTGCGTGAAGGCATGCAGATGACTCTCAAACAGCTGGATAAGGTGCTCGCAGATCACGGCTTGAGCATAGTTGACCCGCAGGGAGAAGTGTTTAACCCGGAACAGCACGAGGCGGTGACCATGCAACCCAGTGATCAGCAGCAACCCAATACTGTGTTGCAGGTTATCCAGAAGGGTTATTGCCTGCATGACCGGTTATTGAGGCCTGCGATGGTGATTGTTGCTAAAGCAGCGGAATAAGCCACCCCGACAGATGATTGAATTTACCGGTCAGTAACCCCACAAACTAGACATTAACCAGACAGCTGCGGAATCCTTGATCCGGGCTGCCTGAATACGAGTATTAACGGAGAAAAACCGAACATGAGCAAGATTATTGGTATTGATCTCGGCACCACCAACTCCTGTGTTGCAGTTATGGAAGGTGGGAATGCCAAGGTCATCGAAAACTCTGAAGGTGATCGAACCACGCCTTCCATTGTTGCATTCAGTAAAGATGATGAAGTGCTGGTTGGTCAGCCGGCCAAGCGTCAGGCGGTAACCAATCCCCACAACACGCTCTATGCCGTCAAACGGTTGATCGGCAGGAAATTTGATGAAAAAGTCGTGCAGAAAGATGCCGACCTGGTGCCTTATAACATTGTCAAAGCCGACAATGGCGATGCCTGGGTTGAAGTCGACGGCAAAAAAATGGCGCCGCCGGAAATTTCTGCGCGGGTGCTGATGAAAATGAAAAAGACCGCTGAAGAGTACCTGGGTGAAGATGTCACCGAGGCGGTCATTACCGTGCCTGCATACTTCAATGACTCTCAGCGTCAGGCGACCAAAGATGCCGGTAAAATTGCAGGTTTAACTGTCCGCCGTATTATTAATGAGCCCACCGCTGCAGCTTTGGCTTATGGCCTGGATAAAAAAGGTGGTGACCGGAAAATTGCTGTCTACGACCTGGGTGGCGGTACCTTCGATATTTCTATCATTGAAATTGCTGAAATTGATGGTGAACACCAGTTCGAAGTGCTGGCCACCAATGGTGATACCTTCCTGGGCGGTGAGGATTTCGATAACCGTCTACTGGATTACCTGATTGACGAATTCAAGAAAGATCAGGGCATGGACTTGCGCAATGATCCGCTGGCGCTGCAGCGTCTCAAAGAAGCGGCTGAACGGGCTAAGATTGAATTGTCATCCAGTCAGCAGACCGAAGTGAATCTGCCGTATATAACTGCCGACAGTTCAGGTCCGAAGCACCTGAATATCAAAGTGACCCGCGCCAAGCTGGAAGCTTTGGTTGAAGATTTGATCAAGCGCAGCATCGCACCATGCCGTACGGCTCTGGATGATGCTGATCTGAAAGTCGATGAAATCAATGAAGTGATTCTGGTGGGCGGTCAGACTCGTATGCCGAAGGTACAGGAAGCGGTTTCTGAGTTCTTTGGCAAAGAACCACGTAAGGACGTCAACCCGGATGAAGCAGTGGCTGTTGGTGCTGCCATTCAGGGCGGTGTACTGGCAGGCGACGTCAAAGATGTGTTGCTGCTGGATGTCACACCGTTGTCACTGGGTATCGAAACGCTTGGTGGTGTAATGACCAAGCTGATCGAGAAGAACACCACCATTCCGACCAAGGCGTCACAGGTGTTCTCTACCGCTGATGACAATCAGGGTGCGGTTACTGTGCATGTACTGCAGGGTGAACGCGACCAGGCTGCCGCCAACAAATCACTGGCGCGTTTTGACCTGACTGGTATCCGGCCGGCACCGCGTGGTGTACCGCAGATCGAAGTAACCTTTGATATGGACGCCAACGGCATCATGCATGTGTCTGCGAAAGACAAAGACACCGGCAAGGAACAGAAAGTCGAGATCAAAGCCGGCAGTGGTCTGTCAGATGATGAAATCGACAAAATGGTGCGTGATGCTGAAGAGCATCGTGAAGAAGACAAACGGTTCCAGGAGCTGGTGACGGCCAGAAATAGTGCCGACGGCGCTGCGCATGCCACCCGCACCATGCTGAATGAGCATGGCGAGCAGTTGTCTGATGAGGACAAAGGCAACGTGGAAGCCGCTCTGAGTAAAGTTGATGAAGCGATCAAAGGCGAAGATAAAGACGCCATTGAAGCGGCCATGAATGAATTGCAACAGGCGGCGACTGCATTGTATCAGCAGGCCTCTCAGGCAGGTCAGACCGAAGCGGATGCAGAAGCTGCAGCCCAGGATGGCGGCAATGATGATGACGTAGTGGATGCCGAATTCACTGAAGTTGATGATGATAAAAAAGCCTGATTATCATTATTCAGCCATTTAATGATCAGAAAGCCCGGCACTGCCGGGCTTTTTGTTTGGCGGTATGCCGGCCTGAAACGGGTGCCGGTACGAATGGTAAAAAATGCCGGCTGGAATGCAGTAAAGCATGCCTGTATGCCTTGATATAACTTCAATCAAACCCAATTTCCTTTGCAGCGATAACTGACCAAGATTTTTCCATGGCCCGGGACTTTTACGACATTTTGGGCGTCCAGCGTGACGCCAGCGCAGATGAGCTGAAAAAAGCTTATCGGCGGCTGGCTATGAAATATCATCCGGATCGTAATCCGGACGATTCAGACGCGCAGGAAAAATTTAAAGAGGCCAAAGAAGCCTACGAAATCCTGAAGGACCCTCAAAAGCGCGGTCTGTATGATCAATATGGGCATGAAGCCGTTCAGGGGGGCGCCGGTGGAAGACCTGGCGGTCCAGGTTTTGGCGGCGATTTCGGGGATATCTTCGGTGATATTTTTGGCGATATCTTCGGTGGTGCCCGTGGCCGGGGCGGACCGGCGCGTAATCGTGGTTCTGACCTGCGTCTGGCAATGGAGCTGGATCTGAAGGAAGCCGTTAAGGGCATTGAAAAAGAGGTACGCGTACCCAGTCTGTCGAGCTGTGATACCTGCAAAGGCTCGGGCTCGGTCAGCGGCCGGCTGGAAAACTGTACCACCTGTGGCGGTGCCGGTCAGGTACGAATGCAGCAGGGTATTTTCTCCGTCATGCAGACCTGTCCACGTTGCCGCGGTGCCGGTCAAAGCGTCGCTGACCCGTGTAACGACTGCAACGGTCAGGGTCGTGTTCAGGAAACCCGCACCCTGTCGGTAAAAATTCCGGCTGGCGTGGATAACGGTGACCGCATTCGGCTGGCCGGCAAAGGTGAGGCTGGTGCACGAGGTGGCCCGGCCGGTGATCTGTATGTGGAAATCCGGGTGTTGCCGCATCCGCTGTTCGAGCGTGACGGCGATAACCTGCACTGCGATATACCAGTACCGTTCACCACTGCAGCATTGGGTGGTGAAATAAAGGTACCAACCCTGGATGGCAGCGTGATTTTGAAAATCCCGTCGGAAACCCAATCCGGCAGACAGTTCAAGTTGCGCCATAAAGGTGTGCGCTCGGTGCGCAGCAACAGCACCGGTGATCTGATCTGCAAGGTTAATGTGGAAACGCCTGTTCGCTTGAACGGTGAACAAAAAGAGCTGTTGCGGAAATTCCAGGATACCTTCGACAGGGGAACTACCGATCATAATCCCCGCAGCCGTTCATGGCTGGACAGTGTCAGGGACTTTTTTGACCGGGTAACAGGCTGAATTTATCCACCTGCTGCCAATTAAGGTGGCAATTTCGGTCTGCGCTAACTGATGCAGGTCCGAATGTTAAGTCCAGTGATATGATTAGCCCAAAAGCACAGGATTAAATTCATTGTCAATCTATATCCACGGCCGAAACGGACGCATGGGTCATGCTCTGACCGGGGTTGCCGGACAATTGCAGCTGGAGGTGCATGATTCACCTGATCAGGCTGACATCATCATCGATTTCAGCAGTCCTGAGGGGTTGCGAGAAATTCTTCAGTTGGCATTGGTCACCGATAAGCCACTGGTCAGCGGCACCACCGGGTTGGGTGAAGAGCACTTTCAGGCGTTGCACGCGGCTGCAGAGCGCATCCCGGTGCTATGGTCGGCGAATATGAGTATTGGCATGAATCTGCTCTACAGCCTGGCGGCGCAAATGGCCGGCGTGCTGGGCAGCCAGGCAGATTATGAGATTGTAGAAGCGCATCACCGGCATAAGAAAGATGCCCCTTCAGGTACTGCACTGGAGCTCGGGCGCCACATTGCAGCAGCATCTGCCCGGCGTTTTGATGATGTTGCCCGGTTATCCCGGGAAGGCACAGACTGTGTCCGCCGGCAGGACGAAATTGGTTTCAGCGCCATTCGGGCAGCAGATATTATTGGTGAGCATACGGCTTTTGCAGCACTTGAGGGTGAACGGTTGGAACTGACTCACCGGGTTACCGACAGGCAGATTTTTGCCCGTGGTGCATTACATGCAGCACGCTGGCTGTTGAACAGATCACCCGGGTACTACAATTTCAGTCAGACATTGGCAGATTAGCAGCTTTGCATTTTGTAAATTTAGCTGGTCACAGCAGGCGCTCGGCAGTACAATTCAGTAATCTGTCACCAACGCGTTGACAGAGTTGTGAGAGCATAGCTATTGACGTATTTTCAGCCCGTCTCCAGACAGGCTGCAATTTCGGCTGACCTGAACGAAAGAAATAACAAGCATGACAGCAACAGCAATTTTGGCATTGGCGGACGGAACAATCTTCCGGGGACGCTCCATTGGTGCAGCAGGGGCTGCTGCCGGTGAAGTTGTATTCAATACCGCAATGACCGGGTACCAGGAAATCATCTCTGATCCTTCCTACAGCGGCCAGCTGGTGACCATGACCACATCACATGTTGGTAATACTGGCGTAACCAGTGAAGACATGGAATCCAGCCGTGCCATGGGTGCCGGTTTGATAGTGCGTGACTGCCCGCTCAATTGGAGTAACTGGCGGGGACGCCACAGTCTGCCGGAATTTTTGCGTGACGAAAACATCGTGGCGATTGCCGACATCGATACCCGGGCTTTGACCCGCAGGTTGCGAGACCAGGGTGCAATGGGTGGTTGCATCGTGGCTACCGGTAATACCGGTAAACCGGCCGACGAGCAACTGGCGCTGGATGCCGCTCGCGATTGTCCTGATATGCAGGGGCAGGATCTGGCGCAGCAGGTAACCTGCCATCATCCTTATCACTGGCGGGAAGCCAGCCTTGACTGGGTCAGCAGACACGCCGGACCGCATCCTGATTTGAGTTACCGGGTTGTGGCGTATGATTACGGCGTTAAATACAACATCCTGCGAATGCTGGTGGACCACGGATGCAACGTAGATGTTGTGCCTGCCACTATGCCTGTCGATGAGGTGCTGGCCTACAACCCGGATGGTGTATTCTTATCCAATGGCCCGGGTGACCCGGAACCTTGCGGCTATGCCATTGAAAACATAAAAAAACTTCTGGAGCAGAAAGTGCCGGTGTTCGGCATTTGTCTGGGCCATCAACTGCTGGCTTTAGCCTGCGGTGCGTCAACCATGAAGATGAAGTTCGGCCACCATGGCGCAAATCATCCAGTACAGGAGTTGGCTTCCGGTCGGGTCATGATTACCAGTCAGAATCATGGGTTTGCGGTTAATGAATCCAGTTTGCCGGACAGCCTGGAAGCGACACATCGCTCATTGTTTGACGGCAGTCTGCAGGGCATTGCGCATCGCGAGCTGCCTGCATTCGGTTTTCAGGGTCATCCGGAAGCCAGCCCGGGGCCACATGATATTGCGCCGTTGTTTCAGCAGTTTACTGAAATGATGCAAGCCCGGAGAAAGAGTTAAGCAATGCCCAAGCGTAATGACATTCAGAGCATATTGATTATAGGCGCAGGTCCGATTGTTATCGGGCAGGCCTGTGAGTTCGATTACTCCGGCGCACAGGCCTGCAAAGCACTGCGCGAAGAGGGTTACCGGGTGATCCTGGTGAACTCCAATCCGGCAACCATCATGACTGATCCGGATATGGCTGATGCAGTTTACATAGAGCCGGTCCGCTGGCAGACGGTTGCAAAAATAATTGAACAGGAAAAGCCTGACGCGCTGCTGCCGACCATGGGCGGGCAAACGGGCTTGAACTGCGCTTTGGATCTGGTTGACCAGGGCGTGCTGGAACAGCATGACGTGGAGTTGATCGGTGCATCCCGGGATGCCATAGCAATGGCAGAAGACCGGTTGTTATTTCGCGAGGCAATGCGTGAAATAGATCTGGAAGTGCCGACTTCGCATGTTGCTGAAACGCTTGAAGAAGCCCAGCAAAAACTGGATGACATCGGGTTTCCCACGATTATCCGACCGGCATTTACCCTGGGCGGCAGCGGCGGAGGGATTGCCTATAACCGTGAAGAGTTTGACGAGATTGTCGCCAATGGCCTGAACCTGTCACCCATTAATCAGATTCTGATGGAAGAATCGGTTCTCGGCTGGAAAGAGTTTGAAATGGAAGTGGTGCGTGACCATCGGGACAACTGCATCATTATCTGCTCGATCGAAAATGTAGACGCCATGGGTATTCATACCGGCGACTCGATTACCGTTGCACCCGCGCAAACGCTGACCGATAAAGAGTACCAGCGGATGCGTGATGCCAGCATCGCGGTATTACGCAAAATCGGCGTTGATACCGGTGGTTCCAACGTACAGTTCGGTATTGACCCGCAGACCGGACGGATGGTAATCATCGAGATGAATCCGCGGGTGTCCCGTTCCTCGGCGCTGGCTTCCAAGGCTACCGGTTTCCCGATTGCCAAAGTGGCTGCCAAACTGGCAGTTGGCTACACACTGGATGAGCTGCGTAATGATATTACCGGCGGTCTGACGCCATGCTCGTTCGAGCCGGCTCTGGATTATGTGGTCACAAAAATCCCACGTTTTGCCTTTGAGAAATTTCCAGCAGCCAATTCGCGCCTGACCACCCAGATGAAATCGGTGGGTGAGGCAATGGCGATTGGCCGCACGTTCAAGGAATCATTGCAGAAAGCCCTGCGCAGCCTGGAAACCGGGCTGGACGGGTTTAACCCGGTGCCGTTAAAAGGTGATGACAGTCTGGCCAAGCTGAGGCTGGAGCTTAAAGAAGCCAGCAATAATCGTCTGCTGTATGTGGCCGAGGCATTCAGGCAGAACCTGTCGTTGCAGGAAATCCACCAGTTGACCGGTATTGACCATTGGTTTTTACACCAGATTGAGTCATTGATTGTTCAGGAACAAAGTCTTCAGGTTGGGCATGTCGAGTCACTTGAGGCGGTGCCGTGGCGCCAGTTGAAGCGTGACGGCTTTGCTGATTCACGCCTGGCGGAACTGCTGGATACGACTGAGCAGCAGGTAAGGGAGCAGCGCTTAAAGCAGGGTGTCAGGCCGGTATTCAAACGCGTTGATACCTGTGCTGCGGAATTCCCTACCGATACCGCTTATATGTATTCAACTTATGAAGATGAATGCGAAGCGCAGCCGACCGACCGCCGCAAAATTATGATTCTGGGGGGAGGGCCGAACCGTATTGGCCAGGGGATCGAATTTGATTACTGTTGCGTACACGCAGCGCTGGCGTTGCGGGAAGCCGGCTTCGAAACCATTATGGTTAACTGCAATCCGGAAACGGTCTCCACTGATTACGACACCTCTGACAGGCTGTATTTTGAACCGCTGACACTGGAAAACGTACTGGATATTGTTGCGCTGGAACAGCCTGCTGGCGTTATTGTGCAATTTGGCGGCCAGACCCCACTGAAACTGGCGCGGGCGCTGGAAGCGGCCGGTGTACCGATTATCGGCACCAGCCCGGATAATATCGATCTGGCTGAAGACCGTGAACGGTTTCAGCAGATGTTGTCCCGTCTGGGGCTGCAGCAGCCACCCAACAGAACCGCCAGGAACGAACACGAAGCCGTTGCGATGGCCGATGAAATCGGTTTTCCTCTGGTGGTCAGGCCCTCCTACGTACTGGGCGGGCGGGCCATGGATATTGTTCACAGCAGCAATGAGTTAAAGCGTTACATGCGTGACGCCGTAGAAGTATCCAACGATGCACCGGTGCTGCTGGACCGGTTTTTGGATCACGCCATCGAAGTGGATGTGGATGCAGTCGGTGATGGGCAGCAGATCATCATCGGTGGGGTCATGGAGCATATCGAGCAGGCCGGTGTGCACTCGGGAGACTCATCCTGTTGCCTGCCGCCGTTTTCACTGTCACAGGAACTCCAGAACCGCCTGCGTGAACAGGTCAAAGAGCTGGGTATGGCAATGGGTGTGGTCGGCCTGATGAACGTCCAGTTTGCGATACGCAACCAGGATATTTACGTTCTGGAGGTTAATCCCCGCGCTGCCCGTACTGTACCGTTTGTCTCCAAGGCAGCCGGCGTGCCACTGGCTAAAATTGCAGCGCTGTGTATGGCTGGTCAGAGCTTGCAGCAGCAGGGCTATGAGCAGGAAACCGTGCCGCATTATTACTCCATTAAAGAACCGGTGTTCCCGTTCCTGAAGTTTTCCGGTGTTGATCCGATTCTGGGGCCTGAGATGCGTTCCACGGGTGAGGTCATGGGGGTTGGTGAAACATTTGGTGAAGCCAGTTACCGGGCGCATGCCGGGGCCAATGTAAGTCTACCGGAGCCGGGCTGGGCCTTTCTAAGCGTGCGTGATGCCGATAAGCAGGGTCTGCATCAGATTGCTTATGAATTGCTGCAATTGAATTTCAAGCTGGTGGCTACCGGTGGGACCTGCCAGTATCTGCGCGAGCAGGGGCTGGAGTGTGAGCGGATCAATAAAGTGATAGAAGGCCGTCCGCACATCGTGGATATGATCAAAAACGGTGAAATACACTTTATCGTTAATACCACCGAAGGGCGTCAGGCAATAGCGGATTCTTATTCGATCCGCCGTGAGGCGCTGCAGCAGCAAATCAATTATTCAACAACGCTGGCTGGCGCACGTGCAACGCTGACGGCGATGGATTATCAACAAACAGAAACGGTGCGGTGCCTGCAAAGCCTGCACCAGTCAATTGATCGGGCTGAACCGGTCTCGAGGAATTAATTATGCAACAACGCCCACCATTAACACTGGCAGGTGTGGAAAAGCTGCGGGCTGAACTGGAGCACCTCAAAAAAGTGGTACGTCCGCAGGTTATTGAAGCCATTGCGGAAGCGCGTGCGCATGGAGATTTGAAGGAAAACGCTGAATATCATGCTGCGCGGGAGCAGCAAAGCTTTACCGAAGGCCGGATTAAAGAGCTGGAATCGGGCATCAGTAATGCTCAGATAATCGACATCAGCAAGCTGGATGTGGGTGACAAGATAGTGTTTGGTGCCCGGGTTACCCTGGCGGATATCGAATCCGGCGAGGAGGTGCAGTATCAAATTGTCGGTGACTTGGAGTCTGACATCAGTCAGGGTTTGATTTCAGTATTGTCGCCGGTAGCGCGTGCTCTGATTGGCAAACAACTGGGTGATGAAGTCGCTGTACATGCGCCCGGAGGCGATCGCGAATATGAAGTGGTCGATGTCAGCTATTCCGGCTGACTGAGAACACCAGATTGACCGATGTTGCCCTGCTGCTGCCGGAATTGGAGGAGCTGATCCGTCAACCGGCGGAGATTCAGCAACATGCCCCTGCATTATTATCATTAACGGCAAATGCCGTTCATTCAAACGAGCCCATTGACTGGGTGCCGCGGTTGACGCCGGAGGCTCCGCTGGCAGCCTATTCGCGCAGCTATGACAACAATGACGCAGGCCATAGTAATTGGCTGCGAGCCGATCCGGTGGTGTTGCAGGCAGATCTCAACAGAGTGCATTTGCTGGCAATAAACAGGCATGGCCTGACCGTTGAACAGGTTGATCAGATAGTACGGGATCTGCAGCCTCTGTTTGCCGACGAGCGGCTGAACCTGACCCGGGGAGAGGCAGATGGGGCGCATGAGCGTTGGTATGTATCATCTGAAAAACCGTTGCCCCCGGCATTTATGCCCCCGGTTGCAGCACTGGGTAATCCGCTGGAAGACTTTCTTATCAGCAAGACCAGTCAGCGGGATTCTGCAATTTGGCAGCGATTACAAACCGAAACCCAGATGTTGTTGCATCAGCACCCCGTTAATGATCAACGCAGGGCGGCTGGTCTGCTGCCGGTGAATTCGTTGTGGTTCTGGGGCGCCGGAAAGTTACCAAACGAACCAGCTCAGTCAATACCGGATGTGGTTTGGGCAATGAGCCCGGAACTGGCAGGTTGGTGCAAATGGCTGAAAATTGAGGAACAGGGTTTTGCGCGCAGACAGACACTTGTTGACTGGCTGACAAAAAACCTGTCTTCGCAAACTCGTAAAATACTGCTGGAGTTTCGCCTGCAGCGCCAGTTCAGCCTGGAACAGAATCTGCTGGCATTGAATGAATTAATGAAAACGATAAACGGCAGGCTGCAAAATCTACGCTTACATATATGCACTGAAAATGACCGGTCACTGACTGTTGTCCCTCCGGGACTTGTTCAGCGGTTGTTCCGGCAAGTCAGCCAGCAACGGGGCTTGAAGTATTTAAGCAGGCTGGTTTTATGAAACTGCAGCAGCGTGTAATACCGACAGGTCCAGATCAGCTGCCGGCTAACCTGCATCCGGTACTGCGGCGCATATTGCTGGCGCGCGGGGTGTCAACCGGAGAACAGCTGCAGTTATCGCTGCAACAGCTTGCACGGCCGGAATTTGGCGGCATTAAACAGGCTGCCGGGCTGCTGGCAGACGCGGTCGCCACCCAGCGCAAGATCATGATAGTGGGTGACTTTGATGCTGATGGCGCCACCGGAACCAGCATGGCCGTACTGGGTTTGCGGGCCATGGGCGCACAGCAGGTGAGCTATTGCGTACCCAACCGGTTTGAGTTCGGTTATGGTTTAAGCGTGGCGTTGGTTGAATCGATTCAGAATGACGCGCCTGAGCTGCTGATTACCGTGGACAACGGTATCAGCAGCGTAGCCGGTGTAAAACTGGCTAAAGCCAGCGGACAGGCAGTGATTATTACCGATCACCATCTGCCGGGTGAAGTGTTGCCCGAGGCTGATGCCATCGTTAATCCGAATTTGCCCGGTGACCCGTTTCCGAGCAAAGCACTGGCCGGTGTGGGTGTGATGTTCTACCTGCTCAGTCAGTTGCGGGTGGAACTACAGTCTCGTGGTTGGTTTACAGACGGCAGGGCTGTACCCAACCTGGGGCAGCTGCTTGATCTGGTGGCACTGGGTACAGTTGCAGATATGGTCGCACTGGATCATAACAATCGGATTCTGGTACAGGCAGGTCTGCAGCGAATCCGGGCAGGACGGGCCAGGCCGGGCATTCATGCATTGTTGAAAGTGGCAGGCGTCAATCACCGCTTATGTACGGCCACTGATCTGGCCTGGCGGGTCGCGCCGCGGCTGAACGCAGCAGGGCGGTTGGAAGATATGTGTATCGGTATTGAATGCCTGCTGGCTGAAGATGCCGATCAGGTTTCCGAACTGGCCACTGTTCTTGACAGCATTAATCAGCAGCGCCGCAAAGTCCAAAATGAAATGCAGGTTACAGCTGATCAACAGGTCAGTGAGCTGATTGCAGATTTGAAATCCGATCAATTGCCTCAGGCTTTCTGTCTGTTTAACGAAGACTGGCACCAGGGTGTGGTAGGGCTGGTTGCCGGGAAGGTCAAAGAGGCACTGCAGCGCCCGGTGATTGCGCTGGCACCTGAAAAGCCGGGCAGTGAACTATTGAAAGGCTCGGCACGCTCGGTAAACGGTGTACATATCCGCGATGCGCTGGCGGCTGTGGATGCTGCTCATCCTGATTTGATGGAGCGTTATGGTGGACATGCCATGGCGGCTGGTTTAAGTCTGCTGCGGGAAAACCTGCCGGTATTTCAGTCTGCCTGGGATGCAGTGTCGGAAGAATTTGTACTCCCGCAGCAGACGGTGCTTTCCGATGGTCAGCTAAACGGGGAGGATTTTTCCCTGTCATTGGCCAGATTGCTGGAAACAGCCATGCCATGGGGGCAGAAATTTCCCGAACCGCTGTTTGACGGGCGGTTTGAGGTATTACAACGCGATATTGTGGCCAGTAAACATGTCCGGTTACTGTTGCGTGAGAACAGCGGTACGGCAATACAGGAAGCCATTGCATTTAACCGTCAGGTTGATGCATTTCCATTGGGTTTGTCTGGGCTGCATCTGGTGTACCGATTGCAGGTAAACCGTTTCCGCGGCCGTGAAACGGTACAGCTTTTGATAGAACATGTAATTCACTGAAAAGAAGCCCCGCGATGCGGGGCTTCTTTTATAAAACAATATGTTAATTGCTTTCCGACATGGATAAATCCGGCCGGTATGCATAGATTTTATAATCTGATCCATCATGATGGCTGCTGAATTCTCCCAGTGCCTGCTGGGCAGCTTCGGGAGAGTCCATCTGCACGGCAAGAAACTCGGCAAAACTGGTTTCCGGTGGTGCCATACCGGCATAACTTGCATACGGGGTGGCCAGATACACCTGGCTGGCGCCGGTTACTGCAGTTCCCCATACCCAGTGACGATCCCAGCCACCGTCCTTGGCGATTTTGCTCAGGCTTTTAATACTGGCATCAAATGGTGCTGAGTGGCCCGGTTTTACGTAGAAGTAAGTCACGCCGACATATTTTGCAGGGCCCATGTCTTCAGGCCAGTTGCTGCTGTCGAAGTCAATGGTGCTGATATGGTGAGCATAATCACTGACATGCTGGTCGACATTGGCCATCCAGTTAGCCAATGTGGCATTGTCCCGGCTCCATTGGTCATAGGCGTCCATGTCTGCCCAGGTATGGCAGCATGCACGGATGATGTAGGTATTCAGCTCATCACCAGTCAGTGGTGTGTATATTTCCCAGCTGCGCACATCACCGTGTTCCGACCGGAATGCCATATGCGTTTTCAACGCGGCTTCAAATGCCGGGTTTTGGCCTGCTTCAACAGTGACAACCCAGGTATTGGCTTTATTAGCCTGATCCTCAGCCTGAACTGATGCTGTTATCAGCAACATGATGGCGCTTACACAGATAAAAATAGTTCTTGTTTTCATTGATCTGCCTCCGAATATTATTATTGGTATTGGAGTGCCGGTACGTCAGTGTTGAGTTTTGGCCATCCATGGTTGTGGAAACAACCCTGAAGCAGCCCACACACGCACAGTATAGCTTACCTGGACAATCACAGTGCCGGGTACCGCCGCCCGGATAAGATCGTTACAATATGCCGCTTGATTAAGCAATACGGATAACCAGCATGGAAACGGCGCCGATTAAATCTGATATCACCGATCTGCTGCAGCGGGTAACCGCGCTCAGGGGGTATCTTTGACTATGCCGGCAAAGCCGAACAGCTGGAGGAAGTCAGCCGGGAGCTGGAAAACCCCGAAGTCTGGAATAACCCGGAACGCGCACAGCAGTTAGGTCAGGACCGGGTACGCCTGGAAAAGGTCGTCACCACACTGGACAGCACCGAAAGCGAGCTCAATGATGCTGCCGAGCTGTTGGAGCTGGCAGAACTGGAGGATGACGAGGAAACACTGGATACCGTGGTTCAAGACATTCAGGCTGTTGCCGTGCGGGTCGAGCAGCTGGAATTCCAACGGATGTTCTCCGGTGAAATGGATGGCAATCCCTGTTTTATTGATATCCAGGCCGGTTCCGGTGGAACTGAAGCACAGGACTGGTCGGAAATGCTGTTGCGCATGTACCTGCGCTGGACTGAAGCGCGCGGCTGGAAAACCGAACTGATAGAGGTGTCCGCGGGTGATGTGGCCGGAATCAAAAGCGCCACCATTCGTGTAGAGGGCGATTATGCCTATGGGTGGTGTCGTACCGAGACCGGTGTGCATCGTCTGGTGCGCAAATCGCCGTTCGATTCTGGAAACCGCCGGCATACATCATTTGCAGCGGTATATGTGTCCGCCGAGATTGATGACAATATAGAAATTGATATCAACCCGGCTGATCTGCGAATTGATGTATACCGGGCATCGGGTGCCGGTGGGCAGCACGTCAACCGGACGGAGTCAGCTGTCCGCATAACACATATCCCCACGGGAATCGTGACCCAATGCCAGAATGACCGCTCACAGCATAAAAACAAGGATTTCGCCATGAAGCAGTTGCGTGCCCGACTGTATGAGCGTGAAATGGAGCTGCGCCGGGCAGAACAGCAGGCCACTGAGGATGCCAAATCCGATATCGGCTGGGGCAGTCAGATCCGTTCATATGTGCTGGATCAGTCGCGTATCAAGGATTTGCGCACCAGTGTGGAAACCGGCAATACCCAGGCCGTGCTGGACGGAGCACTGGACCAGTTTGTGGAAGCAGCGCTAAAGCAGGGGCTTTGATGTCAGTGCAGCTGTTATGCCCTGTGGAGCATAATAAAACCTGCGTCAATTTGATCGATGTAATTAATAGCTAAACAGTTGATCTGTATTTTGAGTTTATGACTGACGACAACTATGACGATGAAAACCGGCTGATTGCCGAACGCCGTAAAAAATTGGATGCGTTGCGCCTGGAAGGCAATGCCTACCCCAATGATTTTCGCCCCAATGTGCTGGCAGCTGAACTGCATGAGCGGTTCACCGGGCAGGACAATGAGCAGCTGCAACAGGTTGAAGAAGCGTTTGATGTGGCCGGCAGGATGATGGCCAAGCGGGTAATGGGCAAGGCGGCATTCGTTCGGTTACAGGACCGCAGCGGCGACATCCAGTTGTTTCTGCAGCGCGATGCGATTGGTGCAGAACTGTATCAGGCCTTTAAGCACTGGGATGTGGGCGACATTGTGGCGGCACGCGGCAGCGTATTCCGGACTAAGACCGATGAGCTGTCCATCAGAGTTGCTGAATTGCGGTTGCTGACCAAGTCGTTACGTCCTCTGCCGGAAAAATTCCACGGACTGACCGATACGGAAACCCGTTATCGTCAACGCTATGTCGACCTGACGGTTAACCGGGAAGTGCACGATACCTTTATCAAGCGTTCCCGGATTATCCGTTTTATCCGTGATTTCATGGAATCACCTTCGCGTGATTTTCTGGAAGTGGAAACCCCGATGATGCATGCCATTCCGGGAGGGGCGGTAGCACGGCCATTTATTACTCATCACAATGCGCTGGATTGCGACCTGTATTTACGCGTGGCGCCTGAATTGCATCTGAAGCGTCTGATTGTCGGAGGCCTGGAGCGGGTTTATGAAATTAACCGCAATTTCCGTAATGAAGGAGTTTCCACCCGCCACAACCCGGAATTCACCATGCTGGAGTTTTACTGGGCTTATGCGGACTACCATGACCTGATGGACCTGACTGAAGATATGTTCCGGGGGTTAGCTCAGCATGTACTTGGACAACTGCAGTTTGAATATCAGGGAGTAGCTTTAGATTTCAGCCAGCCGTTCCGGCGCCTACAAATGGCCGATGCTGTACAGCAGGCATTTCCGGAACTCAGCGATAGCGATATGAAAGACGCCGGCAGGTTATTTCAGATTGCTCGAGCGCATGGAATTCATGCTGATGAAAAGTGGGGTTGGGGCAGACTGCTGATGGAACTGTTCGAAGCAAAAGTCGAAGAAAACCTGATCCAGCCGACATTTATTACCCAGCATCCTACCGAGGTATCGCCGTTATCACGTCGTAATGATGATCACCCCGAAGTGACAGACCGCTTCGAACTGTTTATTGCCGGCCGGGAAATTGCCAACGGCTTTTCCGAGCTGAATGACCCTGAAGATCAGGCCGAGCGTTTTCATGCGCAGGTGGCGGAGAAAGAGGCTGGTGACAATGAAGCAATGCATTTTGATGCCGACTATATCCGTGCGCTGGAGTATGGTATGCCGCCTACGGCAGGTGAAGGAATTGGGATTGACCGGTTGGTTATGTTGCTGACTGATGCGGCTTCAATCCGGGATGTGCTGCTGTTTCCTTATTTAAAGCCGGAAATTTGATACACGCTCGTTAATATTCGCCAGAAAGTATAGAAAATAACGATAAATGCAGAAACATTGTTTCTTTTTTGTTAAATGTTAACTATACTAGCGCGAGAGTCAGTTTATTATGTGTGGAGCATGGTAATGTTTAAAAAGTTGTATCTGCTAGTTTTAGTTTTATTTTCAGTAACTGCCTTCGCGCAGAAAGTTGATGATCCACCGACTTTAGGTGGTCTTACCGGTAGCGTAAGTGATGGTGCGGTTACATACGAATACACTGCTTTTGGTGGCACCGATGCTGCCGGCACCAATCTGACAGGCGCCAGTGGTGGCGATGACCTGTTTGAAAGCTGGTGGTTTTTCCGGGTTTCCGGTGATGGCAACGAAACGCCTTTCCCAGACCCTGATACTGCCACTTATGTCGGTGATACAGTTACCTTAAGCTGGTCAGATGTTGCCGGTCGCGGTTTCAGCGCCGAGCTGGTTGAAACCGTATCAGACGGCGGCGGCCCATCAGGCAATGTGTTCTCTACCATGACCATTACCGATCTTGGCGGTGGCACAACGGTTGATATCTTTGTCTTTGCAGATATCGATCTGGGCGGTTCCTTCGGCGGCGACAGCGCTACCGTTAGTGGTACCGACTTTATCAGCCTGACTGATGCGGGTGACACTGGCGAATACCGTGCCGGTGGTGCTAACGCTACCCAGGCGCTGGCATTCCCAGGTCTGGATCCCATTCTGAGCGATGGCGCTTTGGATAATCTGGATAACTCAGGCTTCCCATTCGGCCCTGGTGATTTCACCGGCGCTTTCCAGTGGACCGGTTTAACACTGGCTCCTGAACAGGGTGTTACGCTGCAGGCTGCTATCGCCATCAACGAAGCAGCTCCAGTACCTGCGGCACCTGAATTCACTACCTTCCTGCCAGATCCTCCTCAAGTACCTACACTGAGCACATGGGGTCTGATCGGCATGGCGTTGCTGTTGCTGGTGGTCGGTTCACTGTTGATCCGTCGCGTCCAAAACTAAGCAGATTGACTTATCCCAAAGAGCCCTGGCTGTCTCAGCCAGGGCTTTTTTTTATGCAACAAATCTGGACAGGACTTGAGACTGCAATGAGCTGGATTAAGGTTAAAACCGAAAATGAAATGGATGCTGATCTGCAGCGCTTATACGCACGCTTGGCAGACAGTAACGGGCAGGTTGATAATGTTCTGCAGATTCACAGCCTGCGTCCGCATACACTGGAAGCGCATATGGCGCTGTATAAGGCCACCATGCACCACAGTCACAACAGCCTGCCGGTATGGTTTCTGGAATGCATTGGTGTTTATGTGAGCCGCATGAACAGCTGTGAATATTGTGATAAGCACCACACTGCCGGTCTGCAACGCCTGATAGCTGATCAACAGCGCTTTGCTGAACTGAATGATGCTTTACAGATTGCATCCCCGGGGGAGCCGTTTGATTCAGCTCAGCAGGCAGTGTTTGCGTATGTCCGAAAGCTGACCATTGCCCCGGCCGAAATTACTCAGCAGGATGTACAGCAACTGCAGCAGGCGGGATACAGCGACGGCGAAATATTGGAAATCAACCAGGTGGCCGCCTACTACGCTTATGTTAATCGCGTGGTTCTCGGCCTGGGTGTCAGTATCTCAGGCGAACAATTGGGAATGTCACCCGAAAATGATACTGATATGAACAACTGGTCACATACCTGAAGTCTCAGTTCGCATTGCAGCCTGTCAGCGACTCATCGTCAGGCAGGTTTTGATTCTGCATGGATGCTGATACTGCCTGCACAGCAGGCAACAATTGCTGCCAGTCGGCGGCTGCGCTAACCGGATCAAACTGTTCTACCCACTCATCCGCTTTCGAATAGCGAAACAACCGGTGAGGAATTTCTGCGTCCGTCAGGGTTTCCTGCATATCAGTCAAGTTCTGCCTGCTGTCATCAGCCATAACCACAGCACGCGGCAATGGGAGACCCAGTTCGGCATAAAGCGCCTGCAACATCAGTCCCTTGTGCTGGCCGGCCACCATCAGCACACCCTGGCGGTATAAAACAGCCCGGGCGGCATCTGCCGGCATGAATTCCAGCCCACCCGAAAGTTTGTGTGAAAGAGACTCAAAAGCCATTTCATTGCGGTTCAGCTCACGCAAGGTTTCCAACTGGTAATCCATGCCTCGGGCAGTCAGTACCAATACCGGAAAGCCGTTTTGCTGTAATTCGGTAATAATGGCTGCGGCATCATTCTGCACCGGGTGCATACTGCCCAGAAAGTACAGCACGCCTTGGGCGGCAAAGCGGTTTTGCAGCTCTCCAGGCTGGCAGCCTGCTTCTCTGGCCATTTCTGCCTGCCAGTCGTACCAGGGCACCGACCCGAGCTGTGAATCCATACCCAACAGCGTGTTATCCATATCGAATACTACCAGGATGTCTTGTGACGGTAATTGCTCGTTAAACTCTGTTGCCGCGGTAATTACGGCGTGCAGGTTTTCGGCCTCACTGATAGCAGTTGACTGCCGGACTTCTGGCTGAGCTGCGCAACCGCTGAGGCTGAGCAGGAAAAGCAATGCGGGTAGTTTGAAACTGCCTGACTTCATAAAGGTTCCATGGGTAAATGACAGATAAAGCAGATTATAACGCTGTGACAATGACAGATTGGTGGCGCACGGACATATTGCCCAGTATAATTCGCAACCTGATATTTCAAGGGGAATCCATATTGGACGAAGCACAGGAAGTGCCGGGCATCAGGCAGAATGGGTCCAGGTGCTGTGAGTTGGCGATAAAGCTGACGAAGTGCAAAATGCAAAATAAGATTGGAGAGGTGCCAGAGCGGTCGAATGGGCTCGCCTGGAAAGCGAGTGTACGGTAACCCCGTACCGAGGGTTCGAATCCCTCCCTCTCCGCCAAAATAAAAAGACCCCGCATAAGCGGGGTCTTTTTATTTTGATAGAGTGTGGAGTGTAAGAACCCTAGCCAGGGTTTGACCGATCGGCAGGATAGCCGATCGGGGCGCACTTCAGTGCGCCCGCGAAGCGGGTGCGAGCCAGGGAAGGCGAGCATCAATCCCTCCCTCTCCGCCAAAATAAAAGACCCCGCACAAGCGGGGTTTTTTATTTTGATAGAGTGTGGAGTGTAAGAACCCTAGCCAGGGTTTGACCGATCGGCAGGAGAGCCGATCGGGACGCACTTCAGTGCGCCCGCGAAGCGGGTGCGAGCCAGGGAAGCCAAGCATCAATCCTTAATTAATTCAAATGCCCGGTTTTAACATAAATCAATGCACCGTCATCTTTGGTATACGGTGTATGCCGGCTCTGGTGTGGGCTGCGCAACCATGAGCCCTGTGGATATTCGCCATGCTCATCATAAAAAGTGCCTTCCAACACAAGAATTTCTTCTCCGCCCCAGTGATAGTGAGCATTGAAGCGGGTGTTCGGTTGCCACTTCACCAGCGCCGTATGCTCAGTGGCAAAGTCGTGTAACGGCATCACCGACAAGCCATCCACCAGGCCAGGCAACCACTGGCTGGTTGCCGTATTGATCACTTTCTGTTCGGTGTCTTCGCTCGAGAACTGGTGCAGTTTGACGAAAATTGTTGCGCCTTGCCCACCTACATGAGGCGAATGTGACGTACCAATCGGGTTGCGCACATAACTGCCTTTTGGGTATTCACCGTGCTCATCAGCAAACACACCATCCAAAACCAGATATTCTTCCCCGCCATTATGGGTATGTGCGGGAAAAGTGCTGTCGGGCTGGTAACGAACAATGGAAGTGGCGCGCGCTACTTCACCACCAACCCGATCCAGCATCATTCGCTCAACACCCGGCATAGGAGAGGCAACCCATTGATAGTTTTCCGGCTTCAGCACGACACGCTGATCAAACTCAGCGTTGAAGCGCGTATCATCCTGTATTGCGTTTTGCATAGGTTGGCGTTCCTTTATTTTAAGGTTCTCAGAAACTGGCGCATTTTGCTGATGATAAACGGCGCTTCTTCTTCCAGGGCAAAATGGCCTGTATCAAGGATATTGTAATCAATGTTTTCTACATCGCGCCGGTAAGCTTGGGCACCTGGCTCCGGAAAAAAGGCATCATTTTTGCCCCATACGAGCAGCATCGGAGGCTGGTTATCACGCATGTACCGTTGCCACTGGGGATAGAGCTTCACGTTATTCTGATAATCGTAAAACAGATCAAGCTGCATACGGTGTTGACCTTTGCGTGCAAATTTAGCGATATCCAGATTCCAGTTATCCGGGTTTATACCGGAAGGATTGCGGGTGCCGTGGGTGTATTGCCACTTCAGGCCTTCATCACTGAAAACCTGTGCTGCGATGGCATTTTCCAATTCCGGATTATTCTTGTTTTGCCAATACTGCATAATCGGTGCCCAGGCCTCAGGTGACAATCCTTCTACGTAAGCGTTACCGTTCATCACTACAAACCCTTTGACCCGCTCCGGGTGTCTGGTTGCGATACGGAAACCCACCGGGGCGCCATAGTCCTGGATCATCAGCACATACTCTTTGATGTTCCGCTGGATAAGAAACTTATCGATGGTGTCAGCCAGATTATCGAAGGTGTAGGTATATTGATCAACGCTTGGAAAGCTGCTGTCACCAAAGCCCGGGTAGTCAGGTGCAATCAGATGGTATTCGTCACCTAATGCAGCCAGGACTTCACGGTACTGGTGAGACGAATGGGGGAAGCCATGCAGCATGACCACAGACAGGTTTTCCGGGTTGCCTGATTCACGATAAAAAATATCCAGGCCGTCAACCGTTTCGACATCATACTGAACCCGACTGTGGTCATGGCTTGCTGCCATTGTGTTATGCGCACACAGGCTTAGAACCAGGCTTATTAATACAGCGATTAAATGTTTCATGATTTTACTCCCAACAAGTATCTGTATTTAGCTTTTAAAAATATGCGTGCCGTGTGTAACCGCCGCGCCTGCACCAATGGCCGAAGCAACAAAAACGGCTTCAGACAGCTCTGCTTCCGTTGCGCCTGCTTTTTTGGCGTTGGCCATGTGCACTTCCATGCAGTAGACGCATTGCTTACTGACGGCAACAGCGGTTGCGATAAGCTCTTTGTATTTCAGCGGAATTTCGCCATCGGTAAAGACGGCTTTGTTCAATGAGTTAAAAGCACTCATGGCGGAGGTTGCCGATTCACCCAGTTTGTTAAGGTTGTTCAGGTTTTTTAAGTCGTACATTGCTGTTTCCTGTAATTAATTGAGTTTTGATTGTTCAATCGCAATGACCCGGTTATGGGGTTATTGCGGTAATTTGATTGCTACTTAATTACGGCCCGCTATGACGCCGCCATCAACATCCCAGATGGCACCTGTCACCCAGGCGGCTTCATCAGATAGCAGAAAGTCGATTACACTGGCCACGTCACCCGGCTTGCCAATCCGTCCAATCGGGTGAAAGCCATCAAAACCGGCTAAGGCCTCTGGAATCTGGTCTTCTTCAATGAAAGCTTTATAAATGGTTGTCAGAACAACGGCCGGAGAAACCGCATTCACGCGGATATTGTCATCGGCTAATTCCATTGCCAAATGCTGGGTTAATGAGTGCAAACCGGCTTTGGCCATGGAATAGGCGGAAGAGGGGGTGGCTTTAATGGATTGTTTTGCCCACATTGAACCGATATTCACAATGGACCCGCCACCGTTGGTCTGCATGTTTTTTGCGACTGCCTGGGTAATGAAGAACATCGCTTCGTTGATATCCATCTGTGCGTGATAATCCTCACGGGTATGTTCAAGGAAAGATGTCGGCTTGAAATAACCGGCTGCGTTTACCAGGTAATTGATATGCCGGCTATCCGATTCAATCTGTTTGATCAGGTTTTCAACTGAGGCCTGGTTGTACAGATCAGCTGTGATCGTATCTATTGATACCTGATCTTTGCTGGAAATTTCCGCTTTAGCCTGGGCAAGCGCCTGCTCATCACGGGCAACCAGAATCAGATTGGTTCCGCGCTTTGCCAGCCGTTTGGCTGTTTCAAGTGCCATGCCTTTCGAGCCGCCAATTAATAGTGCTGTTTTTGTCGTCATTTCATTTCTCTCTATATATCTATTAGTAGGTAGATTAGTGATTCAAAAATATAAGCGCTAATGCGCTGCTTCGTTAGTTGGCTATCTATATATAGATAGGTATATTAATTCAATTAAATAGCATTAGCTTTTCAGATTAGCCAATGCCTCTGAGACAACTGCTTCCAAGTACTCAGGTTTTTTTCGTGCACGGGCTATGAGCATACCGCCTTCCAGTGTAGCCAGGATATGAGCGGCCGCCCGTTCAGGATCAGTTGAAGCTTTTAACTGGCCCTGGCTTTTAGCCAGCTCAACCGCCTGTGCAAGCCATAGTTCATTCAGATCGAAGAACTCACATAACTTGTTATTTACGGCTTCGGGCAACCCCATCAGATCACTGGTCAACATTCCGCAAAGGCAGAACTTATTTCGGTGCAAGGTGCTGACAAAAAGCCCGGTTAATGCTTCGATACGCTTCAGCCCATTATCATTTTGTAAAGCCAGATCGCCTAGCAGGTGACTGAAACGCTCAACATAGCGTTCCGTCATATTCACTGCCAGGTCCTGCTTGGTCGGAAAGTAGTAGTGAATACTGGATGTCTTCACGCCTACTTCATTTTGCAGATCTTTATAGCTGAAAGCATTAAACCCACGTGACTGGGTGAAATGTTCAGCCATGTCCAACAGTTTGTGAGCGGTCTGGTTTAGTTCTTGCATGACAGTGTTTATTTATCTACTGATAGGTAGATAATAATGCTTTGATAAAAAAAATCAAGCCCTTTGTATGCATAGATAGAGAATAATGTGTCTACATCAGTAGAGGGCAGGCATACATCTCAGCTTGTGTAATGGGATAACTCAACGAGTGGTCTCAACCATTAACAGTGCTTGAATGCCACGCATCCAGCAGGTTCTGCTCCCGCTCACGGCTGATACCCATGCCGTTCAGGGGAAACTGTGATGACTTGAATATGCCTGAAACCACCGCCAGGTGGGCTGCTGCAGTTTACTGTACCGGGCGAAACAGCATACTTTGTGCCAGTGCCCTGGCCGATGAAATCTGCTGAAACACCAGGTCTTCATCCAGTGGAGCCCACAACGGCATGTTATTGAAAGAGGTGATGCTAACGCTTCAGCTTTGCATCTATTGATAGCGTGTCATATTCTCTGAACGCTAAGAGAATCAAGGATGCTGCAAAGATCGTAGTTGAGGGGAAGAACAAAATATTGGCTCTGCTCCCTTCCTCCCAAAGAAAAAGACTCAAAGGGTCAAACAGATGTCTCCAGATGACCAGCGCGCCGATACCCAGCACGACTGCCTGCAACGGGTAAGTGATTTTACGTAAGGCACCAAACACAACGAGCAAACCAAGTAGAACCTCACCTGCGGCAAGAGGGAATTGAAGCATCTCTGCACTCAAAAGATTGTTGTAGAATGCTTCCGAAAGTCTCGGGCCAAGCTCAGAATCGAGTAATTTTCTCACACCCCAAACGACAAGAAGCATTCCTGTGGTGAATCGTAAGATGAGTAAAGTTGATGCTTTCATGATGCTTTCCTGTTTAACTGTAAATTGTGAAGTTTGTTCCGTCTCCGATAAACCCAGCGAACCGGCCCCTTGATTCGCTGGATCAACTGGGAAAATAACTATTACAAATAGCTTTTAAGTTCGTTTTCGATAACGTGGAATATTGATGCGCGCGAATCTGAGCTTAGGAAACGATTATACTGAATGGTGTTTTTTAGGTTTAGGATGGCGGAGTCAGCATCCAGTCTGTACCCGCTTCTAATTTCTGCAATAAGCTTGTATGTTTCAAACCGGGCTTGATATTTGGGTTGATCAGTATCGACATTAGAGAAGTGCTGAAAAGCTTCTTCATATCGATCTTGTTCAATTAACAACTTGCCATAGGTCAAAGCACATTTTGAATGTTGCTTAAGCCGTTCTATTACAGATTTGCATAATGCCATCGCCAGATCATAATGCCCTTCTTGTGTTTTAAGTGAAGCAAGCCCTGCTGTTGCCTCATCATTGAGCGGATCCAGTTCCAGCGCTTGTCGATACCAATATGCGGTCTGTTCAAGGTCACCTTTTTTGTTATAAATATCAGCCAGCCTGTTGTGGAACTGTATCGGATCATCAGCCAGTGCCATCGCTTTTCTGTAGTATATGATCGCTTCATTATATTGTTCCTGCTTGCGATAAAGCGCAGCTACATTGTTAGCCAGTTGCCATGAATGAGGTGCCAGGCCAAAGGCTTTGATATAGGCAGATGATGCCGCAGCTAAATCTCCTTGATAGTGACTTGCTATTCCTAATGCCCAAAAAGCGTCAACATCACTGGCATCGAGCTGGATAGCAGTATTAGCATGTTCAATGGCCAGGTCGATATCCGACTGATTACGTGTCCAGCGATAATATTTTTGTGAGAGTGCTTTCGAGAGCCCGGCCCATGCCGATGCATCTTCAGGGTTTTCCTCGAGCAGCAACCGATACAGGCTAATTGCAGACTCGTTGCTGTCCTGCTGATATTGCCCGTACAACACTCTGGCTCGTTGGTGGCGCTGATCGCTTAGAGTTTCAATAATGCTGTCTGCGGTCATGTTGATTGGAGCAGACCCAGGTTTCATATTCTGTTTAATGAGAGCAATACACAAAACGCAAGAAATCGCCCACAACGTGACCCGGCCCGGTGAAAATCTGGATGGCGTTGCCCGGATCCTCCCGGTAGACCTGGAGTTTTTTCGATTATTTAAGCCTTGTGTCTGCTGAATGTCATTCAACTTATGCAGCAGGCGGTAGCCTCGCTTCGGAACAGTTTCAATATATATCGGGTGTCGGGCATTATCGCCAAGAGTACGACGCAACTGAGAAATGGAGCGCTGGATTGCATCATCACTTACGACTGCACCACGCCATACCCTGGAGATTAATTCATCACGAGTCACGGTTGTGCCTGCTGAGTTCTTCAGGCAAACCAGAAGATCCATCTCTCGGGGAGGGACGTGTTGCGTAATGCCGGCGCAGCTGACAGCGCCATCTTGTGGTTCGATAAGAAACTTCCCCAGCCTGAAAGGGCTCATATCAAGCTGTTCTGATTTCTGTTGCATTGCTGCTGACACTCAATGAGCACTGTTTCAGAGCATAGCAAACACATGCTTGCCAAGTATAGATCGAAAAACCCGTTGCAGGCTGCGTCTATCTGAGACTCGAAACGATCAGGTAATCATCAGGTTTTGATCAGGTTTTTTTGCGCATGCATCGATATTCTGACGGGCAATGAAGTTCATCTTTTGTGTTGCCTCAAGCTGTCATAAGGTGACCGAAGCACAAGTTGGAAATGAGTGAGCGTGCAGAATTATTAAGTGAGTAACAAAAATGATGATGAATAGGCGACAATTTCTGATCAATGCACATGCGGCTGGACTGTATTTCTCGACACTGACCATATCAAACAAGGTTAAGGCATTCACTTCCAATAGAGGGCGGTCACTGATTGCAGATCCTGCCGGGATTCTGGATTTACCTAAGGAGCTTTCCTACAACGTTATTCGCACTACAGGGATGCAAATGAGCGATGGTTTTTTTGCTCCAGGGCGGCCGGACGGAATGGCATGCTTTACTCACCCGACATCAAGTGAAAAATCTATCTTAATGATGAATCATGAAAACTGGCTGGATACAACCACGGGTAGCCCGTTTGGTGAAGGGGACAGACTACTTGCCAAACTGAAACCGGATCTTCTATATGACATGAAATCCGATGGCACCCCGTGCACCGGTGGTGTCACAAAACTGGTCTATAACATGCGGACACATCAAGTGGAGAATGATCACCTTGTTCTAACAGGGACATCTGGAAATTGTGCGGGAGGTATCACGCCATGGGGTAGCTGGTTAAGTTGCGAGGAAGCTGTCGACAGGCCTGGAGAAGGCGCTGAAAAATATCATGGCTATATATTCGAAGTCCCATCAGATACTTCTGGAGTTATGAGGCCTGCGCCTTTGAAAGCCATGGGCAGATTTGCCCATGAGGCAGCTGCGGTGGATCCAGACACCGGCATCGTTTACATGACTGAAGACAATCGCTATGGATTGTTTTATCGTTTCATACCAGAAAAATCCGGGCAGCTGCAACTAGGTGGCAGGCTGCAGGCATTAGCTATAAAGGGTTGGCCATCAGCCAATACCAGCAACTGGCCCAAAGACTGGGGAGGAGGGGGAACAGATAGTATTGCTGTCAATCAATCATACGATGTTGAGTGGATTGACCTAAAGAATGTCGATGATCCGGAGATCATCTTGCTTGAACAAGGGTATGAATCAGGCGCTGCACAATTTTGCCGTGGAGAAGGTATGATCTTCGGCAAGCAAAAACAGACCGAACAAAATAGTATTTATTTCACTTGCACACAGGGCGGAGCAAGCCGGTCAGGCCAAATCTGGCGACTCACGCCTGGTGGCCATCAGCAAAAAACCGACCAGCTCACTCTGATCCACGAATCCACAAGTTCAGATTCATTGGACCTTAGCGATAACATCACCATTGCTCCCTGGGGTGATCTGATCCTGTGTGAAGATGGACCGGGGGATCAGTACCTGAGGGGGCTAACACCTCAGGGTGAGGTTTATGATATTGCCAGAAATGCACATCCGGAACGCAGTGAATTCTGTGGTGCCTGTTTTTCAATGGACGGCAAGATTCTCTTTGTCAACATTCAGGAGCCAGGAATAACCCTGGCAATTACCGGATTGTCAAAATCATGAACTGGTGTCAATGTTTTCAAGCGTGAACATTCTTTATTCAGTTTGTGAGTTAGCCTAACGGGTTGGTATGAACGGTTACATTACATCGGATAGCTCTTGGTTATTTACTGGTGCTGAGTGCCACGCATCCAGCAGGTCCTGCTCCCGCTCACGGCTGATACCCATGCCGTTCAGGGGAAACTGTGACGATTTGAAGTTATACGCCTGAAACCACCGCCAGGCCGCTGCAGCGGTTTCCTGAACGGGGCGAAACTGCATGCCTTGTGCCAGTGCCCTGGCCGATGAAATCTGCTGAAACCCCAGGTCTTCATCCAACGGTGCCCATAAGGGCATGTTGTCAAAAGATCTGACGTTATGCTGCCGGCGAAGAAAGTCAGCATCCACCCAGGTAATTTTTGCCTCACTGCCAATGGCCTGTCTGCTCTGCTCAAGAAATGCGTTGAATGTAACCGGTGTATCCGGACCGGTCAGGTTGTGAATGCCGGGGCGTTTTGCTTCGACGCTATCGATTACCCAGCTCGCCACATCCCTCACGTCAACAAACTGAACCGGGTCCTGCCCGGTTCCCGGCGCAAGTACTTCATCGTAAGCGGACAAACGCCGTAGCCAGTAATGATAGGCGGAGCCATCATCGCGAGGACCTAATATGGCATGACAGCGGGCTACGCCGAAGCGGCCCGGCAGTAGAGACTGCAACCGGGATTCAGCCAACACTTTCTCACCGCCATACCAGCCGGGGCTGTCCTGATGAACAGGGCTTTCTTCCGTTATGCCGGCCTGGCTGAAGTCTGAATAAACGGCAATGCTTGAGATGAAAAAGTAATAGTCGGTCCGTTCTGCCAGCAGCATGGCGGTTTCATCCACCAATGATGAATGTTCAGGCCAGACGTCAATAACGGCATCCCATTGCCGATTGCCTTGAAGAGCAGACAGGTCACTTTGATCAACAGCTCTGTGACCTCTGAGTTTTTCCAGTCCGGGAAACAGATGCGACCGGGTGATGCCGCGGTTGAACAGGGTTACCTGGTGGCCGCCGAGCATGGCCTGCTCAACGATTGCGGGGCCGACAAAATTGGTGCCTCCCAGCACCAGTATGTTCAACGGGCGCCCGGTTGTTTTGCCTGTATAACCATTGCAACCTATTAATGTTGAGGCGACACAGGTACTTGCTGCCTGCAGGAACTGTCTTCTTTTCATCATTATGAAAACTCCCAGCCCAGTAGATGGAATGATCGTGCCGGTTGGCTTAAATCTAATATATACCTATCGATCTTTAGTCTTCAGCAAAAGCGGCCAGTTGAATACTGGCCGAGATGAAATCATGTTCACAGTCGAAATTACCCAGTGCAGGTTTAAGCACTGATAAACCAAATAACCCCGCAGTAACTCTTGATAACGGCTTGAACCAGGTTCTAACCTGGGCAGGGTGTAGGCGCGTTTCTCCCTCAGCTGCTTACTGGTTCATGGTCAAAGAAATTAGAAGGACATTGACTTGGATAATAAAGGTGCATACTGAAGTTTGTGTATATGTATCAATTAATATCCGATTGGGTCGGTTAATTTGTCCAATCGCAGCGTTCCGGCACCATCAGGGTTATCAAAGCTAATTAATAAAAGAGTCTCCAAGCGGTCTGGTAACAATGGATTCCTGACAAGCTGTAAATCCCCGAACTCTCCCCATGGCATTATAACTCTATCAGCAGGGTTATAGTCTGGCCCGAATACAGGTCCTTCAGATCGTCTGGGCTGGTCTGTCAGTTGCCACCTGCAGCCAGGTACATTACTGAGAGGACTGGTGCTGCAGTTTTCCAATAAGCCAAGATAATACCAGGCCTGGTTACCCAGCTGGTCATAGGTTAACCACAAACCGACCATCATTCGGGACATTGGATCGCTGTTGTCAATCATTGCCGGCATAAATATAAAACCCTCGCCACTGCGGCGAAGATCAAATGACGAACCGATCATCGAACGTGCCGGGCTGCCGGTTCTGCGTATATCAAAACGCCTGACCAGATTGGTTGCCTGCTGATCGATGATGAAACCACGGTCACACAACAGTTCATTATCAACCAGGCTGCTTATGGGTAATACACCATTACCAAACTCTTCGCTGGTATAGCGAATCTCACCATTGCGGCAATCAGAAAACTCGATTTCGGCCATTCCCCAGGGCTCGACCACCCGGTCGGCAGGGTTGAATCGCCCGATAGGAAAACGCGGCCCCCGGGCACGTACCAGCGGTAACTTTACAATACCGTTTTCAAATATGCCTGTACCTCTCATCCACATCTGATTGCCTGATGAATCATAGGTAAACCAGTGCAGCAATAAACGGTTGTTTCTCAGTACTTCCAGTGTAATACCCTGACCATTAAACTCAGGTCCAAACCACCATAATCCGGTAATCGCCGGGTCCAATGCAGGTTTGGCATTGGAAACCACAACTTGCCGCATTCCTTGATCTTCTTCTGTAGACAGCAGCCGGTTGTTACTTTGATTTAATTGCAATATCGACTGATTAATTGGTAAGGGCCGGTTGTTATCAGCTACCAACCGTTGCCTTAAAACTTCAGGTGCGCTGGCTTTGATGGGGCTATAGGCACTGATGACCCGTATTGAATCCCGCAAGATATTTGAGAATATCCCTACTGCGTCAATGCCGGCCAAACCACTGATCAACTGACGACTCTGGCCGAAGAAAACCACAGAGCTGATTTCTTCATAAGCCTGTTCTGAGTTTAGTTCGTACCATAACACCTCGGTGTTGCCATCAAATGCTGCAAAGATAGGCTTGGAAACGATCAATCTGTTGTTGTCAAAATAAAGTTGATCGATATCCAGCAAAGCATCTGAGCCGAATAAGTTGGGGTTAAATAGAACATTGACACCAATGTTTCCAGCATTGATCAATTCATCCAGCATGTACATGTTGCTGGTATCGTTAAATTCATAAACCTGAACCTCACTTTGATAAAAGTTTTGTTCAGGGACATTAATAAAACCCGGCCGCCTTTGGGTAAATTCATGGCTGTTGATAAATATGGTTTGGTTTTGGATCAGAAAATCATCACCATAAATTGTCGCTGTATCACTGAACTGCTGTGTTAATACCCAGTTGTTTTGATCGGTTGGTGCAAGTAAATTAACAGTTTGTGCCAGTGCCCGGTCATGGACCAGTCTTTGTTCCACGCCGACTGCCTGATTACCTTGAACCAGAATCAATTCGCCGTTAGTTTCCACCCGGGTACCCCAGGCACGATTGTTGTTTTCTCCATTACCTGCAATGCGGCTAATTGGCACCATGGAAATCGTGCCGGAGTCATCATCGTCTAATCGATAAATATAAACAGAACCATCAGATAATGATTGGCCCGGTGCAGTAAAAACCTGTCCTGGAGCACCTATTACCAATAATCCATTGCGGTATGCAACAGAAAAACCGAAACCATCCTGTTGCGCACAGGCCATGCCAAAGTCGCTGGCTGATAAAGTTTGCAATCGTGAAAAATTGCCTTGTGTATCGGCCATAAACAGCAAGGCCACACCGCAGGCATTTGTGCTGCCGGCATTAGTTGAAAAATTTAACTGGGGACTGGTAACAAGAATCAGATCATCATTGATAAATACGGCATCCAGTCTGCTGTCGGTCAGCATTTCCTGGGTTAGATCCAGTGACTGTGAAAAGCGCCATTCAATTAAAGGTGATGGTTGTGCCGATACCGCAAACAGGGTTAATAAAAGCAAAACATACAATTTGACCAAGGAATTTCTCACAGCGTCTCCCATTTTCTCTTGTCCGGTTACTGCTGACCGACAATATGCCAATAAGAATTTGGCGCATTATAAATACCCAAAGTGAACTAAAGATTAACCATTTCTGAACGGTATAAAAAATACCCAAAATGCAGAGCCCAATAAATTATCTCTATATAACCCGATTGGTCAGTTTAATCAGCCAGTCCGCTAATGCTGACAAATCAATAAAGTGATTTTCAGATCTGATTGTGCTGAGCCTGTTGAAAGAATAGGTTTTGGCCAGGGACGAATTGGCACGCTGCTGCTTGGCAAGATGAGTGCATGCAGCGTGCGGATGTTGAAAATTATGATTCAGGCGATGACTCTATCAAAAACCACATATCCGAATTAAATCCAGCCTGGTCAGCATTGGCCCGCTGGTCTTTGACCATAGGGCTGTCACCATCACACAACCAGTCGTAAGGTGAAGTCGGACTGACCACCGATGCCGGAATCTTGATGGCGTTAAAGTTTTCACTGCAGTATGCATTGAGCTCAGGTGCAGGTCTGCGGCTGAAATTCAGTTTCACATTGCATTGCATATCCTGCCGGGGGACACAGGCCATTACATTGCCGGCCATACAGCGCCAGCTCAGTTGAGCGGCATCCCATGTTTCAGGTAACCGGTCAGATTCCGTGAGTGTCTGCTGCAGAATTTCGGCAACCGTCACAGGAGGGCTGTCACCGGTGTAATTCGGGCCGGGCTGATCCACAGTTTCACGTGCCTGGCAATAAGCGAAGGCATCATCAAACTGCGGCATGTTCGGATCAACTGCCGCGGTTGTCTGTGTGCCTGTATTTTGATCGGACTGACTGTTGGAACCACAGCCAACGAGTCCCCATATACTGAAAAGTAACAGTATAGATCCCCAGGCAATTCGCCTTGTTTTGAGCATAAAACCCTCCTGCTCCCAATACTCTGCAGGGCTGTGTGGCTCTTCGTTGTTTTTATATCAACAACATAATACCTCAAAATGAGGTAAAACATGAAAAACAGGGGTTGCAACCATAGGTGTAATCTAGGATACTACGCGGTCCCGTTGACGCGGGAATTCCTTGCCTCACCAGCCTTGCTATAAGGCCTGGGAGGCTTCCGGCAGTGCTTTTCGCTGTCAGTGAACCCATAAGGAGTCACAATGAGACATTATGAAATTGTGTTTCTGGTCCACCCTGACCAGAGTGAACAGGTGCCCGGGATGATTGAGCGCTACCGTACGCTGATTGAAAACAGCAGCGGTAACATTCATCGCCTGGAAGACTGGGGTCGGCGCATGCTGGCTTATCCGATCGCCAAAGTGGCCAAAGCACACTATGTTTTGATGAACATTGAGTGCGGCCAGGATGTATTGGAAGAACTGGAAGGCATTTTCCGTTTCAATGATGCCATTTTGCGCCACCTGACTATCCGTCAGCAGGATGCAATTACCGAAAAATCCAGTATTATGGTTGAGACTGAAGAAGAAGATCAGCGCAGCCGTAAACGCAGTGAATTCCGTCAGGTAACCCGTGATGACAGACATGCGGAAGATAAAGCTGACAAAGATACCGATAAGACCAGTGAAGAGGAGCAATAATCATGGCTAGAAATTTCCGTCGTCGTAAGTATTGCCGCTTTACTGCTGAAGGCATCAAGCAGGTCGACTACAAAGATCTGAAAATCCTGCGCCAGTTCATTGGCGATACCGGGAAAATTGTTCCCAGCCGTATTACCGGCACCAAAGCCCGTTATCAGCGGCAGCTGTCAACAGCTGTGAAACGCGCCCGTTATCTGGCTTTGCTGCCGTATACCGATAACCATTGAGGTAGCTGTCATGCAATTGATTTTACTGGAAAAAGTACAAAATCTCGGCGGTCTTGGCGATAAGGTAAACGTTAAGCCCGGTTATGGCCGTAACTACCTGTTGCCTACCGGCAAAGCAGTACCTGCCACCGCAGAAAACCTGGCGGCTTTTGAAGCCCGCAAGGCGGAACTGGAACAGGCTGAGAATGAAAAACTGGCAGCAGCCCAGGCGCGTAAGGATGCATTGGCGGATTACACCGTTGAAGTAACCGCAAACGTCAGCCCTGAAGGCCGTCTGTATGGTTCCATCGGTGCCCGTGAGCTGGCTGAACACCTGACTGAGAAAGGTTACGCTGTGGCCAAGAGCGAAGTCATCATGAGTGAAGGCCCCATCCGCGTACCAGGTGAGTATGATATTCCGCTGCAGCTGCACGCTGATGTGGAATCTACCATCAAAGTAATCATTATCGGCGAGGAAGCCTGATTAACCGGGTGGTGTGCGCAATGACTGCTGAACTTCACCGGCTTGTGTGATAGCCAGTCATGGCAGAAGTCCAACGCGTCCACCACTCAGTTACTGAAGCCGATAAGCCCCCCAGTGCAATAGAAACCGAGCAGGCTCTGCTCGGTTGTCTGCTGCTCAATCCCCGCTGTTACGATCAGATTGCCGATAAGGTATCTCCAGAGGATTTCTACCGGCAGGATCATGCCGAAATCTACACTGCATTCATCGATCTCACCGAAAACAAGCAAAGCGGTGATGCGGTGACTGTGGCCGAATGGTTTCAGTCGCGTAATAAATCTGATGTGGTGGCAGGCGGCGCTTATCTGACCATGCTGGCCAACAGCGTGGCCAGCGCTGCCAATGTGGTTGCCTATGCGGAGATCATCAGAGAAAAATCCGTATTGCGCCAGCTGATCGATATCGGCACTGAAATTGCCGGCGACGCCTACCGTCCGGATGGGCGTGATGCTGAAACCTTACTGGAAAAAGCCGAGCAGGAAATTTTCAAAATTGCCGAGCAGGGCACCCAGAGCCGCAGCAATTTTGTGCATGTCGAAAGCCTGCTGAAAGATTCCTACAAGCTGATCGAAGAGCTCAGCAGCAAAACCGGTGACATTACCGGTGTAGCGACCGGCTTCACCGATCTGGACAACAAAACCTCGGGCCTGCAGCCCTCAGACCTGATTATCATTGCCGGCCGCCCGGCCATGGGTAAAACCACGCTGGCCATGAACATTGCAGAAAGTGCAGCTATCCGGCATGAAGTGCCGGTGGGCATATTCAGTATGGAAATGTCGTCGCAGCAGTTGGTGTTCAGAATGTTTTCATCGCTGGGCGCCATCAATCAGAAACGGCTGCGCACCGGCAAACTGGAAGACACCGATTGGGATGGCCTCAACTCTGCCTTCCGGATGCTCAAACAAGCGCCAATTTATATTGATGAAACACCGGGCTTATCACCAGCGCAGATTCGCGCACGCGCCCGGCGGATGAAGCGCGAACATGACATCGGTCTGGTGGTGATTGACTACCTGCAGCTGATGCAGGTGCCCAACAACAGGGAAAACAGGGCTACAGAAATTGCCGAGATTTCCCGCGGGCTGAAATCACTGGCCAAAGAACTGAATGTGCCGGTAATAGCTTTATCCCAGCTCAACCGCGCTCTGGAGCAGCGGCCCAACAAGCGGCCGGTGATGGCGGATCTGCGTGAATCAGGTTCCATCGAGCAGGATGCCGATATTATTCTGTTCATTTACCGCGATGAGGTCTACAACCAGGACAGCCCTTCCAAGGGCATGGCGGAAGTGATTATCGGTAAGCACCGCAACGGCGCTACCGGCATGCTGGAGTTATTGTTCCAGGGTGAGTTCCTGCGCTTCCAGAATTACAGTCATGCCGATGATATTTACAGCAATATGCCCTAATCCGGATGTTTCACTAGAACCTCTGGTTATTTTGTTCTCTAACTACTTATGAGCCGTTCCACCATCGCGCGCATCAATACCGGGGCGCTGCAGCATAATCTGCAGATCATGCGCCAACGTGCGCCTGATTCACGGGTAGCGGCTGTGGTTAAGGCCGACGGTTATGGACACGGACTGCTAACAGTAGCCAAGGCGTTGCAGCAGGCCGATATGCTGGCGGTGGCGACTGTAGAAGAGGGCGTGCAGATTCGTGAAATGGGTATCAGCGGTGATGTGCTGGTGCTGGAAGGCTTTCATGATCAGGAAGACATTTCCGCTGTTCAGCAGCATAAGCTATTGCCGGTGATGCACGCAGACCATCAGCTGAAGTTACTGAAAGACAATGCTGAGCTGAGCTTCAAACAAGTGTGGCTGAAGCTGGAAACCGGCATGAACCGCCTGGGTTTTCAAGCCCACAGGGCAGCGGAACTGCACCAATGGCTGCAGCATGGTTATACCGATCAGGTGGTACTGATGACTCACCTGGCCAATGCCGAGTTACCGCATCCCAGTAATGCACAGCAGGTAGAGGTTTTCGATCAGGCAGTAGCCGGTTTGCCCGGGCCCCACAGCATATCCAATTCAGCGGCTGCCTGGGGCTTGCCGGAAACGCGCCGGGACTGGATACGGCCGGGCATTATCCTATACGGCATTTCCCCGTTTACTGATAAAACCGGTACCGAGCTGGGGCTTAAGCCGGCGATGCATCTATGCAGTGAAATTATCGCTATACATGATTGCAAAGCGGGTGACTCACTGGGTTATGGATCGCGTTATCAATGTAGTAAAGACACGCGGATAGCCGTAGTGGCCATAGGCTATGGGGATGGGTATCCACGGCATATCAAAGATGGTGCACCGGTGTGGGTGGCCGGCCAGCAGGCCAAACTGGCAGGTATTCCGTCCATGGACATGCTCACGGTTGAATTGCCTGATGACAGCACCGCCGATATCGGTGATGAAGTGGAGCTGTGGGGCGAGCATATTCCGGTGGAACAGATTGCCGCTTTTGCCAATACGGTTGCTTATGAACTGGTCTGTCAGATAACCGGACGGGTCAAAAAGGATGTCGTCTGAACAGCCTGGATCAACTGATATTTTGATCCGTGACTGCCGCATGGACGAGGCAGCGGTTTTAAAGCAATTATTTTTTAATACCATCCGCGCGATCAACAGCCGTGACTATTCGGCCGAGCAGGTGGCTGCCTGGGCGCCGGACGATGTCTGTGATCAGCGCTGGATGGATAAAATCGCAAGCATAAAGCCGGTGGTTGCGGTGATAGGTGAGACCATTGTGGGTTATACCGATTTACAGCCGGATGGTTATATCGATCATTTTTACACCCACCATGCCTGGCAGGGCCATGGTGTGGGTACTTGTATGCTGAATTACCTGAAAAACCTGGCAACCCAGCTCGGTATCAATCGTCTGTATTCACATGTAAGCATCACCGCCAGACCGTTCTTCGAAAAACATGGATTTGAACTGGTCAGACAGCGCCGGCTTGAGACTCGAGGTCAAAGCTTAATCAACTATGAGCTGGCCTGCTTCTTAGGCGATATATCATATTTGCGCAGCAAACCGCGGAACTGATGATAGCTCAACCCCAGCAGTTTGGCCGCTTCATTCTGATGGTAGCGGGCTTCAGCCAGTGCCTGTTCAATTCGCTTGATTTCATGTGCCTGCACTTCGGCCTGCAGATCTATCGGCCAGTCTGAGGGAACCTCGGTTGAACCGGTGTTGGACACAGCTTCCTGCTGCTGCAGCTCGGCTTCAGGTCTCCAGGGTGAAACAAATGGATCAAACTCGATTTCATTGATGGGGTCTTCCGGGCTTTGCATCCGGTAGACAGAGCGCTCAATCACGTTTTTCAGCTCGCGGATATTGCCGGGCCAGGCGTATTCCAGTAACTGCTGCTCCACTTCGTTGGTGAAGCCCGGAAACAGATCACGACCCAGCTCGCTGGACATCTTGACGGCGAAATGGTCGGCCAGCTGCAGGATGTCCTCGCGTCTTGCGCGCAGCGGCGGCAGGGTGATCACATCAAAAGCCAGACGGTCGAGCAGATCGGCCCGGAACAGCCCCTGTTTGACCAGCGAAGGCAAATCCTGGTTGGTGGCGGCGATTACCCTTACATCCACCTGCACGGGGCGTGAACCCCCGATTCGTTCAAAATTGCCGTATTCAATCACCCGCAGCAGCTTTTCCTGCACCGTCATCGGCGCATTGGATAATTCGTCCAGAAACAGACTGCCATGATTGGCCTGCTCAAAGCGGCCGCGGCGCATTTTCTGTGCCCCGGTGAAGGCCCCGGCCTCATGGCCGAACAGTTCTGATTCCAGCAGGCTTTCCGGCAACGCGGCACAGTCCATTTTGATAAAGGCCTGGTCCCAACGGGGCGATAGAAAGTGCAGGCGCTCGGCTATCAGTTCTTTGCCGGTGCCGCGCTCACCAATCACCAGCGCACTGCGATTCAGCAGTGCCAGCTGCGATGTTTGCTCCAGAACCGCCAAAAAAGCCGGTGAAGAGCCGATAAATTCTTGCTTGGGGCGAACCATATTCTGTATAGGATATGCGACAATTCAGAAATGGCAAAAGCTAAGACTCAATTTGTCTGCACCGAATGCGGCGCAGACTTCCCCAAATGGGCCGGCCAATGTACTGAATGCAAAGCCTGGAATACCCTGCAGGAAATCCGCATAGCGGGTAAGACAACTGCCCGCAATACTGGCTTTGCCGGCGCTGGAGGGGCCGAAATTGTACAGTTGGATCAGGTCAGTATGGACAGCCAGCCGCGCCAGCAGACCGGCCTGGGTGAGCTGGACAGGGTGTTGGGCGGTGGCCTGGTGCCGGGCTCGGTCACTTTGATTGGGGGTGATCCCGGCATCGGCAAATCGACCCTGCTGATTCAGGTATTGGCTTCCATGTCTGCGCAGCAGACCTGCCTGTATGTGACCGGTGAAGAATCGGCGCAACAGGTGGCCATGCGCGCCAGACGCCTGCAACTGCCGGTAGAGAAGCTGAACTGCCTGACGGAAACCTCGGCGGAACAGATCATCAACAAAGCCACCACCAGCAAACCCAGCCTGCTGGTGGTTGATTCTATCCAGACGATTTACAGCGAAGCCCTGCAGTCAGCCCCGGGCAGTGTATCGCAGGTACGCGATGCCAGCGCCCAGCTGGTGCGGTTTGCCAAGCAGACCGGCTGTGCAGTGTTCCTGGTGGGGCATGTCACCAAAGAAGGCCATCTGGCTGGCCCCAGGGTACTGGAGCATATGGTTGATACGGTGCTGTATTTCGAAAGCGACAGCGGCAGCCGATTCCGCGTGATCCGGGCCATCAAGAACCGTTTTGGTGCGGTTAATGAGCTGGGTGTGTTTGCCATGACCGACAGCGGCCTGCGTGAGGTCAGCAATCCCTCGGCAATGTTTCTGGCGCAGCGTGAGGCGGCGGTGCCGGGTAGCTGTGTGCTGGTGACCCGCGAAGGTACCCGGCCATTGCTGGTGGAGGTCCAGGCGCTGGTGGATACCAGCTCCATGGGGCACCCGCGCCGGGTGGCGGTGGGTGTGGATGCACAGCGCATCAATATGCTGCTGGCGGTATTGCACCGGCACGCGGGAATCGCTGTGCATGATCAGGATGTGTATGTGAATGTGGTCGGCGGGCTCAGGATTACTGAAACTGCCAGTGATCTGGCGGTGGTGCTGGCAATATTATCGAGCCTGCGCAACCGGGCTTTACCGGACGATTTTGTGGCGTTTGGTGAAATCGGCCTGTCCGGCGAACTGAGGCCGGTTCCGAACGGCGAAGAACGGGTTAAGGCAGCGCTGGGACAAGGCTTCAGCCGCGTACTGCTGCCCAAAGCCAATCAAAGGGGCTTGAAAGCCTCCGGGCAGAGTCGCTTGCTGGGCGCTGGCAGCCTGCAGCAGGCGCTGGATTGTTTGGATTAGGATAACAACAATGAGTGAATCAACAAGCACTTTTAAACGCGTAGTCACGCGCTGGCAGCTGGTGGGCCTGGCGATTAATGATGTGGTCGGTAGCGGGATTTATCTGTTGCCGGCAGCGGCGGCAGCCCTGCTGGGCTGGGCGAGTTTGTGGGCGGTGCTGGTGGCCGGCCTGGCGGTTGGACTGCTGGTGTTGTGTTATGCGCAGGCTTCCAGTTATTTTGACCAGCCGGGGGGCAGCTATCTATACGCGCGTGAGGCGTTTGGTTCGTTTATCGGGTTTGAGTGTGGCTGGATGACCTGGCTGACTCGAATTGCGTCCGCAGCGGCGCTGAGCAACGGCCTGGCGCTTGCATTTGCCCATTTCTGGCCGTTTGCCGGGACCATGCCGGGCAAGGTTTTGATTATTGTGCTGTCGCTGGCGGCGTTGACCTGGATTAATGTGATCGGCGTTAAGGCTGCGGCTAAAACTGGTGTGGCATTTGTGCTGGTGAAACTGCTGCCGTTGGTGGCCTTCATTATGATCGGCCTGTTTTATGTGGATTGGGCAGCGGTTGAGGTTGACGGGTTGCCATCGCTGGACGGTCTGGGTGAGGCGGCGTTGCTGTTGCTGTTTGCCTATGCCGGGTTTGAGAATACGCCGGCGGCTGCCGGTGAGTATAAGAACCCACAGAGGGATGTGCCTTTTGCTCTGATTGCGATGATTGTCAGCATTACGCTGATTTATACGCTGGTGCAGCTGGTGGCGCTGGGTACTTTGCCGGGGCTGGCTGAGTCCGGTTCGCCGTTGGCGGAAGCTGCCGGGTCGTTTGCCGGTAATTGGGCGGCGTTGCTGTTGACAGTGGGTGCAGCGATTTCGATTATGGGCACCAATAACAACACCATGCTGTTTGGCCCCCGGTATGTTTATGCACTGTCGGTGGATGGTTTTGGCCCGCAGGCGTTGTCGCGGGTGCATCCGCGATTTCGGACGCCGGCCGTGGCGATTGTGACGCAGGGTGCTATTGCGCTGGCATTGGCGCTGTCGGGTACCTTTGTGCAGTTGGCATTGCTCTCGATTGTGGCGCGGTTGACCACGTATTTCACCACTACCGGGGCGCTGCTGATATTACAGCGGCGTTATGCGGACAAGCCGGATGCTTTGAAATTGCCGGGCGGGGCGTTGATTCCGGTGTTGGCGTTGTTGTTGTCTTTGGGGTTGCTGGCCAGTGCGACTTGGCAGAATTTGCTGGCGGCGGCAGCGGCATTGGTGGTCGGAGCGGTTATATATTTGTTTCGAAGGTAACTTGTGAGGGCTTGGCGTATAGTTTGGTTGATATATATTGATGCGGGTCAGATTAAACTGAGCTAAATTTATTAATCTTAATTAATCATGGACATAGATAAGCTGCTTAATAACCGATGGTCTGAACGGAACCGCGATCTTAATGAGAAAATTCTCAAATCTCAGGAAGAAATGAGTAAGCGTGGATTGCTACAATCCACCCTTGCAGTGAAATCACTTCACGATATATTCGCCGATGAATTTTCATCAAGTCGACAAGTAATCGTAAGGGCAATAATTGATTCCCGCCAATTAGGTCCAGCAGGTATTGACCGAAAGGCTCATGAGAGTTGGGCTATTGATCAACTCCGACAGAGGCAAAAATATTTAGATAGCTATTTCAGAGAGAGAGTGGGAATATCAGCAGACGCACTTCAAAATCGTTCCATGATAGCGCCATTTATGAATGTTGCTCAATACTTAGAGCCTGCAGAACAAGAGCTGTGTATTGAAGTAAACTGGGCTATCGATGAATTCGAGAGCTCTTTAGGAGCAACATCCTATGATCGGGTAATCAACTACATCAAGAACCAAAGAATCGGAGTGGTTTTGATAGTTTCATTTGGTTTAATTATGGCCATCTTTGGGTTGTTTTCTGCTATTCAAGATATTGTAGGATGAATGGGCTGAAGCAGTGAAAATATTTGGTATTTACCTATCTGTATTGTTCGCATAGCTTAATGCTAGATGCTCTCTAAAATAAAACAGTTATACGTAGTATTTTATTTTTCATAGCAAAGTTTTGGAAAGACATATATTCAGCTAAATTTTGCTAAAGTATGAGTATTCTGAAATCGAATATGCTTTTCATAAGGTTATCATAACTTTATTCCAATTTAATGTAAAAGGGAGTTGGGTTATGAAGATGTTCAGGATATTTATAGTGGCTGTTTTTTTTATTATTTCAGAATATGCAATATCACAAGATAGATGCAATGACTTGCTCAAAGCGGGAATTTATGATTTTAATAATGTTAGCAATAGTAGTGTTTCAATTAAGTCTTATATTGATTATACGTATAATCTATTTGACTCATGGCGTTCTGATAAGAGTAGCACGAACATAGTTGATGACAGCTTTTCATTTTCCATTTCTGATAAAATGGTTAATGATCTTAGGTCTGAATCTATTAGTTATAAACTAGGGAATACACTAAATCAGGAAAGCTTAATTCAAAATATCAAAACAATAAACTCTGCTGCTATTAAGGCATGGCAAAACTGTATGGCATGGGGTGGGGGAGTAAAGGTTAGCCATATTAGGGTCAGTGATGTCCATATAACAATTGAATTTCAATATACTATAAATAGTCCTGGGATGCCTTTGCAAACGAAAATTACAGTCAATCCTAGAAATGCTACTTGTAGATTCAAAGAAAATGACTTTACAGCCAGTAGTGAGGTTATATTGAAGCCTGGGAGAAGCGCTGTAAGTTGTGATAGAAGTGATGGCTTTGACGATGCTCATGTATTAATAAATGGGGATTATCTGAGTAGTGGTGCACAGGGACTTGATATCTCATTGAGTAAAATCCCTGAACTAGATTTTAAGCATAGAATGCACACAGCTAATATTAGGCTCACTGCTCCTAGGCAAGAAAAGCAAGTTTGTGTGAGCGTTGATGGTCCTGGTTGGGAGTTTGACCCTGATCAAACTTCATTTAATATTATTGATAACAGTGATCACAGAAATGCTTGGAGGCTGACTCACAGCGAAAATAATCTCACTGCTTGCGCGCAAGCTTCAACTCCATATGGCTATGTGATCGATGGAAACCTTATTGCTCATGCATATAAATTATGTGTTGCTGGGGATGAAAGTCTACCGGGATGTGAGTAGTTAGAATTTTAATAAAAGTCATTATTTATGATATTTTAGATGTTTATGCAAGGAGAATAGAATTAAAACTAACAAGTAGGGTTCAATGGATATTTAGAAATAAGTTACTGAATTTAGCTCCCCTTTTTATTTCGGGGAGAATAAAATAAATAGGATACTGAGATCTCGGATCGTTGCTTTGAGCATGCGGTTCACGTACAGGTTAGTATATGATTTAAACGGCATGGTCATAAGTGCTATGTAGAATTGGGCAACCTCTATGTATGGCTAGCTGCTTTCTGCTAGTGAAATTATTAATTGCTTGTGGCTTTTTTGTGCTGGGTGATGATTGGCTTTCGCAGTGCATATTTACATGTTGTATGGTTAACCAAGTGGTTAAAGCAAAATATCATTAAATTTCGATGTTTAAGCTGTTATACATATGGCATTAGCTATAACTTCAACTGTGTGCGTTAGATGTTTTCTTAGGGTTGGTGATAATATAATCTATACCAAATGCTAACTAAGAACCAACTAATTCGATTGTGCAGCGCCCGTGACCAGCTACGCAGGGCAGGAGATGAAGAGGTATCAATCGATGAGGTAGCAAGGTCGGTGGCGATATCCCGTTTTCACTTTGTCCGCCAGTTCAAAGCCGTTTTCGGGGAAACGCCTGTTCAGTTCCGTACCAGAATGCGTTTAGAACATGCGAAGCATTTGCTGATTCATAGTGATGATTCAATTACCGATATCTGTATGGCGGTCGGCTTTTCCAGTCTGGGGAGCTTCAGTGCCTTGTTTTCCAAGCGGTTTGGGCGTTCTCCATCGGTATACCGGGAGGAGTTGAAGTCTTCAGATGAGGAGCTCGCGCCGGACTGTATGACATTGATGCGGGGCGGGTGGGAGCGTGAATCGCAAATTTCGAGAAGTACTACCGCATCCGAGTAGGGTATTCTGTGTCCATCCAACAATGACTGGACAATATCATGAAAATCAAACTGAGCGGCATTTATGTAGACGACCAACAGAAAGCGCTGGATTTCTATACCAAGATTCTGGGGTTCAAGAAAAGTCAGGATATTCCTGTTGGGGAGTTTCGATGGCTATCAGTGGTTTCTCCGGAAGGGAATGATACTGAGCTTTCATTGGAGCCTAACGTTAATCCGATTGCGAAAACGTATCAGGAAGGATTGTTTGAGCAGGGTATTCCCTGCAATGCGTTTGAGGTTGATGATTTAGAAGCTGAGTTTAAGCGACTGTCTGATCTGGGTGTGAAATTTACAACTGAACCGACCAATGCCGGCGATGTGAGTCTGGCAGTGTTTGTCGATACCTGTGGAAATCTGATTCAGATATATCAGCACAATGGCTGAGTAATTGGTTTTTAGCCGTGTTGATGGTTGGTGCGGTTATAAATCTCTGTATACGTTAATAGGATTATTAGTCCTGTTCTCTTTCAACATTCCTAATATAAGACAGCAGCGTGGCGGTAGCCTGTTCAATGTCTGAGGCGGATATCGAAGTGAGCATTGAGCCTTCGATCTCTATGACAGCGGCATCAGCCGCATCCAATTTTATTTGCCCGGTTTCTGTTAACTGAGCAATCAACCGGCGCCCATGTTTGGGGTCGGGAGATCTTTCCAGTAGCTCTCGTTTTTCCAGGGTGGCAATTATGCCCTGCATAGTTTGTGGCGTTACAAACGCCGCTTTGGCGAGATCGGCATTAGACAAGCCAGGGGATTCATTGACAGCGGACATCACTGCGTATTGGGGTGTAGTGAGATCGTGAGTCTTTAACACCTGGTCCATCCGGTTACGCAGGGTCTGTTGCGCTCGCTTCACAATATAGCCAAAGCGCTTCGCAACTGTTTTGGGCACATTTACACTAGACATATCAGGTTCCTTATATTAATGTTAGGGTCCTTATATTATTTCAGTCTAAATCCTTGAGGCATATTATGACCACAATTGACCCCAACAGTAACGTGATAACACTCATCAATACCTTTGAAGTTGATCCGGACAGGCAGCAGGAACTGGTGGATTTGCTTCTTGAAGCAACAACCGATGTGATGCGTCATTTGGATGGATTTGTTTCTGCCAATCTGCACAAGAGCATGGATGGTAAATACGTAGCCAACTATGCACAGTGGGAAACACAAGCGCATTTTGAAGCCATGCTGGCGAATCCTGTTGCCCGGGAACACATGCAAAAGTCGGCTGAAATCGCCAACAAATTCACGCCGATTCTATATCGGGCAATGCATTCTGACAGCGCGCCTGGCCAATGAAACGCAAAGGTTAAGGTCAAGTCATGAAGTATTGGGTAGGCGTAGTAGGGCTGGAGCACACCACTATTGCTGTACAGGGTGGGTTTTGTCAGTTCAATCACGGCAAGCGTGCGCCAGTTGAACGAATGAATCCCGGTGATCGTTTTGTGATTTATTCACCGAGAGAAACTATTAGAAGCGGAGAATCCATTCAGGCATTTACGGCGATTGCTGAGGTGTTACCCGGTGAGGTTTACCAATTTGATTTCAGCGACAACTTTAAGCCGTTTCGACGTGATGCGAAGTACTTTGAATCGTCACATGCACCGATTAAACCACTGCTTGCAGATTTGGAATTCACTATGGGTAGAGATAGAAACTGGGGGCAAATTTTGCGTCGTGGTTTCTTTGAGATAATAGGTGCTGATTTCGAATTGATCAGATCAGCTATGGGCGCATATATGTGGCATCCATAATGATAATATCGGTTAAAATTAGTCAGGGCCATTATCTCCCTCTCAAATTTTCCTGCTTCAGCGGATCGAAGTTTTATGAATGTACTTATTATGATTGTCACGTTCTTTGCGTCGGTGGCGCTTGGAGAAGAGCTGTCTCCTCAGGCAGAGCTTGAGACTGTAAACGGTACGCTGATCATTGCCAGCACAAGCGGTAACCCAATCTATGTGCATAACAATGACAGAGCCAGTCAGCGCTTTTCGCCTGCTTCAACATTTAAGATTCTGAATACGTTGATTGGTCTTGATACCAATGCAGTGGAATCAAGTGATTTTCGGTTCCAGTGGGATGGGCAGGACAGGGGCTTAGCCACGTGGAATCGGGATCATAATTTGCAATCTGCTTATCGGGTTTCCTGTGTGTGGTGTTATCAGGAGATAGCGAGAAAGGTTGGCCGTCAGCATTATTCACAAGCTTTGGAAGACATAGCCTACGGGAATGCGGAAGTTGGAGACCGGGTGGATCTGTTTTGGTTGGACGGTTCCCTGAAAATATCAGCTTTCGAGCAGATAGCGTTTTTAAGTCAACTGTATTCAGGAGCACTTCCTTTTAGCGAAGCACACTTTGAGGAGCTGAAAGAAATCATGCTCGAAGATAAAGGGCCCGGTTATTCACTTTACGCTAAAGGCGGTTGGACAGGGCCACAATTGCATATTGGGTGGTATGTTGGGTATGTTGAGAGTCTGAAGGGCTCCTGGCTGTTCGCGATGAATATGGATATGTTTGAGCTAAAGGATGCGCCCTTAAGAAAGCAGCTTGTTACTGATGTTCTAAAAGAGCTAGAGCTGATTTAGCAGAAAGGCTGGGTTGGGAAAGTGTCGAGCAATTAATGGCTGCACTTCTTTGTGTTTTATTCTAAGGAGGGTTGAAAATGAAAAAGCAAGTGTTGGTCACAATTGCTCAAAAGCCCAAGATTAATGAGTGGGCATTTAAATATGCATTACTATCGCTTAATAACAGTTTAAAGTGCATAGAGATTGGGTTCGCAGATTCGCCCAATAGCGAGTTTGTATACCCGGATGGTAATTTTATCGATCAAGATGATGCTATTAATATCTACAACCAAAAAAAGGATATTTTTACAGGTAGAGACGGAGAGGTGGATTTTGAAATAGCTATTGTATCATCAAGATTTAGCAAAAATTGGTTTAGCATTTCTAAAGAGGGTGTCGCGATTGTTACTACAGATGCCTGGGAAAAAGCATTTGCTCCACCTTCAGTAATTGAGTATCTAATCTATACTATTTTTGCCCAACTTTTGTATATGGATGATGACCTGGCTATCAGTAGTCATAACTCCACCAAAGGCTGTATAGTTGACTTTAATTTGCTTAAGAATAATAAGCCTGGAGCGATACTATCTGGTTATATATCAGAAGATATAGCTGAAAAAATTGAAAACATAAGAGGTCAAGATTATTTGAATGACTTTAAATATGTTCTCTCTAGGGAATGGCTGGGTGATCGAGACCAGTATGGTACTGTGGGGTGGAATTTAAAGTATAGCTATGGGTTTGATATTTTCAAGGACTCAGGTTTTAAAAAATCTTTTTGGGAGAAGGCTTGGGAATTTGCTCCAGAGAAGTTTTGGGACATAGTAATATACGTTTCGACAGGATTGTTAGGAGCAATCGGAGGGTATTTTTTGGCGAAAGCAGGCTGATCAATGCGTATGAGTCATGATGGTCAGGTTTTTAAAGATATCTTGGAATCTTCCACTATATAAACATGGCTAATAATTAAAATAAGCTTTGATGTTCCTTCGCTTTTCCGGATAGAGGGAATAATAATAAGAATCAAGCCAACCAACCGTGCGAGCAATATGGGCCAACTACCTTATAACCAGGCATCCACTAAAGCCTCCCACAATAGCTACCAGCGTCGCGAACCCTTTGTCGATCAATTCACCTGGCACCCCGATAAAACCTACAACGCCGGTTGCGGCGTATTGGAATTGGATATTTCCCAGTCCAGCGATGGCCTTCAAGGCTCGGCTGGGGATGACGGTGCTATTGGTCCAGCCATGCTCCGCACGACAGATAAACGCTTAGCTGTTATACCTATATTCCCTATGTGGAAAACCCTTTTAACTGGGGCTTCTTTTCTAGCCACCATTGTCTATCGACGTGAGTGGTATAGTAAAAGCTTGATAACCCTCAGTCATATAATATGGATTGTTCCATGCGTCAGGGTCAGGGGTGCCGCATTGAACAACAGCCTTATCGCCTATTTCGAGATTTACTTCAACTTTTAGTTTATTACTACTCTCGTCGTCATTGCTGGTTTCAGGTTTACTGGTTACTACATAAACCTTGCATGCTCTTTCGCCATTTACTATGAAGTCGAATACGCTTGTCCCACTGCCAGAATCTCTCAATTCACACAGCTCAATATGTGTTTCGCCAGAGGCAATAGCCCCGCCGTACACATAGGTGCTATCAGTGCCAGTCGTCACTTTAAATTTCTTATAAGTACTGCCGTCTTCTGTCACCCCATTAAGTTGCGGCGAACTCCATTTGCCGTCCCATGCTCCTACATAGTTCCTAAAGTTCAGCATTATTTTAAATTTGGGATCTTTGCAGGCCAGCACAACGTCATAGGGGGAAAACATTAGAGCTAGAAGAAAAATAAAATGATACTTAGAAGTTGGTGCTGTCAAGATTAATTCCCCTTAAGATTACTACTAATCCGTAGTATAGACTAAATCAGCAATCCAGTTCGCTGCTGACCAGCTAAAAGTTCGATAAAAGGTTCTTCTCCGCTTCCATGAGTGTAAAAAACATGCCGCCCACGTCGACTGATCAGGACACCCACATCTTCTAAGCCCTAACTCATATCTCTCATCTTATTCACTTGATTTATAATCACAAATAACTTGTGGTCTTCTCTCGTTGTTTGGGATAGAGGGAGTATTTACAAGCATCAAGTCAACCAATCGGGCGAGTAATATGAGCCAACTACGTTACAACCAGGCATCCACCAAAGCCTCCCACAACAGCTACCAACGCGACGAACCCTTTGTCGACCAACTCACCTGGCACCCCGATAAAACCTATAACGCGGGCTGCGGCGCATTGGAATTGGATATTTCCCAGTCCAGCGATGGCCTGGAGTGGTCAGTAGGGCATGCTGCCGGGTACCGGAGTGACTACCGCCAGTTGTCGCAATTCCTGGTTGATTTGAACGGCTGGTCGGCTGACAACACCGGACACGATGTCATCGTGCTTTATCTGGACCTGAAACAAACCCGAACCAACAACTTCCCCAGCCAGCTGGATGATTACATCAGAGCCCATACCAGCTTTGTGATTTATACACCCCACCAGCTGATGGGCGACTCTGACAACTTATCCAACGGCGCCCTGGCCAATGGTTGGCCCACGCTGGATGAGCTGCGTGGGCAGTTCATTATTTGCGTTACCGGGAAGGAAGAAGATAAAGCTACCTATGCCGGCACCGCACCCAGACAAAGACTGTGCTTTGCCGATAAAGACGTCGCACCCGATGGAGTGCCCGAGTCCAGCAACCGGGTATTTTTCAATACCCATATATTCCACAGAGATCGGGAAAAGTGGATGCGCAGCTTCGCCGAAAGCGCCACCAGAGCCAACGTGATAACCCGGGCCTATGTGGCCGACAGCGAAGACAACTGGAATGACTGCTTGTCCAGCGGCTGCAATCTGATCGCTACCGACAGAATCAGCAATCACAGCTGGGCCACGGTAGGAAATCAGCGGTATGTTCGTCAACCGCCCAACATTATTACCGGATCATAAGCCGATAAAACAATGCCTGGTTTTTTGAGCTTAGCATCACACAACAAGTCATTTATGCTCGCGTAAGCTTATGATGCACAGATAGATTACGGTAGCCGCGAAGATGATATTGGTGAAGTTGACAACAATTACCGGCCACTTCAATAGTGGTGTCGCGGTGAACATGATTGTCCCCAATAGAAAGACGACCCCTGTCCATGCCGGGAAATGTCTGGTTTTTAAAATCGAAATACCGAATGCGATCATGCCAAAAAACCACAAAGCGCCAGGTATTTTATAGGCAGGAATTACATCAAGAAACTCGGCAAAAGTCAGCCCTGAATTCATAACCTGTATCGGAAAATAAGCGATACCGATATATGCAATAAAAACAATGGCTGCTCCTACAAGACTCAGATAATTCGTTTTTTCGTCCGATTGTGTTTTATGCAATCCCCACACACCAAAGCCAGCAAAAGCATGATACAGCGTGGTCAGATAATAGACTGCACTGTTATATCCACCGAGATAGATTTCTATAACTTCAGAGCATATCCAGAACGAGAAACCCAATATGCCGGCGTATAGTAAATACTTCATAAAGCTTTCTTTTTTCGAGGTAATGAACGAATGACGTATTTAATTCTTATCTGTCATTCCAATAAAATTTACTATGGCATACGCTGGTTCGAACAGTCAATGAAACCAGCCAGGCAAACGGTCAGATGCAGTAAACGCCAAAGGCACTACCCAGCTAACGTGCCGGCAGTGAGTATAATTAAACTGATTGCCTGTCCCGCGGCAGCATAATGCCCGCCAGCGGCAGAGTCAGAAACCATAGTCGGGCTTCGGTTGATAACCACAGGGATGTTCGACCAGCACCCAATATAATGACCGGATGAAGCGGATGAAACCATTTTTTATTACATTCCTGAGTGCTGTTTTATTTTTTGGCTTTATTCAGCCTGACCAGGCCAGAGCAGATTTCGCCTATCCGGATTACGACAACATTTATGTCAATGACTATGCCGGTGTTCTGGACAGCGAAACCGAAGATATGCTTTTGCAATACCTGCAGCAGTCAGAAGCCACCAGCGGGGCGCAGATAACGCTGCTGACTATTCAGCGCCTGTCGGATTACGGTGCAGGCCCAACCATTGAGCCGTTTGCCACCGGCCTGTTTAACCACTGGGGCGTTGGCGATGCGGTGGCTAACGATGGCGTGTTAATCCTGGTTGCGGTAACTGACCGGAAAATGCGCATAGAACTGGGCTCAGGTTATTCACGTGATCAGGATTCGGTGATGAAGAACATCATCGACCACTCCTTTATTCCGTATTTCAGAGACGATGAATACCAGGAGGGCATTAGAGTCGGTACCATCGAAACCATTCGTGTGGTCACCGGTGTATACCCGGGTGAAATAGGTAACAGCTTCTTTGCCAGAACCAAGTTCAAGGTAATGCGGCTGATCAATGATCTCGGAGCCGGCGTGTTGGCCATTATTGCGCCGATCTTCCTGGGCATTTTTGCCTTGCTGCGCAAGCTCTGGCGCATGCGACCGCGCAAATGCGGCGTCTGCCAGAACAAAATGGTGATGATGGGTGAATCAGCCGATGATGCGCATCTTGATGGCGGGCAACGTCTTGAGGAATACCTTAAGTCAGTTGACTATGATGTCTGGCAGTGCACCCTGTGCAGCCGTATAGATATTTTTCGATACAGAGGGTTATTCAGCAAATACCGCACCTGCAAGTCGTGCAATTACCGTACGTTACGTGCGGAAACCACGGTTCTCACAGCAGCCACCACCAGCTCAACAGGCACAAAGAGGATAGATTACGATTGCCAGAATTGTGATTTCACCGATTATGAAACGCGTACCATTCCAAAACTGAGTAGCTCATCAAGCAGTAGCGGTGGCAGTTTTGGCGGTGGCAGTTCCAGTGGGGGCGGAGCTAGCGGAAGCTGGTAGCAGCGTGCTGTTACTGGCGAAAAATCTGCTGTTCACAATCGTTGTACCCGGTACTGTTGCTGTTTATGTTCCTCTATTCCTTATTCCACATGGCAGCATCGAATCCCAGCTGAATGCATTAGCTGGCGGGTTATTGCTGCTGATTGGAGCAAGCATCTACCTGTGGTGCTTATGGGACTTTGCATCGGCCGGGCGGGGAACGCCGGCGCCGATAGATCCACCAAAGCATCTGGTCGTGCGCGGGCTCTACCGCTACACGCGCAACCCCATGTATGTCGGCGTTCTCAGCGTCATCTTTGGGTGGAGCATATTATTTGCCGCGATTCCTATCGTTATTTACGGTCTATGTGCGGCTTTAGGCTTTCACCTGTTTGTGGTATTCCACGAAGAACCGCATCTCAGAAAGGTATTCGGCCCAAGCTATCAGGAATACTGCTTACAAGTTAACCGATGGCTGCCGTCACTGTAAGTGGGCCAGCACAAGCTAAAACCCGCCTGCTAAGCAACTGATCCAGTAATTTTCGATTGTTGAGTGAGAAATCACTTGACAACTTATACTGTGCGCCATACAGTATATAGCAAATACTATGTGCCACACAGTAAAGGCGCCAGATTATGACCGATAGCGAACACTACAAAAAACTGAAACTCGAGCTCCGCCGCGGCGTGATTATTCTCGCGGTGCTTGCCGAGCTGCAGGAAGAACATTACAGCTACTCATTACGCAAAACCCTGATGGCCAAAGGCATGGATATTGATGAAGGCACACTGTATCCGCTGGTCAGACGGCTGGAAAAGCAGGGTTTGCTGGAGAGTGAGTGGCGTGAAGAAAGCAACCGAAAAAAACGTTTCTACCAATTATCCGAAGTAGGCAAATCAACACTGAAACAGTTGATAGAAGACTGGCAACAGGTAGAAACCACATTAAACAACATTTTGAAATGACATTGATGAGTCATAGGAAAACAACATGAAAATGATTCAAAATTATTTAGATAGCCTGGAAAGCTACTTGCCGGACGAAATGAAACAGGATGTCCGGGATGAGCTAGAAGCATCCATCATGGATCAGGTTGAGGACAGTCAGGAAGCGCTGGGTCGCGAGTTAAATACAGAGGAAACCGAAGCGCTGTTGCTGAAGCTGGGCCACCCGATGCGGGTTGCGTCCTCTTACCTGCCGAAACAGCAGCTGGTCGGGCCGGAATTTTTCCCTGCCTATAAGAAAGCTCTGGAAATTGCGCTGACGATAACGTTTGTCGTCATCGTACTGATTTCAGTGTTCGGGCTTTTATCTGGCCAGTCAATTTTTGACAGTTTCATCAACATTATTGCCGATGTGGTCAACAAGGGCATATATGTGTTTGCCATCGTGACCATCGTTTTTTACGTGATGGAGTATTGCGACACCAATCTCAATCATCTTTATGCGTGGTCACCCAAAGACCTGAAATCCAAATCGAAACGGCTGGCCTTGAGCCGTGTAGAAACCGGGTTCGAGCTGGTTGTTACCATTATTTTCATGGCCTGGTGGAACGATATACTCACCTGGCCTGCAGAGGCATTGATCGAATTACAACCGGTCAAGGTATCGTTGAGTGCTGAATGGCAATCGGTTTTCTGGAGCGTCAATGTGGTTTTAGGCCTGAGTGTTGCGCTCGCTGCCTACAATTTTGTGATGGCCAGCTGGAGTCGCTTCAGCTTAGCTGCAGAAATCATACTGTCGGTAGCGTCACTGGTGATTATTAGCCAGATATGGAGGTTTGAGCAGCTGCTTATTGTGGATCCAGCGCTTAATGAAGACATTCGCTGGGAACGGGTAGCTGATCATGTGGATTATGGCATTTATTCAATTCTAGCCATTATCGCTGTAATTTGTGTATTCGAAATCATTTCCAACTTTCGTAAAATCCGCAGCATATAAAACGACCCTTGATGGGTTGTCAGCCGTATGGAAAATAATGAGCCCGCACGGGGCTCATTATTGATTTAGAGCTTATCAAAGCCGGGTAGGGTGGCGTTGAGTGGGTTGATTGAAAATCCAATCTGAACTCAAGAAAACTCGCCTCGTCAATGCTTTTACTTTCCAGGGACATTACAATAACTCAAATTAACCAATGGCTTACCCACGGATGCCATTCATGCTGGTCACTCATTCTCTTGTTTTGGCAATTTTCTGCTTTCTGGTCGTTTCGATCTTTATTGCTAGAAGAAAAGCCGGTGGTAAAACCAGTGCGTTGCTGTTAATTGTATTTCTGATTTCAATCGCGCTGACGCTGGCGAACTTCCTGTTGGTAACCAGTGGAGCAGTGGTCCAGATTCCTGCTCTGGCTTTTCTTGGCAACACTGTCGGTCTTTGTGCAGCACCCAGCCTTTATCTGTATGCACGGTCACTGGCTGAGCGAAACTTCCAACTTGCGCCATCGATGGGGCTGCACTTTTTGCCTGTGTTGCTGATCCTGGCTGTGGTTTTATGGGCATATACGTTGCGAACTGCTGATGAACAGCTGAAGATTCTCAACGACCCGACATATCCCACACTGGTCAACACGCCTGTACTACCACTGCTTATTTTTGGCTATGTGTTTATCTATCTGGCTGCTGCCTGGCTTGTGCTCAGCCGACATAAGGTTGCATTCCGATCGCAGTATGCATCGGACGGGCCGTCTGAACTATCCTGGTTGCGAATTTCTGTTATCGGAGCATCCTGTATATGGATCGGCAGCGCATTACATCAGGTCATCGTCACGATCTGGCCATTGGTGTGGCTTGATCAGCTGCTGACTGCAGCTTTGGCCATATCAGCGGTTTTATTTGGCAGCTACTTTCTGTTCAACAGCCTCCGGCAGGCGGAACATGCCAGCCTGCCGGTTGATCTGGAGACCGGTAGGGGCGAAAAATATGGGGAGCACCGATTGTCTGACAGTGAGCTCAATGCATTTGCAGACAGTATTGAAGACTACCTGGAGAACAGTTCTGCCCATCTGCAGCCAACTATTTCTCTTGATGCGCTTGCCGATGCGTTACCGATGACCGCCCGTGATCTGTCACAGACCATCAACCGCCATTTTGGTCAAACCTTCATTGAGTTCATCAATCAGCGGCGCATTGCTAACGCTATCGATCGCTTGGGTAATGAGCCTGATACTTCAGTGACCACGATAATGTTCGACTCAGGGTTTTCGTCTAAATCTTCTTTTTATGCAGCGTTCAAATCCTCAGCAGGGGTTACTCCGGGTGACTATCGCAAAGCCGTTCAAGGCAAGCCTTAAAACCCGATATATCAAAATCACCGGTTAAATGGTTCGGATACATGTATCCGAACACTAGACCAGCCAGCCTGATATAGATTCGCCATAGCTACCCGCAAACAGGATGACATATGCTTTACGCTGCTGATGGCGTTGTTTACGCAAAGACGCCCGAAAACGGTTTCAAGATTGGTCTGGTCACGTTTTTCATCGTTGCCTTTATCCTGTCCTGGATAGGTGCGACACCTATGGTGCTGGCCAGCTGGATTGATGCTGAGAGCCATCCTGGGCTCAGGCAGTTCTTACAGCAGATCGCACCGCTGCAGATATTAATGCTGTATGGAACATTGCTGGCGGCACTGGCTGTTACCGCGATCAATTACGGCTGGTCAGGCTTACGGTCATTGTTGGGCGCACTGTTCAAATTTCGGGTCCCATTGCGCTGGTACGGCTTCGCGCTGCTGCTGCCGTCAGTTATCGTCATTACCGGTTTGGTGTTAAGTCGGATATTTGATGCATCGCTGCCACCACTGAACATCAACCAGTCCATGTTGTTGAGCACGCTGCAGATATTTACCATCTACCTTGTGCTTAACACGGAAGAAGTTGCCTGGCGTGGTTATGCATTGCCGCAGTTACAGCGCAGCTTGTCGCCATTAAAAGCCAGTCTTATTTTGTCAGTAATATGGGCAGTATTTCATGCACCATTGTTTATGATGAATGGTGGCCATCCGGCGGGTTATTCCATTGTTGAATTTGTCATACTGGTCGTATCAATCGGTATGATCGCCGGCTACCTGTTCAACTCTACGGCGGGCAGCGTGCTGCTGGTCCACTTGTTTCATCAAGCCAATAATGCCTGGGGAGAGGGCCTGCAGATTTTTCCTGCTATGAATGGCGGCGCTGTCTGGCCGTTCAGACTGGCTGTGGCCGGGTTTGCGGTATTGGGGATAGCGGCAGCGTATGGTCTTTCTAAAAGGCGGTTGCCGCCCGGCGCCCAGACACTCCGGACCACGGGCGACAATCTTAAAACTGAAGAGTGATCAGGTGATGTGAAAAGCCTGCCTAGACTTTCGCTACATAAGGCTTAACCAGCACTTTGCGGATACTGTTGTCCCCGACATCCGCCACGGTAAACACCTGGTCCTGAATCCGCAAACCCACCTTGCCGTCAGGAATCAGCTCCAGAATTTCCAGAACCAGCCCATTCATGGTGGTGGCACCATCGGTCGGCAGTTCCCAGCCGAACTGGCGGTTGAGCATTCTTAGTGATGCGCCGCCATCCACCAGCCATGCGCCGTCATCCATGCGCCGTACCTGTTTGTTGCCCACTGCCCGGGCATCGGTAGTGTAATCGCCGACAATTTCTTCCAGAATATCGTCCAGGGTAACCAGTCCCTGGATATCCCCATACTCATCCACCACCATGCCCATACGGCGCTCCAGGCGCTGGAACTCCAGCAGCTGCTGGGTCAGGGAGGTGCCTTCGGGAATAAAATAGGGTTTACGCACCGAGCGTTTCAGATCATTAAACGTCAGCCGACCCTGAGATAAGCGTGCCAGTACGGTGCGGATATGCAACAGGCCGACAATATTATCCAGATCGTCTTCATACACCGGCAAACGGGTATACAGCGATTGGGACAGCTGTTCCAGAATGGTATTCCAGTCTTCCTTCAGGTCAATGCCCACCACTTCGCCGCGCGGCACCATCACGTCCTCGATGCGCCCGTGTTCCAGATCCAGAATGTTCAGCAGCATCTGCTGGTGATCATCGGAAATATCCCGGTGGCTGTCAGACACAATAGTGCGCAGCTCATCCCGGGTGAGCTGTTCGATGGCGCCGGCGCGGGGCTTTACGCCGAACAACCGCAAAATGCCGTTTGCGGTGAAATTAATGGCCACCACAATCGGGAAGAACACCCGCATCAATGGCGTTAAAACAAAAGAGGCGGGAAAGGCGATTTTTTCCGGGTATTCGACTGCCATGGTTTTGGGTGCCAGCTCGGCAAAAATCAGCAGTACAAAGGTAAACCCGACCGCAGACACCCAAAATGCCAGACTGCCGTCGCCCAGCAGTCTCAGCGTCAGCATAGACACGATAAAGCTGGCCAGAACATTCACCAGGTTGTTGCCGAACAGAATCAGCCCAATCAGACGGTCCGGTTTGCCCAGCAGTCTTTTCGCCAGTCTGGCGCCGCGGTGACCCTTGCTGGCCTGATGCTTCAACTTATAACGGTTCAGCGCAATCAGGCTGGTTTCCGAGCTGGAAAAGAACCCTGACAGGATAATTAAAATAACCAGGGCAGTGAACAGAAACTGTGTAGATAACTGTTCCATTTCAGAGGTTTACCAAGACTTTGAGATTTGGTTTCGAGGGAATGTTCAAAGAGTGTTTAACAATAATTCGGCTGCTTAGTTTAGCGGCTAACTCCCGTCACTCCAAATGACGTTAGTCATGCAGGATTACCCTGACCAGCTGCGCTGCAGCAATACCTCCAATACCCACTTGCTGCCGAAGTAGGCCAGCAACAGCAGCAGCATGCCCGCCAGGGTCAGCCGCACTGCCAGCAGGCCACGCCAGCCCAGCCGCCAGCGGCCGAACAACAGAATACTGAACACCAGCCATGACAGCAGCGATAGTACGGTTTTATGCACCAAATGTTGGGCAAACAAGTCCTCAATAAACAATACGCCACTGATTAGCGACAGCGTTAACAGCAGTACCCCGATCAGCATCAGCCGGAACAGCAGGCTTTCCAGTGAAGTCAGGGGGACCTTCTGCAGCAGCCACACAGCCCGATGGCGGCGCAGCATAGCGTCCTGTACGGCAATCTGTATGGCAATCAATGCACAGATGCTGAGTAATGCATACGCCAGCAGCGAGCTGATAATATGTGTAGCGCCCAGCGGGCTTAATTCGCTGAGCCATACCGGTGTTGCCTGGATAAATGCCAGCAGCAGCAATGAAAGTACTGCAATCGGATAAATCGCCAGTTCCAGCAGCTCCTGCGCCTGGCGGCGGGTAAACATCCAGTTGAATATTACGATCAGCACCGATAACAGCGCGAGCAGGTTGAAAATGTTGACATCAATGCTGTTGGGCAAAAACAGGTGATTGCCCAGTGTCAGCAGGTGGCAAACCACAGCACCGGCAGCCACCAGCACCGGCAGGTTGCGCGACCAGTTGCTGCGGTTTTCAGACTGGCTGGAGCGGGCCTGAATAATCCAGGCCAGGCTATAACAGATAATCGCGATGCTGGTGCTCATCTGCCTATTTTGTCATAACCCGGTACGCTTTCAATAGGAAAACGTCAGGTTCGGTTTACCTGCAGGCGTTCTAAATAAGGGGTAAAGAGTCTGTTTGAAAACTTGGACATCGCTATAATGTCTATTGGATATCTTTCATTAATAAAATTCCATTTATGTTTCAAAACCTGACGGACAGATTATCCGGCACTATCCAGCAATTACGCGGCCAGGGTAAGTTATCGGAAGACAACATGCGCAGTGCGCTGCGCGATGTACGTGTAGCGTTATTAGAGGCAGACGTTGCGCTGCCGGTGGTCAAGGACTTCATCAATACCGTGCGCGAAAAAGCGCTGGGTCAGAAGGTCCTGACCAGCCTGCAGCCCGGACAGGCGCTGGTAAAACTGGTTCATACCGAGCTGGTACAGGTGATGGGCGAGCAAATCGCGCCGCTGGACCTGCAGGCATCACCGCCGGTAGTGGTGATGCTGGCCGGCCTGCAGGGTGCCGGTAAAACCACCTCGGTGGGTAAACTGGCGCGTTATCTGAAAGAACGTGAAAAGCGCAAAGTCATGGTGGTCAGTTGTGACGTTTACCGCCCGGCGGCTATGGATCAGCTGCGTCTGCTGGCCGAACAGGTCGGTGCCAGCTATTTTGCCGCCAGCCCGGATCAGAAACCGCATAAAATTGCTGCAGCCGCGGTCAAGGAAGCGCAGCGTCAGTTTGCCGATGTGCTGATTGTTGATACCGCCGGCCGCCTGCATGTGGATGAAGCCATGATGGCCGAAGCCAAACAGGTTCATCAGGCCATCAACCCGCATGAAACCCTGTTCGTGGTGGATGCGATGACCGGTCAGGATGCCGCCAATACCGCTAAAGCCTTCAATGATGCACTGCCGTTAACCGGTGTGGTATTAACCAAGGCTGACGGTGATGCACGCGGTGGTGCTGCATTGTCGGTTCGCTCAATCACGGGTAAGCCGATCAAATTCCTCGGAATCGGCGAAAAAACCGATGCACTGGAACCATTCCACCCGGACCGTTTAGCATCACGAATTCTGGGCATGGGTGATGTGCTCAGTCTGGTTGAAGAAGTCGAACGCAAAGTTGATAAACAGCAGGCGGAAAAACTGGCCGGCAAATTGCGCCGTGGCAATAAATTCAACCTGGAAGATTTCCGTCAGCAACTGCTGCAGATGGAAAACATGGGTGGCATGGGCGCCATGATGGATAAATTGCCGGGTATGGGACAGCTGCCCGATGCAGTCCGGCAGCGAGCAGCCGCCGGCAGCGACAGCAAGCGGATGATTGCGATCATCAATTCGATGACACCGCAGGAGCGGGCATTTCCGGATGTGATCCGCGGTTCTCGCAAACGCCGTATCGCCAACGGCTCCGGTACCCAGGTACAGGACATCAACAAGCTGATGAAGCAGTTCGCTCAGATGCAGAAAATGTTCAAGAAGTTTTCTAAGGGCGGTATGGGCAAAATGATGAAAAAAATGCAGGGCAGGCTGCCTAAGGGCATGTTGCCGCCCGGCATGTAAGAACAATCGGTCAGAGGACATTGAAATGGCTCAAATAAAACGCCGTAACTTTTTGAAAAACTCCGCATTGCTGCTGGCTGGCGGCAGCCTCGCCAGCACGTTGCGCGGCTATGCCATGTCAGCGCCAGGCAATGGCTGGCAGCTGAGTGCCGGCTATGGTTCGCTGTCGCTGGCCAATGATGCCGTAACCGGTCTGCCGCTGATAAAACTGCCGCCGGGGTTTTATTACCGTAGTCTGGCGTACGCAGGCCTGGTCATGGATGATGGTGTGGCCATGCCGGAAAGCTTTGACGGTATGGGTCTGGTACAGGCTGATGATCAGCAGATCACGCTGGTGCGTAATCACGAGCTGCGCGGGTCCAGCGGCCCGTTCGGCGCACCGGAAAAAGCATATGACGTAACCGGCGGCGGTACGGTGACCATGTATATCAACGCCTGTGGTTTACCCAGCCTGCGCAGCAGTTATACCAGCCTCAGCGGAACTGCCAACAACTGCGCCGGCGGGGTCACTCCATGGGGTACCTGGTTGAGTTGTGAAGAAATGGTGTTTGCATCGGATGAGATGAGCGCCGATGACCGGGCTCGGTTTTCCTGGGCGCGAATGGACGATGCCCGCCAGCGGCACGGATTTATTTTTGAGGTGCCGGCCAATGGTGTGGCAGACCCGGTTCCGCTGACGGCAATGGGTATGTTTTTTCATGAGGCGGTGGCTGTCCATAAAGACAGCGGTATGGCATATCTGACTGAAGATGTTGCACCGAAAGCCGGTTTTTACCGTTTTATTCCCAACCAGCCCGGCAAACTGGTTGAAGGTGGTCGCCTGCAGATGCTGAAAGTGGCGGGCGCTGATGACCTCAGTAGAGTAGGTGAGGTTGGTCAGAAGTGGGATTGTTCGTGGGTGGATATTGAGCATCCGGAACGCGGCAATAATCCAGGCACCCATGATGTGCGCGGCGTTCAGCAACAGGGCCTGGATCAGGGCGCCTGTGCCTTTATTGCTCTGGAAGGCATTGATATTGACGGCGACCGGGTGTTTTTCACTTCCAAGCTGGGTGGCTCGGCGGAAACCGGCCAAGTGTTCTGTTATGACACACAGGCACATAGCCTGGAGCTGGTCTACAACTCGCCGGGACATGATGAAATCTCCGGTCCAGATAATATGATTGTGAATCCGCACGGTGGCCTGCTGCTGTGTGAAGACCGGGTCACCGACCCAACCAACGCGCAACGGCTGATGCTGCTGCATGAAGACGGCACCTACAGCTATCTGGCGCAGATTAATGACCAGATTCAGGGCACGCTGGGTGGTTATGATCTGTCGGATGATATGCCCAATACCGAGTGGGCCGGCGCGTGTTTTTCACCGGATGGGCAGTGGTTGTTCGTGAACATCTATGATCCCGGTATTACCATCGCGATTACCGGCCCCTGGGACAGTCTGAAAAAAGGCTCAGCATAAGCTGAGCCTTTCAATTTTCATCCCGCCCCGGCGGGTGCATGACTGCCTGCGTTATTTCCGCAGCTGCTGCATCGCCTGCTCGACACGGGCGGCATAATCCGGGTCGGCTTTGCGGTACTGTGCCAGCATCCGTTGTTGAGCGGAATCGGTAGCCTGTACCAGTCCACCGGCAATATTCCCGGCCAACTGGTTTTTCTGGTCTTCACTCATCACCCGGAACAGATCACCGGCCTGCTGATAGTAGTCTTCCGCGTCCTGGCTGTAGGCTTTGACCCAGGCGGCATCCAGCAGCGGCATGGGCGGCTCGGCAAATTGCTGATCCGGCACAGGTGCGCCCTGATCGCCCCGGTCATTGGGGTAAAAGTTAACCCCGCTGGTGATCGGGCATACACCGGCAAATGCGCCGTCCCGCTGGTAGTTGTGCACCGGGCATTTGGGCTGATTCACCGGAATCTGATTAAAGTTGGCACCGACGCGATAGCGGTGTGCATCCTGGTAGGCAAACAGCCGCGCCTGCAGCATTTTATCCGGCGAGGCACCGATACCGGGCACTAGATTGCTGGGCGCAAAAGCTGATTGCTCGGTTTCTGCGAAGTAATTGTCGACGTTACGGTTCAGCTCCAGTGTACCGACTTTGATCAGCGGGTAATCTTCATAAGGCCAGATTTTGGTCAGATCAAACGGGTTAATGTGGTATTCACGGGCCTGTTCTTCGGTCATGATCTGCAGCTCTACCGACCAGCTGGGGTAGTTACCGCGGTCAATCGCCTCTACCAGGTCGCGCTGTGCGCCGGCAGGGTCAAGGCCGGCAGCCTGCTCGTTGGTCAGCGTCTTGATGCCCTGGTTGGTTTTCAGGTGCCATTTAACCCATACCCTTTGGCCATCACTGTTCCAGAAGCTCAGCGTATGCGAACCGAACCCATGCATGTGCCGGTAGGAATAGGGGATGCCGCGGTCAGACATCAGAATGGTAGCCTGATGCAGCGATTGCGGGTGATTGGCCCAGTATTCAAATACCGCTGCAGCGTCCGGCAGATTGGTGCGCGGGTTCTTTTTCTGAGAATGCACAAAATCCGGAAATTTGCTCGGGTCATTCAGGAAAAATACCGGCGTGTTGTTGCCGACCAGGTCAAAATTGCCCTGGGATGTATAGAACTTGACAGCAAAACCGCGAGGGTCGCGGGCGTAGTCACTGGAGTCCTGTCCACCGCCAACGGTGGAAAAGCGTACGAACACGTCGGTCTGTTTGCCCTGATCCTGCAGAAAATCGGCAATGGTCAAATCGCTCAGGTCTTTTTCCAGGGTAAAGATGCCATAGGCACCACTGCCTCTGGCGTGCACCACCCGCTCGGGAATGCGTTCACGATTGAAGTGTGCGAGTTTTTCAAAGACACGGAAGTTTTCAAAAGTCAGCGAGCCGCGTGGACCGGCTGAAATACTGTTGTTGTCATCGGCAATCGGTGCGCCTGCAGATGTGGTCAGAATGTTTTTGGTCATGGCTGCTACTCATACTAAGTTGAAACGTTACAGCTAGACTAACGAAAACTTTTGAATAGATGAAATTGATTGTTCTTCTAGTATCGATAGAGTGAAACTATAATATTAAGTAATAGAAATACTCTTATCTATAGCTTTGGTTTATAGAGAGCTCACCGCCGGCAAAGCCGGCGATGACGTCAGATCATTAACTTACTGGCGAATACCTTCGACATTCAGCGTCAGGTAGACATTTTTTGACTCCGGTCCCAGATTGTAATCAATACCAAAGTCACTCATGGCAAATTCGGCAGTCCCGGTAAAACCATGCCGGTACCCACCCCACGGGTCGTCACCGGCGCCAACGCTGGATACCTCGATGGTCAGCGGTTTAGTGACGCCTTTGAGCGTGAAGTTGCCACTGATGGAACCGTTACCCTGTGCGTCCAGGCTGGCAGAAGTACTGACAAAACTGGCGTCCGGGAATTGTTCAACATCCAAAAAGTCGTCACTGCGCAGATGCTTATCACGTTCGGCATGATTACTGTCCAGGCTGCCGGTATCTATCTGAACGCTGATCTGTGCGGCTTCAGGGTTGCTCTCATCAAAACTGAATTCACCGGAAAAGCTATTAAAGCGGCCGTCCAGCCAGCTGTAACCCAGGTGTTTTACCTTGAACTGGATGGATGCATGCATACCACGCGTATCAATCACGTAATCGGCGGCAGATGCTGCAGTTCCGGCTAGCAGGCCTGTGGTCAGAAATAACGAGGTTATCAATCGCTTGTTGATCATGGTGTTTCTCCTAAGTTGTTGTAAAAGTGGTTATTGAATTCGTCCCAGCATGCGGCTGAGGGTACCGTCACGGTCAATAAGCTGGTGCTTAAGCGCAGCGGCGATGTGTAATGCGATGCAGGCAATCAGCAGATAACTCAACCAGCGGTGCCACCAGCCGGCGATATCTGCCTGGCGTTCAAACTGTATTGGTGAGGCGGGAATATCCAGCCAGTCAAATACACTGACGACGGCGCCTTCGGCGGTGACCAGCAGATAGCCGCTGACCACAATAGCCATCAACAGCAGGTATATGACCCGGTGACCGTAATGAGCTGCCTGGCGTTCCCAGGCTTTACCTTGTACTTCAGGCTGGTGGTTAATCAGCCGCCAGATAAATCTGAACAGTAATATCGCCGCAAACAGCATGCCGAATGATTTATGCAGATGTGGGGCAGGGTGATACCACTGGCTGTAATAACTGAGGGTGACCATCCAGATGCCAAGTGCCAGCAGACCGATGATCAGTAATGCACTGACCCAGTGCAGGCCGATGGCCACCCAGCCGTGCTGGCTGCTGCTGCTGCGCCACTGACGTACCCATCTTGAGGATTTCATGCTGACTCCATAATGGTTAATGTGCCGTCGCGATAATCCTGCATGGCCTTGTTGATCTGCTCCCGGGTGTTCATCACAAACGGTCCGTGCTGGACAATCGGCTCACCAATCGGACGGGCACTTACCGCCATCAGCCGGGCGCCATCATCACCAGCCTGAATGTTAACTTCAGAGCCGCTGACAACTGCGATATGCCGTTGCGGTAAAGTGTTTCCGTCAATCAATAGACCACCCTGGGCTGCGAACAGAAAACCGTTGTGACCCGGCTGTAACGGTAAGGCGATTTCAGCACCTGGCTTCAAAGTGATGTCCAGATACCGTACCTGTGTTTGGGTATCGGTAATCGGTGCCTGTTGGCCTGCAAAATTACCGACCAGCAGCTTTACCCGGCTGCCAGTGTCTTCAATGACTGGAAAGTCATCCGCAGACAGTTCCTGGTAATCGGGTGCGGATAGCTTGTCTGCAGCAGGCAGGTTGATCCATAGCTGTAAACCGCGAAGCCGCCCATCGATCTGCGCAGGCATTTCCGAGTGAATCACGCCATGTGCGGCTTTCATCCACTGGGCATCGCCGGGACCGATGATCCCGTTGTGGCCCATACTGTCCTGATGCTCCATCTGCCCATCGAGCATATAGGTGAAAGTGATGAACCCGCGATGCGGGTGGCTGGGAAAACCGGACAGGTAATCCTGAGGTTTGTCGTTATCAAAATAATCCAGCAGCAGAAACGGGTCAAAATTGCGTAACTGTTGCGTGCCGATCAAGCGCTGAATGCGAACACCAGCGCCTTCGGTTACCGCAGCAGGTGGAAATATGGTTGATGTTGTCATTGTTATTACCTGAAGTTTTCCAAACACAGCAACAATATATATTCATGAATGCTAAACTTAAATTGAAAATAATTGCATTTTTTATTTAAATAAAATGAATAAAAGTACGTTGGAGCAATGGCGCTGCCTGATCGCATTTGCAGCAACCGGCACTTATGCCAAAGCAGGCGAAATGCTGTTCAAAACGCCATCATCGGTACACCAGGCGCTTGCTCAGTTAGCGGACCGGCTGGGAGTGCAGTTGATTGCCGTGAATGGACGGACCAGCCGTTTAACAGGGCAGGGTGAGGCATTACTGCGGCGTGCACGATATCTGGTGGATGAATTTGACCAGCTGGAAGCACTGGCAGGAGATTTTGCTGCGGGCTGGGAGGCGGAAATCGGTCTGGCGGCCGAAGCGGTATTTCCTGCCAACTGGTTGAGTGAGGTTTTACAGGCATTTGCTCAGGAATGTCGCGATGTTCGCCTGCAGCTGTATGAAAGCGTATTAAGCCGAACCGATGATCTGTTGATCCGGCAGGATGTGGATCTGGCTATTACACCAAGGATTCCTGCCGGTTTTGTCGGAGAGTCGTTATGTTCAATTCCCATGCTGGCAGTTGCACACCCGCAGCATCCTTTACATCAGATGGGACCCGATATTACCGCTCAGGAATTGCTGGCACATCGGCAGTTTGTGATCAGGGATACCGGCTCCAGTCCTGTCAGTGCCGGCTGGCAGGAGGCCGAACGACGCTGGACTGTCGGCAGTTTCAACCGCAGCCTTGCCGGTGTTAAACAGGGATTGGGGTTTGGACGCTTCCCTGAGCCATTGATTGCCGAGGACCTTTCGTCCGGCCGGTTAAAACCATTACCACTGAGAGAGGGTGTGCGTTTTCCGGTACAGATGTTCCTGGTGTTTGCCGATAGGGATCGGGCCGGACCGGCTGTATTACTGCTGGCCAAACAGATTATGATGCATTGCCAGGTTCAGTGCAGCACTGCAAAATAATTCCATGCTGGCAGGTGCTTGCGGGGATAGTCAGTGATATCCCCGTACATAAATTTTACGCTAAGCTTATTGGCTCAGGCTGTTGTAGGCGAAAGTGACAATAGCCTCTGCCTTGGTAAAACCCTGTCCCCAACGCTCATCATATTCGGCGGTAGGGTTTGCCGCGATGGTTTCTTCAAGGGATTTACCGGCATCCACATGAACTTTCACTGCATCACGAACTGCTACCAGCATGTCATGAAAAGCCTGTTGATCGGCTTTGCTGGCAAGAGGGCCATGACCGGGAATAATCCGGGTATCGTCGTCGGACAGGCTCAGTGCAAAGGCATTGGCGGCAATCACGCCATTGATATTGCCACCGGTTGAGGTGTCAATAAACGGGTAAGTGCCGTTAAAAAAAGTATCGCCCATGTGAATGACGTTGCTGCCGGCAAAGTGGATGATGCTGTCGCCGTCAGTATGTGCATGGCTTTGATGATAGGCGGTTACCGACTCACCGTTCAGGTGCAGGCTCAACGCATCATTAAAAGTAATCACTGGCAGCGCAACTTTTGGTGATGCAGGCACCTCAGCCTGGAAAAACTCGATGAACTGATCGGTGGACATGCGCTTACGGACATTGTCATGTGCAACGATGATGCTGCCGCCGCTGCCAAAATTTTCATTACCGCCGGTATGGTCATGATGCCAATGTGTGTTGATCACAAAACGCACCGGCTGGTCGGAGATTTCTGCGATGGCAGCTTTGATTTTTTCGCTTAGCGGGGCAAACTGATCATCGACAATAAAAGCGCCGTCTTCACCTTCAGACAAACCAATGTTGCCGCCTGCGCCGGTCATCATGTAGACCGTATCCGACAGTTTGGTAGCGGTAATTTGAATATTATCCAGCTGACTGTAAGCCTGGGTGGCAATAATCAGTGAGCCAATCAACAAAAACAGATGTAAGAAACGTTGCATGGGTAACTCCTATGATGCAATTAAATTATGAGCCAGGGACAATGCTGTCGATTGTCAATATCAATGGGTCATCATCTGAGTTGATGGTGGTAACTGTCAGCCCCTGCCAGTCGCCGGGTTGGGCGATGGCGTTTCCGCTGAAGGATAATCTGGCAGTCAACTCCAGCTCGGTATCTGCAGGCAATGTGGCCAGGGAATTACCCGGCAACATCGCGTCTGCTTCGGTCAAAGTAACGCTCAGCGGCAGACCGGCAGCTGCCAGTCGCTGGATGGCTACCGGTGGTTGCTGGCTGCCGCTTACACGGGCAAATACAAACAATACCGGTGTATTCGGCTGCTGATCCAGCTGTGCGGCCAATGCATCGCTGAGTGATACTTGTACGGTAACTGCAGGTCCCCCTGCAGCATTGTTCGGGCCGTCGTTGGCCCTGCCATTGGCCCTCTCATTGGTCAATGCAGGCGTGAAGCCTGACAGGCGGTCCTGCGCCTGGGCAATCTGCTCGCTGACAGACTGGCTGACCGCCGGGTTTTCCAGCAGCGGCATTAGCTGCTCCCAGCGTTCGATGGCCAGTGCATAGTTCTGATCCTGGAAAGCTACAACGCCCAACAGCCACAGGCCACGCTGCAACTGCGGGTCGATGGCGATGGCCTGTTGCAGGTATTCCCGTGCCTGATCAGGTATCTGTTGACTGTTTCCCGCAAAAATAATCGCTTCGGCAACATCGGCAAGCACGACTGCCCGTTCCGGCTGGGTTTCAGGAATAAGCTCCAGTGCTCTTTGAAAAGCGGGAATGGCATCGCTGTAGCGCTGCTGTTCGACCAGGGTGTTGGCCAGAATCAGCCAGCCCTGGAGATCATCCGGGTGGTTTTCCAGAATGTCGCGCATGGACTGTACGCCCTGTGGTGTAGCCGTTATGGGTGCGCGGATGTTTGGATCAATGGCTTGCGGAGAGCCGAGCTGGTAATACAGCAGCAGGGTGGCGGCTGGGATCACCAGCAGCAGCAGTACGGCGAATGATTTCGGAGGTGCAGTAGCTTGCGGCTGGCTGCTCAACAGTTGCTGACGCTTGCTGACATATTCGTCCGGATTAAGCAGCCCGGCTGCCAGCGACTGTTCCAGCAGTCGCAATGCCGGTGGTTGCCCGGGCCGAATAATGGGGGCCAGAACGAAGAACAGTGCAGCGGCAATCAATAATGCTGCACATAAACCGAAAAGCCACATATTTAATCCTCTGTGAGTGGTTTGTCTTGACCGGTTGTCGGTGGACTTTCTGACAAATCAGGTTGTTTAAGTTTTCGTATCAGCACCCATAAACCGCCCACCACCATCAATAATGGGGCAAACCACAGCATCAGGTTACCAATGGACATGCTTGGCCGGTATAACACGAAGTCGCTGTAACGGGCCACCAGGTAGTCACGAATTTCCTGGTCGGACCGGCCTGCATGTATCTGCTCCAGCACTTCCCGGCGCAAATCCTGAGCCAGCGGGGCGCTGGAATCGGCCAGGCTCTGGTTCTGGCACACCAGGCAGCGTATTTCTTCGGCCAGTGCACGAAAGCGCTCTTCTTCCTGCGGGGATTGGAACTCAAGGACATCAACGGCCAATGCCGGTAACCACAGGCATAGAAAACAAAGGACAAACGATTTTCGGATAAGAGCTGACATAAGCTGGGAATGTATATGCGCCCGGTGTTTATCACCGGGCTTTGTTATGGGTTGGTGTCTAACTCTGCGGATGATCCAGCGTCATGATCAGCGGCAGCAGCTCTTTTTCCCAGGTCTTCACGTCCAGTGGGCCGATATGTTTGTGACGAATAACGCCTTTGGCGTCAATCACAAAGGTTTCAGGCGCGCCGTAAACACCGTAATCGATGCCGACTTTACCGGCTTCGTCAAGCAATACCTCCGTGTACGGGTTGCCATAACGTTCCAGCCAGCGGTTGGCATCGTTCTCGGCATCTTTATAACTGAGGCCATATACCGGAATGATGTCCTGATCGGCAATTGACATGATCAGATCATGTTCTACCCTGCAGCCGGGGCACCAGCTGGCCCAGATATTCAGCAGATAGGGTTTGCCGCGCAAGCTTGAGCTGTTCACCATGCGGTGATCATTCAGCGTGGGCAGTTCAAAGTCCGGCGCCTGCTGACCTATCAGCGGCGATGGAATAACTTCTTTGTATTCAGAGTGTTTCAGGCCGATAACCAGCAGCACGGTCAGGCCGAGAAAGCTGATTATCGGAAACAGTCGCTTGAGCATATTGATGATTCCTGCGATAACGACGGTCACTGGCTGCTAGTATACCTCCAAACAGTATAAATAGCGCACCCGACCAAATCCATCGTACGAAAGGCTTCACATAAACACGTACACTCCAGTCTCCGGAGATCGCGTTTGAGCCTTCTTCAACCAGTGGTTCACCCAGCGCGATGTATACATCACGGGTAAAACCACGATCAATCGCCGCTTCAGTCATAACTGCACCAGTTGCCTGGTAGCGGCGTTTCTCAGGCTCCAGTACGGCAATTTCCCGGGCATCCTCAAATACCAGGAAACGGCCTCGCTGGCCTATATAATTGGGACCCTGCACTTCACTGATCCCTTGAAACTCAACTCGGTAGTCGCCTATGGTCAGTTCATCGCCGGCACCCATGCGTATATCACGCTGTAATTCCTGTGAGCCAACCAGGGCCACGCCAACAATAAATACACCCACACCGAAGTGTGCGCTGACCATACCCAGCTCCCAGCGATTTGGACGCCCTGGGCGACGTAAACGTTTAAACAGGTAGTAGAGACTGCCCAGAATCAGCCAGGCTGCACCAATCAGGCCTATCCATGCGCGCCAATGACTGCCGCCCAGTGTCACCGCGGCTATCCCGCCCAGCAATACGGACAGGCCGACCACCGGTATCAGTTCACGGAATATGTCCTGAAAGTTGTCTTTCTTCCATCGCGTCAATGGACCGCTGGGCATCAATATGACTATCGGAATCATCAGCAGGCTGAACAACAGGCCGAAATAGGGCGGGCCGACAGAAATCTTGCTGCCGTTGATGGCTTCAATCAGTAATGGGTATAAAGTGCCCAGCAGCACCATTCCTGCGCAGGCTGCGAAGAAAACATTGTTGACCAACAGCAGCGTCTCACGTGACCAGCCGCCGATGCGGGTATCCTGCTGGATGGTATGCGCACGCAGCGCAAACAGCGTTAATGCGCCACCGCACAGTACCCCGAGGAGCCCCAGGATAAATATGCCTCGGGCCGGGTCACTGGCGAAGGCGTGCACCGAGGTCAGCACACCCGAACGCACCAGGAAGGTTCCCAGCAGGCTGAGTGAAAACGCCAGAATGGCCATCAGCAGTGTCCAATTGGTAAAAGCACGGCGTTTTTCGGTGACAGCCAGGGAATGAATAAGCGCGGTGCCAACCAGCCACGGCATAAATGAGGCATTTTCGACCGGGTCCCAGAACCACCAGCCACCCCAGCCAAGCTCGTAATAGGCCCACCAGCTGCCCAGGGCAATACCGGCAGTCAGCAACGCCCAGGCAATCAGCGTCCATGGCCGGCACCAGCGAACCCAGTCGCGGTTGACCTGTCCGCTCAGCAGAGCGGCTACTGCAAAGGCAAAAGGTACGGCGAAACCGACATAACCGAAGTACAGCATGGGCGGATGTATGATCAGTCCGGGGTCCTGCAGCAATGGATTCAGGTCAGCACCATCTGCCGCGCCGGGCAACAGGCGCTCAAACGGGTTGGAGGTAAACAGAATAAACAACAGGAAACCGGCTGCCACCCAGCCCAGCACCGCCAGCACTCGGGCAACAAAATTCTGTGGCAGACCGCGGTTAAACCAGGCTACTGCGGCTGTCCACAACGCCAGAATCAGGCTCCAGAGCACCAGTGAGCCTTCATGCGCGCCCCAAACAGCGGAAATACGGTATTGCAACGGCAGCAGAGAGTTGCTGTTGCGCGCCACATAGGCGACTGAAAAATCCTGCTGAACAAAAGCACTGACCAGCAATACAAACGCTAATGCAGTAAATCCGGCGATTCCCGCAGCCAGCGGCCTGGCCATCTGTTGCAGCGCAAGCTGTCCGGTGTGCGCGCCAATCAGTGGGCATATGGCCAGACTGAGCGCCAGCAGCAGCGCCAGAATAAGGCATAACTGCCCCAGTTCAGGCAGCATCAGTTGGTGCCTCCAGAGGTTGGATGACCGGCCCGTTCCAGTGCATCGGCAATTTCCGGCGGCATGTAATTTTCATCATGTTTGGCCAGTACTTCGCGGGCGGCGAACTGTCCTGAAGCCAGCATTGAACCATTGGCAATTACACCCTGACCTTCACGAAACAGGTCCGGTAATATGCCTTCAAAGGTAACGGTGATGTTTTCCTGGCCATCAGTCACTACAAAGCTGACTGCGAGTGAATCCGGATCACGGTTAACACTGCCAGGCTGAACCAGCCCGCCCAGACGGAAACGTTTGCCTTCCGGGATATCGTTAACAGCTACATCGCTGGGGCTTTGAAAATACAGCAGGTTATCGCTAAGCGCATACAACAGCAGTGAAGTGGCACTGCCGGCGCCGATCAGAATAAACAGCGCTATGGTCAGACGGCGTTTACGGGTCGGTGTCATGATGGTTGTTGGTCCTGATGTTGATGAATATCTGCAATTTGGCGGAGCTGGCGCTTACCCGAAAACACCGGTGCCAGCGCGGTATACAGATAAACTGCCAGCGCAATGGCATAGGCCGGCAGGATATAAACCGCATGCGGCCCGGAAAGCCAATCCAGATTCATGATTTTTCTCCCTGAACAGTTTCCCTGACCCAGTTTTTTTCACGATCCTGCAGCAATAAAGTATTCCGTGTCCGAGTCAGTAATGCAGCCCCGAAATAAAACTTAGCAGCAATGGCCATGATTAATAGTGGCCACAGCATGCTGGCGTCTATGCTCGACTCGCCGAAAAAGCTGATTGTCGTGCCCTGGTGCAAAGTTGTCCACCACTCCACAGAATAATGAATAATCGGCAGGTTGACCACGCCCACCAATGCCAGCAAACCAGCTGCCCGCGCAGCTTTGCGGGGTTCTTCTATGGCTTGCTGCAGGCCGATTACACCCAAATACAAAAACAATAGAACAAGCTCTGAGGTCATTCGACCGTCCCACTGCCAAAAAGTGCCCCAGGTTGGCTTTCCCCATAAACTGCCGGTGGCCAGTGTGACTATGGTAAACGCCGCGCCTATCGGTGCGCAGCACATGGCCAGGGTTTCAGCGACCCGAATTCGCCAGACCATTCCTATCAGAGCCAGAATGGCCATGACTGCAAAAATCAGCATCGATTGCCAGGCACTGGGCACGTGGATGAAAATGATCCGGTAACTGTCACCTTGCAGATAATCGGGTGGCGCGATGGACAACCCCCAGATCAGACCGGGTATCGCCAGCAGGAAAAAACCGGCCCACAGCCATGGAATGATCAGCCCGCTGGTACGGTAAAACCAGGCAGGTGAGCCCCACCGGTGGAACCATGTTTTACAGCGTTTCCAAAATGATGTGTGAGAACTCAAGCTTACTCCTGCAAATGAATCCGTAAAGCGGCTGCAATAGCGAATGGTACCAGGGTTATCGCAAACAGCAGAATAACCCCCAGCAACAATAACTGCGTCTCCGGATCAAACCCGGATGCGGCATCACTGACAGCGCTGGTGGCAAATACCAGTACCGGAACACTCAGTGGTGCAATCAGCAGTGCCAACAGCATACCGCCCTGACGGCTGCCCAGTGTCAAAGCTGCGCCCAGACTGCCCAGTAAACTGAGGGTTGGTGTACCTAATAACAATGACAAAACCAGTGTGCCCATGGCAGCCTGCGGCAATTGCATCCAGGCTGCCAGCAAAGGGCTGATAAGAATAACCGGCAAACCTGTTATCAGCCAATGTGCGGTTGTGCGTCCGGCAGCCAGTGCCGGCAATGAACCATCCATCAGCAGCCATTGTTCAAGCCGGCCATTATTGGCATCTTCGCGGAATAAGCTCTCCAGGCTGAGCATATTGGCAAGCAGAGCTGCGATCCAGATGACCCCGGCGGCAATCTGCGCGAGCAATGCCGGCTGCGGCCCGATGCCCAGTGGAAACAGCGCAACCACCAGCAGCAGGAACCAGAGTGGCTGAAACCATTCATTGCGGCGCCGGAATGCCAGCCGCAGGTCGTGTCCGGCAATAATCAGCAGATTATTCATGGGCATGTTCCCGATGCTGCGCAGGCCGGATAATCGGCAGTTTGAGCCGCTGGCTGCGAGGCAGATCAGCCAGGCCGAGTGCATGACTGGCGATAACCGCGCCGCCGCCGCCGGCACAATGGGCACGAATTTCACTCAACAGCAGGTCAATGCTGGCCTGGTCCAGATTGACGAATGGTTCATCCAGCAACCACAGTGAGCGCGGCACCAGAAACAGACGGGCCAGGGCTGCGCGCTTGGCCTGGCCGGCGGACAGGCCCCCGGCCCGCTGGCTGCGTAATGACAGTGATTGGAGCCGACTCAGCGCTTCATCAATCCGCTGTTTTGCCTGCTGCCGGTCGACGCCACGCGTCCAAAGGCGTAAATACCACTGCAGGTTTTCCTGTACGGTCAACTCCTGATGCAGGCCCAGCTGGTGCCCGATGAAATGCTGCTCAATACTGGACACGGTGCCGGCAGTCGGTCGCAAAACACCTGCCAGGAGTTTAATCAGCGTGGTTTTTCCCGCACCGTTGGCGCCGGTCAGCAAAACACATCCACCGGCATCCAGGTGAATGCTGACGGTACCGAACACGCTGCGGTAAAAGCGTTCATAACTGACTTTGTCGGCGGTTAATAAATAATCCATAACTGGCTTATGCAAATTCCATATGTGGATGGCCGGTCGCGGTAAAGGGCGAATTCCGAGCACGCATGATACACAAAAGCACTGGTTTACCGGGCCGGCAGGTGATGACAGCGTACTGATTGAATTGCCGGGCCAGCTTAAACAGCAACTGCCAGTCACTGCTGAGTACCAGCCAGCCATATTCTACCGGCCAGCTTGGCTGATGCCTGCCGGCCACCGCAAAGCTTGGGTAGTATTTTAATCCGGCAGCCTGCAAATGCCTGCTGAGCAGACAGTGCCGGACAAAGTTGTGGTGGTTATGCAGCTGCTGTGAAGCGGGGTTGCTGGCGGTAATAATAAGCCAATGGTGTTTGACCAGCCAGATAGCATTCGCAGGCGGCAGTTGTCCGACATGCAGAGACAAACGGGCGGCAGGTAAATGCACCTGGTAGCTGGTGTTTAAATAAGCGTTAACCAGATTCTCCATCAAGTATCTATAATGCGCTTTGCAGATGATCGCAAGACCAGAGTAAACCATGACAGAACAACAGCAATTTGACCTTATCGTTATCGGCGGTGGGTCCGGCGGTGTGCGTGCCGCACGAATTTCAGCAGGGCATGGTGCCCGGGTGGCAATATGTGAGGAGAGCCGCATGGGCGGAACCTGCGTGATTCGCGGTTGTGTGCCAAAAAAGCTGCTAGTGTACGCATCGCATTTCGCTGAAGATTTTGAAGCATCTCAGGGGTTTGGCTGGCAGCTGGAAAACCCGCAATTTTCCTGGCCGGCACTGATAGCCAATAAAGACCGGGAAATCGACAGGCTCAATCAGGTTTACCACCGTCTGTTGGATAATGCCGGTGTTACTACATTTATGGGCAGGGGTGTGTTGCTTGATGCCAACCGGGTTCAGGTGGGCGATCAGGTATTGCATGGCAAAAGAATCCTGATTGCGACCGGCGGGCGCCCGTTTACACCTGCGTTTCCAGGCAGTGAACTGGCCATCAGTTCAGACGAAGCATTTCATCTTGAAAAGTTGCCCAGGCGAATAGTAGTAGCCGGTGGTGGCTATATCGCTGTTGAATTTGCCGGTATTTTCAATGGCATGGGCAGTGATGTCATTCTGGCTTACCGGGGGGATAAGATTCTGCGTGGCTTTGATGATGACCTGCGGGATCAGCTGGAACATGAGATGCAGGCCAAAGGCATCAAGATTCAGCATCATAGTGAAATTACTGCCCTGCAGCGCAATGCAGACGGCACCTTGGCAGTGACTTATAAGGACGGCAGCGAATGCCAGGCAGATCAGGTGATGTTTGCCACGGGCCGCCAACCGTATACCTGGGATCTGGGGCTGGATCAGGCCGGTATTGAAACCGATGCAAAAGGCGCGATTCCGGTTGATGCCGATTCACGCACCTGTCAGCCGCATATTTTTGCGGTTGGTGATGTAACCAACAGAATTAATCTCACCCCGGTGGCGATTCGAGAAGGCCATGCTTTTGCAGACACTGAGTTTGGCAATATGCCACGCCAGGCAGACCACGCGCTGGTGCCTTCAGCGGTATTCAGCCAACCTCCGATCGGCACGGTGGGTTATACCGAACAGCAGGCTAAAGACAAATTCGGCCGGCTGCGGGTTTACCAATCAAGTTTCCGGGCGATGAAGCATACACTGACAGATATTCAGGAAAAGACGTTCATGAAAATGATTGTCGACGATGCCAGTAATGTAGTGGTTGGACTGCATATCATCGGTGTGGATGCGGCCGAAATTGTGCAGGGCTTTGCGGTAGCAGTGAAAGCGGGTCTGACGAAAGATCACTTCGATGCCACTGTGGGTATCCATCCAACATCAGGTGAGGAGCTGGTGACATTGCGCGATTTTCGGTTAGTGGAATAACCCGATGCGGCTCATCCCTAGTCAATACCTGCTGATACTGGCGCTGCTGGCTTGCCTGAAACCGGCCGGCGCCGCACAACCCGATTATGCAGCGGCAGTTCAGGAAACGCAGAATTATATTATCAAACTGAGCAAACCCGGTATTGCAATGGCCTCGGATTCTGCCGGTATCGGCAGTATGCGTGAGCTGGCCAAAAGCCGCTCTGTTAGCGGCAATACGGCTGCACAGAATTATCTGCAGTCACTGCAGCTGCAGCGTGAACAGGTATTGGCTGATGCCATAGAAATGATGGGTCATGGACTGCAGCCAAAGCATCAATACCAGGCATTATTGAATGGCTTTTCAGTTCGGCTAACGGCATCGGAGGCGGCGGAGATAGCCAGTCTGCCGGGCGTGATCGAGGTAGAAGCCGAGCAGGTCCTGATGATGCATCTGGATACCGGGCCCGGTTATATCGGTGCCCCGGCGGTATGGAATGGGATTAACAGCCCGGCCAGCCGTGGTGAAAACGTTGTGGTCGGCATCATTGATTCTGGGATCAATTGGGATCATCCATTTTTCGCCGGAACGGCAGAAGACGGATATGTTCACAACAATCCGCTTGGACAGTTTTTTGGTTTATGCAATAACCCGCAGTTTCCCGAAGTCCAGTGCAACAACAAACTGATAGGGGTTTACGATTTTACCGATGAGGCTGATCAGAACGGCTTTGATACAGCCGGGCACGGCAGCCATGTGGCAAGTATCGCGGTGGGAAATCCACTGACCCGGACGCTGTCTCTGGGGGCCAACGGTTTGCCGGTGGAGTATCCGCTTTCCGGTGTGGCGCCGCGTGCCAATCTTATTACCTATAAAGTTTGCCTGAACACCAACCCGAATAACCCTGGTGCACAGCCGGGTTGTCCGACGGCCGGAATTCTGGCTGCGCTTGATCAGGCGCTGCTGGATGGTGTGGATATCGTCAACCTGTCACTAGGGGCAGATGTGCCCGATGGCTTTACTCCCTGGCTCAGTGGTTTTATCAATCTGGAGTTACTGGACCTGCGCGAAGCCGGCATATTATCGGTGGTGTCTGCCGGCAACAGTGGTTCGCAACCGGGTACCGTAACAACACCGGCGCATTCTCCCTGGTCGATGGCAGCGGGCAACATTACTCATGACCGGGTATTAGGTAACCCTGTGACCGCCCTGAATGGCGGCAACACATCGCCACCGCAGGATGTTTTCGGCGCCGGCCGCTCTGCCGGAATCGGCCCGCGTGCGATTGTACATGCCAGTGATTTCGGCAACGCGCTGTGTGGCCAGGGGCCGGCCGAACTGGCACCTACCTGCGAGGCCAGCAGTGGTGCCAGTAATCCATTTCCCCCGGGCACATTTAACGGTGAAATCGTGGTGTGTGACCGCGGCACCTACGGTCGAGTCGAAAAAGGATTTAATCTGCTGCAGGCCGGAGCGGGTGGGTATATTCTCGCCAATACTGATTCAAGTGGTGAGGATATCGTTGATGATCAGCATTGCCTGCCGGGCGTGCATATCGGAGACAGTTTCGGTGATCAAATGCGTAACTGGCTTGCCAGCGGCAGCAATCACAATGGGCGTATCGGCAGTTTTGGCGCAGCCGGTGTGCCGGCTGTAGGTGCACAACTGGCATTCAGCAGTTCCAGAGGTCCCAATAGTGAAATTGCGGGTGTTTTGAAGCCTAATGTAGTGGCGCCGGGCACCAATATTATTGGCGCCCTGAATGTCGATGATCAGTTCCAGGCGATCAGTGGAACATCGATGGCTGCACCGCATACAGCAGGTGCAGCTGCGTTGATTATGGGCGCCCGTCCCGGCTGGTCAATTGACCAGGTGATATCCGCCCTGGAGACCACTGCTGTATGGCCGGTGCCCGGTAGTGTGGTTGATCCTGAGATTGCAGCAAATGAACGGGGTGCGGGCGTATTGAACGCCGGCCAGGCTGTCAGGGCAGGTTTATTTCTGCCGGTCAACAGAGCTGACTTCCTGGCTGCTGACCCTGCCGGTGGCGGTGACCCGGGCGCGTTGAATCTGGCCGGCGTGCAGTTGGTGGATTGTGTTGAGCAATGCTCCACGGTGAGAACACTGCAGGATCAAATGGGTGGCGGCAGCTGGCAGATCAGTGCAGATCAGCCGTTTTTGAGTGTTTCGCCGTCCAATATTAATTTTGCGGCTGATCAGCAGCGAAATATCACCATCAGCGCCGAGTTGACTGATGCGAATCTGGTGGGAAGCTGGCAAACAGCAAATATCATCATGACCACGGGTAGCGCAGCTGATGGTCAGCCGCTGACGCAGCGGTTGCCGGTTGCGGTGCTGTTCAGTGGAGGTGCATTGCCGCAGGCGCTGCAGATTACCACCTCACAGACACGCGGACGGGTGAGTACATCCATTGATGGATTGGTGGCTATGGATGACGCCACCTGGCAGGCTTCGATGCTGGTGCAACCGGTTTCATCAACCGGCAATCTGCAGCAGGACCCGACCCGCAACGACCCTTATGACAACAACATCGGCAGACGGGTTGAGCTGCTGAATGTACCTGAAGGCACTTTGCAGGTCAGAGTGGAAACACTGACATCAACTGCAACGGACATAGATCTGTATGTCGGCCGCGATCTGAATGGCAATGGTCAGGCTGATCCGTTCGAGGAACAATGCGCAAGTTTGTCGGTGACTGACCTGGAAGAGTGCGAATTTGATATGCCTGAAGCCGGCACCTACTGGATTTTGCTGCAGAATTGGCAGGCATCGGTTTCAGGCACCGATAATGCCAGTGCCCGGTATGCCGCCTTGAGCATGCCGGCCGGCATTACTTCCCCGAATCTGTTCATCAATGCGCCGGCGCGCACTGAAAACAATGCCGATATCAATCTGACACTGGCATGGGATGCCGGCACTCTGCAGCAAAATGAGACTTACTGGGGAGCGGTGGCGCTGGGAACCAGCCGGGCAACTGCCGGTAATATCGGCGCCTTTTCGGTATTCGTGGAACGAGATGCCGCGCATGCAGGCCGGACATTACCGTTGTTCGACGGCCTTGCCAGGGATATTAGTCTGCCGGGTAATACCGAACAGGATTTAGTGTTTATCGATGTACCGGATAATGCTACCAGCCTGGATGTTCAGGTTCAGGGAATGGATATCGAACTGCAGGCTGTGCGAGTGGCGTTTGATGAGGCGTTTACCGATCAGCCTTTAGCGGCGGCGGCGCCACAAAACCGGACATTCACCGTTCCATCAGATCCCGATGGCAATATCAACTTGAATATTGACCTGCCTGAGTTGCTACCGGGCCGCTGGTATCTGATTCCACGCAATACTGCTGCTGCCGAACGCAGCCTGAATATCGTTGCCGGGCTGAGCTTTGATGACAGCCAGCCGGTAATGCCGCGAGAGACGGCCTATGCAAGAGACGGCGGTGTTACCCGGCAGGGTATTGATTTCGGCCGGGTGGGTAATTTTTATGGGGCACTGTGGTTTACCTTTGATGAAAATGGTGATCCGATGTTTTTCGGCAGCTCAGCACCGGTGCCGACAGGCGGTGACCGGACTTTCAGTGGATTGCTGAGGACCCCGGTGAGCGACGGCAGCAGTCAGCAGCAGCAACCGGCCGGCAGGGTGGGGATTACTGTATTGAATGAAAATGAGCTGATTTACAGCTATGACCTGTTGGGTGAGTCGGGCAGCGAGATGATGCGTTTTCTGGTGAATACAACCTGTCCGACTGTGTCGGGTGCATTGCTGAATGTTAATGGGGTATGGGATATACCGCCGGGAGGTCAGGGTGGCGTATCGATGGCAGTGACCCGGTCGGTGCAGGGTTATCTGCGATATTTCTTTGATGCCGCAGGACAGGCCCGCTGGGTGAGCGCCCGTGGTGACGGCAGTTTTGCAGCCAATCCGGATGGGACAGTATTCCAGGCATCCGGGTTTTGTCCACTGTGTGATCCGGTACCCACATCGGTTACTGCAGTGGGCACCTATCAGCATGCATTCACGGGTGACAATCAGGGGGTGCAGACGATTGAATTTGAGTTGCTGCCACCGCTGGCAGGGGGGTTGGACGAGAGTGTCGACATCAGCAAGCTAAGCAATGAAGTCATCTGTCGTTGATGGTCTGCGGCAGGTCACTGCGGCCTATTGGCAAAGCAGTTTGGCAGGCGCTTTTTTCAGGTGCTGATAAGCGAGCTGCTGAAGTATAAAATCAGGTCAAAAATGTTGACCTTGGCGCTGAGTTTCGCTAACATTCTCGCTCTTTGGTCGAACGAATTGTAGGAGTATCGCATGTACGCGGTAATCAAGACCGGCGGTAAGCAATATAAAGCAGCGCCAGGTGACGTTTTAAGAGTAGAGCACATTGATGCGGAGCCGGGCAGCAGCATTACCCTGGATCAGGTATTAATGGTTGCTGATGGTGACAAGGTATCAGTGGGTACACCACTGGTTGCAGGCTCAAAAGTGCAGGCCGAAGTGGTCAAGCATGGTCGCGGAGACAAGATTCGGATTATCAAGTTTCGGCGCCGCAAGCACTCGCGGACCACTCAAGGTCACCGGCAGAATTACACTGAGCTGAAGATTACAGATATCTCAGCCTAATACGAGGAATTGAACAATGGCACATAAGAAAGCTGGCGGCAGTACACGTAACGGCCGCGATTCGAATCCTAAATACCTGGGCGTAAAACGCTATGGTGGAGAGCAGGTTACTGCAGGTAATATTCTGGTTCGTCAGCGCGGTACCCGTTTCCATGCAGGTGAAAATGTGGGTGTTGGGCGCGATCATACGTTGTATGCGCTGGCTGATGGTAAAGTCAGCTTTGCCCATAAGGGATTTCCAAAACGTAAATTTGTCAGTATAATCGCAGGCTGACGAACTCCAGAGTTGAAACGTCAAGAAGTACTAACCCGGTTACTAAACCAGCAGTGACCGGGTTTTTTATTGCGCCATAGCAGCGCACAGCTGCCGTATTAAAGGGCAATTCCGACGGCATACTCTACTGGAAAATTTTCTCCGGAAACCAACATGAAATTTGTCGATGAAGCTGTTATCCAGGTTGCTGCCGGTAAAGGCGGTGATGGCTCATCCAGTTTTCGCCGGGAGAAATATGTACCTTTCGGCGGGCCCGATGGTGGCGATGGCGGCGATGGCGGCAGTGTATGGCTGGTTGCCGACAGTGGCCTGAATACCCTGGTTGATTTTCGCCATGCCAGACACTTTAATGCCGAAAACGGTCAATCAGGCCGTGGGCGGCAGATGTATGGAAAGTCTGGTGAAGACATCATTATTACCGTACCGGTAGGCACCAGTATCTATGACGATGCGGATGACCGGCTGGTGGGTGACCTGACCGAACCCGATGAACGGCTGTGTGTTGCCCGGGGCGGGCAGGGCGGACTGGGTAATATCCATTTTAAATCTTCAACCAATCGAGCGCCCAGGCAAACCACGCCTGGTAAACCGGGTGAAGCTGTACGCCTGCGGCTGGAATTGAAGTTGCTGGCGGATGTGGGGCTGCTGGGATTACCCAATGCCGGCAAATCTACACTGATCAGTGCGCTATCAGCTGCGCGGCCGCGTATTGCTGATTACCCATTCACCACACTCTATCCTAATCTGGGTGTGGTCCGGCTGGGTCCGGAAGAGAGCTTTGTTATTGCTGATATTCCCGGCATTATCGCCGGTGCGGCAGAAGGCGCCGGCCTTGGGCTGCAGTTTCTGCGCCACCTTGAGCGGACCAGGCTGCTGCTGCACCTGGTGGATATCGCGCCGCTGGACGGGCAGACGCCCGCTGAGCAGGTCCGGGAGCTGGAGCATGAGATACAGCGCTACAGTGAAGAACTGGCGGATAAACCGCGCTGGCTGGTGCTGAATAAAGCTGACGTGTTGAGTCAGGAGCAGGCCGATGAAATAGCCAGGGCAACACTGGACGAGCTGGGCTGGAAAAAACCCTGGTTTGTAATTTCTGCAGTCAGCGGCAAAGGATTGAAGCCACTGCAGCTTGCGGTAATGCAGGCACTACAGGAATTGCTGGCAGCTGAGATGCCGGACAGCGAAGAACAGGATATTAGATTTATTTCGCGAGATTAGACTAAACGGAAAGCCGAAGTTCGGCTTTCCGGCGTATAAATATAATTACAGCGCGCGGATATGCGCGTTCAGGCGTGATTTATGCCGGGCTGCCTTATTACGATGAATCAAGCCTTTGTTAACGGCTTTATCGATGGTCGGGACAGCTTCCTTATAAGCGGCTTCTGCACCGGTCTTGTCTTCGGCAGCAACTGCTTTCAATACTTTCTTGATGCTGGTACGCAAAGCAGAACGCATGCTGGCGTTGTGCTTACGATTGACTTCAGCCTGTTTTGCGCGTTTCCGCGCAGATGCTATGTTAGCCACAGAGCTTGCTCTCCTGAGAGTGTTGTAAAAAGCCGCTCATTATGCAGTGAAATTTGTTCTCATTCAAGCAATTAAGCTGCTTGATATACAGTTTTTATCAGATAAACGGTAAGAAAAAATGCCGGAAAGCGTCGCAAAGCGGCTGAGCACTTTATAATTCGCCGAATGGCTTCTTTGTTTCGTTCAACCGCCAACACCAGCAGTGGCACACTGGTATCGCGAATATTGGGATTTGTGCGCGATATCGTACTGGCGCGCAGCTTTGGCGCCGGTGCTGCCACTGATGCATTTTTTGTGGCGTTTAAGATTCCCAATCTGCTGCGCCGGCTGTTCGCTGAGGGCTCATTTGCACTGGCTTTTGTGCCGGTACTGGCTGAATACCGTGAACGCGGAGACAGGCAGTCAGCAAGGGAGCTGATAGACAGTGTATTCGGCAGTCTGCTGGCAGTATTGCTGGTGGTCACCGCATTGGGTGTGATTGCAGCGCCATGGATTATAGGGCTGGTTGCGCCGGGTTTTGAAGCCGGCAGCTCAAGCTATCTGCTGGCCAGCGAAATGCTGCGCATCACCTTTCCCTATCTGCTGTTCATTTCATTGACTGCGCTGGTTGCCGGCGTGTTGAATACCTGGGAGAAATTCTGGTTGCCTGCAGTAACGCCTGCGCTGCTGAATATCAGTCTGATCTGTGCGGCACTGTTACTGGCTCCGCAGCTGGAAGTGCCGATTGTGGCATTGGCCTGGGGGGTATTGGCCGCCGGTGTATTACAGCTGCTGCTGCAGTTACTGGCGTTACAGCGCCTGGGCTTAGTGCCCAGACCTCGCTGGGGGTTTGCACATATCGGTGTCAGGAAAATCATGCGCTTGATGGTGCCTACACTGTTTGGATCATCGGTAGCCCAGATCAATATTCTGCTGGATACACTGCTGGCCACTCTGCTGCTGACAGGGAGTGTCAGCTGGCTGTACTACTCTGACCGGCTATTTGAGTTTCCGCTGGGCGTATTCGCGATAGCCCTGTCTACTGTGGTGCTGCCCAGACTGTCCAGAATACTTAACCGGAAACAGCCCAACGACGGGCATATAGCTGAATTTACCGCAACACTGAGCTGGGCCATGCGATTGGCTTTAATGATCAGCATACCTGCGGCAGTGGGGCTGGGTGTTCTGGCCGCACCCATTTTGACGGCAATGTTCCAGTATGGCGAATTTACGGCATTTGACACACGCATGGCCAGCTGGTCTCTGATGGCATATTGCGCCGGTCTGCCGGCCTTTTTTGCGGTTAAAGTTCTGGCGCCCGGTTTTTATGCGCGGCAGGATACCTTAACCCCTGTAAAAATCGGATTTATTGCAATGTTTGCAAATATGCTGGGCAATATTCTATTGATTATTGCGCTGGTGCATATCATGGCGCCGGAGCAGACAGCCGGTTTTTGGGAGCGCCTAAAGCAGACGCCGGGATTACACGTCGCATTAGCTCTGGCAAGTTCATTGGCCGCCTATATCAATGCAGGTTTATTACTTTATAAATTACGTCAATCGGGTTTTTGGCAGGCGCGGGCAGGACTGGCAGCACTGATTTTAAAACTGCTGCTGGCAGCGCTGCTGATGGGTATTGTGTTGAGCATGGCAATGGAGTACCTGCAGATTATCGACAGCTGGCTGGCCGGTTACTGGTGGCAGCGGGCGGTAGTATTGCTGGTATTGGTTGGAAGTGGTGCCGCAGTTTATGGACTGACCTTATTAAGTATGGGAATCAGGCAAAAAGATTTATTCATGGAGTCGGGTTGAAGCATGCAGTTGATTCGTGACTGGCTGGCGCAGCCCATACCGATGGCAGCTGTGGCTATCGGTAATTTTGACGGTGTTCATCTGGGGCATCAGGCGCTGCTGCAAAAGTGCCGCAAGCTGGCCGGCGGGCAGGGAGCAGCGGCAATTACATTTGCTCCATTACCGGTAGAAGTTCTGTTCCCCGAGCGGGCGCCGGGAAGGATAACCAGTACCCGGCAAAGAATCAGCGAGTTGAGAGAACAGGGGATGGATCTTACCTGGCTGCTGCGTTTCAATAAAGACTTGTCACAGCAGCGCCCACAGGCATTTATCGACAGAGTGCTGGTGGACGGCCTGTCGGTTAAGCATGTAGTGGTCGGCAGTGATTTTCGTTTTGGTTACCAGCGCAGCGGAAACCTGGACACCTTGACCGAGGCAGGTAAGTTGCATGGGTTTCAGGTACATGTACCCGATACAGTTAGGCATGCCGGAGAAAGGGTCAGCAGCAGCCGCATTCGAGAGGCACTGAAAGCCGGTGATATGGGCCTGGCAAAATCGCTTATCGGGCGTGATTATACTATCCGGGGACGGGTCATACGCGGGCAGCAACTGGGTAGAAAACTGGGTTTCCCCACACTCAATATCGATGTCAGCCGGTGGGCCTGTCTGCTGAACGGTGTTTTTGCCGTTCAGGTAATGGCCGAACCTCTAGAGTTACGAGCCAAAACAACGCATAATCACCCGTTTGCTGGACGATGCTGGAATGGCGTGGCCAGTATCGGCTATCGACCCAGTGTTACTGATACCGTCAGCAATCACCGACACCTGCTAGAAGTACACGTTTTTGACTGGTCAGGTGATGCCTACGGCAAACAGGTGCGGGTACGGTTTATCGAGCGATTGCGTGAAGAACACCAGTTTGCCGATTTATCTGCCATGACCGAGCAGATGCAGCTGGATGCCGATCAGGCCAGGGCAATACTGGCTGATAATTTTGAATAAGTATGACCAAGAAATATGGACTATAAGGACACAATAAACCTGCCCAGAACAGCATTTGCCATGAAGGCGAATCTGGCGCAGCGCGAACCAAAAATGCTGGAACAATGGTATGCCAATGACTGGTACCGGCAAATCCAGCAGGCCACAGACGGCCGGCCGTTATTTGTACTGCATGATGGGCCGCCATATGCGAACGGTGACATTCATATCGGCCACGCAGTCAACAAGATTCTGAAAGATATGGTGGTGCGCTCAAAGCTGATGAGCGGTTTTCAGGCGCCGTATGTACCGGGATGGGATTGCCATGGGCTGCCCATCGAAGTCCAGATCGAGAAAAAGGTTGGCAAAGTAGGTCATAAAGTCGATGCTCAGACCTTCCGTCAGCGTTGCCGTGAATATGCCGCTACTCAGATTGAGCGGCAGTGTAAAGATTTTAAACGCCTTGGTGTACTGGGTGATTGGGATAACCGCTATGCCAGTCTGGATTTTGACTACGAGGCAGACATGCTGCGGGCGCTGGCGAAAATGATCGATAACGGTTATCTCCACCAAGGTGTGAAACCGGTGCATTGGTGTTTTGACTGTGGTTCGGCATTAGCGGAAGCGGAAATCGAATACCACGATAAAACATCGCCGGCTATTGATGTGCTGTTCTCAGCAATTGACCCGCAGGCATTGCTGGCCGGCTTTGATGTAGATCTGGAGCCGGATACCGATGTGGGTATCCCAATCTGGACAACCACACCATGGACCCTGCCGGCCAACCTGGCTGTAGCATTGCATCCGGAAATCGAATATGTGGTGTTGCAGGGGCAACAGCAAGAGCGCCGTATGGCACTGGTGGTAGCTGCCGATCTGGCTGACAGTCTGGTCGAGCGTTACGAGCTGGAGTCTGTCAGTGTGAGTCGTGCACAGGCCGGTGCAGCGCTGGAACGCCAATTGCTTAAGCATCCATTTTATGAACGTGAATCTCTGGTGATCCTTGGTGATCATGTCACTATCGAGCAGGGTACCGGAGCGGTGCATACTGCACCGGGTCACGGTCAGGAAGACTTTGCCGCCGGCCAGGCCTACGGGCTGGATATATTGAACCCGGTGGGAGGCAATGGAGTATTTGTCGATAGTACAGAGCGGTTTGCCGGTCAGCATATCTGGAAAGCCAATAGCGCTATTATCGAAGTGTTGCGTGAAACCGGTACTTTACTGTACGCCAATGATTTTGAGCACAGCTATCCACATTGCTGGCGTCACAAAACGCCAACAGCATTCCGGGTTACGCCGCAATGGTTTTTTGCCATGGACAAACCGGGAACCCAGGGCTCAACCTTGCGTGAGTCTGCCCGTGAGTCCATCAGACAGGTTCGCTGGGTGCCCGAATGGGGTGCTGAACGTATCGATGGAATGGTTGAAAACCGACCGGACTGGTGCATTTCACGGCAGCGGACCTGGGGTGTGCCAATTCCCGTGTTTATCAATAAACAGACCGGAGAACGCCACCCGGATACAGTTGCTTTGATTGAGCAGGTTGCTGACAAGGTGCAGCAGCAGGGTATTGATGCCTGGTTTGCTGATGATATTGCAGAACAGCTTGGAATTGACCCCGATCAATGGGAGCCGATACGCGATATTCTTGATGTGTGGTTCGATTCCGGCGTCAGCCATTGGTGTGTGCTGGAAGCACGCGACGGTATGGAGCGGCCGGCGGACTTGTATTTGGAAGGATCTGATCAGCATCGCGGCTGGTTTCAATCATCGCTGCTGACCGGTGTCGCGATGGATGGGCAGGCACCCTACCGTCAGGTTCTGACCCATGGGTTCACCGTCGATGCAAACGGCCGCAAGATGTCCAAGTCGCTGGGCAATGTGATTGCTCCGCAAAAAGTCTGGAACAGCCTGGGTGCCGATATTCTGCGTTTGTGGGTGGCGGCTGCGGATTATCGCCAGGAAATGACGGTTTCAGACGAGATTCTAAACCGGGTAGGTGATGCTTATCGGCGTATCCGCAATACCTGCCGTTTTTTACTGGGCAATCTGTATGGGTTTGAGCAGGCCCGTGATGAGTTGCCGCTGGATCAGCTGTTGCCACTGGACCGCTGGGCAATTGACAAGGCATGGCAGGCTCAGCAGGCCATTATCGCTGCATACGAGGATTACCAGTTTCATATTGTGTATCAGCGTATCCATCAGTTTTGTATTGTCGAAATGGGCGGGTTTTACCTGGATGTCATCAAGGACCGCCTGTACACCATGGCGACCGCCAGTGCCGGACGGCGATCGGCACAGACAGCGATGGTGCATATTGCCGAGGCAATGGTGCGCTGGTTAACACCGGTGATGAGTTTTACCGCTGAAGAGATCTGGCAAAATCTGCCCGGACGAAGCGGACAATGGGAAATTGACAATAGTGCGTTGCTGGCAACCTGGTATGACCGCCTGGAGCCGCTTGAAAATGCCGGGCAGGAACGCGCCCGCTGGGATGCCTTGCTGGCTGTCCGTGCACCGGTGCGCCGTTCAATTGAAGGGTTGCGCAACCAGCAATTGCTGGGCAACTCGCTGATGGCTTCGGTAAAACTGTATGCTGATGGTGAATTGCTGTCAGTCTTGCAGGAAATGGCCTCAGAATTGCACTTTTTACTGCTGGTGGCGGATGTCGAGGTGCTTCCGTTGAGTACCGCTGATGAAACGACCGAACAGCATCAACTGCAGCAGGGCAACTTGGGCTTATCGGTAAGTGCGACTGATAAGCCCAAGTGTACTCGTTGCTGGCAATACACCGATGATGTGGGCGCTGATCCTGAACATCCGGAAATCTGCCTGCGCTGTGTGGAAAACGTCAGTGGTGACGGAGAGCAGAGGCGTTGGGGATAGCCGTGCCTGCAAGACTATCCAATCTGGCTTGGCTGTGGCTTACCACTGTTGTAGTTATCTTGGATCAATGGACCAAATGGCTGATAACCAGCCGGTTTGAGCTGTATGAGGTTATGCCGGTTACCGGCTGGTTTAATCTGGTTCTGGCACACAATACCGGTGCAGCATTCAGTTTTCTGAGCGACCACTCAGGGTGGCAGCGCTGGTTTTTTATCACTTTGACCGTGATTGTGAGTATTGGGTTGCTGGTGTGGTTGTTGCGGGTTCCTGCCAAAGGCGCATGGCGTCTGCGGCTCGGCATTTTACTGGTGCTGGGTGGTGCGATAGGTAATCTGATTGACCGCGTCAGATTTGGTTATGTGGTTGATTTTCTGGATGTGCACGCAGGTGGCTGGCACTGGCCTGCGTTTAATGTAGCCGATGCTGCCATTTGCTGTGGTGTGGCTTTATTGCTGTTGGACAGTTTGTTCAGCGATGACAATAAAAACCGGGCTTGAAGCCCGGTTTTTCGTTCTTAATTATTCTGCTACTGGCTGCGGCCGGCCCAGCAGTTTTGGTCATTACCCCCGGCAGTACGCCTGCCTATGCTGGTCAGTGTAAGTACACCACAGGCGTCACGTACCTGGTTACCTAAAGGTGTGGCAGTCAGCGCATACTGCTGACCACCGGCACCGACCACCGTTGTGATGCGGTAGCGGCCACTGGCGGATACATAGTTGGCCACAGCGCTGAATTGATTATTCTGGGTGAACTGACTTTGCTGGAAAGAGGCCTGCCGCAACAGCTCATCAATCGCTTCAGTTCGGTTCGAGCGAATAACCTGGTTGGTATAAGCGGGCACTGCAATAGCTACAATAATTGTCAGAACCGCTATGGTGATTATCAACTCTATCAGGGTAAAACCAGTCTGTTGTTTGGCTGTCTGTTGTTTGGTTTGCATAGTGCAGGCTCCATTATACCGGCCGGTCGCTGTGCGACTGTGATATCCAGCAGTATTGCTACTGCTGGTGATATCAACCGACGACCGGTGATGATGCTTTAATTCTGCCACGTTATCTACGCTGACGCCATGCCTGTCGACCGCAGTTAATACTGGACAACGACGCAGATGCCTCGGTGATGTCACCGGTTGAAGTAGTCGTGTACAGATATATCCGCGTTCCATCACTGCCACAGCCACGGAACGAATTAAGCGGAGGCGGGAATGGGTCAATAATGCTTCCGCCGGCGTCATCATCGTCGATATCGCCATCGCCGTCGGTGTCACATTGTGACGGGTCGCGTTCACAGAGTGGCCGCGGATCAAAGATAACCGCAGGCAATGTGGGTATGCCCTGTTGCTCCAGGCCAATTACTGCACTGTCACCGACATTGTCCAGCTCATTAAACTCGCCATCTCCATTGGTATCGAAAATGGTAGGGTTTTCCTGCTGATCGGGGTTGGGAACACCACCGGTATTGGCATCCAGGGCCATCAGGAAACCGGTTCCACCGGATACACAAGGTTCCAGTGAGGGAATTAGTGAAACGAAAAAGATGACGCCGCTGCGGCTGATTGCGCGGCGGATGACGCGTTCGCCCTGTACCGGCAGATCAAGATACCAGCCCAATGTTGACTGATTACCGTCTTCGTCCAGCCAGTCCGGGTCGGCTGCATTTGCAATGACCCGCGAATTGCCCTGCGTGGAGATAGTGGTGGCATTCATGCCGGCACGGGTGATGTTTGGATTAGTGGAAAAGTTGGGAGATGCTGCACGATCCCACACGGCATAAAATGTTTGTGTGGTCTGGGTGGCAGGATCAATGTCATTGGTTTCCAGGAATTGCCCGGAGCCAAACAAAATCAATGCGCCCTGACCGATGCCAAGCGGATGCGCGATGGCCGTCGGCGCAGCAGTTATCGGTTGAGGATCGCCGCCTGAACCGGTAGCGGCGAACAGTGCATCACCACCATTGGAAACCCAGGTGGCCGGGTTGCTGGAGGTGACGTCGAAACGCCATAGCTTGCCGCGCAGGTCACCTGCGTACAGAAAATCGACACGGGCATCGCCGTCTACATCGGCAACCCCCACTGAACCCAGTCCATTGGGGTTGGTTACATCGGCGTCGCCGACCGGAATCTTGACAAAGTCGGTGGCATCAATGCCGTTGGAAGCAGCCTGAATAAAGATTATGTACAGTGCTGCCTGCCCGGTGGTTGATGGTGATCCATCAGCAGCTGTATTGTTGTAGCCATTGCCGATGACCACAGCCCACTGGTCATTGTTCATACGAACAATCTGCGGTACCGAGTAGGTGAAGCCGAGATCAGAATCGTTGGCGTCGGTGAATTCAAATAACACCTTGGAGCTGCTGAAAGCAGTGGGGTCGGTGATATCCAGTGCGTACAGCCCCTGGCCGCCACCGCGCAGTCCGCCAACCAGTATGCTGCGCCAGCCACCGGCACCGGATCCCAATTGTGCGTCGCCGTATACCGGGGAACCGTCCACAAAGAATTCATGGACATAATCCGGGCTGGTCAACTTGCTCAGTTTATTGAATATAGCACCGGGCACATAGCCGAACAGTTCTTCACCGCTAATGGCGTCAAAGGCATGCAGTATGCCGTCGTTACCGCCCACATAAACCGTTTGGGTGCGGCTTTGATTGGCTTCAAAGAAAGACTCATAACCACCAAAGTTAAAGAAAAATCTGGGTGCGCCGACGAATTCAGGGTCTGAGTTGACAAGGTCGCCGAGCACATTAGTACGATTTCTTATGGCGGCCGTACCAGGATCGCCACCACGTAGGGCCAGCACACGCTTTTCACCCAGTCCGTCCTCTTCGCCGGTGACCGGATTGAGATTCAGTTTGAACCGCTGCTCTTCAGAGAATGAGTTCCATTGGAACGGGGAAGCAGTGCTGGTGGCAGGATCGTAAGTCACCAGGTTGCGCGATGACTCGTCGCGGCCATTCAGAAACTCGCCGGCTTCCCAGATAGGGGTGCCGTTCAGTGAACCATCGTTGTTGACCTGGAAGCTCAGGAATCTGCCGGACCAGTCACCACTGTCAAACTGGGCCTGATAAACCCGGCTTTCGGTGCTGATGGAACCACCATTGGCGGCCGCTGAAGCAGCGGTGCCGTTACGGGCTTCAATGTCATTCAGGACATTGCCCAAAGCAATAATCAGCTCATCCGGATCACTCGCCGACAGGAAGCGCCCGCGGCCGTTCCAGGCTGCATGCTGAATATCGTCAGTAGTGGTGATGGTATCGGAAATCGGTTCCGGCCAGACAAACGGCGTATCGAAATCCGATGGACCGTCATCCAATGTTCCAGTCAATCCGAAACTGACCGTATAAGTCACCATATGTTGTGCAGGGTTGGTATCGTTCCTGCTTTCCTGGATAGGCACTACATCATTCAGTTCCGGAGCCAGATCCCGTTCATAAAAATGCATGGCAACATCCGCCAGGGTGTTACTGAAAGCATCGGCATATGATCCACCGTCAAAGTCACTGCTGCCGTCTCCATCCGCGTTACCGACATTCGGTGCGGTTTCATTCCAGAACCCGTCTGACATCAGCAGGGTGAAGTTCTGCTGACAGGCACCACCCTGGTCTGCCGGCAAGATCGGTGTGCTGTCGGTAAAGCCGAGTGCGGTATGGCTGCCGACGTCATCCGTCTGGTCAAAATATTGACCGGCGTTTTCCAACCGCTGGCGCAGCGGGGTACGGAAATCGGAATTGATATTCAGCGCCCTGTCCAGCAGAGTGGCGCGGTTGGTGCCAACGGCCAGATCGCTGATCGCTGTGCCTACTGAATTATTGTCATGCAGCGTGCCCAGGCCTACACGCATGTCAACTGAATTGATAACCGGGGTTATCGCACGCTTCAGGACATATTCACGTTTACGGTAATAGCTGTACCAGTTGGCGAAATTACGCTGTTCGGCTTCCGTCATGACATTGGCAACGCCGAATCCACCGACTGTAGCAGTGAAGGTGTTGGCATAGTCATAGTCAGCATCGCCCGGATCAGGACATTCGCCGACGTCAAATTCACCGTCGCCATCGGCATCGTTCCAGGTCATATAACCCGGCGGATCACCAAAGCCTTCATCGTCGGTCAGATTCCTGGTGGTTGTCGGATCATAAGGGTTGGTTCTGGCGGCAGTAATTGACTGATTACCGAAGGGGTTGCCCTCAGAATCCTTACCCACCCAAGGGGTATAAATTCGGTTAGGATCATAATATAAGGTGTTATAACCAACACAGGACTCGAGCATTTCATCGCGATCCTCCCGGGTTGGTGTGATATCCAGGTTGCCGGAGTTGGGGAAATCCGGGAACGGGACAAATGTTTCCGGACGGCGCAGAACTTCCCAGTCCATACTGCCTGAATCATCCATCAGGAGCAGTACGTTGGGCTTGACCGGGCGGCCCAGGAACAACGGTACATTGGGTATGTCCAGTTCATCAGCGTAAACATACAGCCCGTCACTCAATATGAAAATCATCGCCAGCCAGGGCGTTATCAGCAGCGGGTGAATTCTACGGGGGGTATAACGGTGATTATCCATATCAACGCTCCTCTTCATCACTTTTACCCGGGACACGCAGCGTTTGCGGAATTACCCATGCAGCTCTCATGTACAGCCTGCCTCTGGCATCAAATGAGGCGCTGTAGCCAACGCGGGTACCGGGGTACAGGCGGCTCAGCAGTTCAGACTCGGACTGCTGGCTGAAAATCGGCGTATCGTCCGGTACGATAACCAACTGGTCGCTGATGACGACATGCCGGTTGGCTAAATCCATCCGTTGTACCTGGCCGACATAATCAAACTGATCCGGATAATAATCGGGCATTCCCGGCAGGCCGGCGGCATGCAGCTGTACTGCAAGGAAAAGTAACCCAAGTATTCCTAACCGGGTGAAATGGGTGCTTGGTGTCTTGATGGGAAACATATTGAATAGTCCTGAATTCATTACATATGCTGGTGCAGGTGTTTAAGCGTTACTCGTAACGGCGGGCAAAAGTGGATTCGACAACTGCAACGTTATTGTCGATGCCGCCGGAAGCGCGCGAGGTAATCCGATAGAAATGCACGCCGGTACTGCCGATGCTCAGATCATCCCGGGCAAAATAAACGTGCTCGACAAGTACCCTGGGCTGAGTTCTGACATACGGGTTGGGGATGTTGGGGTCTGCTGTACCGGTTGTGGGTGTAACTGTACCCAATGTACCGGGGTTAACGCCGTAATTGGCGCCATGGACTGCCCACCATGCGGTGCTTCTGCGATCGGTATCCGCCGGATAGTTACCGGCCTCCCAGATAACATCAGTACCGGGTGTGCAGGTGCCGTCACAGGTGAATGGCTGCTGGCTGACGTCACGCAGGGACGAAAACCATGCCTCCACCCAGCGGGCGCCAGATTCAGCAGCCTCAAAGGCGCGGGCGGAATCGCGGAAGTTACCGGTCATGCGTTCCTGCAGAATACCGCTGCTGGAAGCAAAAACGCTTAGCAGAGTGAGCACGATCAGTATCATCAGCCCGAGAAACATGGCAGAGCCTGACTGATTTCTGAAACGATGTATGCCGGATGACGGCATCAATGGTTTCGAATGTTTATTCATAATGTCTGATTGCGTAAGTTGATGTTAAAAACCACCGGCCGGCGCAGTTCACGCTGGCCGCTGGCGGCAAAGTTGGTGCCCAGCAGGTTGATCACCTGAGCATCGGCTTCTACTGAGCGGATAACCGGAGAAGTCAGAATCAGGCCAACCCGGATAGCGACGATGTTGCCCACGGCAGCCCAGTTGCCGGCGTTGACATAGCGGTCTGCGCTACCATCGCCATCCAGATCTTCACCATATTGAAACTGTGCGGTCTCAACGTTGTTGAGCAATGGCTGGCTGTTAATAATGACCGGCGGGTTTGCGCCCAGTAACGGTGCGCCGAACCGGCAGGTATACAGCAGCGAGTTATTGGCGGCATTGTGTGAAAACATGATCTGCTTGTGACCGATGGCAGGGTTGCCGGTGGTAGTGGCCGGATTCACGTTGTCATTGCAGTTGGTGTCCGAGAAGACATTAACTTCCACGGTATCACCATTCCCGCTAAGACCCTCAGCGGTGTTCACAGTCAATATCGGTGGTACATCGCCGGTCAATACAGAGGGGAAATTAAAACCGATGTCGATATTCAGATTTTCATGCTCGGAGAATGGAAAGTAGCCGCCTTCCCGTAACTGACGACTCATGAAACTGGTAGCAAAACGGGCATTTTCCTGTAATCTGGCAAGTCCTTCCTGGAGTGCGTAGCTGGCACGGATGCTGGAGAATATCTGAACCAGGCCAATCAGTAGAAAGGCCGTGATCGCCAGGGCAACCATGAGTTCAATAACACTGAAACCCGCAGAATGTTTATTGGTGCGCTGTATGTCAGTTCTCATCAGGGGTACACCACAAGTCCGAAAGATTGCCATTGATTGTTGACATCATCGGCATTCAGGTCATCACTGAAACTGGCGGTTTCACGCCAGAACACTTTAATCACCGTATTGCCGGTTCCAGAACATCCGGGAGCACCCGGGTTGCCATCATCAATGACGCCATTGTCAACACAGACAACACCGGCGCCGGCCGGCAGCAGGGCGCCCAGCTGCTGCTGCCACTGGGCCAGATCATCCTGTGCCATGGCAGTAAAGTTGCAGACCGTGCCGCCACCGCCGGTGGCGCAATTGTTGTTGGCGCCGACGGAAGCATTGGCAAACAGGCCATTCTCATAAGCAACCAGGTTGGCGCGGATGCGATCAGCCATGTCGCGTGCTGCGGTAGCTGCCACTGCACGGTTATTGGCGTTATAGGTGTTTTGCACGTTAACCACCTGTAACAGACCCAGCGCAGCCAGACCCACTGACAAAATAACCACGGCAACCATGACTTCCAGCAGCGAATACCCACACCCCTGGCGGTAGAGTCCAAATGTTTTTTTACGGCTCATTGTTTTGAATTATTCCTAAGGATGGATTTGAGAGAACTCAATTTGTCCAAGGTTGCTGATGGCAAGCCGGTTGAATACCGGCAGGCTTGAGTGTGTCAGCTCGATATTGGCAGCGACAGCATTGGTGAGAATGCCGGTGGCGTTAAACCGCAAACCGTTATTGAAACCATCAATGGATATGGCATCAGTAGTTGTGCCGTTGCCCAGACTGATTGGCTGATCGCCGATATTAAAGGTACCGTTATTATTAACGTCTACGAATATCAGCCAGCCGGATTCCCACTCGCCGGCATCGCATCCACCACCAGTGGTCGGGCAAATGACCACATTGGTAGAGCGGGTAACCGCTTCAGACCGCGCCTGGTTGATCGAAGCGATCAACTCATTGGTGACACCGGCCAGATCGTTACGCGAGAAAATCTGATTGATACTGGGCAATGCTATAGCTGTTAAAATAGTCAGCACAGCAATTGATATCATCATTTCGACAATTGTGAACCCGTCGTTGCCGGTTTGGGTGATGCGACAAATTTTCATAGGATGAATCCTCAGGGATTTGATGGTTGCAGACCACTATCTTCCGATAAACGGTAACTATAACTGATAAACGGTAAAAAACCCGCATAAATGCCTGATTTTCAGCATAATTGCAGCGTCATCGGCGCTGGTGTAATTGGTTTGTTAACAGCCTGGGAGCTACAGAAAAAAGGCTTCCAGGTGACGGTGTATGATCAGGCTGAAGCATTTTCCGGTTCATCCTGGGCAGGCGGCGGAATTATTAGCCCGGTACCGCCCTGGCAATATCCTGAAGCTGTACAGCAGCTGGTCGTTCGAAGCCTAGAGCTGTATCCGTCACTGCTGGCAGAAATTCAGCAGGCCAGTGGCATTGATTCCGAGTATGTACAGAATGGTCTGCTGTATTGCGGACCTTTTGACGAACGCAGTGAAAAGTGGCGGCTCAGAATGCAGGCTGAGATTGAGCTGGGTAGTTTATCCGATTGGCTGACCGGATCACCGGATATACCGGTATGGCGCTTTCGCCACGCCGCCCAGCTGCGCAACCCAAGATTTGGGCAGGCATTGATAAAGGCGGCAACAGCTGCCGGGGTAAGCATTCATCAGCATGCTCCCATCAAGCGTTTACAGCTGAAAGGCAATAAACTAACCGGACTGCTGCTGGAATCGGACCAGTTGATAAAAACAGATCAGGTGGTGTTGGCGGCAGGCGCCTGGAGTGATGTTATTTTAGCCAACAGCCATTTGCCGCTGCTGGGTGTGAAACCGGTGCGCGGTCAGATGCTGCTGTGGAAAGGGCCGCCGGGATTGCTGCCGTTGATGGTCAGTGGCCATGGAAAATACCTGATTCCCAGAAATGATGGTCTCATTCTCGGGGGCAGTACAGTGGAAGCAGTGGGTTTCGATACCAGCAGTACGACAGCGGCTGAAGCAGAAATCGCTCTCGCCTGCCGCGAGCTGTTTCCGCCAGTGGACAGTTTACCTCTGGTACGGCAGTGGTCAGGTTTGAGACCGGCCATTGACCGTGAAATACCGGTAATTGGTGATATGCCCGGTATCAGGGGGTTATGGTTGAATACCGGCCATTACCGCAATGGTCTGGGGATGGCGCCGGCATCGGTAAAACTGCTGGTCGGTATGATGACCGGTTCATATAGCCGGATCGGCTGCCAGGCTTACGCAATGCCGGCAGTTTCTCAAGCTCGATCCATTGCCTGAAAAGCAGTATACTTCGGCACTTCATCAGTGCCGATATAGCTCAGTTGGTAGAGCAACGCATTCGTAATGCGTGGGTCGGGGGTTCAAATCCCTCTATCGGCACCATTTGCTGAAGTTCTTTAGCACTTGGTTTTCACTGCATTATCCGGTGTAATTACTGACAGGAATGGAACGACAGTGACCCTGAAATGCAATTATTGCATTGACCAGCGACAGACTATGCAATATCAATTGAACAAAATGACTGGCAGGTTTTTATGGATAAAAATACCAGCATGGTTGGTATTGCTGGGACTGATCTATGGCTGCCAGACAGCACCGGTAGTTCCTGAACCTGAACCACCCCCACCACCGGAACCGGTTGCAGAACCTGAGCCGGAACCACCACCACCTGTGCCATTGGCTACAGATCTGAAATCGGTCATTGAGTTAATGCAGAATGGCGAAGCCCAGCTGGCCAGTGACTCACTGAAGGTATTGATAACGGAGGAGACCAACCCGCGGGTGATGAATTCACTGTTGCAGCAGTTGCAGACCGATGCAAAACAAATTTTCGGGGATGAGCATTATGAAGTAACCGTACAGGCCGGCGATACATTATCTGCACTGGCCGGTCAGCATATGGGTGATCCATTACAGTTTTATGCCTTGGCCAGCTATAACGACATTGCTGTACCGCGGCTGCTGGAGGTAGGGCGGCAGTTGAAAATACCTGTAAGGGGATCGGTCGCATTTAATGACGGGCGCTCCGAACTGGAACGCATCGGTATCTATCTGATAGCCAGCGGTGATACTGATGCTGCCTGGAGGGCTTTACTGCAGGCTGCGGACAATGGGAGGCTTTCCGAATCAGGTCAACAGGAGCTGTTTGATCTGTCTCTATCAATCAGTGATCAGCAGATACAGAATGGTGAGCCCGAACAGGCGGTGGAAACGCTGCAGCAAACCGCGGACAGATTCACCGCCGGTGCGTATCAGGCGGATTTGCAGGCTCAGCTGATTCGCTTGCAGGCCACTGCCGTTCAGGAGTAATGCAGACAGTTTGATTAATTTGATTCAGGCCGTGGTCCAGGTATCAATTATCAAGCAACTGCCGCTGTTCGTTGACGAAAGCTTCATCCTGTTGTGACCAGGCGGCTTGATGCGTCAGGCGGGCTTCGCTCATCAAATCAATCGCTGTTTGGGTATTATTTTCTGCAGCAGCATGCCGCGCTAGAAACCGGTAGCCTGCCAGTGTGTTGACCGTGGCGGTTGAAACCACTCCTGCCATGGCGGTAGCGGCCTCCATATTGCCGGTTTTCAGATAAACACTGCCCAATGCCGGAGCAATGCTCCATTCCAGCGCGAGGTCACCGTTTTTCACAGACATCTGTCGGGCGGATACCAGCTGCGCTTGCGCGGCTGCAAGCTCACCGCGCAGCAGTAGTGTCTCTCCCAATGCATGGCGTGCCTTTATTTCGGCATACAGCTGTTTGGATTCCCGTGCTGAATCGACCAGGTGTTGCAGCTGCTGGTCGGCCGAAGTCAAATTACCTTCCAGGGCATCGACCCAGGCCAGGATCGTTTCCGCTGATAGCTGACCGTCCCCGATGTCATGGTCGATATAGATAGTTCGAGCGATATCAGCATCGCGGCGTGCCTGCTGCAGATCGCCATTGCGCAGCGCCGCCATGGCAGACATTTCCGCAGCTTCAGCATAAACCACATTGTCTGCAGACAGTGTGGCTTTGATTTGATCCAGTCCGGATGTGACCTGGTACTGTCCCAGTAAATCGATAACCCAGGCACGATAAATTATTGCACGATTGATTTCACTGTCCGCATTGACGGATTCGGCTATCGCCTGAGACTGTTCCAGGTGCGCTAAGGCGCTATCCAGATCACCCAGCCTCGCAGTCATTCGTGCAAGCATTCTCAATGAAATTGCCTGATTGCGAAGATAGCCATTGTCAGCATAAATTTCTGCTGCACGGGCGTAGTTTCGATGTGCTGCATTGATATTGCCGAGCAGGCGTTCGATTTGCCCTAAGGAGTGGTAGGGTGAGCCTTGCCGTGCGCCTGCGCGTTGTGTTGCCAGCAGTGCTCTTTCAATGTATTGCCTGGCCTGGTCAGGCTGGCCGGTAATGCGGGCTAGAATGCCCAGGTTGGTCAACAGTGTCGCGCTGCCAATCAGGTCGCGGAGTTGCTCAGCAGCTTTCAGGCCCTGCTCATAATGTGCTTCAGCCCGGGCATAGTCACGCTCACGCCAATAAGCAATGCCCAGCGCATTGTGCACAGCCATTTGCTGTTCATTATCGATGCCGGGTTGGGCT
>JANQPN010000044.1 GCA_028289455.1 Wenzhouxiangellaceae bacterium
AAAGCCCTGCTAAATAATTCAACGCCCAAGTATTCAGGAGTTGCAAGTGGACGAAAACCGCAAACGCGCGCTGGCAGCCGCGCTCGGACAAATTGAAAAACAATACGGCAAAGGCGCAATCATGCGCATGGGTGACGGCAGCGCCGCCAAAGATATAGAGGCCATTTCCACCGGCTCACTGACGCTGGATATAGCACTGGGTATCGGTGGCCTGCCACGCGGCCGGGTCATCGAAATTTACGGTCCGGAATCCTCCGGTAAAACCACACTGGCATTGCAGGCAGTGGCTCAGGCGCAAAAACTGGGCGGCACCGCAGCTTTTGTCGATGCAGAGCACGCCCTGGATACCGTGTATGCCGCCAAACTCGGCGTAGATGTTGAAGATTTGCTGGTGTCACAGCCGGATACCGGCGAGCAGGCACTGGAAATTACTGACATGCTGGTACGTTCCGGTGCAGTGGATATCGTGGTGGTCGACTCCGTTGCCGCACTGACCCCCAAAGCCGAGATTGAAGGTGAAATGGGCGATTCACATGTCGGCCTGCAGGCGCGGCTGATGTCTCAGGCACTGCGCAAACTGACCGGTAACATCAAGCGTTCCAACTGCATGGTGATTTTCATCAATCAGATCCGAATGAAGATCGGCGTTATGTTCGGCAGCCCGGAAACCACTACCGGTGGTAATGCATTGAAGTTTTATTCGTCCGTACGCCTGGATATCCGCCGAATCGGTGCAATCAAGCGCGGCGATGAGGTTATCGGTAACCAGACCCGGGTGAAAGTGGTCAAGAACAAGCTGGCGCCACCGTTCCGTCAGGCGGAGTTCGAGATTCTCTACGGTGAAGGCACTTCCCTGGAAGGCGAATTGATTGACCTGGGTGTTGAGCACGGCTTGATCAAAAAATCCGGCGCCTGGTACAGCTATGGTGAAGAGCGTATTGGCCAGGGCAAAGACAATGTCCGTCAATACCTCAAAGAAAACACCGCCATCGCCGAGGAGGTCGACCGGCAGCTGCGCGCAAAACTACTGGTCAAAGCGCAACCGGAAGACGCCGGCGAACCTGCTGAACAGGCAGCTGCTGAATAACATCCGCCTTGACCGATGACAATAACAGCGCCGCCAGACAACTGGCGGTTAAACTGCTGGCCAGACGCGAACACAGCGCCGAAGAACTAACCTATAAACTTACCCGGCGCGGTTATTCCCCTGAAACCGTAGAACTGGCCCTTAACTGGTGTCAGCAGCATGATCTGCAATCTGACAGCCGTTATGCAAATGCCTATGCCAGACAGCGCAGCATGCGGCTGTATGGCCCGCTGTTGATTCAGGCCGAATTGCGGCAACGCGGCGTGGCTGATGAGCTGATTGCTGATGCGCTTGATGAACTGGCCGACCAGTGGCTGGATGCGGCAGTTCGTTTTTTGCACAAGCGTAATGATGATCTGTCTGATTTCAAGCAGCAGGGCAAAGCTTTTCAGGCCTTATGCAGAAAAGGATTCAGCAGCGATACCGCCCGCCGGGCACTGGCGAGCTGCCGTGATGACTGACAGAAATGCTGCAGCCGCCGGGCAGCTGCAACACTGGAGTATTTTGACTTAGAAGCGGTGGGTGTACTCAACTCCCCAGGTACGCGGTTCGTTGACAAAACCTGTCAGGTTATTGAAGTCAATGCCGTTCACAATGGTTACGTTGTCAGTGATGTTACGCACAAACACTGCTGCTTCCTGATTGCCGAAATTCCAGTTGTAACCTATCCGCAAACCGCCTTCGAGCAGATCATCGCCGGTAAACTCGGTTGATTCATACAGGAAGAAATTGACTGAAGAACGATAGGCCCAATCGGTATAGATAAATACCTCACCGGCACCAACCGGAATACCGTAACGGGCAGTCGCATTGAATACCCACTCGGGTGCCTGCGGCAATGGGTTACCGTCAATCAGCACTGTCCCATCAATAGGCCCGGCAGGGTCCAGCACTGTGCAGCCGCCGCCACAAGGCTGAATGGCCAGATTGGGATCATCAATTTCAGTATCGTTGTAGCTTAAGCCTGCCGTAACCACCAGGTCATCGGTCAGAAAAGCTTCCGCATCCAGTTCAAATCCGGCTGCTTCAGTGCGATCGGCATTGACCAGCGTATTGAAGTTGTTGCCTCCACCCACTGCGGTCAGCTGCTGATCATCAACCACATAACGGAAAACCGTAAAGTTCAGGCGTGCGCGCCCACCTGCCAGCAACGATTTGATGCCGGCCTCATAGGAAAAAATGGTTTCGGTGTCCGCTACGGATACCACATCGCCGAACAGCAATCTGCCCTGAATACTGGGCGCTCGAAAACCCCGTGCCAGACGGCCATAAACGCTCACATCATTATTGATGAAATAGGTGGCGCTGAAATCCCAACTGTATTCGGTATCGGAAGGGTTGGCAAATAGCGGTCCGATTGGACCAACACCTATGAACGACAGTGGCGATACGGTGCGCTCGGCTACAAAGTCTTTTTCGTCATGAGATACGCGGAAACCGCCTCGCAATTTGAAACGTTCACTCACGTCATAATCGGCACTGGCAAAAAATGCGATGGTGTCGGTTTGCTGTTCCTGAAATGCAAAACCGTTTTCAACATCGCCGGCCAGGGTATCAAAGCTGATGCTGTCGATGGTTATGTCTTCATGAAAATAATAAGCACCCAGCTGCCAGTTGAACTGCCCTTCCCCATTGCTGGCAATACGGATTTCCTGGGAAAACTGAAAATGTGACGGCAGACCATCTGCAGTTTCCGCGGTAAATGGAATCAGGCCGGGACCGGAAGGAGGAGCAAAAACGGCACCAAAACCTCCGTCGACATCGCCGCGGCTGAAAAAGTCGGTGACCGATTCAAACCCCGTTATTGAGCTGAATGTCAACCGGTCGGTCTGATAGTCCAGGGTAATGGAACCGCCGACACTGTCGACTTCCTGCTCATTCAAACCATCGATACTGATATCGTCACGATTGAAGTCCGCGACCAGGTCATTGGTGCCCGGCTGAATGATGTTGGCCCGGAATAATCGTGCAGTGCCATCCAGCGTACGCCCGTGAAGGTTGAACAGCGCAGAGAAGTTGCTGCCGTTGTTATAGGCGACCTGAAGCCGTGCAGCGGCTTCAGAAAAACCGCCCAGCGCATTCTGCTCGCCGGTAAAATTATTATCGACCCAGTCATCGCGGCGTTGCACATAAGCCGAAAAGCGCGCTGACCAGTCATTGTTCAATGCACCGCCGATGGCACCTTCAAAATTCACATTATTGAATTTGCCGTAAGACAGCTGAGCATATCCGTCCCGGGTCTGGGTAGGCCGCGCTGATTCAAACTTGACGATACCTGCGGGCGTGTTGCGACCGAACAAGGTACCCTGTGGTCCCAGCAGGTTTTCAATACGATCCAGGTCAAATATGGGAAAGCCTTTCAAAATGGGGTTTTCCTGTACGACGCCGTCATAAACCAGAGAAACCGGCTGCGAGGCATTCAGATCAAAGTCGGTATTGCCGAATCCACGAATATAAAACCTCGGGAAAACCCGGCCGAAAGAGGATTCAATCTGCAGACTGGGCAGCCGTGAAGATAAAAACCTCACATCCAGCCCGCCGGACGCCAGAACGTTCAGCTTTTCACCGGTTAATGCAACCACTGCCGCAGGTACTTCCTGAATATCCTCTTCGCGCTTTTGCGCTGTTACCGTCAGTGATTCCAGTGTTTTGGAGGAAGCCGGGGTTTCATCTTCTTCATTCTCAGCTGTTTGCGCATAAGCCAATGAGGAAGAAAAAGCTATTAATACCAGTATGTTAAGAAATACAAAAGGCGAACGACATTCCCTGTTCATGATGGTTTTTCCCTGCTCTGATGTTGTGATTTCAGCTCCGGTGAAGCCTGGTTTAACGAGAACGGCTATGTCATCGTCACGTTAAAACAGTCTGTGACGATAACAATAATTAAGACAGCTTTACAAATTCAGTCATGCCGCCGGCAGGCTGAATCCGTCAGAGAATAAACTTGAAGATATACCTTTATCTGATGATCATTTGCCATCGCTGCCGCGCTGACCAATAACCGGAAAAGGCGTCACTTTTTCCCCGGACTCACGATCACGTATTTTGCATTGCCCGCGGGATTTGACCTGCTCCACACGCAATACACTGTGCATCGGCAGATGCAATACTTCAGAATCGGCAAACTCTTCGCGGATACGGTCCTCTGTCGGGTCAATGACGACGCCTTCATCACTGAACTGCAGTTCGGAAATTTCAACAAAGCCATACAACCCGCTGCTGGTTACCCCACCGGCATACAGCTCATAGACCTTGCCATGATTAAGAAAAATGACTTTATATAGAACCGTTTTTGACATAAATAACCGAGCTGTCCGTAAAAATAACTAACCCATCATGCCGGCACGCGGCCGCACCAGCCTAATCAGCATACCTGCAAGAATCCCCAGAACAAAACCTACCAGATGCACCCGCCAGGCGACATCGCCGGCGACCGGACTCTGCAAAGTATAAATAACCTGCAGCGCAAACCAGGAGCCGATAACCAGCAATGAGGGCAGACGCGCAAATTTCAAATACAGGCCAAGCGGAATATACAGACCCAGGCGGCGTTTGGGGTATAGCCACAAATAACAGCCGATGACTGCGGAAACACCACCGCTGGCCCCGATGACCGGTGTGGTCTGATCCGACAGTTGAAAGGCCAGCACCACGTTGCTGATGCCACCGGCAATAAAAAACGTCATCGCAAAGGCGATGTGACCGGCCAACCGTTCCAGGGTCAGGCCGAATGCCCATAAATAGGCCAGGTTTCCAAGTACATGCAGCCAGCTGGCATGCACCAGCAACGCACTCAGCGGTGTCAGCATTGCCGGCCCAAACCATTCACCGATATGCAATTGCAGCAGATTCTGCAGCTGAACCGGTATCAACCCCCATTGCTGCACCAGGCTGGTACGTTCGGCAACATTAATAACACTCAGGTAACCGGTCACCACCAGAATGGCTGCCGAAACCAGGCATACCAGCCAGGGAATCACCGGCTGACGGCGCACACTTTCACGAAAAATGATCGGTGATTGCAGCATCTTGACGCTTGCCGGTCCGGTCAGTCAGCTGCGTGGTTACTGATATTCAAACACATACCCCTGGAACTCCAGGATCAGTGAATCACGTTTGATTTCCACCAGTTTTACTTCGCTGGCTTCAGGAATGCTGTCTCCCTCTGTGACTCGCCCCCGGTTGATGATGACAAAGCGTTTTTCAGGCGCTTCATCATAAACCCGGATACTGATGGGCAGCTCCGGCAGTTGTTGGCGTATATTGACCGGCAGCTCAAAGTAACTGATATGCGAAGGCCGCTGTGGCTGCCATTCCGGCTCATCATCCTCAATCTCCGGCATGGACTGTTCAACCGGCGGTATGGCTGCTGCTGTGTCTTTCTCGGGCTCATTCTGCACAGCTGCTATTGCTGCTGCCTGACGGGCCTGGCGGGCCTCGGCCTCACGCTCGGCAATCTCTGCTGCCAGGGCATCGAAATCTTTGACCGGCTGTTCCAGATTATTTTCACTCAACGCCGAAGGCAGAGAGTGATCTGAAACCGGCGGCGCCTGATTTCCAGCGGCTGGTGCAGGATCAATCTGTGGCAGCTGAACTGCCGGTTGAGCGGCAGGTTGAGCAGGCGGTTGAGCAGGTTGCGATTCCGGCAGTTCGGCAGCAAAATCACCAGCTGCCTGGCCCGGCTCAGCCGCATCGTTTTTGCCGCTCTGCTGTAAAACCAGCAACACTGACAAAACCGCTATCAGCAGCACCCCCAGTGCCAGCCACCATCTGCGCGCCGGCCGGTGTGCCTGATCTGTCTGCCCCAGCGTGGGTACCTGGATACGCGGCGTTTCCCCCAGGCGCCGCTGTTGTTCCGATTTACGCAATGCATCGAGTAAAAACGACACGGTTTAGTCTCCCTCTGCCAGTAAAGCCGCTTCTGATCCGGCCTGCAATTGTGGGGTTCCCGGTCCTGCAGCGCATAAAAACAACTTCGACTCCTGCCCCAGGATACGATCTGAAACCAGACCATTGCGCACCTGAAAGTCGGCTACCCAGGCAGCAAAGTCTTCACTGTAATTTTCGTCAGCCAAACCCCTGTATGGCTGTTCAGGGAGTTCGGCAGCAAGGCTTTTCAAACGTTGAATTTCACTATCCTGCATGTCTTCTCGCCATACCTGCATGGACCCGGGGCATACTGCGGTATACCCGCCTGTCCAGTGATCCAGTAATTCATTAAACCGCCACCAGCGCTGTTGCTCGCCGTTGTGCAGTAATACCTGCCCGGGCTGAAAGCCCTCGACCAGCATCGGTGATGCGCTGTTGTCCAGCTCTATCAAAACCGGCAGATTGAGCTGCCTGATCCTGTTCCAGCCACCCGGTTGCCGGGTACAGAATACCCCTGTCGGTTCCGGCCCATCAGCATCAATCTGTTCACAGGCAGTCATAATCCGTTGTTGATCCAGACGCCATATATCGGCCCAACGGGCCCACACAGCTGTTGACCGGCCGGTGTTCAACCATTGCTCCACTGGCTGCCTGAGTTCAGCCCGTGGTGCACTGCTCAACACGTTATTTGAGAATTCCGTATCTGCAGCGGCCTCGCTGTCAACTGTGCCGACGGCTGGTTCCGACTGTTGATCAAGCTGACTGACCGGCGTTTCTGTCAGCAGCTCTGACTGTTCGCTGGCCGGCGTCTCAGGCTGTCCTCCCGGCCACATCAGATAGCCGGCATAACTGGCCGATACCAACACAACTGCCAGCACTGCGGCAACCAGCCAGGGTCGGGAGCTGTACCAGCTGACAGCCGAACCCTGG